>JAEETH010000121.1 GCA_016290215.1 Bacteroidales bacterium
GTATTAGGCCTGCCGCTAGCGTTCATCCTGAGCCAGGATCAAACTCTTCGTTGTAGTATTGTTGTACTCAAATTTCTGTATTCTGAATCTCGGGTTCCGCCTCGATGTCCATCCCGGGGGTCTCCCCGGGTGGCTCCTTCCCGCGCGACGCCTCGCGGCGTCAGCGCTTCTTCTATTGTGCTGGCCTCAGACTTTCAAAGAACTTTACGCTTCCGTGTTCCCCTCTCTTCGTCCCCTCTTCCGTTCCGAAAGCGGGTGCAAAAGTACTACCTTTTTCCCATTCCGCAAGCACTTTTTTCAATTATTTTTTTTCTTTCCCGCATCATGCTGATTGTCAGCGGGAAAATTTTTCTGTTTCGGGTTTTTTCGGGGAAAACCTGCACCTTAATATATTAATGAAGGGCTCTCACATGGCTTAGACATGGGGCCAGGAAGGGGTAAAAACGGGGGCTTCCATGGCCGGTCGGGGCGTCTTTCGGCCTCCCGGCGGCGGATTTGTCGTGTCGACGTGGGCAGGTTTCGGCTGCCTTGTCATGACGAGGCTGGCTTGTGCGAGGACGGGCATCTATGGCTGCGGCAGCCAAAAATCCGCACATCGTAATATGGAAACCCGACATTGCATATCGGGGTGTGATAGGGTCGTCCTTTGACTCCGTCGAATCTTCGATTTCAGGACTTTGTCCCCACTGCCGCTTCGCGTCATCGCGAGGCACGAAGCGATCCTTTTATGACAGATTCATGTAAGATTTGTTTCCCACAAAAAAAACATCCATTTCATTCCCAGCTACTTATCCGACAGCAAACGACTACAAACGACTACAGTCGACTACAAACGTTTGTTCAACGGATAGATCTTGACAAACAATGCATCTTTGCGGCAGAAACACAAAAACCCTGCATCATGGAAGCAAAACAAACTGATAGCTAAGAAATAAAAGATTTCGTCAGCGTTGAAGAACGCATCCTCAAACTTGTAAGAGAAGCCTCTGTAACAGAATGGGAAAACAATCGTTGGGTGATACTTGGGAAGCCCACCCCTAAGGAAGTGAAAAAGTTGAATGCATTGTTGGGCTGCGATGTGACAGGATTCCAGCGTATGATTGACATTTCAGCTGTGAAGCACTCACAAAAGAAGCATCCCAACATGACAGAAACTGATTTCTGCCTTATTCCAATGATTATTGCGGCTGCAGATGAAATCACGAAGGGAAAGTACCCTGAGACCGTGGTCTATCGTAAGACGTTGGAAAAAGAATACTATTATGTGGAATGCACCCGTACAGGAAGGAAAAGGTTGGCTATGAAGACCTTTTACAAAACAAAAATTGGCGGCTAACAACCTATCGAGGCTCTAACCGCCAATATTTTTCGTCTTCCGGTGCTATCTGCTACCCTTGGGGGCCGTGACGCTGTACGTCCATAACGTGCCGAAACGACACTGCAAAATTACAACTTTTCCACAAACCCGCAAGGGGATGGAGAAAATTCTATTGCAACGAAATGTCATTGGTTGGTTGTTTTACACGAATTACCGTTAATGTACCACGAATTGTCATTAATTGATTTTGGGGTATTGTATCATGATGCGGATGGCTCCAGCAGCCATGTCATCCCCACGCTGGCATGTGCGGCGGCATGGGATCTATGGCTGCGGCCGTATCATCCATCATAATATGAAAAACCGACATTGCATATCGGGGTGAGGTAGGGTCGTCCTTTGACTCCGTCGAATCTTCGATTTCAGGACTTTGTCCCCACTGCCGTTTTGTGTCACTGCAAAGCACGAAGCAGTCCAGAATTTGCCTAAGTTTAAAGAAATTCCCTATCTTTGTCCCGTCAATCCAATAACGTTGGACAAAAACTTTCAGGCCATGCAAACGATTAAGATATTCTTGGGCTCCTCCATTACTGAGCTGCACGATGAACGGGTGACTTTGGGTGACTACCTAATGAACTCCGTGCGCCCGATATTCAAACAGGACGGCATCGAAGTGGAAGTATGCAAATGCGAAGACATCCGTTCAGGGAATACCGGCATACCACCACAAAACAAGATTGACAGACTCATAAGGGGATGTGACGTTTCCGTCTTCATGTTCAAATGCAAGGCTGGAGACATGACCGTCCATGAATTTGATGTGACGCGGAAATTACAGAAGAGGAAAAGGCACGAAATCTATGTCTATTGTTTCACTGTGCCTGAAGCGGACAAAAGCCAAGAGTTGAAAGACTTTCAAGACCGGCTGATAAAAGAGCCCTTTTATTGGTATGACTGCAAAGACGTTACCGACTTAGAGTCTCAGTTTGTCCTTGGGCTGCTGAAATTTGAAAGACAACTCCTCGGAAAAATGAAACCTTCAATTATTGATGAAGAAAGCACCAATGAAAGGAATGCTGATGTTCGATTTAATGAATATATGCTTGACGAAAAGAAACAAGCACAAAGGAGGAAGGAAATTCACAAGGACATCGAAGACCTCTTGCAGCAGGCCAAGACCGTGATGGCCAACGAAGACGAGACCATTGCCGCCAGAATCTTCAAGGTCATTGAACTATACAAGAAAGCCGACCAATGGGCCGCTGCCACAGCCTACGACAAAGAGAAATACTCCGACTTGCTGTATGATTACGCTGGGTTCTTGTATAAATACGGCTTATACAAAGATGCAGAAGCTATCTATCTCCGCCAAATTGCCATTGCTGAGGAACTGTACGGCAAAGAGCATGAAAACACCGCTACTTCATACAACAATATCGGCTTAGTGTTTTATGCCCAAGGCGACTACGGCAAAGCATTGGAGTACTATTTCAAGGCTTTGGCGATATGGGAGAAAGTCCCTGGAACGGAGCATCCTGACACCGCCACGTCATACAACAATATCGGCTTAGTGTTTTATGCCCAAGGCGACTACGGCAAAGCATTGGAGTACTATTTCAAGGCTTTGGCAATAAAGGAAAAAGTCCTCGGAACGGAGCATCCCTCCACCGCCACTTCTTACAACAATATCGGTGCGGTGTATAAAGTCCAAGGCGACTACGACAAGGCATTGGAGTACTATTTCAAGGCTTTGGCAATAAAGGAGAAAGTCCTCGGAACGGAGCATCCCGACACCGCCACTTCTTACAACAATATTGCTGGTGTGTATTACGCACAAGGCGACTACGACAAGACCTTGGAGTACTATTTCAAGGCTTTGGCGATAAGAGAGAAAGTCCTCGGAACGGAGCATCCCTCCACCGCCACTTCTTACAACAATATCGGTTTGGTGTATGATGAGAAAGGCGACTACGGCAAGGCCTTGAAGTACTATTTCAAGGCTTTGACGATAAGGGAGAAAGTCCTCGGAACGGAGCATCCCGACACCGCCACTTCATACAACAATATCGGTTGGGTGTATAGAGAACAAGGTGAATATGCAAAGGCTTTGGATTTTTACACCAAAGCCTACCAAATTCTTAAGAAAAAACTTGGAGACGACCATCCTAATACAAAGGATGTTTTGAAAAGCATCAACTTTGTAAAAGAAGCCATGAAATCTTTCCCTGAAAAATAAAGCCTCAACCTCTATTTCATCACCCCAAACAACTCCTCCACCTTCGCCACTATACGCTTCTGCTCGGAAAGCGGGGGAAGAGGAACCTCTAACTCTTGCAAGACTTTTCCTGAAATAGCTTTAAAGGTTGTGCCTGTAGAATTATCTTCCAAATAGTCACGAACCTCTGGCGATTCCAGTAAGTAAAAGATATACATTAAATCAGCATCTTGCTTCGGCTTAATACATGCCAAACCTCTGCCAATACATATCTTTCTTTTCGTAATGTTAGCCGTGCCAACAGGAGCCCGAACACTTACCACAATAGAATCAGGCTCTGCATATTTGGTGGGACTTGTAGTAAACACTCCTGAAGGCCTTAAAAACATTTCACCAAATGCCACTTTCCCTTGATGAAACTCTATTCCATTTGAGTCGTTATATGTATTTCCTTCTGGGGATTGCCCCATAACAATTTCACAAACATCTTTCAACTTAACATCCTTAATCTCTGACAATTGTATTCCCACATGATTACCAAAAATGGCTTCCTGCAAGATGCTCTGCCGCAGACGTGCGGGCAGGCTCTCGTTCAGCTGGTCCAAAGCCTGCTGCGCCTTGCCGTAACGCTCCACCAAAGGCATCAACTCCTCTATCTTCGCCACAATGCGACGCTGCTCGGCGAGAGGGGGAAGAGGAATAAGTAGATTTTGTATCCTCGCAATTGCCAACT
>JAEETH010000059.1 GCA_016290215.1 Bacteroidales bacterium
TCAGCTTCGAATACAACTGCCAAGGTGAAGGTTCTTACACCTTCTGGGATCACTGCGACTTCGTGATGGATGGCAACACCATCTTCAGCCATGGTGCCGACCTCGCTGGATGGCAAGCCTTCAGCACTCCTATCACTGCTGGTACCCACAGCTTCACTTGGAGCTACACCAAGGACAGCAGCGTGAACCCCGAGGGCGACTGCTTCACTATCGACAACATCGTGTTCGTTGGTCATCCTGAAGATGTTGCCAACAGCCGTGCCTTGCACCACTTCAACATCTACCGCACCGACTGCTACAATGATGGTCCTTACAATGATGAGAACACCACGTTCTTGGCCACCGTTTGGCGTCCTGACACCTCTTACTTCGATGTGAGCTGGCCTGAGGCTCCTGTTGGTGTCTACAAGTATGGCGTGAGCGCTGTCTACAGTGGCAACCAAGCCGACAACCCGAACAACCCGCGTGTTGACTATCCGTTCGAAGATCGCGAAAGCGAAATCGTGTGGCATACCGACTGCAAGCCTTGCATCGACAAGGATATGTATCTCTATGATGAAGTCACTGTCAATGTTGTGATGAACAGCGCCGACAGCCCAGAAGGCACCAAGGTGACCTTCACCAACACCAATCCTGGTGAACAATTCAACCACCCGATGGAACCCATCATTCTTCCTGAGTCTGGCTTCTATCGCTTCCCGAGCTTCCGCAAGGGTAACTACAACATCTTGGTTGAACACGCTGGCTTCGAGACCATCCTTGACTATCAAGAAATCTGGACTGCCACGGATCTCCGTTACGTGATGATCGAAATCATCTACAATCCTATCAACCTCTATGTGAGCCGCACTGGTTGGGCCATGTGGGAACCCTTCATCCCCGATGGACCTGGCGCTCCTGACACCCCGGATACTCCTGACACTCCTGGTGAGTACAGCTCGTTCTCTGAAAGCTTCGAAAATGGTATGCCTGCTGGTTGGACCACTATTGACGCTGACGGTGACGGTTACAATTGGGAAATCGGTTCTGTCTTGATGGCTGGTTATGTCATTCCTTCACACAGCGGTGAAGATTGCATCACCTCACAGAGCTATGATGGTACCGTAGGTGCTCTGCATCCTGACAACTATCTCGTTTCACCTCAGTTGACCCTTGGTGGTACGTTTAGCTTCTGGGCTTGCGCTCAAGATGCTAGCTATGCCGCTGAACATTTCGGCGTGGCTGTTTCTGCTGACGGTACCAACTTCACCACTATCCAAGAGTGGACGATGACAGCCAAGAGTGCTGGTAATGTTGGTAACTATATGACCAGAAGCCGCGACAACAGAGAAGGTACTTGGTATCAGTACACTGTTGACCTGAGCGACTACGCCGGTCAGACTGGTTATGTGGCCATCCGTCACTTCAACTGCACCGACATGTTCTATCTGGATGTCGACGACGTCGAAATGAACGCTGGCCGCGACCGTGCCGATCGTCACCTCGAAGGCTACAAGGTCTTGTGCACCAGCATCGATGGCGAACCTATCTTCAACCACAACACTGTTCATCCGTTCTGCCAGTTGGGCACTGTCGATCCTCATTCAGGAGCTCCTCTCCTTGTTGAAGGTAACTACTACATCTGCAAGGTTGCTGCTATCTACAGCACTGGCATGAGCGACTACATCAGCTGCACATGGCAATATGAACCTTGCGAGCACTGGGCTGGCACCCTCAACGGCGTGACCGCTGAAGGCAACACCATCACTTGGGATTATCCTAACGGTGACGTTCCTGGTCCTATCGACCCGCCGCAACCCACTGATGAAGCTACGATCGTCTTGAATGTTCCTGGCGACATTTGGGGTGATGGCACTGGTTATCAGCTTTGCCTTGATGCCGACCACAACACTTATGGCTCGACCATCCCCACAACTGGTAACTTCTCTGCCGGCACCTTCGCCGACTTTGAGTACACCATTCCTGAGAATGCTGTGTGTGACACCTACACGAACACCATCGTTATCAACGGCAGCCAGTCAATCACTGTTCCTGCTGGTGTGTATGACTATGTGTTCCTGAATCCTTATCCGGGTGGCACTTACTACATTGCTTCTGACAACGGTAACTTCCCGGGCCGTGGCGATGACTACGAGTTTGAAGGTGGTAAGACCTATACCTTCACCTTGTCAGTGGATAACTACGATGCCATCACTTTGACCATCACTGATAGCGGCCGTACTTATGGCTTTGCCTGCAACAAGCCTGCTGTTGACAATAGCAGCTGCCGTGTGAATGAGAACTTTGTGGCTCCTGCCATGGAATTTGTCTCTGCTGGTGCCAGCAACCACACTGCTCCTGTTGATTTCAACCGCGATGGTTGGTTGACTTACGACAACACGGGTATTTACTACAACGCCATTGGATTGACCTCATACGGTGAATTCTCCTATGGTAACATGCACCCGGCTTCACAAATGGCTGCTTTCGATGGCCAAAGCCTCACTAAGGTTTCCTTGGTGCCCTTCTGCAACATGACTGGTAGCATCAATATCTATCAAGGTGGTACCACTGCACCTGAAACTTTGGTTTACACGCAGCCTATTAGCCTCACTGGTGTTGGCGAAGCTGCCACTTACGTTGATGTCAACCTCACCACTCCGGTGGCCATCAATGGTGCACAAAGCTTGTGGGTCATCATCACTGCTTCAACCTATGACACTTATCCTGCTACCATGACGGAGTTCCAGGGCGATCTTAATGGTTCTTGGCTCTATCTTGAAGGTTACGATTGGATGTCTCTCAGTGACGCTGGTGCTGATGGCACTTGGATGGTGAAGGCCTACATTGAAGAAGGTACGACACCTCCTACACCTCCTACTCCTGGTGAAGGTATCCTCGGTGCTATGATCTTCGTTGACGGTGAATGGGAAGCCTTTGTGCCCGTCCCGACCAACACCTACACCTACGAAGGCGACGGTCAGGAAATCTGCGTCCGCATTGTCTATGACGGTGCCAACGAACTGCCCGACAACAACTACTACTACGCCATGAGCTGCGAAGAGTGCATTGGTGGTATCGAGCCTCAGCCTGCGTGCGAAGCCGGTGCTCCTCTGTTCGCTGAAGTGAACAACGAGTTCGACCAAGTCCACCTTTACTGGGCTGAACAACCCGAACCTCCGACTCCGACCGAAGGCACAACGTTCTCCTATGACTTCGAAAATAACTCACTTGACGGTCTGACCCAGATCGACGCTGACGGCGACGGCAATGTCTGGTTGCTGGCTAGCGAGACTTTGGGCGCTGGCTACGGCCACAACGGCTCAACCGATATGGTGTTCTCACAGAGCTACGTCAACGGTCAAGGAGCCCTGTTCCCCGACAACTACCTGGTATTCCCGGTGGCTGACATCGTTACAGGCTCGACCTTCAGCTTCTATGCCTGCGGTCAGGATGCCTCATGGGCCAGCGAACACTTCGGTGTTGCTGTCTCCACCGATGGCACCAACTTCACCACGATCCAAGAGTGGACGATGACTGCCAAGGGCGGCAAGGCTGTCCGCGACGGTCGCGACCAGGGCAACTGGTACAATTACACGGTTGACCTGAGCGACTATGCAGGCGAACAAGTCTACATTGCCCTCCGTCACTTCAACTGCTCCGACATGTTCTATCTGGATGTCGACGACGTTGAACTCAGCATTGCTGCCAAGGGCAACCGCGACGGTATTGTTGCTTACAACATCTACCGTTCTGTTGACGGTGTCGAGTATGAACTCATCGGCACTGTTCCTGGTGACGTGACCGAATACTTCGACGCTCCTGAGGCTGGCACTTACTACTATCAGGTGACCGCCGTCTACGCTGACGGTTGCGAATCCGCTCCTGCCGTCTCTGGCATCGATCCTACCGTCAACTACGTCATGGTTGGTGTCACCGGCATCGGCGAGAACGAAGCCAATGTGAACCTCTTCCCGAACCCGACGAAGGGTAACGTGACCATCCAAGCCAAGGGCATGAACCGCATCACTGTGGTGAGCGTCCTCGGTCAGGTGGTGTTCGACACCGAGCTTGATCAAGATGAGTACATCATGAACATGGCTCAGTTCAACACTGGTCTGTACATGGTCCGCGTTTACACCAACGAAGGTGTGACCGTGAAGCGTGTCACTGTCATGCACTAATTGACATCGGTTAATGTAGAGACGCAATCATTGCGTCTCTACAAACCGAAAAAAATGGAAAGGCAATCCGAGAGGGTTGCCTTTCTTTTTTGCATATTTTTTGTATTTTTGCCGCTTTACGAAACAATAGCACTATGAATCTCTTCCAACTCTTCAAAAACGTAATGCCATTTGTTAAGCCTTACAAATGGTTGGTGTTTGTCACCTTAATCTTAACGCTGTTGGGCTCACTCATGGCTCAGGTCAATGCCATTGTGCTCGACTGGACCGTCGACGAGGTGAACGCCCTTGTCACGGCAGGGGAGAAGTGGGGCCAACGTGCCGCACACATCGTCATCTTGATTTCTTCGGTGCTCCTTGGCAAAGAAATCCTATCTGCAGGCATCACTTTCGCGCAGAACTATTACGGCGAGCGGATGCGTATCTTCGTCAGCCGTGACCTCGCCCAAAGTGTCATTGAGAAGGTGTTGACCTTCAAGATGGCTTTCTTCAACTCGGGCGACAATGCCACAGGTAAACTCCAAGCCCGTATCGACCAAGGTGTGAGCAGCCTCTCGCGTACGGTGCAGAACTTTTTCATCGACCTGTTGCCCCTTTTCACGAGCGCCCTTCTGGCCTTGATACTGATGTTTGCCGCCAACGTGTACGTGGGTTTGGTCGCCTTGGGCATTGTGCCCATTTATTTCTGGATTACTTACCGCCAAGCCAAGCGGTTGAAAGGCTGGCGCCGTGAGATGCGTAGTCACCTTGAAACCAAGAGCCAAGGCATCAAAAATATCATTGACTCCATCAATGTCATCAAGAGTTTCAACCGCGAGCAAATCGAAGCACAGAAGCAGTTGGATATTCAAAACCAAGTGACTGAAAACCAGATGAAAACGCGTAAGGTGGCGTTTTATTACAATGGTGTCAAGAGTTTTGTGAAACAAGTCGGCACGGTGTTGGTCATCATTCTGACGGCCTACCTTGTATTAATAGGCTATCCTGGCATGACCATCGGTAAGATTATGTATCATGTGATGCTGTTCAGCAACGTCATTGCCCCTATTACCCAGTTGCAGCGAATTTTCGATGATGTGAACGACGCTTTGATTTATGCCGAAGGCTTCTTCAGCATCCTCGACTCGAAAGAAGACATAGAGCCTTCCGGTAGCTATCGCCCCGAAAAGATTTACGGCAAGTTTGAGCTCAAAAACGTTGACTTTACTTATCCCAATGGCAATCAGGCCCTTTTCGATGTCAATATGACCATTGAGCCGAACAAGATCACGGCTTTGGTGGGCCTTTCGGGTGCGGGCAAGAGCACCATCGTCAACCTGTTGGACAAGTTCTACGAGCCGCAGGTGGGTACTATTACCTTGGATGGCATCGACTTACGTGAATACGACACCCAATACCTGCGCGACAACATCGGATTGGTTTTACAGAAAAACCATATTTTCGATGGCACCATTGAGGAAAACATCCTCTATGGCAACCCCAATGCTACCCACGAGGAAGTGGTGGAAGCCGCAAGGAAGTCGTACATCTACGACCAAATCATGGAGTTGCCTAAGCAGTTTGAGAACAAGGCAAGCGACCTCTCGGGCGGACAACAGCAGCGTATCGCCATCGCCCGTATGTTCCTGAAGAACCCGCCCATCATCTTCTTGGATGAGCCCACAGCCAGCCTCGATGCCATTGCCACCGAGCAAATCAAGAACAGCCTCGACGCCATCAAAAAAGACCGCACCGTCATCATCATCTCGCACAGCATCTCGCAAATTATCGACAGCGAGATGGTCTATGCCCTCAAGACGGGTCATGTGGAGGAGTCGGGCGATCCAGACGAAATCTACAAGAAAGGCGGCATCTACAAGGACATCATTGACGCCTCGGCCCTCAGCCTGAACATCGAGAAGATTGCTCGGACGATTGACGATGGAAAGAATTAGGTTATTTTTTCACCATTTTTCAAAACCAATCCAATAATTTTCTATTTTAGCCGATTGTTTTTGAAGCGCGGATTACAAATCCGCAATTCAAAGCTGGCGGATTGCAAATCCGCCAGAACAACTGCGGTCCCTAAGGCCTCTCGAAGGGTCGAAGGAACGCCATTTTGAACCTTTGAATATTGAATCTTTGAATTTTAAATATCGAATCATCAATTAACGAAATATGAGCACCAACTTTGACCCACGCGCCAACTACGAGCTGACCAAGCAACAGGCCGGCTACGTCGAGCGCAAGAAAGCCACACAGGAAGACTATGACCGCATAGGCTTCATGTCGGGACTGGAAGTGCACCAGCAGATCAAGACCAAGGAAAAGCTGTTTTGCCACTGTCCCGCCGGACAATTCAACAAGTTTGAGGACTACGATGCCGAGCTGATTCGTCACATGCGCCCAACGCTTTCGGAATTAGGCGAATACGACGGCACAGCCTTGATGGAGTTCAAGACGAAGAAGGAAATCGTCTACCGCATCAAAAACGGCACCGCCTGCACCTACGACGTTGACGACACCCCGCCGTTCCCCATCAACCGCGAGGCCTTGCACAATGCCATCATCATCGCCCTGCGTTCGAACCTGAACATCGTGGGCGAGGTGCATATCACCCGTAAACAATATCTCGACGGCTCTATCCCGACAGGCTTCCAGCGTACCGCCATCGTGGGCGTGGAAGGCTTGCTCAAGCTGCCGAAGAAAGACATCCGCCTCATTCAGTTGAGCATTGAAGAGGACGCCTGCCGTGAAATCAGCGACATCGGCCACCGCCGTATCTATCAGACCGACCGCCTCGGCGTGCCGTTGATTGAGACCGTGACCTATCCCGACTGCAAGAACCCTGACGAGCTGCGCGAGACCTGCGAATACATCCGCTTCCTCGGCCGCAGCACAGGCTTGGTCCGCACGGGCATGGGCGCAGGCCGTCAAGACGTCAACGTAAGCTGCACGGGTGGCACCCGTATCGAGTTGAAGGGCGTGCAACATGCCAAATGGATTCCTGAGTTGTCACACAACGAGTGCTTCCGCCAGTGGTCATTGGTGCAGTTGCAAGAGCGCCTCAACCGCGAGGTCGGCAAGGAGGGCTGGAAAGTGGAAGTCATGGACGTTTCGTTCGCGACCGACTACCTGCCCATCCTCGACAACAAAGCCAAGGGTGGCGCACTGAAACTCGTCAAGTTGCCGAAGTTCCGTGGCGTGCTTTCTCATTTCACCCAACCCGGCAAGATGTTTGCCGACGAAATCGCCGACCGCCTGAAGGTCATCGCCTGCCTCGAGCGTCCCAACATGCTCCACGACGAGATGTTTGAACCCGTGTTGACCCATTCGCAATGGCACAAATTGGCCAAGCGCATCCACGCCACCGATGAAGACGCCCTCATTCTCTTGTGGGGTCCGCAAAACGACATGCCCACTGCCATCGAGACCATCGAAGAGCGTTGCCTCATGGCTTTCGACGGTGTGCCGAAGGAAACCCGTAAGGCCGTCTGCAATGGCATCACCATCTTCGAGCGCGTGCTCCCTGGTGCCGACCGCATGTACCCCGACACCGACTCGGCTCCCATTCCGCTCGACCCCGCCTTCATCAAAGCTTTGCGTGCAGAGATGCCTACCGAGATCATCGACCGCTACTACAAACTCAAAGAGTGGAATGTGCCGGAGGACTGCTTCCGTTACATCTTTGCGAAGAACTGGTTCCCTGCTATGGCCGAAGTCGTCGAGAAACTCGGCGTGGACGGCCGCACCGTCGGTCGCTTTGTTGGCATGAGGCTCAAGCACCTGTTAGGTAAGAATCCCGCTTCGAAGTTCAACGAATCGACATTGTTCAACCTCTTTGCTTTCTTGAAGGAGCAAGGTTTGGACTATCGTTTGGCTTGGAACATGGCACCTTCGTTGGTCGAAGACGCATCGTTGCCGATGGAGCAAGTGTTGAACAAGATGGGCTTCAAGCGCTATGCTAAAGATGACCTATTGACCAAGCTCGACAACCTCTGCGCAGGCTTTGCGCCGAAGAAGAAATCCTGCACCGACCTTGACCGCCAGAACTGGATCATGGGTCAGATGAAGGAAGCGATGGGCAACATCGAAATGAAAGAATTGGCTAACAACATCAAATAAAGAAGAACATGGCTGAAGATTTTTTCCAAGGATATTGGGGTGCCTCGCTTGAGGTGCTCAAGAAATACAACTGCCGCGTGTGGAGTCAGGCCGAGTGCCAGACCACGGGTGGCCTCTTCAAAGGCACAATCCTGCCTCGCGCCGCCTTCCAAGACGACCAACACATCGTCATGAAGGTTAACACGGGCTACAACATCGGCGTCGACATCAGCACCATCACGGGCATGGTCGAGACCGACTACAAGAAAGCCAACTACCACATTCCGGAGAAGGAATTTCCTTATACTGAGGGACTTCCGCACGTGAAATTGCTCGGCACGGGTGGTACCATCGCCTCGCGACTCGACTACCGCACGGGTGCTGTGATTCCTGCCTTCTCGCCTGGTGAGTTGTATGGCGCCGTGCCGGAACTGGCCGACATTTGCAACCTCGACACCGAGAAGGTGTTTGCCGTGTTCTCCGAGAACATGTCGCCCAAGGAATACATCGCCTTGGCCAAGAAGATTGGCGAGGAGATTAAGAACGGCATCGACGGCATTGTCATCGGCCACGGCACCGACACCTTGGCTCACACCGCCGCCGCCTTGACCTTCATGTGCCAGAACCTCCCTGTACCGATCGTGTTGGTCGGCTCGCAGCGTTCGTCAGACCGTCCTTCCTCGGATGCTGCCTTGAACCTCATGCACGCCATGACTGCTGCCGGTCATGGCGATGTGGCCGAGGTGATGGTCTGCATGTTTGGTCCCACCTCCGATGAATATGGCTTCCTGCACCGTGGCACGCGTGTGCGTAAGATGCACTCGTCCTATCGTTCCACCTTCCGCACCATCGGCGACACGCCCGTCGCTACCGTTGACCGCAAGCGTGGCGTGGTGCCGATCAAGGAGGTCTACAACCACCGCCGCAACGACCGAGATGTGAAGATTATCCCGACCTTCGACGACCGCGTGGCCATCCTCTACTACTATCCTGGCATGAAGCCCGATGTGCTTGACGCCTTGGTCGACAACGGTTACAAGGGCATTGTGTGGGACGGCACCGGTTTGGGTCACGTCAACCGTGGCATGTTCGATGCCATCCAGCGCGCCACCGACAAGGGCGTTCACCAATACATGACCGTGCAGACCATCTGGGGCTATGCCCACATGTTCGTTTATGACACGGGCCGTGACCTCATGGACCGTGGCATCATCCCCGCACAGAACATGCTTGCCGAGACCGCCTACATCAAGTTGGGTTGGGCCTTAGGTCAGACACACGACAGGGAAGAGGTGAAGAACATCATGCTCACTCCCGTGAACAGCGAAATCACCCCGAGAGAGCCTTACAACGGGTATCTCGTCTATCAGGGTGGTGTGCCTGAAGTGGAGGAGTTTGTTAGGAAGGTGCATAAGTAAACCTATAATGCACACGAAAAAAGGAGTCGCGATTGCGACTCCTTTTTTCGTGTTACCCCAGCTTTTCGGCTATGGTATTGCACAAATCCCCGACATTCTTCAGCTTGTTGAGTTCCCTGAGTTTAAACTTAATACCGAACACTTCCTCAACTTTGGTAATCATAAACATGTGGGTCAGTGAATCCCAGTTTTCAACATCAGAGGCCGTCATATCGTCGCGCAATACGATAGTATTGTCACTGAAAACATCGTGAAAGATTACTGTCAGTTTTTCGGTAATTTCATTTCTATTCATAATTATTGAGTTTTGAATTTATGTTTTTGTTTTGCAATTATAATTCTTTTTCTATTAGTAATACTGTATCATCCGGGTAATACTCTTTTGTTAATGGATTATCAGAGTGGTAACTTTTAACAACCTTGAAACCCTCTAGTTCGTATAATTTCAATACAATCTTATTACTGGCAAAAACATGACCTTGAATTTTCTTAGGCTTTGGGGTTAAGCCCAATGCATACTCAAAATGCTTTTCATCCAAATCGTTAAACAAAAAATAACCGGTATACTCCTTTTTGACGTATGCGTATTCCAATTGATATGTTCCCATCTCACGAGGTATTTGTATGTCTTTAACAATCTCCAACTTTTCTCTGGCTCTGATAACATTCTCGCGTGGAAAATAATAACCTATTAGATTTGATTTAATAATCGATGATGGCATATCTTCAAATCCTTCAACCCATCCTCCCATTCCAGCAACAGGTTCTCCTTTATGAAAAGCCAATATAAAATTGCTTAAAGAAAACTCGCATCCATCCATTTCTTCATTAAGAATATCAATAATATATCTCTTAAAATCATTATCTGAAAGGTCGAAAAGATTTGCCAATCCGTTTCTACCAGTATTACTTTTTTCTGCTTCTGTAATTATTTCAGCAACGAATTCTACATCATCAAGTGTTGCCCTTTTAAAGATAAAGTCGTCCATAAAAAGTGATTTTTTAAAAAAATAATACCACACCGCCCCAAGTGTATCCCAACCCCTGAGCTATTGAAAGAACTGTCATGCCCTTGGTCAATTTGCCGTCCTTCATAGCTTCACAGAGTGCGATGGGAATAGTGGAACTAACAGTATTACCCGTATTCTCAATATTCACGTAGTATTTTTCTGGAGGAATGCGTAGAGTCTTACGTTCCAAGTTGGCAAGGAAAATGTTGGCCTGATGATAGACATGCAGGTCAATATCATCTTTTGACAATCTATTCTTTTCCAACACATCTTTGAACAACGCTGGGATGCTTTCCAAAGAGTAGTTCAAAATAGCCGGGCCGTCCATATAAAGATTGTCAGACGAAAGGGGGTTGCCAAAGTCATCAAATTTAAGGTCATTGGCTGGTTGTAAATGACGTGCGCCACCAGTCTTAACGATCAGGTTTTCTGCACCCTCACCATCGGTACCAATTACAAACTCGCCTATTTCAGCTATTCCCTCAGTGCTGACCACTGTAGCACTGGCTCCATCACCAAAGATGGTGCGATTGCTTTTGTCTTTCTCGTGCATATATTTAGTGTAGGTTTCACCTGTCAGTAACAGCACGTTTTTGGCTTGCCCTGCTAATATTACGGCTTTCGCTAACGATAAACCTACTATATATCCGTTGCAACCCAAGTTCACATCTATGGCAGTCAAATTTTGGCTCAACTCCATCCGTTTCTGAATAACGCATGCCGTGGTGGGGAGGTGATAATCCGCACTTTGCGTCACAAAGATGAGATAATCTATCTCGCTTTTGTCAATACTGCTTGTTTCAAACAGTTGCTCAGCAGCTTTAATGGCAATATCGCTCGCTGTTTCGTTCTCGGCAGTAACATGACGCTGTTTGATACCAAGTTTTTTCTCAATTTTCTCCACTGTCCAGTCTGGGAACATAGCGGCCACCTGTTCGTTGGTTAACACACCTTCTGGCAGTGCGTAATTGATTGCTTTGATATAAACCTTCATTCTATTTATTTATTTATTTTAATGTAAACCCACCATCAATCAAGATATTGGAACCTGTCATCCAGCCAGAGGCATCACTCAGCAGATAGACGGCGCAATAGGCAATGTCTTGTGGCTTCCCAAATCGCTTCAGAGGATATTTCTGCCGTAAAGTCTCAAGCTCTTCTTCTCCCAATGTGCCGTTGCTCACTTCAAGAAGCGGTGTCTCCACAACTCCTGGATGTATAGTATTCACCCTGATACCTTGGGCTGAAAGTTCGAGAGCCAGACTCTTTGCGAAGCCCGCAAGGGCAGCCTTAGTAGCCCCATAGCCCCCTTCGCCTACCTGGCTGCGATAAACGCCTGAGATGGAGGAGATGAATATGATGGAAGCGTTTTTCTGTATTTTCTTTTTTTTGAGCAGCAGGCTGTTCAGCATCAGTGGTGAAAACACATTGGTTTGGAAGATACCCTCCAGTGACAGTTGGTCCATAAACTTGGCCGTCTGAATCTGCGAGATACCGGCACAATACACTACGCCGTTCAGTGGGGGCATTTTGTCAACGATCTCCTTGCGGGTTTCCTCTGAATTTAAGTCACCACATAAAACCAAATGGCCTTCTCCAGCCAAGGAGGCTAAAGTCTCTTGTAGTCTCGTTTCATTTCTGCCCGAAAGCACTACTTTTGCCCCCATTTGCGCACACGCAATGGCGGTGCCCCGCCCGATGCCAGACGAGGCTCCTGTCACAAGTATGAATTTTCCTTCCAATGAAAATGGATTCTCCATCTTACCTTACTTGGTCTGGATCAGGTTGAATAAATCTTCGATAGTATTGCAAGCGCGAAGATCGGCACCTGTAATCTTTTTACCGAAGTTCTCCATGGTCAAAGCGACAATGCTAAGGGCGGTTAGCGAACCCCATTCATCCAATTCTTTGTAAACGGTGTCAGCCTTGAACTGTTCAGCTGGAGTCTCGTCAAACTCCTCGGCAAATGCGGTAACAAATTCATCTAATGTCATAATGCTCAGTTTTAGTGATTAAATATTGTAATTTTGTCTTTATTCTTCTTGCACAATCTTGAAATTTTTGACTTTACCAGCGTATGTCGGAACATCTAGTAGCGATTGCTGATGCAAATTGGGGTACATGCGACGCACGATCTTTTCAAGAGTATCATCTGTTCCCACTTCGTAGAATTCTGTCACTCCGTCCCTAACCATGTTGTGAGTCATAGTTGTCCATAAAACAGGATGTGTGATATGTTGAATTAGGTTTTCCTTGATCTCGTTAGGGTCAGTATGGGGTAAAGCATCAACACACTGATAGATAGGAATGGTCGGAGTGTTGAATTGGGTTTTCTTAATGATTTCGCCCAATTCTTCACGAGCTTCATCCATATAAGGTGTATGAAACGAGCCCCCAATAGCGAGAGGTACAGCTTTCTTGGCCCCCTCTTTCTTGAAGGTGCGGCATGCTTTCATCACACCTTTCATTGACCCACTTATCACGACTTGACCGGGACCGTTATAATTAGCAAAATAAATAGGTTCGCCTGTCTCATCCCATATTTCCTTGATGCGTTTAGCCACATATTCATCGGAAAGGCCGATAACTGCACCCATACCAGTGGGGTATTTATCGCAAACTTTTTGGCCAATTAGGGCACGATTCAGAACAAGGTTCAAGCCATCCTCAAAACTGATAGTTCCATTGATAACCAATGCGGCAAACTCCCCCAACGAATGACCAGATACCACATCAGGCTTAACATCTTGCTGACACAAGGCGAGAATTGTTTCATACAAAAACACCGCAGGTTGGGTGTTTTTGGTTTCCATCAATTCCTCTTCAGTACCATGAAACATCACATCTGTTATCTTATACTGGAGATAATCATTAGCTCTCTCAAACAATTCTTTCGCTTTTGGGAATTGTTCGTAGAGATCTTTACCCATTCCCTCTTTTTGGCAGCCCTGACCCGGGAAAATGAATGCTTTCATATTATCATATTTTTTAGTTTTACTTTGTCGGTCTTGTCGTTGGCATTCAAGGGGAACGCTGGCACATAGAACAATCGTGTCGGTATCATATACGATGGCATCTTGGTGCGCATGTAGGCGATCATTTCGTCTGGATTGAATTCCTCCGACTCAATGAACATGGCGATTTCGGTTAGGCCGTCTTTGTTGTCAAAAGCCATGCAGACCACATCCTTGTCGCCCAGAAACTCGCGGGCGTGCCACTCTATCTCTCCCATCTCCACACGAAATCCTTGTATCTTGGCTTGATGGTCGAGACGACCTGAGTACATGATGTCGCCGTCGGCATCTTTGAAGCAAAGGTCGCCCGTATGGTAGAAACGCATTTTTACTCCATCAATTTCTTTATAGAAGAAAGAGCTGGCATTTTTTTCTTCGTTCTTCCAATATCCTTTGGTCACTTGATCTCCTGCGATGCACAATTCACCTTTTTCACAAGGTTTGCATTCATTGCCATTCTCATCCAAAATGATGGCAGTGCAATTAGCCAGTGGCTTGCCAATAGACACGCTCCCATTTATGGTTTTGTTCTCTCCCCACTTATTTAACTTGTAATATGTGCAATATATAGTACATTCGGTTGGGCCATAGAAATCGTAAATTTCCGTGTTGGTGGCACAATTGTACCAATCCTTCATCAGATTCAAAGGACAAGCCTCGGCAGTAAGGATACAGGTCTTGAGACTGGAGGCATCAATTTCATCGAAATAGGGTTTGATATAACGGAGCATCGATGGTGCCATAGCGCCAAAGGTCAGTTGATGGTCTTCAATCAGGCCACTGACATAGATATATTTGATTTGTCCGTAAGGGACGGTATAACAGCAGGCGCCCTTGGACAGTGGAACAAGATAACCCTGAACTGATACGTCAAATGAAAGATCGAAACATTGTAAACAACGGTCTTCCTCTGTGATTTTGATACCAGTTTGCCAGAAAGAATCCATGAATGCCGCCACATTTCGGCGCATCATCATTACTCCTTTAGGTTTGCCTGTGCTACCTGAAGTGAAGAGGATGTATGCCAATTCTTCATCCGAAATACCTTCTTTGGGTTCAAGACAGTCACCGGCGTATTCAAGTTGTGCAGTATTTAGCACGCGGATGTTCTCATAACGGCTTGTTTCCGACGAATCAAGAATCAAGTCAAGTTCCACTTGCTCGCAGATGTCGAGGCAACGCTCCAAAGGCCAGTTGGGGTGGAGTGGCACGTAACAGAGCCCTTCCAGCCACAAGGCAAAAATGGAGGCGTAGGTTTCCAAATCGTCGTTAATGACAAGGCCGATCATTGTGTTGCGATACTCCGTCTTTTTCAGTTGGGTCCTAATCTTCGACACGCATTGCCCAAATTGCAAATAAGTGAAATGTTTCTCGTTAATGCAGAAAGCAGGACGATTCGGAAACCTGTTGACGGCATTGACAATACTATCCAAGATGGTTTTGCAGAAGGTTGTTTTCATTAGGTTGATGAGATTTAAGAATCCGAATGCTTTAATTCGGTGCAAAATTAGGGAAATAATCTCAGATTACGCATGGTTTGGTTGTTTTCTGGAAAAAACTTGTGAGTTCAACGAGTTTGTCGTATTTTTGCAGCCTCAATAACTATTAGGATTCGTTATTTAACCAAGTTGCAAACATGGTATTTAATTCCATACCTTTTGTGCTGTTTTTCGTTGTTGTCTTCTTCGTGTATTGGTTCCCGCTGAAGAAAAACACGAAAGCGCAGAATGTTTTCTTGTTGGTGGCCAGTTATTTCTTTTATGGGTATGCCGATTGGAAGATGCTGCCTTTGCTGATGGTTGCCACTGCAGCTTTCTATTTTTTGGGAATAGGGATAAGCCGATCAAAATCGGAAAAAGAGGCATCTTGGTTAAGGGCTTTGGGTGTGGTTCTGGGAGTTGGCATACTATTCTATTTTAAATACTTAAACTTTTTCATCGAGTCTTTTGCTCACCTTTTCGAGAGCATGGGGCTGCATACCAATTGGCATACTTTCAACATCGTTATGCCTTTGGGAGTCAGTTTTTTCACATTCAGGTTGATTAGTTATGTGATAGACGTCTATAATGGCGAGGTCGAGCCTACTCGAGATGTCGTAGAGTTTGCCACATACATAGCGTTTTTCCCGTGTATTCTTTCGGGGCCCATTGACAAGCCGAAGTTCATTGGCCAATTACATCAAAAACGCGAGTTCAATTACGGCCAGGCTGTTGATGGAATGCGACAGATTCTTTGGGGCTTGTTCAAGAAGATGCTGGTAGCTGACACTTGCGCCGTATATGTTGATGATGTGTTTTCAACATACACAGAACAATCTGGTAGTACATTGCTTCTGGCGGCTGTTTTTTATTCTATCCAATTGTATGCAGATTTTTCTGGATATAGCGATATGGCGATAGGTGTGGGTAAGTTGCTTGGTTTCAGGATTGCGCGCAATTTCAACAATCCTTTTTTTGCGTTGAATATGGCTGATTTCTGGCGTCGCTGGCACATGTCCTTGACGTCATGGGTGACTGATTATGTGTTTACTCCTTTGAATTTTCAATTCCGTCGTTGGGGCAAGGCAGGAATGATACTTGCCATCATCATCAACATGATGGTAGTGGGATTGTGGCATGGGGCGAACTGGACATTTGTCGTGTTTGGACTTTATCACGGGCTGCTTTTTATTCCACTTATCTTGTCGGGAGCGTTTATGAAAAAGGCCCAGTTAACGACAAATAGAATTGGATTGCCTGTGCTGAAAGAATTTGGCTGGATGTTATTGACATTCGCTTTGGTGACTTTGGGTATGATTATCCCTAGAGCAGAAAGCATCGGGCAGGCATGGGGATATGTTTGCGGAATGGTAAATAGGAGCTTGTTCTCTATTCCTTGGTTGAAAACGAGAGATTACTATATCCCCAAACTGGTTTTCCCATTTATTATGTTTGTTGTAGAATGGTTGCAGAGGAGGAAGGAACATGGATTAGAAATGGGCTATGATACGAGGTTTACTTGGCTAAGGTTTCTCTTATATTTGGTAATCTTATTGTTTACGTGGATTTATTCTGAACCTGGTGAAACCACCTTTATTTATTTCCAGTTCTAAGAGTTATAGAAATGAAACGCTTTATTATAAAGATAATGGTATTTCTTCTTCTTTCACTCATTATTGCAATAGTGATAGAATGTGTTGTTAGGAGTGCCCCCAATCCTTATAAGTATAAGATATCTCTAATTGAAGATCAAAAGAAAGATGTTCAATTATTGGTTTTAGGTTCTTCAACTGCATATAATGATATCAATCCAAGGTTTTTTGATAAAAAAACGCTGAATATGGCATTAGGAGGACAAGGGATAGTGATTGATGCTTTTTTGGTGAATCGTTATATAAACCAAATGCCAAATCTGGAAGCAATAATACTTCCTGTTGAATATGGAACTTTATTTATGCCTGTTGTGTTCGGATTTCCTGACGGATTAATGAATTATCATATTTATTATGAATTTGAACCAGATTGTTTTTCCATTGATAATTATTTTGAGTTTTTTCATAGTAAATCTGTTCGAGTGAAACTTGAGAGGATGATACGAGGAGAAACACCTCAGTTTTCAGATAGTTTGGGCTTTTCTGGAGAAGAATGGATAGGCCCTTTGGAAGCAGAAATTGCTGTAAAAGGAGTGACCGCTGAAGACTATTCAGATAATCAGATTGATAAGAACATAAAGGCCTTGCGTCAGATTGCAGAATTATCAGAAAAAGCAAATGTTAAACTTGTTATTGTTTCAATGCCGTTTCATAAATCATTTCGTGATCTTGCTTCCCCAACGCAATGGTCGTTTGTACATAGCACAATTGATAGTGTAATAAAGCAGTATAACAATAGCCTATATTTAAATTATTATTATACGGATTTTGCTGATACTTGTTATTTTAATGCCTCACATTTAAATATTGATGGAGCGGAATTGTTTTCTACAATGCTTGCACATGATTTAGATTCCATAGGCGTTTTTCAAAACTGAGGAAATCTCAACTGTTTTGATAGATTTTCTCAGATTCTATTTGTTGTTTCCAATAGGTTGAATAATTCCTTACTTTTGCACCCGCAAAAACAAGCGCAATATGCTTTTCAACTCCCTCCAATTCGCGTTATTCCTGCCGATAGTTTTTCTGCTCTATTGGTTTGTCTTCGACCGCTTCGTCAGCAAGTCGAAGTGGCAGTTGCGTTTGCAGAACGCTTTTGTAGTTGTAGCAAGCTATGTGTTCTACGGTTGGTGGGACTGGCGTTTTCTGCTGCTCATCGCATTTACATCTTTTTGTTCGTGGGGCAGCGGATTGCTTATCGGAAAGGCTGAGTCGACGAAAAAAGCCAAAACTTGGATGTGGCTGAACATCGTCCTCAATCTGGGTATCTTGGCTACATTCAAATATTACGACTTTTTCGTCACCGAGTTTGCGCAACTGTTCCATGTTTCTACGGACGGCTTGTTGTTGAAAGTGATACTTCCCGTAGGTATCTCGTTCTACACGTTTCAAGCCCTTAGTTATTCCATTGATGTTTACCGAGGTAAGATAGAGCCGACCAAGGACATTGTCGCCTTTTTCGCCTTCATCTCTTTCTTCCCGCAGTTGGTGGCCGGTCCCATTGAGCGGGCAACCAATCTTCTACCACAGTTCCTGAAGAAACGCGAATTCGACTACGACACCGCCGTTGACGGGATGCGGCAAATCCTTTGGGGCTTGTTCAAGAAGATAGTGGTGGCTGACAATTGCGCCGTGTATGTGGACCAAGTTTTCTCAACCTACACAGAACAAAGCGGAAGCACCTTGCTTCTTGCCGCAATATTTTTCACCTTCCAGATTTATGGCGACTTCTCGGGTTATTCCGACATTGCCATAGGCACGGCCAAACTTTTTGGCATCAAGTTGATGCGGAACTTCAACGTGCCGTATTTCAGCAGGGACATTGCGGAGTTTTGGCGCCGTTGGCATATCTCTTTGACGACTTGGTTCCGCGATTATGTCTATATCCCTTTGGGCGGTAGCCGAGTGAGCAAAGCCAAGGTTGTAAGGAACACTTTCGTCATTTTCCTCTTGAGCGGTTTCTGGCACGGCGCGAATTGGACATTCATTGCTTGGGGTGCATACCATGCTGTCTTATTTCTGCCGTTGATACTGACTGGCAAGAATCGCAAATATACCAACCAAGTGGCTGAAGGTCGCATTTTGCCTACATGGAAGGAGGTAGGGCAGATGTTTATGACGTTCTTTTTGGTGGTGTTTGGGTGGATTATTTTTAGGGCGGAGAGTATTGGGATGGCTTGGGAGTATGTTTGTGGGATGTTCGATGTGAGTTTATTTATGGTTTTCATCAAGAAGAAAATTGCATTAAGCAATGTCATTTTTATTACCATTATGTTGGTAGTGGAATGGTCGCAACGGAGGAAGGAGCATGGGTTGTCATTTTTGTCAAAAGTCAAACCGTTGTTAGTACGGTGTGTTATTGTTGTATTGATAATAGAATTCATTTTGTTTTTTAAAGCATCGGCACCTTCACAATTTATTTATTTCCAATTCTGATGAAAAGACTATTTAAAATAACACTATTGGTTCTAAGTATTTTGTTTTTACTTAATGTTGCTTTGGATTATGGTTTTACGCGCATTTTGAATCAATCGCGTGGAGAATTATACAATGAATGGAACAATATTATTCACGACAAAATTGAAGCGGATTTGGTAGTGATTGGCTCTTCAAGGGCTTGGGTGCAATACGACCCTAGAATAATGGATTCTTTATTATTGGTGTCCGCTAAAGCTTTAGTGAGTTGAGATAAAAAACAGGCTGAAATCTCCGAGGAGGTTCCAGCCTTTTTCGTTACCTTTGTTTCTGCTACAAAACACGAATAACGATGGGCAAAGGTACG
>JAEETH010000060.1 GCA_016290215.1 Bacteroidales bacterium
GCATAATCAAGAGTTCGGTAGCCACGTCACCAAAGAGGTGAACCATGTGGGCGCCGTCAACCAAATTGCCACCGTAGTGGGCATCCTTTGCGCTCATGCGCAGTCTGATCTTTGTTCTGTATTCCATTGTTGTTGATTGTTTATCGTTTAACTGTTTAATTGTTTTGCTTTCAGCTTTCAGCAATCAGCCTTCAGCTCGGTTTGACCATGCTGATAGCTGACGGCTGATGGCTGACAGCTTTTATTTCTCTACATAAATTGCATCGACATAAATGCCAGAGGCATGCACGCACTCGGGCTTGATTTCGCCAACCTTCACTAGCTTCTCGGCTTCGACGACGACATAGTCGGCGGCGGTGGCCATCAGCGGATTGAAGTTGTTGGTCGTGCCCAAGAACACCATGTTGCCGAACTCGTCGACGATGTTGGCGCGCAGGAAAGCGATGTCTGCTTTCAAGGGCTTCTCAAGGAGGTAGTCCTTACCATCAACGTTCACAATCTGCTTGCCGTCGGCCATGATGGTGCCAAGACCCGTGGGGGTCAGCACGCCGCCGAGACCTGCACCGTAGGCGCGGATGCGTTCTGCGAGGGTGCCTTGCGGAACGTATTCCACGATAAGGGTACCTTCGTTCTTCTGGATGGCGGTCTGCTTGTTGGTGCCGGTGTGCGACACGATAGCCTTCTTTACCTGGTGGTTGCTGACCAGTTTGCCGTGGGCCACTTCGTCGTAGGCCGTGTCGTTGGCAATGATAGTGAGGTCTTTAACGCCCTTAGCAACAATAGCGTCAATGATTTGCGTGGCGCTTCCAACACCGAGGAAACCGCCGAACATGATTGTCATGCCGTCATGAACCTTCTCGACGGCCTGCTCTAATGTAATCTGCTTGTTCATAATGTGTTATGTTTTAGATTTTGAATTTGTAACTCGTATAAAAGTCTGCAAATTTACTGAGATTTCCAGCACTTTCCAAACAAATTAATATTTATTTTATAAAGAGGTGTGTAACCCTATTAGGTTCAAGGTTTTATCCCGCAGGTTTTAAAAAGCATGTCATTCCTGCGTAGGGCGTGCGAGGGCATGGAATCTATGCTTTTTAAAACCGTCAACACATGTTTTTTGCCCTGCCTACTATAGATTCCATCCTACCCCACTTGCCAGCGTGGGAATGACATAGCAGGCAGGGCAAAAAAAAGCCGCTGAATGTTCAGCGGCTTTTTGTCTTCATCATCCGAATGACTTAGTTGTTCATGTAGGCGACCTGCCCCATCAGTCCGGTGTTCACCGTGTCGTAGGCAGCGGCATAACCCAGAAGGAACTGCATGACATTGCGGCTAGGTCTTTGATTCTCGCTCTCTCTCTCGAAAACGCTTTTGATTTGTGATACTAATATGTCGTCGTCAACGGATGAAAGGTAAGAGGTGTAGCTATTTCTCATAGGCGTTTTTTAGGTTTGACTTTACCTTAGAACGCTACCTTTCCGTTATTATTTTACATGAGGAAAGATTTTTTCTCTTTTTTCGGTTTTTCTTTTTTGACCATGGCCAATGGCTTATGATTATGGCAACTTTTACGGCCGTTGTAGTGACCATAAGCCATAGTCATAGGCCATAGTAGCGCGGGTCAATACGTGAGGGTCATATTGTTAGCAACCATCATCTTACGCAAGTTGATCAAGGCGTAGCGCATGCGGCCCAGTGCCGTGTTGATGCTCACGTTGGTGATGTCGGCGATGTCCTTGAAGCTCATGTCGTCGAAGATGCGCATACGGAGCACCTCGCGCTGCTCGTCGGGCAGGAAGGCAATCATGCGGTGCAGGTCACTGTGGACTTGGTCGACAATCATGCCCTGTTCGACGGAATGGTCGGTAATCGGCACATTGTCTATGTAGTTGTAGTCCTCGCTCGACGACTCCACCGTGGGAATGCGGTTCTCCTTGCGGAAATGGTCGATGACAAGGTTGTGGGCGATGCGCATGGCAAACTGTACGAAACGTCCGTCATCCTTGTAGCCCTTTGACTTGATGGTCTGGATGACCTTCACGAAGGTGTCCTGAAAGACATCATCAGCCAACTGCTTGTCTTTCACGAGTGTGAGTATGTAGGAATAAACTTGTTTCTGGTATCTACCAATCAATAATTCAAAACTGTGAACATCACCGTCCTGGTAGCGTTCAATCAGTTCTTTGTCGCTTTTCACTATGTTGGACATTGGGTCCCCCTTTCTTTGTGCACTCAACGTAAGTGCTTGTTAATAAAGGGTATAGATCTTTCGATAGCGTCTCTCCTATTGATTAGTTAGTGAATTTTTACACTGCAAAGATACGGATTTTTTGAATTTGCAAGCAAAAAAATGTACTTTTTTTTCGTTTTGGGACAATAATTTTCGGTTAAATGAGTAGCGACAACTCTTCCCTTTAAACAAGTTTTATTGTCTATGGACAACAAAATTCGTGTTTTAATGGGTTTTGTGGTGCGTGGACAATAAAAATAACAATTCATCCTCGCTTTATCCGCCAAGGAAAGGTGTCATGTAAACAGGAAGCAGAATGGTACCCTTATCCGTTTTCAAATCCTTTGTGTAAATCAGATAACGCCGTTCGACAATATGAGCGTATTTCTCGCAAAACACATCGAGCGACTTATGGGTGTTGTAGCCGGAAGACTTCACCTCTACAGGCTGAAGCTTGGTCCCGTGTGAGAGCAGAAAATCAATCTCATAATTATGAGTCTCATCCTTTGGCCATGTGTAATAGAAAAGCTTATTGCCCGATGTGGCAAGCATTTGCGCTATCATGTTTTCGTAAACATAGCCAAGATTTGTGCTTAGTTTATCGTTCAACAGCTTTTGATATATGACATTCTCAGTATAGTCCTTGTCCCAAAAGGCAAGGGTGACGAACAATCCCGTATCGGCACAAAAAATCTTGAATTTGGAAATGTCTTTTGTCAATGACATGCCTACGTTGGGGTCGTTGGAATGGTATGCGAATAGAGTCGTTTTGCTGTCTTCAAGGTCTTTTAGAAATTCCATTAGTTTGTCGTCATCCACCTTGCCAAGGACGGCATACGGCTTGAAACGGTTGTTGGTCTGGCTCAGTTGTGATGGAATATTCATAAAGAGAGTTTCCAAACGACCTGAGGGGTCAAGTTTTTGGAAATCATCCTGATAGATTCTGATTACGCCTCGCTTGGCAAGGTCTACCATACTGAAATTGTTGGTTTCCAGATAAGCCTCAACAGCTTGGGGCATACCACCCACCAACAAATAGAGACGAAAGTTGCGCATGGCTTCACGGTGAGCCTGGGTAAGAGGTAGTTTGTTGTCGTAGAAAGTACGCAGCAATGGCATAGTGGCTTCGTCGCCCATCGCCCATCGAAACTCCTCGTAATCCATCGGATAAAGCGTGACACGCTCCTCTTCGCTTGGAATCGTGATGTTCTTCGTATTCTTTTTGATACTGATGAGCGAGCCGGTTTCAATATAGTCGTAGCGACCATCTTTAACCAAATACTTGATGGCTTGACGAGCGCGAGGACAATTCTGCACCTCATCGAAAATGATGACAGATTTTCGCTTTTTTAGGACCACATTATAAATTGATTGTAGTTGCAGAAAGATATAGTCCATGTTCATCAGGTTGTTGAACAAAGCCGTCACCTCTTCGGATGCCTCGTTGAAATCAATAAGTATGTATGATTCATACTCTTTTTTTGCAAATTGCTCAACAAGTGTTGACTTGCCGACCCGTCGTGCACCTTCAATCAAAATTGCGGTCTTTCCATTCTGGACACGTTTCCATTCAAGAAGCCGGTCATATAGTTTTCGCTTGAATATCCGTTTCATCTTCTGATGTAATTGATTTGGAGCGCAAAAATAGAGTTTTTAATTTATTTACGCAATTTTTTTATTCGATTTATAGAAAAATACCGAAATGTTTTTACACGATTTATGGAAAAATACCG
Organism: Bacteroidales bacterium; assembly: GCA_016290215.1. Lineage (GTDB taxonomy): Bacteria > Bacteroidota > Bacteroidia > Bacteroidales > F082 > Limimorpha. The sequence goes on from JAEETH010000060.1 coordinate 3,964, forward strand.
AAATTTTTTATTATGTTTTATCCAAAAATACCGAAATGTTTTTAGATGATTCCTCCAAAAATACGTAAATCTTATTATTTTCTTCATCCCCCTCTCCTATTTCCCCGTTTTTCCCTACCTTTGCAAATTCAATTTTTCCGAACCTTGAAAGAGCAAACAACTTCCTATATCACCATCCGCAACGCGAAGGTCAACAACCTGAAGAGCATCAGTTTACAGATTCCGAAGAACAAGCTGGTGGTCATCACCGGCCTGTCGGGATCGGGCAAGTCGTCCTTGGCGTTCGACACGCTTTACGCGGAAGGCCAACGCCGCTATGTGGAGAGTTTGAGCTCGTATGCGCGGCAGTTCATGGGCCGACTCAACAAGCCCGATGTGGAGAGCATCACGGGCCTCTCACCCGCCATCGCCATCGAGCAGAAGGTGAACTCGCACAACCCACGCTCCACCGTGGGCACCAGCACCGAGATCTACGAATACCTGAAACTCCTCTACGCCCGCATCGGCAAGACCTACTCCCCCGCCTCGGGCAAGCTGGTCAAGAAGCACCAGGTGATGGATGTGGTGAACCATATCCTCGGCCTGCCGACGGGCAGCACGGCCTACATCGTCGCGCCCATCATCCTGCCCTCTGGCCGCAGCCTCGAAGAGCATCTCAACATCCTCATGCAGCAGGGCTTCTACCGTATCTTGTTTAATGACGAGATTGTCAAGATTGAGGATTTCCTCGACCAGAAGAAAAAGGTCAGCGAGAAGAAGGTGAAGCTGCTCATCGACCGCATCAAGGTGAACGAAAACATGCAAGAGGCCATAGGACGCATCTCCGACTCGGTTCAGACCGCTTTTTACGAAGGCAAGGAGACCTGCAGGGTGATCAGCGAACTAAATGGCGAACGCAAGGAAGCCGACTTCTCCTCTCGTTTCGAGGCCGACGGCATCACCTTTGAGCCGCCTACGGCCAATATGTTCGCCTTCAACAACCCCTACGGCGCCTGTCCCACGTGTCAGGGCTTCGGTAGCGTCATCGGCATCGACCCCGACTTGGTGGTACCCAACAAGAGCCTGTCCATCTACGAGAACGCCATCGCCTGCTGGAGGGGCGACAAGATGAGCGAGTGGAAAGACGCCCTCATCCGCGTGGCCGACAAGGTGGACATCCCCATCTTCAAGCCGTTCTATGAGCTGACGGACGAACAAGTCAGCCTGCTCTGGACGGGCAACCAGTATTTTGAAGGCATCGTGGACTTCTTCAACTATGTTGAGACTCAGTCGTATAAGATACAATACCGCGTGATGCTGTCGCGCTATCGCGGCAAGACGGTCTGTCCCGAATGTCACGGCACGCGCCTGCGCCGCGAGGCACAATACGTGAAGGTGGGCGGCAAGAGCATTACCGACCTCGTGCTGATGCCCTTGGACGAGCTGAAGGCCTTCTTTGACCACCTGAAGTTGGACGAGACCGACAGCAAAATCGCCTCTCGCCTACTTGTGGAGATTAACAACCGCCTGGACTTCATCATCGAAGTGGGTTTGGGTTACCTGACCCTGAACCGCCTCTCCAACACACTCTCCGGCGGCGAGTCGCAGCGTATCAACCTCGCGACTTCGTTGGGCAGCAGCTTGGTCGGCTCCACCTACATCTTGGACGAGCCCAGCATCGGCCTGCATTCCCGCGACACCGAACAACTCATCAAGGTGCTGAAACGCCTGCGCGACATCGGCAACACCGTCATCGTGGTGGAACACGATGAGGAAATCATCCGTGCCGCCGACTACATCATCGACATCGGGCCGATGGCAGGTGCCTTTGGCGGCGAGGTCGTGTTCGAGGGCGAAATCAAGGACCTCGTCCACTGCGAGAAGAGCCTCACCACGCAATACCTCACGGGCAAGATGAGCATCCCCGTGCCCACCCGCCGACGCAAGAGCGCCAACGCCATCGTCATCAAAGGCGCGACGCAGAATAACCTCAAGAACCTCACCGTGCGCTTTCCGCTCAACATGATGACCGTCATCACGGGCGTGAGCGGCTCGGGCAAATCGACTTTGGTGAAGGATGTGCTCTACCCCGCCATGAAACGGCAGCTGGGCGAGAACGCTGAGAAATGCGGCAGCTATGGTGCTTTGGAGGGCGACCTGCGCCTCATCCAAGCCGTCGAGTTCATCGACCAAAACCCCATCGGCAAGTCGTCACGCTCCAACCCAGCCACTTACCTAAAAGCTTACGATGAGATACGAACGCTGTTTTCGGAACAGAAACTGGCCAAGCTGCGTGGCATTAAGCCTGCCTTCTTCTCGTTCAATGTTCCGGGCGGTCGCTGCGAGGAATGTGAGGGCGAGGGTGTGCAAAAGATCGAGATGCAGTTCATGGCCGATGTCTACCTGCCTTGCGAGGCCTGTCACGGCACACGCTTCAAGGAAGAGGTGCTGGAGATCAAATACGACGGCAAGCACATCTCAGACATCCTCAACATGAGCATCGAGGAGGCCATCGACTTCTTCGAGCACTCGTCGGAGCGGCAGACCCCCATCGTCGGGCGCATCGTCAACCGCTTGAAGCCCTTGCAGGAGGTCGGTTTGGGCTATCTGAAGCTCGGGCAGTCGTCGAGTTCGCTCTCGGGCGGCGAGGCACAGCGCGTGAAGCTGGCCTATTTCCTCATCAAGGGTCAGGTGGAGAAGCCCACGCTATTCATTTTCGACGAGCCGACCACGGGTCTGCATTTCCACGATGTGAACAAACTGCTGGAGTCATTCAACGCCCTGATTTCCAACGGCCATAGTGTTATCATCATCGAGCACAACATGGATGTCATCAAGTCGGCGGACTGGGTCATCGACCTGGGTCCCGAGAGTGGCAATAAGGGTGGTGAGATCGTCTTTGAAGGCACGCCCGAGGACTTGGTGAAGTGCAAGGCATCATATACAGGTAAAGCATTGAAAAACAAGTTGTAATTATGGTATCGGCTAACGCCGAGAAATCTGTCAAAAATCTAATTAATATGGAATTGGCTTCGCCAAGAAATCATTCAAAAATCGATATAAAAATCATTCAAAAACAGATTTTTAAAGATTTTAAATATGATTTTCTTTAGATTTCTCGCGAAGCGATACCAAGAAAAAAGAAGCAATGAAACCATCCGAAATCAACCAACCCTTAAGTGAGCGGCAGCAGAAGGTAGTGGATACCCTGCTCGGCCTCGACATTGACTTCGACATCAAGTTCCACCCGCCGTTGGGCTCTATCGAGGAGTCGTTGGCCTACTGGGGCAAGTTCGAGGCCACGCACTGCAAGAACCTGTTTTTCAGGAACCACAAGGGCAACAAGCACTACCTCGTCATCTTCGAGTGCATGCACCAGATGGACATCCACGACCTCGAGCAGCGTCTGCACCAGGGCAAGCTCACCTTCGCCTCGGAAGCTCGCATGGAGAAATACCTCGGTCTGAAGCCCGGCAGTGTCTCCCCCTTCGGCCTCATCAATGACGAAAACCACGAGGTGCACCTCTTCATCGACAAAAACCTATTGAATGCCCCTCGCCTGAGTTTCCATCCCAATGACAACACGGGGACGATTATCATTAGCCAGGAAGACTTTATCAAGTTTTTGGAGGCGATGGGGAATAGTTATGAGTTTGTGGAGTTGTATGATTGAATAGAAAACACCAACTGACTAACAAGGATTACATTATTTCATTTAATATAATAGGTAGATCATCACATAGATTTCCTTGATAATCGGTGTATGGTATTCCAAATTTTTCAAGTGCCAACTTGAATCGTTTATAACCTTCTTTATCGCGACAAGCCACCCAACAAATGCCAAGTTGTTCGCATTGATTCTTGTTTTGTTGTGATAAGGTATCGGCAACAAAAAGGCTACTTCCTCGGGCTATAATGGCATCTGCACTTTCCGGATTACCTTGCCCCATAAGTTTAACTTCACATCTGTATTCATTTTGACCATTTTTCAAATAGAAGTCAATCTCACGGTCAAAATCAAGCAATCTATTTTTCACGAAATGCTCAGCATTATAATATTGTGGATCTACTTGATATAATCTACATAATGCCAACATGATAATCTTCTCTGCCCTTTTTCCTGCCGTACTCCAAAGGCCGCCCCGCAATGCAGCTCGCTTAACAGCTAAAGTGTTGATAACTATCAAACTCTCGCTAACATTTAAATCAACACTAACACCTTGAAACTTAATGGTCAAAATTAAGTCAACTTCTTGCTCATTTTCTACTAAAGCTTGTATACTATTGTAAAGTGACTCAAAATGCTCATTCGATGCCTCGATTACAATTTGTTTAGTGGCTGAACGATACATGTTGCTAATCGTTTTCTTATTCAGCCCAGAGTTAATAGCAATCTCTTCCGGAGGTAGATCTTCATTCATAAAAGCATCTTTATACCAATCAATAGTGATGGTCTCCGAATTGAGTTTTGCAGCCACAATTCGTTTAAAAAAATCGATGGCAAACTGCAAGAATTCAGCATTAATCAGATTTACTATTTCGATTCGATAATCTTGAGATTTGATTACGCGCAAGACTATCTCTTTAATTACATGTTCTTTAAGTGTCATAATGTATTGTTTTTGAATTGTTCAAGGGTTAAGAATTTGGCTGGTGTTTCATCAAAAATGTCTTCCTTTCGGAATGATTTCATATACTCAAAATATTGAGGATCTTTTTCTGTCATAAAGAACTTTCTATCCATACTTATTGCTGTTCTTCCAACCGTGCCACTGCCGCCAAATGGATCAAATATCAAATCTCCCACAAATGAATAATACTCAATTACTCGCTTACACAGATCGTATGGAAAAATTGCAGAATGAACCTTGTCAGATTTTGGGCATATCTGCCAAACGTTGGTTGTTTCAAATCCATCTTTCACTTTGCTTTTCTCTACGATTTCATTGCTATATTGATGTATGTTCCAATCTATCAAACGGCTTGTCTGTTTTCGATAAACCATAAGATATTCGGTCACTGAATTAGGTTTGTACGCCAATGGTTTTCGATGCTGTTGAAACCCGCCAATTCTATTCTTTACGCTATATTCGGGTTTCATCCATACAATGTCGTCAATGAATTCCCAACCCATTTTAATAAGGTCGTAATGGATGTCAAAAGGAATTGGATATCTCTTACTTGAATGTGCCCTACTTATTCTTGGTACAATTACTGGGGAAGTGTTCACAACAAGGAACCTCCCCTCTTTGGTTATCCGATAAGTCTCTTGGAACACTTCTTTCAAAAAGAACAAATAGGCGTCATAACTCGGATATATTGAATAATCACGGGCATTATAGTAAGGAGGTGAGGTAAAGGTCAAATGTACACTTTCATCTGGTACATATTTTAGGACATCTCTCACATCTCCATTTACGGCTACATTAACAAGAAATGGATAGGTTTCAGGATGCGGCAACGATTTTTTGTCCATCTTCACATCAGCAAAATACTCTTTCTTGATAACTGATACTACCATTTCATTTTCATGGTTGATGAGCTGTTTCAATTGAGTATCTACCTCAATGTTTCCTTTAAAAACAAGCAAGCCCCTAATTGCTTGACAAACAATTTTTGGATCAGGATTTTTAAGAATGGAAATAAGTGTCGGAATTGTTGCCTCTTTTCGCATACGGCCTATGGACGAAACGGCTTCGCGTTTGACTGTGGTGTTTGTGTCGGATTCTATAACATCCTTATAAAAAGGCAATAATTCAACCGATTTCAGTTTCCCTAGGTTTTTTACCGCCCAAAGTCGAACATCCTTGTTTTCATGTTGCAACAAGTCAATGAAACATTCGCTACCAAATGTTGCTGGGAGGCTTCCTAAGGTTTCCAAAATGAAAACCAGATCTCCACTACTATGGACTGAATGAATAAGTTGCGAGAGTCCGTCTTGGCCTTTTTCTTTTGCAGCAAGCACATCTTCTCGCGAAACAGATAGTTCTCTGAATTTTTCTGTCATCTGCGCTATTGATTTGGAGCAGTTGCTTATCAATTCAGCATACGAGCTTTCTCAAGGCACACAAAAAAAGCGCAGACTTTGTCTTATCCACGCTTCGAGGCCCTGAGAAAGCCCGCATTATTGATAAGTCTCCGTCCGCGCTACACGCAGACGTTTACAGACTTATTCGTAATAATGCATTTCAAAATTTCTCAGGTTTCGAAGCTGTGCCGAATAAATAGCAAACGCTATGATTATTACTATGTTAGTTTATTTCTATCTTTTTGTATTTCAATATTTTAATTTTAACTTAATCCTTTGTTTCCGATAATTTCATCTGCAAATATACAACTTTTTCATTCCTCACCAACATCCAAAGTCAATTCCCCTTTCCCCTGTGCAATCTGTTTGGCGTTCAATTGAGTTTTTCAGTTGGTTACAGTTTGTAACCGACTCGATATCATTATTGTTTTCAACTGACTACAATTTGTAGTCGGTTAAAACATAGCATTACCCATTATTTTTCCTTCTTTACCCGTTTCACAGTATGTTTTATCTTGCCGATAATGAAATTGAGTTCGAGAGTGGATTCGGTTTCTGATGTCTTGAGATCGGGCATTACGATATCAGACAACACCTCACCGAAATGCTTCATTTTGGCGACCTGCTTCTGCTTGTCTGTTTCTTTGTGAAGATCAACAAGTTCTCGTTTAAGTCCGCGCACCTTGGCAAAGGTTTCAATGATGGCAAAAGTCACTTCCGTTGCCTTCTCGCTTTTCAGTATCGTAGCCAACATATACAAACCTTTTTCTGTAAATACTTTGGTTGCTGAACGGCTCTTTGGAGACACTTTTGTGGTCGAAATTTTCGACCGCAAATCCCGTAACTCACTCTTAGTCAGTTCAAACATATAATCTGCGGGGAACTTGTCTGGATTGTTTCGCACGGCTTCATTTACCCGGCGTGTCTCCACGCCATACAAATCTGCCACATCAGCGTCTGCAATAACTGGCTACTTCCGGATAGTAGCTATCTTATTTGCAACGTCTGATTCCTGAATTACGAGTTCGGCATTCCCGTCTTGTATTGGTACAATATCTTTTTTCATAGCAATTTGATTATTAACATTTTGCTAAGTTTGCGGTCGAAATTTTCGACCGCAAACACTCATTTCATCTGACCGCAAAATTACACAAATATCTTTTGAAACAGCAGAATAACCCTTTTTTCTATAACTTTGCACCAGAAAAACAATCTTTGAATTTTAAATCTTAAATCTATGGATACCGAAAAAATCAAACAAGCCGCTGAGATCCTCTCCAAGGCGAAGAACATCGTGGGCTTCACTGGTGCGGGCACCTCGGCCGAGAGCGGCATCCCGCCTTTCCGTGGCGAAGGCGGCATCTGGAACCAGTACGATCCCAACTCACTCGACATCGACTTCTACTACCGCCACACCAAGGAGTCGTGGAAGATCATCCGCGAGGTGTTCTATAACTTCTTCAGCAACAAGGACATCAAACCCAATCCAGGGCATCACGTCCTGGCTAAATGGGAGAAGGAAGGCCGCCTGAGCAGCGTCATCACGCAGAACATCGACGACCTGCACACCGTGGCAGGCAACAGTGTGGTGTATGAGTTCCACGGCAACATGTCGCGCTTCGTGTGCACCAAATGCGGCCACAAGGTCGATGCCAAGAGCCTGACACTCACCGAGGAACCGCCCCGTTGCGCCCAATGCGGCGGCCTGATGAAGCCCGACTTCATCTTCTTCGGCGAAGGCATCCCCGAGGACGCTTACTATGGTTCAGTGCGTGCTGCCGAAAACTGTGACGCCTTCGTCATCATCGGCACTTCGGGTCAGGTCAGTCCGGCCAATATGATTCCTGGCATCGCCAAACGCAACGGTGCCAAGATCATCGAAATCAACATGGAGCCTTCGACCTATACGAACTACATCACGGATATTTATCTCGAAGGCAAGTCGGGTGAGATCCTGCCCGCGATTGATGCGCTGATGACACGGTGATGTATGGGATACACTTCGTGTAGAAATCGGTCAAAAATCAATCGAAAAATCGATCAAAAATGAAATTGATTTTTTGAGATTTTAATGAGATTTTTGACTGATTTCTTGCAAAGCAATTCCAAAAAGAAAACTAATCTATTTTTTATAGATTTCTTGCCGAAGGCAATCCTACATTAGCAACCAAACACTGCCTCGAACATCCTTCGATAGGCTTCAACCTTTTTGTCAAATGACAAAGGATAAGCACGTGAGGATGAGGGTAATCTATAGAGCGTAAGACCTTCCCTTAGGGTGATTTGTTCATTAGGCGAAGGAATCGAATTCGTATTGTAATAAGCGCATACTTCCGTGGTGGCTTTTTCGCCTGTCGTGGCGATGGCGTGGCATTGCGGCATCTGTTTCAGTAATGCCTCAATATCGGTATGCTCCACGATTTCCAAGAAGGCGTCCGAGGCGTTGTCTTTCAGCCTATTGACTGCCATGGCCGTATCGAAGAAGGCAACACCTTTTTCATTTAGAAACGCAATGATTTCATTCATTTTGAAGCATTTGCGATCATTGTCCACAAAATGGTTCTTGTCGCCGAACCAGATCTGTCCCTCGATGCGCCAGTGGTCGTTGATGAAGTTGGGGTAAAAAAAGTCCATGCACCAACGCTTCTTCGGAGGTGGGAAACTGCCGAGGAATAAGACCTTTGCATTTGAGGGAACGAACGGTTTTAATGGATGATGTTCAATCATAAGTTGTCTTTTAACTATGACTAGTGACTATGACAATGACCGCTTGCACGCCCATGGGCGAGCTGTCATAGTCATTGTCACAAGTCATTGTACATAAAATGCTCCTACTTTATTAATGCATAGTGTGCCCTTAAACACCTTAAACCTAATTCTTAACTTATCGGCCTTAACGGTCTGGAAACAAAGAAGTCGCTTGTAACCTATTGTCGTGGTGGGTTCGTTGGTTTCGATAGGCAACCATTTGCCATTAAAGTAATAGTCTAAATAAAATGCGTCAACATTCTGTCCTAAAGGAATATACTCCTGCAATAACAAGCGGTTAAAGGTGGTAGTTTTCGGGAAATCAAAGATGAGTTCGGCTTGGTGGATGCTGTCTTCCGTTGCCCAGTAACGGGCGTAATCGTCACAAAGCACATTTTTGGCCTTGAACCTATATCCTCTTGTGCTGCTAGCGGTCACTTTGCAACCTTTCAGTAGGTTGTCGGCAAAGTCCTTTTGCAACTTCTCATGCCATTGAACGGCATTGGCCGAGTCGATACTGGGTATCCTACCCTCTTGATTTACAGGGAAATTAAGTAAGAGATTGGTGTTATGGCCCACACTTTGGTAATACAAGTCCATCAGTTGCTCAACGGTCTTCACTTGGTCGTCCTCGCTCTCGTGATAGAACCATCCCGGACGAATGGAGACATCCACCTCGGCGGGCAGCCACGTCTCACCATCACGATAGCCTTGCTGCAAGACTTTTGTGTCATTAAGCGATTCAAAATCAGTTTTATACATGCACCATTGCGTGGCATTAGCCTTGCCTTCCTCGTTGCCAATCCAGCGCAAGGTTGGGACAGTGCCACCAAAGATGCTCGCTTCGGGGCTATATTTCCAAACGATGTCCCTCGCCTTCTCATAGTCGTAATATTGCTCCGCTACGATGGAACGCATCTCGTCGGCGCCTCCATACCATCCTGTACCACCATTGGCGCCATCGAACCAGAACTCAAACAAGGGTCCGTAGTTGCTCACAAGTTCCTCAATTTGTTTGTGATAAATGTCCACATAGCCCTTATAACCATACTCGGGTTGGTTGCGGTCCCAAGGCGAGAGATACAGCCCAAACTTCAAGCCGTGCTTTTTGCAGACATCCGAAAGCTCGCGCACCAAGTCTCCCTCCCCATTCTTATAATAGGTGTTCTTGATGGAATAATCGGTAGTTTCGGTCGGCCAAAGGCAGAAGCCGTCGTGGTGCTTTGCCGTGAAGATCACGCCTTTCATACCAGCGGACTTCAAGGTCAAGACCCACTGTTCACAGTCCAAATTGGTGGGATTAAAGGTATAGGAAGGTGTATTGCCGAAGCCCCATTCCATGTTATTAAACGTGTTTAAGCCAAAGTGGATAAACGCATAGTTTTCAATCTGTTGCCACTCCAGCTGTTGGCGACTTGGAATGGGACCACTTGGCTCGGGACTGGGGGCACAAGAAGCCAACATCAGACCGCCCATTAACACCCATATCAAATACCTATGATTCATTGTTTCACAAATTTACGAGTCTCACCATTCGAACGAAGCACATACATACCCTTGGGCAAGTCGCTGATGCCGATTCTGTTCACCTCGTTTTTGAGTTGAACCGTCATCGCGACCTTTCCGTTCAAGTCGAGGATTTCCGCTATGCCATTTGGTTGATTGACAAACACATCGATGAAATCCGTAGTCGGATTGGGACACACACGAAGCGACGATTCGGGTTGCAAATGCTCTGATTTCACTGCAACTGGGCTATCGGAATGTGCCTCGATCACAGCTTCAATCGTTCTGTTGCACACCGCACAGAAAGGCGCATAATTACGCATCATGCAATTTCGTTGCGGCCGATACATGCCTTCCGTCAAATAGCCTCCGCCCTCAAAAGCTCCGACTACATTGTTATATTGATTCGTGTTCGGTGTGGGAATAGGTGTGCCAGGGACAACGAGATCGGCCCATTTCGATTCAAAATCGACCAAAGTGGTAATGTTAGGCTCCCATGGCTCCACGTTCAGGTTATAGAGCAAGGCCAAGGGGTTGTCTGGTTCCTCGTATTCGTCGGCTAAACCAGCAAAAGCATGACCAAACTCATGCACGATGACACTGGAAGACGACATGTTGCCCGCTGTGCTCATCGAGTAAAAGTTATAGAATCCACCGCCGCCATACTGGCTGCTGTTCACCAAAATGTAGATTTGGTCGTAGGGTGCGTTGGCTGCCACGTCCTTCACTGAGAAATAATCGCGAGTTGTGCAATATCGGTCAATATAAAAAGTGTAGAAATGTGAATTGAGGATGGTGCGCACCCATGTATGAGAGGCCGGAATGTCGACGCCGCTCTCCTCGGAAGGGGCAAGCACGGCGCGGAAATTGAAGTCGTTGATATGGCTGGCAAACGGCTCCGCTTGGGCGAACACATTGGCCAAATTCTGGCAATCCTGAAGGAATTGGTCCATTTCATCGGCGGTGTAACCATCGGGCAAAATCACAATGTCCACCTTGCTTTCGGGCGAGCCGTTGACCATAATGTCCTGAACTGGAAACACATAACGTTGCTCGGTGGTGTTGAAAATTTCGTCGGGGTCGTAAAGTTTTGAGAAAATATCCTCAAACTCGCCATCGAAATTCCTGATTTCGAGAATGATATAGGCTTCATTGCGCGGCAGCGGAACACTCACGGATTCCTCATAACAGCGTTCCATCACACGGGCTTCATCGGTGGTTTGCCATTCCTGGAACAAGGTGTTGTAGCCTTTTGAATAAATCAAGGTATTGGTTTGTGCGTCAATCACTTTTACTCGGTTGGTGCCAAAATTAAACGGATCAACCAAATTGACTGTGGAGCCACCGAAATAAGGCTCGATGACAAAACGCTCAAACACATAGTGCGAACTATCGGCAGTGCCACATTGGAAGACATCCATACGCAACGAGCCTTCATCAAGAAAATACTGGTCGAAACTGATGTCTTGTGCTCTCGAAACCGACGAAAATGCGATAGCAAACAGGAAAATAATAGCATTTTTCATCTCTAATTAGGTTTATTTTGTTAGGAATCTGAAAGTTTGAATGGGCAAAAATACAAAATTATCAGTCCATCAACGTTTGGTGTCGAGTTTTTTCCTAACTTGCGGCCAAATTAATCGAATATATATGACTACTGAAGAATTAAAATCTCTATTTAAGCAACGCTTTGGAAATGAGGGCGTTGTCTACACTTCGCCCGGTCGTATCAACCTCATTGGCGAACACACTGACTACAATGGTGGCTTCGTTTTCCCAGGTGCCATCGACTCGGGCATCTACGCCTGCATTCGCCTCAACGGCACCGACAAGGTTCGCGCCTACTCCATCGACGAGGAGGACTATTGCGAGTTTGGCATGAAAGAGGAAGACCATCCACACTTGCATTGGGCCAATTATATCTTCGGTGTGTGCCGTGAAATCATCAAGCGGGGCTACAAGCTTAAAGGTTTTGACACCGTGTTCTACGGCAATGTGCCCATCGGTGCAGGAATGTCGTCGTCGGCAGCCTTGGAAAGCACTTTCGCCTTCGCTCTTAACGAGTTGCTGAACCTTGGCATCGACAAATTCGAGTTGGCACGCATCGGTCAGGCCACGGAGCATAATTATGTCGGCGTGAAGTGCGGCATCATGGACCAGTTTGCTTCTTTGTTTGGCAAAGCCGGTCACCTGATGCGCCTCAACTGCGCCACGATGGAGTTTGAGTATTATCCATTCAACCCTAAGGGTTACAAGGTGGTGCTTTTGGACACTTTGGTGAAACACGAGTTGGCCTCTTCGGCTTATAACCGTCGCCGCGAGTCGTGTGAGAATGCATGCGCCCATATTGCCAAAAAACATCCTGAGGTTAAATACTTGAGTGATGCCACGATGGCTATGCTCAACGAGATTGATGTGGAGATTCCAGCAGAGGATTACATGCGCGCAGAGTATGTCATCGGTGAGAAGCAGCGCGTCCTCGACGTCTGCGATGCCTTGGAAAAAGGCGATTACGAGACCGTTGGCGACCGTATGTACGGCACGCACTACGGCATGAGCAAACTCTACGAGGTGAGCTGCGAGGAATTGGACTACCTCAACGACATTGCCAAGGAATGCGGCGTGACGGGTTCCCGCGTGATGGGCGGCGGTTTCGGTGGCTGCACCATCAATCTCGTGAAAGAAGAGTTATATGATGCCTTCATCGCCACGGCAAAAGAAAAATTTGCTGCCAAGTTTGGCCATGAACCAAAGGTTTATGATGTGGTGATTTCCGACGGTGCAAGGAGATTATAAGATTCCCCTGTGGGGAATGGAGGTTTTAGGTTTTGTTAACTGCGGCGGCCAATGCCGTTATAGAGTGGCAAATTGTTCTTGCCGCCGCTTGTAACTATTAAACAAAACTCCATTCCCGAAGGGAAACTCAAACCAACAATTAAACGATTAAACAACAAACAAATCGAAGATTCAACAAAGTTAATTCAACATAAATGAAACCAACATTATTAGTTTTAGCTGCAGGTATGGGCTCACGTTATGGTGCCCTGAAGCAAATGGACGGCGTCGGCCCTAACAACGAAGCCATCCTTGATTATTCCATTTACGACGCCAAACGCGCCGGTTTCGGCAAGGTGGTCTTCGTCATCCGCGAGGACTTCGCTGAGGCCTTTAAGAAAGTGAACAACACGGAGAAATTTGGTATCCCAGTTGAATATGTCTACCAATCCCTTGACAAGTTGCCGGAAGGCTTCAGCGTCCCCGAAGGGCGCGTCAAGCCTTGGGGCACCTGCCACGCCGTCTTGATGGCTAAGGATGTGATCCACGAACCTTTCGCCGCCATCAACGCCGATGACTTCTACGGAAAGGAAGCCTACGAGGTACTGGCCAAGTATCTCATGGAATGTGAAGGCAAGAAAGGCGCTTACAGCATGGTCGCCTACAAACTCCGCAACACCATGTCGGACTTCGGAACGGTGAGTCGTGGCATCTGCACCGCAGACGCGGAAGGTAACCTGCAGACCATCGTAGAGCGCACTGCCATCGGTCACACCGAAGACGGTGGTGCGGCCTACACCGACGAGACTGGCTCGCATCCACTGGATATGGATTCGCTTGTTTCCATGAATTTCTTCGGTTTCACGCCCGACTTCTTCGCCTATTCCGAGAAGGGCTTTGTTGAGTTCCTGAAAGGACCGGCCCAAACCAATATCAAAGCCGAGTTCTTCATCCCGCTGATGGTCAACCAAGCCATTCACGATGGCACTGCCAAACTGAAGGTCTTGTCGAGCAACGCCTCCTGGTTTGGCGTGACCTACAAGGAAGACAAACCTGATGTGATGCGCAAGATTCGTGAGTTGATTGAGAAGGGCGTGTACCCTGAGCATTTATGGTAAAGTATGTATAGAATGATTCACGAGACACATTCCCCAAAAGAGTCATTGCGGACTTGATCCGCAATCTCCTAAAGCAAAGGAAAACCTTCTTGCTTAGGAGATGGCGGATGTCCCTCCGCCATGACACAAAAGGGTCAGTGTTCCCGTTCCCATGTATTGAAACAATCATAGTATGAACATAGAAGTAAAGGTTTGGGGCAAGACCCCAGACGGCAAAGACATCAAGCTCTACACCCTGACCAACGCCAACGGCGTGAAGGTGCAGTTAAGCGATATCGGTGCAGGCATCGTGAGCATCGTCACTCCCGACCGCTACGGCCACATGGAAGACATCGTCCTCGGCTATTCACACCCGTGGGATTATTTCAACGATGGCCCTTGCGCGGGCAAGACGCCTGGCCGTTTCGCCAACCGCATCGCCAACGGCCGCTTCAAGATCGACGACAAGGAATACCAGCTTGAAATTAATACCGGCGACGGCAAGCACCATCTCCACGGTGGCAGCATCGGTTTCGCCAACCAAAAATGGGCCAGCCGCATCAACGGCGACAGTGTGGTGTTTACTTACCTCAGCGCCGACGGCGAGGCGGGTTATCCCGCTGAACTGGTGTCGAAAGTGTACTACACCCTCAATGACGAGAACGAGTTGAACATCCGCTTCTGTGCCTATTCGTCGGACACCACCATCGTCAACCTCACCAACCACACCTATTTCAATCTGAAAGGCGAAGGCAACGGCGACATCTTCGACCACAAGTTGCGGCTGAACGCCTCGCGTTTCTTGCCCGCAACCAACGAGTTGATCACCACTGGTGAGATGCGACAAGTGACCGACACACCCATGGACTTCACCCAAGCCAAACTCATTGGTCGCGACATCAAGGAACCTTATCCAGACCTTATTAATGGCAAGGGTTACGACAGTTGCTGGGTCATCGACGGCATCGAGAAGGACAAGCTTTGCCTTGCCGCCGAACTTTCGCACGAAGGCACTGGCCGTATGGTGAAGATCTACACCACACAACCCGGTGTGCAGGTCTATACCGGCAACTGGCTTTCGGGTTGTCCAAAAGGCAAGAACGGCCACATCTACGAAGACTATTCCGGCGTTGCCTTGGAGTGCCAAGCCCTCCCCGACTCACCCAACAAACCCAACTTTCCCAGCACCTTCCTGCGCTCGGGCGAAGAATATAACGAAACAATCATTTTTAAATTCTCAATGTTTTAATGAAAATGAGCTACGAATTAAAAGAATTGAACAAATGTCGATTTCAAAAATAGGCAGCTAAAGCTGCAGATTTTACGAATTCATACTCATCCGCAACGAGGTTGCAAAACTATATCGGAAACAATGCGTATAA
>JAEETH010000061.1 GCA_016290215.1 Bacteroidales bacterium
GCGGCACATGTATTGACGAATGCCCCGTGGGCGCTATTTCAGAAGGCGACATCTATGTCATCGATCCTGACACCTGCGTTGGTTGCGGCACTTGCGCCGGCGCTTGCCCGAACGAAGCAATCGTTGAAGACTAATCGAAAGTAATGAAACTACATTAAAAAAGGAAAAGCCTGCCCAAAAACAGGCTTTTTCTATTTTTTTTGTCAGTTTTGAACAGTTTGGCAAAGTATTTGATTATCTTTGCCACGTTCTTTGAAAGAAAACTTTTAAACAAATAACCTAATTACTAACTAAAATCATTAAAAAATGAAGAAATTAGCATTAGCACTCGTGTGCTTCGCAAGCGTTGCTTTCATGGCAAGCTGCGTAAAAACCATTGAACATCCGGAGCCTTCAATCGCTGTCATGACGGGCGAAGACTATGTGTATGACGGTCAAACTGTTGACCTCGGCGTAAACTACAAGATTGGCTTCCATGCTGCTTCCAACAGCCAAACCCAGAAAGAACTGTCCAAGTTTAATCTTGCTGCCTCGCTTTATGAAATGGATGGCACACTGATTGAATCAAGAGACTCCACTTATGTAATCAGTGGCACTGAGTATGACCATCAAGAAGGTCTGAACTTCAACTTCACCAACACCAGAGATTTAGTCGGTAAAGTCTCCATCACTGGTACCGTTACCGATGTTGATGGCAAGACCAATTCCTATACCCTCAACCTGAACATCAACCAACCCGCCATTACTCTGGAGATTGAGCCCATCACTTGGGTTAAGACTGGTCACAATGTGCAAGACCTCTCCGCCTACGGCCTCGTTTGGGATCCCTACAACAACAAATCTCCCTTCACCCACATCCATCCTGCTGAAGGCAGCACCCTTTATCTGGTTGAAAACGGCGACCAAGACTTTGCCAACATTGTTACTGACGTTGACTTGAACAACTATTACATTCAACTGGCCGAAACAGGCAGACCGATCGATGATTACAAGAATGTCGACTGCAACCCCGCAAGTCGAGACTACCATGACCTGCTGATCGTCAAGGAAGCCAATGGCAAACTGCACGCCATCAACATCACCCATGCCGATGTCACCAATCCTTCTGCTGGCACCCGCATCACCATCACTGGTAAGGCCAAATAAGAAATCTGAGATTTCATAATACGAACAAAGGTGTGTCATTGCTGGCACACCTTTGTTGTTTTATTCAGCCAACGCATGGCTGATTTTTCTATTGATTTGTAGCAACCGGTTTTCGTCTAATTTGACAACCGCTCGGTCGTAGGTCATCAAGCCGTTGAGCTCTGTTTCACAGTCGGTGGTCTGTGTGTAGACTGCTGCCGAAAAGCCTTGGAAGGCCATCTTATACAGCAGGTTGGCATATTCAACATAGGTATCAGTCACCTTCTCTTCAGTATCAAACTCAACATAACCCCAGCCCTGGTCTTTCACCCATGTGTGACCTTCCACCTTGCGCCCGATGCCGCCATATTCGCCAAGCACTGTGGCGCGGGTCGGGTCGTAAAGTCCCAGTTTCGGATTGGGATAATTGTGCACATCGAGGATGTCGCCACAAGTGTAGAAGTTGCCACCCGAAGCAGGATTCACCAAACGCGTTGGGTCGAGTTTCTTGGTCATCTCAACGATTTCAGGAGTCTTGAATTGTCCCCAAGCCTCATTGAACGGCACCCAAACGCCAATGCACGGCACCGACTTCAGGCTATTGATGATTTCCGTCCACTCTTTCTTATAACATGCCTCCGACTCAGGTGTGCGCAGACTTTCGGGGCCTTGGTAATATTGGTTCCTCTGCCATTCTGGGCTACGTCCACCGCTGGGCATATCCTGCCAAACGATGATACCGATGCGGTCGCAATGGTAGTACCAACGAGCAGGTTCCACCTTCACATGCTTGCGAATCATATTAAAGCCCAAGTCTTTGGTTTTCTGAACATCATAGGACAAAGCCTCGTCGGTGGGAGCCGTGTAAAGGCCATCGGGCCACCAGCCTTGATCGAGCGGGCCGAAATGGAAGATAGGCTGGCCGTTCAAAGTGAGGCGCACAATACCATGTTCGTCGCTCTTGGTGCCAAAGCTACGCATGGCGAAATAGCTGTCCACTTCATCGATTACTTTTCCCTTGCGCAACACCTTGACTTTCATGTCATAAAGAAAAGGATGGTCGGGCGTCCAACAGAAGAAATGCTCAGGCATATTCACCTCGACAGGCTGTCCGTTGATGGACTTGCCCGATGCCACGGGTTGACCTTCAAACGACACTTCGACTTGATAAAGGTCATCTTTGGTCAGGTTGGAAAACTCCACTGCCACGCTCACCGTGCCTTTCTCCAAATCGGGAGTGGTAACCAAGTTTTGGATATAATCCTCGGGCACAAATTCAAGCCAAACGGTCTGCCAGATGCCAGTCACCGAAGTGTAAAAGATGCCTTGGGGCTTCAACACTTGTTTTCCATGCGGGATATAGCTGCTATCCGTGGGGTCCCAAACGCGGACCGACAACGAATTTTGTTTCCCTTGCAGCGCTTGGGTAATCTCGAAGGTAAATGGCGTGTAACCACCTGTGTGCGAGCCAACTTTGATGTCGTTCACCCAAACATCCGTCATCCAGTCGACGGCACCGAAATGCAGCAAGATACGACCACCTTTCCAGTTGGCAGGTATTGTAAACGATTTCTGATACCACAGGGCTTTGTCGGGACCCACCTCCTTTTGCACACCCGACAACGACGACTCGATGCAGAACGGCACAAGGATGTCGCCCTCATATTGTTTTGGAGCCCTCTCCCCTTTCGGTGTGATGGCATATTGCCACAAGCCGTTGAGGTTCTTCCATTCGGGGCGCACCATCATTGGGCGGGGATATTCGGGCAAGGCGTTTTCAGGCGAGACTTCGGCGGCCCATTTCGTTTTGATTTTGTCGCCAGCGGGAGCATACTGCGCGACAGCCAAGTTTGCTAAGAGCATTGACATTAGTAAGAATTTGATTTTCATATTATTGTAGTTTCAAGATTCATATTTAGATTCCCTTCGGAAATGGCGTGTTGTCATCGTTTCAAATCGCGGCAGCTTCATGTTCCTACTGACTTGTGATATCCTTTAGCCGCCGCTTTTACAAGTCATATTTCCTTCCATTCCCGAAGGGAAACTCACTCCTCAACCATTTCATTAGTAAACGCTTCGGCGGCAGCAATGAGGCTGTGGATTGCCCGAAGGACGAGCTCGTCAATTTGAGGGTTTGCATCCAGAACCTGCTCATAACACATCCACACCGAGGCGCCTTTTTCCTTGCCGTCCTCATAATCGTAAAGCACCGCCTTCACCACCTTATAGTTCCAGTTGATGTTGTTGCACGCCATGATGGCATTGGCGAAGTTATCGTCCGTCACATCGAAGACACCCGGCAGGGTCAGGCGGAAAAACTGAGGGTCGTCAGCATCGTTCCAAAAAAGGAAATTCCAGCCCTCGTATGTAAAATTAAGGCCCAGCGCGTTTTTGGTCGCGACAATGCCTTGCGACTTCAAATATTTCGATACCACCCCTTTGACATTCATAACAATCAGCATTTGTTGAAACCAATGCGTGTCTTGGTAGAATAGGTCGGGTTCTTGTATTTCAGCACGTCGACGAGGATTTTCTGCGAAATCGGCACGTCGTTGTAGGCGGCAGTCATGGCTGCTTCGTTGACGGCCTCAGTGATGTCGCCCGCATTGAAGTCGTCCGACATCTTGGCTAACTCGTCAAAATCAAGTTCCTCGCAGGGACGGTCTTTCAAGTGGTCCATGAAGATGTCCTTACGCGCCTCAAAGTCAGGCTGAGGCACAAAAAACACACGGTCGAAGCAGCCCACGCGCATGATGGCCTGGTCGATGAGGTCGGGGCGGTTGGTGGTAGCCACCACGAGGATGCCCTTACTTG
Source organism: Bacteroidales bacterium (assembly GCA_016290215.1). GTDB lineage: Bacteria > Bacteroidota > Bacteroidia > Bacteroidales > F082 > Limimorpha. The sequence continues at coordinate 3,940 of JAEETH010000061.1, forward strand.
AGCAGTTGTTCAGCATCCCGAAGAAAGCCGAAATCTGTGGCGTGATGTTGCCTTCTTCCCCATCCGAATTGGGATTGGGCGCTACAAACTCTAATTCGTCAAAGCAAAGCACGAATGGTGACTTGATTTCGGCGGCATCGAAGATGCGTTGCAAGTTGTCGAGCACACCATCCTGATAGATATGGCCCATCTCAACGCCCTTGATGATGGAGTAATTGAAGCCCAATTCCTCTGCAAAGCTCTCAAGGACAAGGCTTTTCCCGCATCCAGGAGGACCATACAGCAACACGCCATTGATGGCCGGCAACTTGTAGAGCTTAGCTTTTTCGGGATTGTGCAAAGCGAAGAGTACCTCCTTTCGCAGCTGTTCCTTCAACTCGTCGCGACCCGTCACATTGTCGAAGCCACTGCCAGAGCCTTTCTTGAAGGTAATCACCGGCCCCGCGTTGACTTGGTCATGTTCTTCGGTTTGTTGTGCATTTGTCTCGTTTTCCTCCATCCTCTTCGCCAACTCAGGCATCACTTTTTCCATCAAGTCTTGAGCAAACTCTGCAGCCGATCCGAAACGGTCCTCAGGTTTTTTGGCCAAGGCTTTCAGCAAGATAGCCTTCATATAATCAGGCAGTTTCACCTCATCAGTTTCCAAAATGAGGTCTTGTTTTCTCGCTTTCTTCACCGCATCGGCAATCTTTTTCTTGTCGCCGTTAAGGGTTCGCAAATCCATCTCCTCCCACGGCGACTTGCCGAACATCAAGAAATAAAGGAGCGCACCCGTTGAGAAGATGTCGCTCTTCACCGTATAAACGGAGCGAAAGGTCTCAGGGGCACGGAAGTATGGCATCAAGTCTTCGTCAGCAAAGGTGGGACGACCCTTGACCATATAGGAAATATGACCCAAGTCGATGATGGTGGGCATCAGCATACCATCGTCTAATTCCTGAAGCATGATGTTTGAAGGCCGTATATCGTTGTGTATCAACGCACGGGAATGGATAAACGATAGACCACTCAGCACACAAAGTGTGATTTGTACGGCATCTTCAAGGTCGAAGCGGCCATCCTGCCGCACGGCATCCAACAGCAACATGCCACGATAGAATTCAGTGACCAAGTAATGGTAGACGACATTGCTCTTTTTCACTTCGCCGTTGTCGACATAGCGAACTACATTGGCGTTGTCGTCGGTGTTGAGTTCCTTGCAAAGTTGGATTTCGTAGACCTCCTTCCCTTCAAAAAGCTGCTCATGAGGGATGCGTTGGAGTTCGTAAATCTTCATGAAATACATCATGTCGTCGGGGCCGAGCACCGTATATGATTCAGCCACAGCGCCTTTCTTTATGAACGAGTTGATGACATATTTGCCAATCTTCTCTCCTTTTTTGAATGTTTGCATAGTGAAAAATTTATTGGGCAAAGGTCACTATTTAATTTGAACTTTGCAAGAGGGAGAATAAAAAAATATGTATCTTTGCAATCTATTACTAAGAATGATGAGAAGACACCCTTTTGCTGTGTTTTTTCGAACACCATTTATTGTCAACAAATTTGAACAACTTTTAATACCTAATTTAACCAATATGAACAAAATGCTGAAGGCAGTAGCAGCCGTAATGCTAATGATGGCAGTGGTTTTTACCGCAGGATGTAATAAACCGGAAGATGAACCTAATAATGATGAGAACGTAACGGTAACTGTTACCACTATTACACCTTCTAACATCACTACAAAAACCGCAGTTTGTGGAGCTGAGGTCGTTGTAAGCGAAGGTGTTACACTTGAGGAGTTGGGCGTATGCTGGGGTTTCCAAGAAAACCCAACGGCAAGTGAAGAGCATCTTTCCACCGCCCAATGGAACGAGCCTTTCACCTGTAAACTTACTGAACTGAATCACAATACGGTTTATCATGTCCGGGCATACGCCAAAAAAGGCTCTGACTATTATTATGGTGCGGATAAAAAATTTACCACTGAGGAAAGACCGAGCGGAAATGGTACTTACAACGGTCACGACTACATTGACCTTGGTTTGCCAAGTGGAACATTGTGGGCCACCTGTAATGTAGGTGCCGAAATGCCTGAAGACTTAGGTGGTTACTTCGCATGGGGCGAAACTACGACAAAGGCCACTTACGAATGGAGCACTTACAAGTATTGCAACGGCAGTGAAAACACCATTACCAAGTATTGTAACGACGCTAACTATGGTTACAACGGTTATTCAGACGAACTGGTCATTTTGCAACCAGACGATGATGCTGCCACGGCCAACTGGGGCAATGGCTGGCGCATGCCCACCCTTGAGGAATGTAAAGAACTGGTGGACAACACCACCAGCACGTGGATTAGGCAAAATGCTGTGAGTGGTAGAATCTTCACTTCGGAAAACGGCAACAGTATTTTCCTGCCTGCCGCCCACACCTTCCTCTATGGTCAGTATTGGGGAGGCGATTATTGGTCGAGTTCGCTCTGTGGGCGCCCGGATTGTGGGGAGCATTTAGGCTTTGGTTCGGGCGCTGTTGACGCAGGAGGCAACGCCGGCAACCGCTACGCAGGTCTTTCTGTCCGTCCTGTGCGTTCCGTGGAATAATCCCATTTAAGTGTAATAGCGTATAACCCTCAAAGCCACCCTCGAAAACTCTGGGATTCCGTGTCATCGGAAGGAGTTGAAGGGTGGCTTTTTAAAATTAGGCATCAAAAAAAGGAGAGTCATATGGCTCTCCTTTTCCATTATTCACTTGACTTTCAACGATTACGCATCAATATTCGCGTAAGTGGCGTTCTGCTCGATAAATTCGCGGCAGAGGGGTGATTCCGTTTATAAATGATGTATGGCTATTTGACTCGCGCGGCCAATTTACTTGGTTCGCGTCTTACATCCCAAAAGTCAGCGACTTCAATGTGGTCGTCTTTGATGAAATAGATGATTTTGTTCAACTCATTCATCACAAGGCTATGATATTCTACAGTCCGTTCTGCTAACAAAGGTTCTACAATGCCTATGTTGGGATTTGTGCCAAGCAAATGAGATATCTCACGAATCTCTTGCTTGAATTTTTCATAACTCAACTGCCCGAACTGGCGACGAATGTAATTGCCTATGCGTCGCACTTCTTTTCTTGCCTGCGGTAACCAAATCACTTTCATAGTGTCGCAGCCATCTCAAGTTTTTCTTCACGGCTTAATTCTTCATCCATTTCACGGAGCATTTCTTCAGTATCAATTCCCAAGCCTAAAGCAGATTCCCTTTCGGCTTGGTCAATTCTTGCATTAATCTCTTCAATGGTATATGGCCTTAATTCTGATTCTGTAAACATGGCGTTTCTTTTCTTGATTACGACCGCAAAGATACACATCTTTTCGGGAAACGCTTGCTTTTTCGACAAAATCTTCAACTTTTAGATTCGCATAAAACCAAACAACAAAAAAGGAGAGCCAGAGCTCTCCTTATTTTATTAACCAATTGATTGGCAGCCATTACGCATCGATATTCGCGTAAGTGGCGTTCTGCTCGATAAACTCGCGGCGCGGGGCCACCTCGTCGCCCATCAGCATGGAGAAGATGTGGTCGGCCTCCATGGCGTTCTCGATGGTCACCTGACGCAGCGTGCGGTGCGCAGGGTCCATGGTGGTTTCCCAAAGTTGCTCAGGATTCATTTCACCGAGACCTTTGTAACGTTGCACATCATAGCCGCTCACCGTACCGTTCTTGGTCAACTCCGCCATGCTGGCGAAGCGTTCCTCGTCGGTCCAGCAGTAACGCACAGGCTTGGTGCCACGCTTAATGAGGTACAAAGGCGGTGTGGCGCAATAGACGTAACCGTTCTCGATCAACTCGCGCATGTAGCGGAAGAAGAAGGTCAGAATCAGCGTGGTGATGTGGCTACCGTCAACATCAGCATCGGTCATGATGATGACTTTGTGGTAACGCAGTTTCTCGAGGTTCAAGGCTTTGCTGTCTTCTTCAGTACCGATGGTCACACCCAAAGCAGTGTAGATGTTCTTGATTTCCTCGCTGTCGAACACGCGATGTTCCATGGCCTTCTCCACGTTCAAAATCTTACCACGCAATGGAAGGATAGCCTGGAAGTTACGGTCGCGGCCTTGCTTGGCGGAACCGCCTGCGGAGTCACCCTCAACGAGGTAAAGCTCGGTCTTGGAGGGGTCACGCTCGGAGCAGTCTGCCAATTTGCCAGGCAAACTAAAGCCTGAAAGCGCACCTTTGCGCTGCACTTTCTCACGAGCGTTGCGCGCCGCTTGACGGGCTTGGGCGGCCAAGGTCACCTTGTCGAAGATGGTCTTGGCTTCTTTGGGATGCTCCTCCAGATAATCGGAGAGTTGCTGACCCACGATGGAGTTGACGATACCCATCACCTCATCATTGCCGAGTTTGGTCTTGGTCTGACCCTCAAACTGCGGTTCCGGCACCTTCACCGAGATGACGGCGGTAAGGCCTTCACGGAAGTCGTCGGGCGAAATCTTCACCTTCAGCTTCTCTAACTTCTCCAGCAGACCGCTCTTTTCGGCGTAGGCATTGAACGAGCGCGTCAAGCCCGAACGGAAACCTTGCAGATGGGTACCACCCTCGATAGTGTTGATATTGTTGACATAAGAGTGCAGGTTTTCCTTGTACTCGTTGTTGTATTCCAAAGCAATCTCGACCGGCACATTATTTCTCTCTCCGCTAATGTAAATCGGCTCGGGGATGAGCTTCTCGCGGTTGGCATCGAGGTAAGCGATGAAGTCGATGAGGCCATTCTCGGAATAGAAGGTCTCGCTGCGGAACTCGCCATTTTCCATCTTCTCACGCTCGTCGGTGAGGACGATGGTGATGCCATGGTTGAGGTAAGCCAACTCGCGCATACGGTTGGCTAAAGTACTGTAGTCGTATTCAGTAGTCTGGAAGATGCTTCCATCGGGCTGGAAGGTGATGCGGGTACCGTTCATGTCGGTCGTACCTACCACTTTCACGTCGTAAAGCGGCTTACCACACTCATATTCCTGCTTGAAAATCTGGCCTTCGCGGTAAACCTCAGCGGTAAGGTGCGTTGACAATGCGTTCACGCAGCTGACGCCCACGCCGTGCAGACCGCCAGAAACCTTATAAGAACCCTTATCGAACTTACCGCCAGCGTGCAGCACAGTCAACACCACTTCCAAAGCGGAACGGTGTTCCTTGGGGTGCATACCCGTGGGAATACCACGACCATTATCAAGGACGCTGATGGCGTTGCCAGGCAGGATGCGGACATCGATTTTGTCGCAATAGCCCGCCATAGCCTCGTCGATGGAGTTGTCAACCACTTCATATACCAAATGATGCAAGCCCCGGAAATGGACATCGCCGATATACATGGCCGGACGTTTGCGCACGGCCTCCAAGCCTTCGAGGACCTGGATTTTACTGGCACCATATTCTTCGCTTGCCAATTCTCTTTTTTCTTCTTCAGTCATTTTCAGATAATTTGCTATTTTCAATTAAAGGTGCAAAGATACACAATTTTTCGGTACAATACTCAAAAAGTTGAAAAATTTATTTTCAGCCCAAAACGGCTCTATGAGGCTAAAAACGGGCAAATTTTGAAAAAGTCCGTTTTTTCTCACATCAAAAGAAGCAGAAAACAATTTATTAAATGAGCGGCTTTTTAGGGCTTCTAAGGCTTTTTGTCTTTATACACGAATTTCCCACGAATCAATCGCGAATTTTCAGAAACAATTTCTGGAAAATTCGTGATAAATTACTGATAATTCATGTTTAAAAAATCAAAATCTTAGCTTCACGCCGGCGTAGAATTGGATGCCTGTGACGGGATAATTGTAGTACAGCATGTACTTCTGGTGTGCCACATTATCCAACAGCGCAAAAGCCGAGATTTGGTCGTTCACCTTGTAATCGGCACCGATACTGAGGTCGAAGACATCCTTCAGCTTTTTAGCTTCGAAATTGAAGTTTTGCCAATCGACCACGCCATCCCACACCTTGGCATAGCGGCCTCCCTGATAGAGGAAAGTCGTATTGAAGGACAGTTTGTCGTTGAAGTCATATGTCAGCTTCAGCTTGCCTTCCGTCGTGGGACGATACCAAGCATATTCCTCATTGGTGGGCTTGCAGCTATTATAGGCAAAACCCAAATCGGCGGTGAGGCTGTTGCGCAACTTGACGCGGACATCGGCCAAAACGGTCACCAGTTGGGTCTCGTCATAAACAAGATCGAAGGAATTAAGAACCGGATCCATGCCCGAAGGGAATGTCATCGCATCGGGGATGTGGTACACAAACAGCGGGTCGTTGTCGGTAAGACGATAGCGCACACCCAAATGCAAATCAACAATCTCCATGATATTGGTGCGCACACCGCCTTCAAAGCCGAGTTTCACGTTTACGACCCCTAAAGAAGGGTTGCACATCGGCGAAAGGAAGGGATTGTCGTCAACGACATCGCTGAAACGCAGTAGTTTGCGGCCGCCATTCAAACCTGCATAGAACTCCAACTTTTTGTTGAGGACAAACAAACTGCCGCTTACGTCTGGACGAACGGCCAAGAACTTATCCTCTTCCGACCCTTTTGTGGCTCCATCCAAACGCACACCGAGATGCAGGCGATAGAACTCACCATCCATCTCGAAGAACGGATTGACCTTGAACAAGATACGACTGACTACAAAGGGATTATCACCTTGTCCCATGCAATAGTCATACTGGAAGCCCAAATCGACGCCAATGTTTTGCGGATGACTCTTGTCACCCCAGAAGTTGTTGGCATAGCCGAGCGTATAGCCGAAATCGACAGCGTGCTCTCTGTTGAACAAATACATATAGTCCAAATGGGCCGCATGATTCAGTTCCCTAACACGGGTGGTAGTGGAAGCCAGTCCGATATGTCCTCCCACCCTGTTGTAGGTAATCTTAGGGGCAAAATCCTCGATTTGCTCATCGGTCAGCGGGTTTTCCGCCAGATTGATGCCATAGAAATGATACCTGTCGTTCTTGAAATACACGCCACCCTCTAACTGCAAGCCATCGATTTTACTGGTCGAAAGGTTAATGTCGAAAGCGTTGTTCATATAGTTCGAAGGCGCGTAGTCCTTCATGTTAACCCACGAGGAGGCATGTTTGATGCCCACACCCAAGCCGAGAGTCTTAGTCAGCATGGAGTTGTGATTGTAGAGGAACAGCGGAGAGAGTCGTGTGCCGATGCCCGCCATAAGGAAGTTTTGTGTCGGGGTGACGAGTTTGTCGTTTTTGGCGGCATAACCTGTCGGAGCTATCTTCTCCAAGTCAATGGCGAACTTCTGCTTGGCGTCCATCGGGTTGACTTCCGAGCTGGGGAAGTTATACGAGGGTTGAGGGGTCTGTGGGGTGAGTTGGAGTTTGCTCACCTTGTTCACCTTGGGACGATATTTGCCTTCCACGGTGACTTGTTCGTCGTGTTGGGCTAAAGATGGGATGGCCAGGAGGGCCAGGATTGCTATTATGATGTGTCTTTTCATCTTTCTTTTTGTTAGAGCAGGGACTTATGTCGCCTGCTTTGTGATGTGGCGTCCCTACGGGACTTATTCTGGTTCTATGGGTTCGATGCCGTTGCTGTTGCTCACCTTGGGTTCCTTGCGTTCCACCTCGGCGAGTTTGGCGCGGGCTTCTTGTTTCAGGTCGTTGCCTTTGTAGTTGTCGATGACACTGCGGAGCGTTTCCTTGGCTTGGAAGTAGTTCTCCTTGGCCACATACACATCCGCCAGCGCGATGAACGACTTGGCAACCCAGTAATCGTATTTCGAGAAGTTGTCCGAGATGTTGAACACTTTGTTCTCGGCTTCATCATATTGTTTCAGCTTGATGGAGGCCATTGCAGAGTAATAGGCACTCTCAGCACCATACACCGACTTGTCGTTGCGAGCGCTCTTGTCGAGTTTTTCAATGGCGGCATTATAGTTACCCTTCTCGTAGTACGACTTGCCCACAATATGGTTGATTTGGTTGACTTGGTCGTCGGTCAAGTCGCGCGACTGGCGCAGGCTCTCCCCCATCTCAATGGCTTTGTCGTAGTTGCCGAGGAAGAAGTTGCTCTTCATGCTGCCTTCAAGGGCCTCAAGACGTTTGAGTGGCTCCTCGGTGATGCGCGACAGGCGCTCATAGTATTCGCCCGCCTTCTTGTAATTACCCTTTTCGTATTCGATGCGGGCCATCTTCAGCAGGGCGTTGTCGGTGTAGTCGTTGTCGGGCTGTGACAATATATAATTAAGGTGTGTGATGACTTGGTCTTCCGTCCCTACCCTTTCAGCGCATTCGTATGCGTAATAATGCGCCTTCAGCAGATAGGCACCTCGGCTAAAGTTGTCAAAGTAATACTGCAAAGCGGTCTGGGCCTTTTGGTACTGACCGTCAAGATAGAAGCCCTCCGCATTGGCGAAGGCCAAAGAGTCTTGTTGGGTCACTTTCACCTGGCCGCCGTTGGCGTTGACATAACCGAAATACTCATCCAAGTTATTCTGTTCCATATAGATACTGCGGATAATGCTCAAAGCCTCACGCGACTCATCGGTGTTGGGATAAGTGGCCACCAAGTTCTTCAAATTGGTCAAGGCTTGGTCGTATTGGTTGTTGTTATAGTAAATCATGCCCACCTTCATCATGGCTTGACGTGTATAACTTGAGCGCGGGCGGTCCTTGATGAGACGGTTGAAACTGGAAATGGCCGAGCGTTTGTCGCCGTGGACGAGATAGGTGTTACCAATCTCAAACAATGCCTGTTCATAATAAGGTGTGCTCGGATAGGCTTCCAGCATATCGTTAAGCATGGTAATCTTTTGGTTGGCATTGCCTTTGGCGCCATAGCAAAGGCTCTGCTGATAGAGGGCGTAGTCGGCGTTGCGCTTGCCGATGCGCGTGGCAAGGTCGTAATAGTTGATGGCCTTATCGTAGCTCCGTTCCATGAAGAAGCAGTCGCCGAGGCGGATGTAAGCATCCGTCTTGAGGTCGTTCTGTTGCCTGTCGTCGGCGAGACGGATAAAACTCCTGAAACGCTCGGCTGCGGCATCATAATCAGGCTTTTGGTAATAGATGTAGCCCAAGTCATAGTCGGCGAGGCTGTATTCGGGCAGACTCGAAGCGGCACTCATGCCCTTGAACTGGGTCAGGTATTTGCCTGCCTTGTTGAGGTCGCCCATCTGATAGGCTGACTCGCCCATCCAGAAACAGGCTTCGGCCTTGTTGGTAGCCGACTGCTTGCTATTCATAATCTTGGAGAAATACACCTGCGCCTTGTCGTAGTAGCCTTTTTGGAAATTATCGATACCCGTGGCATACAACAAGTCGTTGTAAACCGTTTGCAACTCTTGGCTTTTGTTCTTCATGGATTCGAGGCGGTCGAGGGCTTCATCGTTTTCTTTCGCATTGAGCAGCAAATAGATGGCCATTTCCTCGGCTTCGGCTTTGCGTTCCGAGTTGGGATGCTCAGCGAGGAAGTTGTCAAGCAAACCCACGGCTTCGTTAAACGGGTCGGCACCTGGGATGAGGCTCAGTCGGGCATAGTCGAACAGGGCTTCTTCTGCCAGCTCCTTGTCGAAGCCAGCAGAATAGGCATTGTAGAATGCGCTGCGGGCATATTTCAGTTCGTCGGTCTTGGCGTAGCACGATGCCAGATAATACGAGGCGTATTGTGCCAAAATATCGGTGTTGCCTGCCACCTTCTGCAAGTCGCTGATGGCGGCCTTGTAGTTGCCTTTCATCATCTTGCTGACACCCATCTGATAATAGGCCTGACGCGACATGCCACGTGTCAGGTTCTTCGTGTAGATCTGATAATATTCCAAAGCCTTGTCGTAATCCTTTTGCTGGAAATAGGCATCGGCGACAATCTGCGCCATCTCAGCCTTACGTTTCTTGTCGGCCTTGCGGATATACTCGGGACCTTCCTCTATCACCGACTGGTAATCGCCTTTGAGGTATCCGATTTGCATGATATAAGACGGCACCACATTGGCATAGTCCTTATGCGAACGCAGGCGGCGGAAGTTGTCCAAAGCCTCATTATACTTCTCCTTAACATAATGGATGTGAGCATAATAATAACGTGCCGAGTCCTTATACTTGCCGTCATTCATCATCAGGCCGTGGAACAAAGGCATGGCCTTGTCCAAGTCGCCAGATTGGAAATAGGCATAGCCCATGTTGAACTGCATCTGCTGGGCCTCGTCGGTTGTGAGCGACATGCCATCCGTCTTTTCGTAAATGGCCAAAGCCTCTTTGTATTTCTTGCTTTGGAACAAATTGTTGGCATACAAGAAATTGGCATGGCGTGCCCAGGTGCTGCCTGGATTGTCGTTTACAAACTGCATGACTTTGGCAGGGCCGTCGGCATGACCGAGATAGAGCGCGCTAACCGCCTCGTAATACTGCGCATCGACGCAACGCTGCGACTTGGCATCGGCGGCTTGAGCGCGATATTGGGCAAATGTGGAAAGAGCAGCACCATATTCTTGGTTCTGAAAGAGCAAAACGCCATCGTTGAAAAGGGCTTCAGGATCGTAGTTTTCTATATGCTTTTGCGCTGATACGGAAAGGGTTAACAAAAACACCGCAGTCCATACCATGCCAAGTTTCCATCGTGATTTCATAGGTCAAAATTTTTGACGAAAATACAACATTCTCCTTTATGCTCGGCAGAAAAACTAAAAATTCGTGCCAAGCAACGATATGAAAACGGTATTCTTATGGATTTATTATGAATTAACGCTGAGACTTCACCACCTTTTGCACACTGAACGAGCCTCCGTCCTTCAAAACGCGAAGCAAATAGACACCCGCAGGAAGGTCGGCAAGCGAGATTTCAGCATGTTCACTCTGCTCAACCTCATGGGTCAACACACACTGGCCCAAGGTATTGAACAACTCCACACGTTGCATTTCCTGACCTTCCACAACCAACTTATCGCTGGTCGGATTGGGATGCACGGCAAGGCGCTCATCACATTGCTGGCCTTCAAATTGATGGTCATCGATGGCATCTTCAAAGAAATGAACGTGGAACGTCAGCTGGTTGCCGTTTTCATGGATGTTGGTAATCTCAAAGCTTTCCTCAGGCGTGCCATCGTTAAGATAAGGATGCGGATTGGTGTTGGGACCAAATGCAGTGCGACCTGTAGCGTAGCTGAAATGCGCACGGTTCAAGTCACCATTTTGGATGTCGCTGTTGCTATTGGGACGGAAAATCCAATACTGATGCATTACAGTGTGGTTGTCAAAAAAGCCATTGGCGAACATTCCGAAATAATCGAGCGGGATGGCATCGTCCCAACGCGCCACGATAAGTCCAGTGCCAGGGATACTTTCTTCGAAAAGATCTTGTTTGTTACGATACTCCAGCACATACCACTGGGTGCTGTCGATGGCCGATCTGATGTAATAACAGTTCTGCGACTGGCTTGTGCCAACGCTCTTCAACGTGTAGTCGCCGTCTTCGGTGATTTCTATGGGGTCGTCCGACACATGAAGAATCTTGTTCTTATAAATGGCAGCCGTATGATTCGGCCCATAATTGTAGCACATCATATCCCAAGAACCCGCGGGCGACACATCGGTATAATTATAATAATGATAAAGGTCGGGAAGGTTCAGCGAATGTCCCATCTCGTGCCTGAACACATGGGCAGAGAAATATTGAGGAGCACCTTCAAACTCAAGATTGAACGTGTTGGGCTTGATTCCATTGACTACAACAGGATGGTCGATGGAGTCGTGAGGGAAATACTCCATGTGGGGCCAAAGTATGGATGCCCATGCACCAGTGCCTCCCTTAACGACAAAACTCACATTGTCGATAAAACCGTCGCCGTCACCATCAAGGACAACGTCATCGTCGACCAAATGAAGCGAATCCACATAACGGAACGCACGGGCCAACAACTCGGCTTCTCTCCTACTGATGCCTATCATCACCTGCTCATCCTCTTGATAGCCAATAGGATTAGACGGGCTATAAGGCTCGAAATAGCCACGAGGTTTCGTGTCCTGATACGAGACGATGTTACCATTTTGTATGTTGTTGGTATAGACCGTGCTGTAATGGATATGGTCGTATGTCATCGTCTTATAGAAATTATAAACGCTGAGATACCCAGATGCCTTTCCGTTGAACATGGTGTCAATGTCATCAAACGAATGCGTGATTTCCGCATCATCGGCGAAACGCATGAAGATAACAAGGTTGGTAAGGTCTCTGTCTACGATTTGTGCTTTTGCCATAACGGGCGACATGCCTATCATCAAGGCGAGCAATAATGCTTGAAAAAAGGATTTTGTGGTCATTAGTGAATTGTATTTGAGGCTGCAAAGGTAAAAAATAATCAATAGTTTGGAATAAAGATTTAGTGAAAGGTTTTGTTTTGTTTTTTGTTGGGCATAAAGGGGAAAAAACTGCCTCAAGTCGCGCCGGGAATTGGAACTGGGATTATCGACAAGGTATGCCCAAATCACCGCTTCAAGTCCTCAGCCACCCACAGCACCCATTCGTCTATGTTGTCGGTGAGCGTTGTGGCGTAGGGCAAAGGAATGATAATGTCTGGAGCGATGCCTGGTGAATTGGAAAAATCGTGCTCATAAAACATAGAACCTATTGTTGTCGCATATAATAACTCAATTTTGCTATTGGGTAAAGCTCCAAAAACGCATTCGCCTGTTAATTCACAGCCAGTGGTGTTACAAATGCCATATACCTTGGCACGGTCGCTACACTCCTTAACAAATGTTACAAGACTTTCCGCCGCACTGGCAGTATTCCAATCTATCAAAACGGCAGCCCGGTTGATATGAGCTGTCGTCTGAAGTCCACAATCACCCGTCCATACACCCACTTTTACGAATTCCTTTTTTGATGATTTGCATCTGTTTAAAAAATTCTGTATCCACTCTTTCTTTGGATGATTCGGATCCACGTATCGCTCCCAGGCTTCCAAGTTCTCAGGCGTATTACGAAGCCAAGTGATATTGGGTTTGCTAGGATGGTCATAAAGAGCGGCGTAATAATTGTTCCAAATTACATTCACGCCTCCCCCATTACCACGAATATCGATAATCAGATTCTCGCAACCAGACTCTACAAATTGCTGGAAAGCATCGTTTGTCCTTTCCGTGAAACTCAAATCGCATGAAGGAACACGAATGAGCCATGTGCAGGAATCCACCTTGCAAGAAACGGCTTTGGGTGCATAGTCAACAATTTCAATGTCTTTGGGGAAAAGTGTATTCGCAGTTTTACCGAAAGTTTCCGTATATATCCCAATATGTTTATCAAATCGACTATAGAACCAAAAGACATAATCGCTGGCTGCTTTTTCTATGCCAATCTCTTCATTAATTACCTGTTGTCTAAGTTGTTTCCTCATAGCCCTATATTCTTGCTCGTAACCTTTCTCCATGATGGCGCTGAAGGGGGCATAGTTCATTTCCACGAGACTGACAAGATAATCATAGTCCTCCAAGTTTCGCCTTATGCTGTCGGGCATATTCATATTAGTAGTGAGGGCTATGCTGTCGAACTCCTCCGAAACAGGGGTGAGGGAGACGAATTGGGGCTCCTCCGTAACAGGGGTGAGGGGGACGGATTTGGACTCATCCGCACTTGTATTGTCGTCTCTGAAAAAGGTGAACAATACAGTTAAAGTGATGGTAATGAGGGCAATGAGGGAGAGCAGTGTGATTATGATGATTTTAATTGTCTTTTTCATAGTTGATTCTATTTGTTTGTTTGGTACAATTGTCGGCAAAGTTATAATGAATTGTATTTGAGGCTGCAAAGGTAAAAAATAATCAATCGTTTGGAATAAAGATTTGATGAAAGGTTTTATTTTGTTTTTTGTTGGGCATAAAGGAAAAAGCACTAATTTTGCCGCCGATTTGTGGTGTCCCTTGCGGACTCAATAGGGAATCGGGTGTGAATCCCGGACAGTTCCCGCTGCTGTGATGGCCAATCGCCTGCCACTAAGCCACTGAAAACTAAGTCTTTCGGGAAGGCGGCAAACGCGAGGCCTCAGTCAGAAGACCTGCCTCAAGTCGCGAAACAAGGCTTCCGGGAATTGGAGCTGGGATTCTATTTTTTATAAGGTATGCCCTATCGGGGTAATATCTACATTTTAGGTATTCCAACATTTTTCCAGAAGTTTTGAGGTAATGAACTTAATGTCAAACCTTTAAACTTTTATTTTATGTATTTCAAAACGTTTTCAAAACTATTCCTATTGATAGGAATGATTGGATTTTTGTCGGCTCCAATGAGAGCCGAAGAAGTAACGATTGGTTCAGGAACGACGACAAATGCCTGGCTCCCAAGCCATTCCTACTACAAGTACTCTCTAACACAGCAAATCTATACTGCTGAAGAGATTGGTGGAGCAGGCACCATCAACAGCATTGCTTTCTACAATGGTGGTACAGAGAAAATACGAACTTACGATGTCTACCTTGTCAACACTGAAAAAAGTTCCTTTTCTGGTTCTTCCGATTGGGTTTCGGTCTCTTCCAACGATTTGGTCTTCAGCGGGAGCGTGACCATGACAGCCAACGGGTGGACTACAATCAGTTTTACTTCCACATTTGATTATTCAGGCGACAATTTGGCCGTTGTGGTAAACGACAAAACAGGTGGCTATTCTCAAGGAATGGAATGCCGCGTTTTCACACCTTCTGGCGACCCAGGGGTCGTATCGCTATATGCTTCAAAAGACGGCTACGACAATTATGATTTGTCCAATCCCGGGAACGCATCTGGTACTGTAACCTTCAAAAATCAAATCATTCTGGACATCGAAATGGCTTCCGTCACTTGCGCCAAGCCTAAGAACTTCACAGCCACTAACATTGCCGCACATACGGCTACACTGACGTGGACTGCAGGTGCCGAAGGTCAAAGCAACTGGGATGTGTATGTAACCACGACGGCCACAGACGTTCCTGATGAAAACACCACACCCACCTATCAAGTTACGGAATGCACCAAGTCCTTAAGCGGTCTAAGCACAGAGACCACCTATTACGCCTATGTCCGTTCCGATTGCGGTGGCGACAATGGAAACAGCAAATGGGCCAGCACTTCTTTCACTACCACTCGTGAAGCTTTAACCATAGATGCAGAGAACCCATACTCACAAGACTTTGAGGCCAACAACGACTGGAGTTTTGCTAATGGAACCTTCACCAATCAATGGTGCTGGGGCAGTGCGACCAACAATGGTGGCGAAAAGGCCATGTACATCTCGAAAGACGGTGGAACGACATACGAATATGCCCATA
>JAEETH010000062.1 GCA_016290215.1 Bacteroidales bacterium
AAATAGAGGATGCCCGTGAGGTTGAAGGGGTAGTCCACGTTGAGGTGGATGTGGAACAGCGGCTCGCCGAAGTTCATCGGGTAGAGCGTGTGGTAGAAGTCGTTGTATTCCTCGTCCTTGATGTCGGCAGGGGCTTTCTTCCACAGCGGCGCCACGTCGTTGATGATCCAAGGCTTCTCCACTTCCTTGGTCTTGGGTTTGCCGTCCTTGTCGGTCTCGCCCTCGATTTCTTCCTGCACCTTGCGTGTGCCAAACTGGATCGGGATGGGCAGGAACTTGCAGTATTTATTAAGGAGTTCGCGGATGCGGCCTTCTTCGAGGAACTCGGCGGCATCGTCAGCGATATAAAGGATAACGTCGGTGCCGCGGTCGCCCTTCGGGATCTCATTCATCGTGTACTCTGGGCTGCCGTCGCATTCCCAGATGACGCCGTTCGCGCCTTCTTCCTTGCAGGACTTCGAGATCAGCGACACCTTAGAAGAGACCATGAAGGCGGAGTAGAAGCCCAAGCCAAAATGTCCGATGATATTGGCGGCTTCGGCCTCGCTTTGGGTCTTGAACTTGGCGATGAACTCCTCCGCGCCCGAGAAGGCGATTTGGTTGATGTACTTGTCGACCTCTTCGGCGTTCATGCCGATGCCGCGGTCGCGCACGGTGAGGGTCTTTTTCTTCTTGTCGACTTCCACCTTGATGGTAAGGTCGCCCAGTTCGCCCTTGAACTCACCCGAGGCGGCCAAGGCTTTCAGCTTTTGCGTGGCATCCACGGCATTGCTGATGATTTCGCGCAGGAATATCTCCTGGTCCGAATAGAGGAACTTCTTGATGACAGGGAAAATGTTTTCTGTCTTTACTCCAATGTTACCGGTTTGCATATTTCGTATAATTTAAAATTCAAAATTTAAGATTCGAAATTGACGCGGGACACGGGACTGCGGGACACGGGACAATGGGAACGTCTCGCGTCTCATGTCTCGAAGTCTCGCGTCCGATAGTCAAAATATGTGCCATCAACAAAATGTGACAAAATGGCAAGTTTTTTATATTTTTGCGACATCAAACCAAAGATAATGAGCGAAATCTACGACTTCTATAACAACGGTGCCGAGATAGGTCGACTGGAGCGAGGCCTAGGCATCGTGGAGTTCCATCGGACAATGGAAATCCTTGCGCGCTATATCGATGGCGGCAAAGTGATTTACGACATCGGCGGCGGCATCGGGATGTATGCGGCATGGCTGGCGAAGAAAGGCAACGAAGTCCATCTGATTGAATTGGCCGAAAACGCCGTGGAATATGCCAAAGCCAATATGATGCAGGATTGCCAATTCATTGCCGAGACGGGCAATGCCTTGCAAGTCAACCGTCCCGACGAGAGCGCTGATGTGGTGCTGCTGATGGGTCCACAGTATCATCTGCGTGATAGGGAAGACCGCATGCAGTCGCTCCGCGAGGCGTTCCGAGTGCTGAAGAAAGGCGGTCTCTTGGTGGCGGCGGGCATCTCCAAGTTCAGCTCCATGACTTGGGCTTTGTCGGTGTATGGCGAGAAGAAGAACGAGAACCTCATGGAATTCCTTGACGACCCTGTGTTTCTCAACATGATCAAGGGCGAGATGACCACTGGCGACCATATCAGACCGAAGGAATACCCGAAGTTTATTGCAGAGTCATATTTCACTACCTCTGACGAAATGAAATCGGAAATCGCTGAAGCGGGATTCATGGTGGAGAAAGCCATTGCCGTGGAAGGCTGTATCTGGTTCACGCCGCACCTCACCGAGAAATGGGAGGATGAGGCCAGCCGTGAACGCCTCCTCGACATTGTCCGCATCACTGAATCTGAGCCCGAGATGATGGGGATGAGTCCGCATTTTTTGGTGGTGGCTAGAAAATAAAGTGTGTATGTGACGGCCCTTCGATGCTTCGACAGGCTCAGCAACCTCAGGCTTAGGGACCTGCTTGTTTATTTGTTTAAGAAAAACTGTTAATTGTAACAAAACAATCCTTATTTTTGTAGGCAAATATAAAAAAGAATCAAAATATGAAAAAACTGTACGCTTTAATTGCGATGTGGCTTCTTGTGGGAAGCGCCTTCGCCCAAGTGCTTGTCAACGAGACCTTTGAAAATGGTAACATTGTAGACCAGACCCCGTCGGGCTGGATTGGCGATGGCGGCTGGAAAGCTGGCATTACCATTCCAGACGACAACACAGCCCGTGGCAGAAAGCCGCATACGGGCGACTGGTATATGTACGCCACCTATAACACCGACGTGTGGATTTACAAGGAAATCGACGTAACGGAGGGCAACTATTACCGCGTTTCGTTCTGGTATGCCACCTGGCACGTTGACCATTTCAACTTGGAAGTGAAAGCTGGTGTAAACTCCAATCCTTCGGCGATGACGGAAACGGCTGTGCCGATGATGGTGGTCGCCAACGAAGAATTTGAACAGACTTCGGGCGTGTTCCAGGCAACCAGCTCGGGCGCTTATTATGTCGGTTTCCACAGCGTGGCCGACAACGGGCCATGGTATTTGTCGATTGACGACATCATCATTGAGGAGTCGGCGCAATACATTGTTGATGTGGAGCAACTCACGGCTGACACTTCCGTTTATTTGGGTGAGCCTGCCTACTTGCGTTTCCGCCTTGATAATATTGGAATGGAGTCAGATACCTATCAGTTAACTAATACGAGCGACCTGCCGTTAGAGTTTTATCAGAATGGCACCCAGGTGACCGAGGTGAACGTGCCTTACAATACCTCAATGGAATTGGTGGCCAAAGCCACTCTTCCGATGGATTTGAGCGATAACCAAGTCGTTCATGCTACCTTCGATGTCGTTTCAAGCCATTCTGCACCAACGCAAAGTGTGGATTTCCAAATTACCGCTATGGCTCCCTTCGCTGATTTCCCTTTGGAGGAAGGCTTTGAGAATGACTTCGTGCCCTTCGGTTGGCAAAACAACATCACCAATGGCAACTACGCTTTTGACCGCATAACAAACGGTTCCACGCCAAGCGCGACGCCACATGAAGGTAGCCAATACATGGCTCGTTTCTACACCTACACTAATCCTACTGGAGGCTCGGCTGAATTGGTCTCGCCCAAGATGGACTTGAACGAACATGATAATATCGTCAGCTTCTGGATGTTCCGCAACAGTAACCCAAACATCAACAAGGTTGACCGTATCAATGTGTATTACAACGCTGTGCCTCGTTCGGAAGGCGGACAATTGCTCGGGACCATCCATCGTTGCACTTATAAGGAACCTGTCGTCGCTGATGTGGACGACTGGTATGAATATGCCTTCACCTTCGATTGTCCCGATGATTATGGCTTCATCATCTTCGAGGGCATCAGCGACTATGGCTGGAACCTGTATTTGGACGACATTTTCATCAATAGTTCCTCAGAAGACCACGAGGCTCCTACCTTGATTTCGGTCACGGGCAATCAGGCCTATGCCGACACGGAGATGAGCTTGAAGATTCGTGTTCACGATGCCTCGGAAATGCCTTCCACTTTGGCAGCTACCTATACCATTTGGGGCACGACCCACGACCTGTTTTTCACCATGGATAGAAACGATAGGGGGAATTACGATTACACCGCCACTATTCCTGCCTACGATAATCACACTCCTGGCACAATGACCATTCAGCTTGTGGATGCCTTGGGCAACAGCGCGTTGTCGGAAGAAATACCGATTCATTGGGATTATCAATGCCCTCTTCTTTTCGAGACTTTCGAGGAATGCGGCACCACATTTGGTTTGCCCGAAGGTTGGACCACGGATGGCAACCCAAGTTGGTGGGATTGGTCGTTCCAAGGTACCATGTATTATACTGATTATTACGAAAATAGTTACGTAGTACAACCTCATAGAGGAAGTAAACAGGCCGTGTTGGAATGGGATAGCAGCGAAAGTCCATCGCCACAAGACCAAACCTTGATTACGCCTGTGTTGACCATCACGAGACCCACCGTTTTGCAGTTCTGGACTTGGGTGCAATATGGCACTGACGGCTACGACCGCTTTGCTGTTAGAGTGTACGATACTTACAATGGCACTTGGGAAGACAAATGGGATGCCGCAGACATGCCTTACGGACAAATCAACGCATACAACGAGCCGATTTCCATTGATTTGGACGAGTACATCGGTAAGAACATTAAGATTGGTTTCAGAGGTTACAACATCTTTGGTGAATGGCTGGCTTTCGACTGGTTTGTCGATGATGTGAAGGTTGTGCCGACCGATACTACCAATGTGAATGTGAATGAGTTGGCCGCTACTAAGTTCAATATGTATCCCAATCCCACCAAGGACAAGGTTGTCATCGAAGCGCAAAGCCATATCCAACAAGTGACGCTGATGGGCATCAAGGGAGAGATGCTTGAGGACAGAAAGACCAACTCGAACAAGGTGGAACTGAACCTGGAAGGCTATTCCCAAGGCATTTATGTCGTCCGCATCGTGACCGAAGATGGCGTGGCTACACAAAAAATCAACTTGATTGAATAGGGGAGAAACACATAAGAAACGCATTCCGCTCTATGCCAAGATTTTGTTAGGCATGGGGCTTGGCTTGGGCTTCGGCTTTCTGGCTATGGCTTTGCATTGGGAGGGCTTTGTTCATGACTGGGTGGCACCGTGGGGTACTATTTTCATGCGCTTGCTCAAGTTAATTGCCGTGCCTTTGGTATTGGTGTCGCTCATCATGGGTGTTGTCAACCTCAAAGACATCCGCAACTTGTCGCGCATCGGCTTGAAAACCATTTTGATTTATGTCTGCACCACGATTATCGCGGTAAGCATAGGTTTGGGCATGGTCAGCGTCATCATGCCGGGGAAGGTTTTCCCGAAAGACCGACAGACGGAATTCATGGAGCGTTACGAGCAGACCGTGGTGGAGCGCGAGGCACAGATGCAACAGGTAAAAGATGAGTCGCCTTTGCAATTCATGGTCGACATGGTGCCTGAAAACATTTTTAAGGCCTTGGGCGACAACTCCAAGATGCTGCAAATCATCTTCTTCGCCCTGCTTTTCGGTGTGGCCTTGATTGTCGTGGGACCTTCGAAAGTGCCTTCGGTGGTGCGTTTCTTCCAACAGTTGAATCTTGTCTTGCTTAAAATTATCGACTTCATCATGGCATTCGCCCCAGTTGGCGTATTTGCTTTGATGGCGGCCTTGATAGTGGACTATGCGGGCGACGTGGGCATCTTCTCCGCCTTGGGATTGTATGCCCTGACGGTGGTGCTGGCCTTGGCAGTCATCATCTTCTTGGTGTATCCTTTCATCATGCGGGTCTTTGGCAAGCGGACGATAAGGCAGTTCCTCAAAGCGGCGACACCTGTGCAGATGCTGGCTTTCACCACCAGCTCAAGCGCTGCAACGCTACCTTTAACGATGGAGCGCACACAGAAGCATTTGGGTGTTTCCGAGGAAGTTTCGTCGTTTGTGCTGCCTGTAGGCGTGACCATCAACATGGATGGCACGAGTTGTTATCAGGCGGTGGCGGCGGTGTTTTTGGCGCAGGTCTTGGGTTTAGACTTGACTTTCGGACAGATGCTGCTCATTTTGGCCACTGCCACCATATCATCGATAGGTACGCCGGGCATCCCAGGCGGTTCCATCGTGATGCTGATGATTGTGCTTGATTCGGTTGGCATCCCCATTGAAGGCTTGGCGCTCATCTTGGGCATCGACCGACCTTTGGACATGCTTCGCACCGTTGTCAATGTGACAGGCGACATGACGGTGTCGTGTGTCGTCGACAACAGCAATAAAACCGCAAGTGATTAGGGCTTGCTTGTAAAAGTGTGTAACTGGATAAATTATACTATTTGCCGCAGCCTAACTTTTCAGATTTCTCTTTGTAGAGATCTTTGAGTTTATCTCCAAATTGGTTGAGCTCGGCCTCTTCCTTTTCGGTTACCTTTTCTCCTTCGGCATACTTTCGTTCGGATGCCAAAGCCATTTCTAACATGTCAGTAACAGCTTGTTCCAGCTCTTCGCAAGTGCTGGCAGCCTTTATGGATTTCTCCGCTTGCTCGTAAATATTCAAGCCGTCTTGATACTCTTTTGAACCTTTGCCCCCTCCACATTGTGTGAAAGCGAGCAGCATCATGCCTGAAAGGGCGACAAATAACAGTTTTTTCATGGGATTTGATGTTAAATACGCTACAAAAGTAGGAAAAAAACGATAAACGCAAGATTTTTGCCTATTTTTGCACTTGCAATTTAATCCTATTATCTGATGAACAAGACTATAAAAACATGGGTGATGGCCGCCATCCTGATCTTTTGCGGCACAAGTATGATTGGCTGTGGCAATAAGCCTGCTAAAGAGCAACCTGTTGAAACACAAGCTGAAATCGTTCAGGTGGAAGAAGTTGTGCCTGACGCAGAGCTATGCAATTTAGCCGTCACGAACTACTTGGAAAACGTGATTGGAAAGAACTACGCTGAAGCTGAGCATTGCATTCCTTGCCCTATTATCATTAGCACGAATGATGCAAATAAGGATGATGTTCTGGTTTTGGGCGACTTCTGGGTGTTTAACTACAACATTTCGGGCGACACGCTGAAGACCATTTCGGGAGGCGATCATCCTGGATTGATGCATCTTAAGAAGAACGACAGCGGCTTTTTCGAAGTGACTGCCTTCGAAGCTGTTGAGGATGGTGCTGGCAATTTGGAAAGTGCCAAGAAGATTTTTGGTGATCAATTTGATGCATTCTGGGAAATCAACAGCAACTCGGAGAAACGCGAGGGTTTAAGACTGCAGTTTGTCGCTGACTATGTGAAGAAGCATGACTTAACAGTCAAATATCTCCAAGACTTTGGCTGGCCTGCGGTAGCATTGCCGGAATAAAGCTAAATCTCTTTTGTTTTTGCAAATAATCCAATCATGTCGGAAAATCTTTATAATTTTCTGAACCAAGTCAGTGTGGCCGCTGAGCAAAGCACCTTGGTGAAGATGACGCTGAGCAAGCCCGCCCAAAAGCACGACGAGCTGCGCAATGTCTATGTGAAGCCTGTTTTGATAAAGGAGAAACGGTTGTTCGCTTTCACCTATCACTATGAGCGTCGCGACGAGGTGAAGAACTACGATGTCACGCAAATGTTTGATCTGCTGAAGGAAATGCTGCCCAATCGTTTTTTGAATGCCGTGCTTTTCACCGTGAACGAGGATGTCACTTTGTTGGTGTCAAGCAAAGGCAAGGCGACAATCCAGACCAAGAAGGTGCAGGAATGTCGTGAGCAGAACCTGGAGCACGACAAACAGAAAGCCCGACTCATCAATCCAGCGAATCCATGGTGGTATCAACTTGGCTTGACGACGCGCGAGGGCAAGATTACCGCCGACATGCAGCATAAGTTCAAGCAGATTTACAAGTACGCCGAGATTGTGGAAAGTCTCATCAAACCGATGAAGTTTGAAGGTACGGTCCATATCGCCGACATGGGGGCGGGGAAGGGGTATCTCACTTTTGCCTTGCACGAGCTTCTTACCCAACGCTTGAATCTTGATGTCGACATCAAAGGCGTGGAAATTCGTCCCGACTTGGTGCAGAAAATCAATGAAATCATCAAGGCCGACAACTTGAAAGGCTTGGAGTTTGTGGAGAGCAGCATCGAGGCTTATCATCCTGAAAAGTTGGATGTGCTGATTGCACTTCATGCCTGCAACACGGCCACCGACGATGCCATCGCCTCAGGTATCAAGGCGGGTGCGGAGCTGATTGTCTGCGCCCCTTGCTGCCACAAGCAAATCCGGCAGGAGATGGAACGCTCGGGCCGTTACGATGCCATTACACGTTACGGCATTTTCCTCGAGCGCCAAGCGGTGATGATTACCGACACCATTCGTGCCTTGATTTTGGAATACTTCGGTTACAAGACCCAAGTGATGGAGTTCATCGAGATGGAACACACACCGAAGAATGTGCTTTTGGTGGGACGGAAAACCAAAGCTCGTGTCGACAGAGAACGCATTGCAGAGCAAATAGAAAGCCTTAAAAAGCAATATGGCATCAATAGGCATTATCTTGAAACCATATTGCCACTGAATGGCTGATTTATTTTTGTTGTTTTGTTAAAGTAATTGAATAATTTGCTATTTTTGCAACTCATTTTAATAAGTTGCAGGTAGGAATTATGGCTTACAATATCTTCATCAGTTACAGACGTAAAGGCGCAGGTGCAGGCGTGGCAGGCGAGTTGCAGGCCAAGCTTGAGAACTTGGGCTATAAAGTCTTCCTTGATGTCGACGAGATTGGAAGTGGGCAGTTCCCCGAACAAATCGAAAGGGCCATATCAGAGTGTAAAGACTTTATCCTCGTGTTGTCGCCTGGTACGCTCGACCGCTGTGTTGAGGAAGAAGACTGGGTGCGCCGCGAAATCCTACAAGCACAGAATCAGAATAAAAACATCATCGGAGTGGGACTGCCAGGCTTTTTTATGCCTGAAGCTGAATCGTTGCCTGAGCCATTGAAACCGATGACCACCATACAGGTCTTTTCGTGGACCCACGAATACCGGACGGCTTCTTTTGCAAAGATTGCCGAGAATCTTGTGTCGACACAACTCAAAAAGAAGAAAAATCATCGATTAAGATTGTATCTGTTGTCGGCCCTTCTTATTATTGTGGCGGCAGTGGTAGTGGCGGCAGTGACGAAAAAACCATCTGACACTGTGGAAGAGGTTGTTGAGACGGAGCAGCCTCAAAAAGAGTATCAATTGTATGATTATCATGCAAAGAAGGCGATTGAATTGACCCAGGATTTGCCCAATAGTACTGAGTTTAAGGATAATTTCTTAAAGTTGGTTTCGAATGCGGAGCCGTTTGAGAAGTTGATGAAAGGCATTGCCGAGTGTGATTCGGCTTTGAATCTGAGAGAACAATCTGGAAGTTTAATTGTTGATTCATACGACATTGAGAACCAAAAAATAGAATTGCTTAATCTTCGACAGGATTATCTGAGTACCATCTTGAATGACGTCAAGGATATGTTGGATTTAGACGCTGCCGAGATGACCAGACAGGATTTGGAAATTGCAGATATTTTGGCACTTCCTGAAGAAAAGCCGATGCTTGACTCTATTAAAGCAGTCGTAAAACATAATTCAAAATAACATCATGAAAAAAGGATTTCTGCTGACGCTCATTGCCTTTTTTTTGTGCCAGTTAACGGTCGTGGCCCAAAACTATGACCGTTACAATTATTTTCACGATGAGGCGGTGAAGCTGAAAAATGAGGGAAAACTAAACGAAGCTAAGGAAAAATTCAAGAAAATCAGAGTGGTATGCAAAGGTGGCATTCCTGATGACAACGACCTTGATAAGATGATTAGGGAATGCACAACGATGAGTTTTTCAGAGAACGAGCTCCAATTTGAAGCCAAAGGCAACCAGACCAAGCAAGTGAATGTCAGGGTGAATGCTGACACTTTTAAGGCCAGCAGCAACGCAAAATGGTGCAAGGTGAACAAGAAAGGCAATGCGGTCACGGTTTCTTGTGAAAGGAATGACAGCCCAGTCGCTCGCAGTGCAAGTGTGTCGGTTTCTGCTGATGGCAAGACAATGTCGTTTGGCGTGTCGCAGCATGGCGGGAATCTTGAATTTGAAGCTGTTCCTGACAAGGTGCATTTCTCAAAGCAAAGCGAAATAGTCGGGATTTCCATTACCACTAATGCCGATTCGTGGGATGTGGATTTCTCTCCTTCTTGGATTGACTATCAAGTGAGTGATAGTATGTTATACCTCGAGAGTAAGCAAAACGAATTGGCGTCGGTGCGTGAGGATACGCTTTATCTCATTGTCATCGATGAGCGTTTCCCCATCGCTGTCAGTCAGGCTGCTGCAGATACGACCATTTCCGTCGACAAGGCAGAGTTGGTGTTTCCAAGTACGGCATCGGAGGAAAGGTTAACAGTGCAGTGTAACCTTAACCAATGGCGTGTGTCATCTTCTGACGATTGGATACTTGTTTCGGCCGAAGTGGATAAGGTAAAGGTGACTGTTGGTCAGAATGAATCGCTTTTCAGCCGCCATGGTTGGGTGAAACTTGATTTGGGCAAAAAGAGTTGTGTAGTGCCCGTTCATCAGTACGCTTTCACTTCTCCACTTCCTGAGTTGACTTCTGAAATTAAGGTTGATGCCGCCTCAAGCAAAGGCTCGGTGGCAGTAAATAGCCTGCCTTCCGATTTGAAGGTCACCGTCATCGACGACGCAGGAGAATCGAGTGTGAAGTATACGCCTTTTGACCTGCCTGTCGATTATGGCCATTATTCTTTGCAGATGGGCTTCGAACGCCGAGAGGTGTTTGCCAACGAGCAACAGCAGGATGTGGTTTTCAAGCCGGGACTTCGTTTCGCTGCCCTTACTTGGTCGCCTAAGAAAGCCTTCGGCATGATGAGCGGTTTTGTGAGTGCCAATTCTTGGGGCGCTTACACGCATGTGCAAGCCAATACGCCTGTCGTGACCAATTTCAATACTGAAAACCCGGAATTGGCAGGTTACAATATCACCTTTGGCCCCGTTTTCCGCCATAATAAGTTCCCCTATCTCGGTGCATACGCTGGTGTCGGAATCGGGGGCTATGTCAGGGAACCTCATGTGGGTCTTGACTACGAAGCGGGTTTGATGGGATTCTATAAAAATGTGATGATTACGGCGGGCTTTCATACTTCACGGATGTTCAAACCTTCGGTAAAAAGCACGGGTTTTGTGCTGGGTGTCGGCGGCTACCTGAAACGGTATTATGACTCTGATTTGGGGTATTGCGCCAGCGACAGCCGCCGTTGGATTTCAGTGAATTATGTTTTTCGCCCCACTGAAAAAGGAAATGGTTTCATGGTTGGCGATTTGGGAAACAGAAAGGTGCGCGCTTATATCAAGGCACTTTATCTGTTGCCGGAGCCATCGATGGAGTTGCCAACGGAACAGCCGGCGGAAAGGGTTGCCGATAGCGTAAAGATACGTAATCTTGAAGGGAGTGCGGGAATCTTGTTTACGCCTGTTAATGGGTTGATTGACTTGTGTGTAGGCGTTTCGGCAGCGATGAATATCACAGGTCTGGAAAAACGTTTCCAAGGTCTTGGCGTCGAGGTGGGAACCATCCTTAATATTTGGCGATTCCCCATCACCGTGTTCCTCCACGAATCAGACATTTTGGGAGAACGCCATCTTTGTGTTGACTTTGGCTTTGGCTTCCATTTGGGTGAATTTGGAAAATCGAAATGTAGTTATCAATAGTTGTTGTCATGAAAAGAATAGTGTTTTTGTCGCTGATGCTGACGTTGCTTTCTCCTTTTATTAAGGCACAATCCCCCGATCGTCTAAAACGGGTGCGACTGGAGACTTTGGAAGGATTTCTTTCAGTGAATCAAGGAGAGTTTCAGGCAGAGTATAATCTTATGCCCAATATGAGCACACAATCCGTGTCGACTTATTATGATTATCTCTTTGTGGCAAGAAATGAGAAATTGGGTATGTCGACCATTTATGCCAATGGAAGGATCCTGCTTCCCTATAAATATGACGTGAGGGTCTTTAGGATGGGTAGCACTTGGAAGGATTGCGTTTTTGTCCTCAAGTATTTTGAGACCTATTCGCATGAAATCGGCTATGGGATGGAAACGGTGTATGCCTATGGCTTGCATCAGATGATTTGCGATAGTGTCATAAGCATTACTAACGACGGCTATGTCTATAAGTTGAACGGTGAGTATTATTACAGCACCTATAATAAGCCGGCGGAGAAGGGACAGACGACTCAAATCGAGTGGCCCGAAAAGAAATCCTTCAAAGAGTCGGATAGGTCTCAGCTTTCTTCGAAAAGTGCCGATTGTAGGCTCTCCGATGGTGATGTGTATTATGCCTGTTCTGGAAAGGCTGCATTTCATTACTATTATCTTTATCAAGACCAATACATGCCCTACACGGTCTTGATTGTCGATGGTGAGCCTGTCGAGTTGTTTGGTGAATACACATACGAGACGTTGAGAATGAAGTTCTCATACAACGGCAAGCATTGGATGGCTGTCGCAAACGACCGTTTTTGGGTCGATGGAGAGATGAAATACGTGGAAGGCTATTCCATTTCGGATTTCCTTATCTCAAATAAGGGCGATTATTTCTATATGGCATCAAAGGTTGGTGAAGAAGATAAAGGTGAGACTTTGGTGCTGAACGGCGACATCATCCGCCGTCAAGCGATTGTAGGCCATTTCGCGTGGGACGCCCAACAAAAACTGAGATTCCATTTCCTCGCTGCGGGACAATGGTACGCCTATGAAGACGGCCAAATCAATAGTGTGACGAAAGAGTCGAACTCGGTTTTATACACGGATGACTTAATCGACAATCTTCCCATTGATCGGTTTTCGGCTGATGGTATGCACAAGCTGTCATACGTCACAGGTCGGAAAGGCGTTCAAATCGATGGCGTGAAAATGACGGAATCGGTTCCGTTCCAGGTTGTTTTCGACAAAAACGAGAAATGTTTTAGATGGAATGCCATCGAGACCACGATTGAAGGAAAGACTGATTTGGTGATATATACGTATTCGCTGTAAATTATTTCTTCAAAAGCGTGTCCCGATAAAGGAAAATTTTGTAATTTCGTGGACTTTTAGAAAACAACAGCATTCAATCAACTAAAAACATAAAACATCATGCAAAACATCGATTGGGCAAATTTATCATTTGGTTATTATCCAACGAATTACAATGTCCGCTGCTACTACCGCAACGGTCAATGGGGCGAATTGGAAGTGAGCTCCGAAACCACCATCAACATCCACATGGCAGCAACTTGCCTGCATTATGGTCAAGAGGCTTTTGAAGGTCTGAAGGCTTTCCGTGGCAAGGATGGCAAGGTGCGCATCTTCCGCCTCGACGAGAACGGCAAGCGTTTGCAGTCCTCCTGCGATGGCATTATGATGGCCAAGCTCCCCTTGGAGAAGTTTGAGGAAGCTGTCATCAAGGTGGTGAAACTCAATTCCGAGTTCATTCCTCCTTATGAAACGGGCGCTTCTCTCTACATCCGTCCCATGCTGATTGGTATGGGCGCTCAAGTGGGTGTGAAGCCTGCCTCTGAGTACTTGTTCGTTGTCTTCGTAACCCCTGTTGGTCCTTACTTCAAGGGTGGCTTCATGGCTAACCCATACGTCATCACGCGTAAGTATGACCGCTCGGCTCCTCTCGGCACGGGTATTTATAAGGTGGGTGGCAACTATGCCGCTTCCATGCGTGCCCACGTTGAGGCTTGTCATGGCGGTGAATACGCCTGCGAGTTCTATCTCGACGCCAAGGAGAAAAAGTACATCGATGAGGCTGGCGCTGCCAACTTCTTCGGCATCAAGGACAACACCTACATCACTCCTCAGAGCACGTCCATCCTGCCTTCTATCACCAACAAGAGCCTTATCCAAATCGCTCAGAGCTTGGGCATGAAGGTCGAACGTCGTCCTATCCCTGAAGAGGAATTAGCCACCTTCGAGGAAGCTGGTGCTTGCGGCACTGCTGCTGTCATCAGCCCCATTTCGCGTATCGATGACCCCGAAACTGGCAAATCATACACGTTTGGCAACGGCAAACCAGGTCCTTGGAGCGAGAAACTTTACAACAAGCTCCGTGGCATCCAATACGGCACCGAGCCTGACGAATTCGGCTGGATTACCGTTGTTGAAGGCCTTTGATGAAGGACAATTGAGAAAAAATTGAAAAAATGCGTCACAAAGTGGCGCATTTTTTTGATTAATATGTATTTTTGTGGCTTAAAACAATAATATTCAATACTGTTATACTATGAAGCGTTTTTCTTTTGCCTTATTGGCTTTGCTGGCTTTCTCTTTTTCGCTGAAAGCCCAGGTGTATGTGTCGACCACACCAGCTCACAGAAATGTTGTCCTCGAAGAATTTACGGGGCGTGGCTGTCAATATTGCCCTGATGGTCATGTCATTGCCAACCAGATTTCGGCTGATAATCCGGGACGTTTTTGGGCAGTCAATGTGCATGCAGGTTCGTATGCGCTTACTACGTTTCCGAATTTCAACAATCCGGATGCCTCGGCCATTCTTGGTGGCTTCATGGTCGACGGATTTCCGGCTGGAGTTGTCAATCGTTCCACTCCCGATGGGCAATCCCGTACCACGTGGCCAGCACTCGCTAGCCAACAAATGAGTCAAGCTGCTGAGTGTAATTTGGCAGGTGTGGTCATTGTTAATCCTTTGACCCGCTTGGCTACCATCACTGTTGAGGTATATTATACCGGCAACAGTGCCGTCAACGAGAACTATCTCACCGTTGCCATGTTGCAAGACAGCATCCTCGGCTCACAGTCGGGTGCCACGACATGGAATCCTGGGCAGATGATTGGTAATCAGTATGTTCACATGCACATCCTTCGCGATGTGATTACTGATGCATGGGGTGATGCCATCTCGCCAACCACGCAAGGCACTTTGATTACCCGTACCTTCGAATACCCGATTCCTGAAACCATTGGCTCTCCCAATGGTGTTGAGGTCGACCTCAGCAACATCCATTTCTTAGCTTGGGTTTCCGAGCGTTCCCAAACGTATGATTACCAATATCAAGGACAAATGTATCATTTTACTTCCACTCGTCCCATATTGAATGCATGTGAACTTGAATACATCCAGGGCGTTGATGATCCCATTTATCCTATCGTCGCCAACGTCTCCATTGACGGATTGTATGAATGCACCCAATCGAAGAACATCGAAATCTCCATCCAAAACATAGGTTCGAGTGCCATCACTTCAATGGACATCACTGCCGAATATGGCGGTGAGACTTATAATACCACTTGGGAAGGTGACCTTCAACCTTTTGGTAGAGAGAAAATTATGATTCCTGTGACGGCTCCTTTTGGCACCCATGATGTGGTAGTATTGATTACGTCGGCTAACGGACAACCTTACAGCTTCACTTCAACGAGTTCTGTTACCAGTCTCGAATGGTCCAACCTTGAAATCGAGGGTGAAGAGGAAACGCTGAAATTGATGCTGATGCAGGACAAGTTCGGCAACCAAATCACTTGGGAGTTCACGGCTGCCGACGGCACGGTGTTAGGCTCGGGAGGCCCTTACATGTTGCTGGCGGGTAATAGTGCCACTCAGATTCATGTTGAGAATGTCACGGTTCCGGTGAATGAATGTGTGAAGTTCACCATCCGTGATTCGATGGGTGATGGCATTTGCTGCAGTAATGGCAATGGCTATTACATCGTTAAGGATAGCCACAACCATACGCTCTTTGGCGATAATAGTAACGGTGATTTCGGCGAGGAAGCCTCTCACATGCTTTCAATCAAGGCACTTGACGATGTCGAAGAAAATGCCGATCAAACGCTGTTAATCTATCCCAACCCCACTTCAAGCGTGTTGAACATTCAAGGTGAAGGTATGACTAACCTTGAGGTTTACAATGTTGTTGGTCAATGTATTATGAGGAATGAAGTCAACGGCAATGTGGCTCAAATCAACATGGAGCACATGAATAGTGGTATCTATTTCCTCCGTGTCCATGCCAATGATGGTTCCGTACAGAGCCGCACCTTCACGGTGGCGCGTTAATGGAGTCATGCATTACAACGAAAAAAGTCGTCTCATCCGAGGCGACTTTTTTATTGGTACAATTGGGACAAAGACCCAACAAAGAACGTCATTGCGGACTTGATCCGCAATCTCATGAACCTAAACCAGTCCTTTCTCCTTCAGCAACTCGCTCATTTGCGATTGCAACTTCTTGGCTTCTTCGCCAGCCCTAATAGCAAAATCACTTCCATTGGAAGCATAAATAATGCCTCTCGATGAGTTGACGAGCAAGCCACATTCATCATTTAGGCCATTGTGTGCCACGGCCTGCAAGTCTCCGCCTTGGGCACCCACGCCAGGCACAAGGAAGAAATAGTCAGGCAACATCTTGCGGATTTCGCCCAGCTCTTCGGGATGCGTCGCGCCGACCACAAACATCATCTGTTCCGAGGTGGCCCAAGTGGTGGCGGTTTGCAGTACTTGTTGGTGGAGCATCCGCTCACCGACATTCAGGTATTGGAAGTCTTGAGAGCCTTTGTTGGAAGTCAAGGCCAAAAGGATGACCCATTTGTCCTCGAAGTTGAGGAAAGGCTCCACGGAGTCTTTGCCCATGTAGGGCGCTACGGTCAGGGCGTCGGCTTTCAAGGTGTTGAAGAAGGCCTTGGCGTAGTTGGCAGAGGTATTGCCGATGTCGCCGCGCTTGGCGTCTGCGATGATGAAAATGTCCGGATGGTTGTTGCGGATGTATTGGATGGTTCGTTCAAGGCTCTGCCAGCCTTTGGCACCATACACTTCGTAGAAAGCAGTGTTGGGCTTGTAAGCTACCGCGTATGGGGCTGTCTTGTTGATAATCTGTTTGTTAAACTCAAAAATGGGGTCGTCCATGACCAAGAGGTCTTGCGGGATCTTGTTGATGTCGGTGTCTAATCCGACGCAGAGGAACGACTGCTTTTTCTTGATTTGCTCAAATAACTGGTGTTTATTCATAGGATTGTTTATTGACACGGGACACGGGACTGCGTGACACAGGACAATGGTCTCGCGTCTCGTGTCTCGAAGTCTCGTGTCAGATTATTACTCATTATGATTCAATGTTTTCTTTCAGTCTTTCAGCGTTTTCCGCCATCTGCAGACGGTTGATAATCTCATCCAAGTCGCCATCCATGACGGCAGCGAGGTTGTAGACCGTCAAGCCTTCCACGCGGTGGTCGGTGACGCGGCCTTGGGGGTAGTTGTAGGTGCGGATCTTCGCCGAGCGGTCGCCGGTCGAGACCATGGTCTTGCGCTTGGCAGAGATGTCGCTGATGTATTTTTGGTATTCCATGTCGTAGATGCGCGTGCGCAGTCTGGCCAAGGCGCGTTCGCGGTTCTTGGGTTGGTCTCGGGTCTCGGTGCACTCGATGAGGATTTCCTGCATCTCACCCGTGTTGGGGTTCTTCCACATATAGCGCAGTCGCACGCCTGATTCCACCTTGTTCACATTCTGTCCGCCAGCACCAGATGAGCGGAAGGTGTCCCATTTGATTTCGCCCTCGTTGATTTCCACGTCGAACTCTTCGGCTTCAGGCAACACGGCCACCGAAGCGGCAGAGGTGTGGATGCGGCCTTGCGTCTCGGTTTTGGGCACACGCTGTACACGATGCACGCCCGATTCAAACTTCAAAATGCCATAGCAACCGTTGCCCGTGACGGTGAAGTCGATTTCCTTGTAGCCGCCGCTCGCGCCTTCGCTGACGGAGGTCACTTCGACCTTCCAACCGCGGTTTTCGCAGAATTTGGAGTACATGCGGAATAGGTCTCCAGCGAAAAGGCAGGCCTCGTCGCCGCCCGTGCCTGCACGGATTTCCATGATGGCGTTCTTGCTGTCTTGTGGGTCTTTTGGAATCATCATCACGCGGATGTCCTGCTCTAATTGCTCGATGCGCGTTTGGGCGGTGTCCAATTCTTCTTGGGCCATCTTGCGCATCTCCTCATCCTTCTCTGTGGCCAGGATTTCCTTGGCTTCTTCTACGTTGGCTTTCAAGGTCTTGTATTCCTTGAAGGCCATGACGATAGGCTCCAAGTCCTTATAGTCCTTGTTGAGCTTCACGAACTTCTTCATGTCGGAAGCCACGGCAGGGTCGGCGAGTTGTTCGCCCATTTCCTCCCAGCGGTGCTTTATTGTTTCTAATTTCTCGGTGATGTCCATAATCCGAATTATTTGGTATCAGGTTTAACTGGAAGACTAGGCTTGCACTTGCTTAAACCATCTATGTGCTCAAATAAATCAGGATCAATATGAGCGGCCATCGGGTGTAATATAAAATCAATGCCTTCTCTTCTTGCTAATTTTGCTGCGGGGACAAAATCTGCATCTCCGGCCACCAATATTATTGTGTCCACAAGTTTCTTCAATGCTAAAGAAGAAATGTCAACACCTATTTTCATATCAATGCCTTTTTGTCGGATTTCCATATATACATCCTTCTCTTGCAAATCCTCAAGTTTTTTCTTTCCTGAAAGAAGCTCTTTGGTAACCTCTGGATGAAGCATCCAATTCCCATTATCTTTCAATATGCCAAGGCGCAAAGCAACTTTACGTTTTCTCTTCAATGCATCAAAAAGTTTGCACCTGAAAATGTATTCGTCTGATTTACTAAAATCTACAGATTTATGCGTAATCGGGTTGTGAAATTTCTTGCCTAATGGCATACAATCGTAGTAGAAAATACGATAAAGCGTATTATTGCCAACCATGTGCAAGGCCATGGAATGCATACAATCAGCAATTTCCTGGGCTGATAAGCATCTGTTTTTATTGTATAGTGCGTTGAATCTTTTCAGAAAGAAACCGCCATCAATAAGTACAGCGATTTTTGTTGGGGGCAGTGTGTGTAATGTATCTTTCCTCATATTTAAAAAACAAGCTCGCGGGTGGGCTTGTTCATTATCAAGATTTGGCAGATGCCACTGGAACAAACGTCGCCGTGAGCGTAATCGTGTTTGCAAAGATACATACTTTTTTGAAAAAAGAATGGATAATTATAATCTATTTGTGTAATTTAGAATTGTTCCAAATCAATTTCCCATTCGTCTCGCTGCTGTCTTTGCCATTCTGTTGGATCAGATACTACTCTTGTGATTCCACCTTCGGGAAGTTGTTCTAATACTTTAGCAACTTCTTCGAAATTACCTTTGGTGGATGTGCTAACTTCTACCTTTTTTACAAAGGTGATGGAGCGGAGCCAATCCAAGAACATCTGGAGCTTGTTGGTGTCGTCTATGGTTACACTCAGCGTTGTCATGACTTTTGTTTTTCAATACTTCGCAAAAATACAAAATTATTGACGAAAATTGGTGTTTTTGCCAAAATTCGTCAATAATTGTTCTTGACTTATGTCAGCTTAACTTATTCAGCCGGGGTAGTAAAACTAATATCCTCGCCAAAGACGACCGAATCTTCA
>JAEETH010000063.1 GCA_016290215.1 Bacteroidales bacterium
GGGCGTTACCGTTCCAAGACCGTTGAACTGGACGACTTTTTCAGTGAATTTGCCCTCATCCGCTATCGCGTGATGGTCGAAGTGGAGTATTACATCGCCTTGTGCGAACTGCCTTTGCCGCAACTCGAAGCCTTCAACGGCGACTACGACGACCTCCGCGCCATCTACGAGGAATTCCAAACAGAAGACGCTTTGGAAATCAAAGAGATAGAAAAAGAGACCAACCACGACGTGAAGGCCGTGGAATACTTCCTGAAACGCCGCTTCGACGAACTCGGCCTGACCGAATTCAAGGAGTTTCTGCACTTCGGCCTCACCTCTCAGGACATCAACAACACCGCCGTGCCGCTCTCGATGATGGAAGCACACAAACTCGTGGTGAAGCCCGCCTTGGAAGACCTCGTCGACAAGCTGAAAGGCATGGCCGAGGAATGGCGCGACATCCCGATGCTGGCCAAGACCCACGGTCAGCCTGCCAGCCCGACGCATCTGGGCAAGGAAATCTATGTCTTCGTGGAGCGCCTTAATGACCAACTGAAGATGCTCAACAGCGTGCCCTTCACGGCCAAGTTCGGCGGTGCCACGGGCAACATGAACGCCCACAAGGTGGCCTACCCCGACATCGACTGGCCTTCCTTCGCGAAGAAGTTCGTGGAGAAGAGCCTGAAACTCAAGCGTCAGCAGACTACCACGCAGATTGAGCATTACGACTACATGGCCGCCTACTTCGATGCCCTGCGCCGTGTCAACACCATCCTGATTGACCTCTCGCGCGACATCTGGCTCTATGTGTCGATGGAATACTTCAAGCAGAAGATCAAGGCAGGCGAAGTCGGCTCATCGGCGATGCCCCACAAGGTGAACCCCATCGACTTCGAGAACGCCGAAGGCAACCTCGGCATGGCCAACGCCATCCTCACCTTCTTGAGCACCAAACTGCCCATCAGCCGCCTGCAGCGTGACCTCACCGACTCCACCGTCACCCGCAACATCGGCGTGCCGATTGCCCACACGCTGATTGCGCTCAAGTCGCTGATGAAGGGCTTGGACAAACTCTTGCTCAACGAGGACAAGATCCGCCAAGACCTGCAACAGAACTACGCCGTGGTGGCCGAAGCCATCCAAACCATCCTCCGCCGCGAACAAATCGAAGGTGCGTACGAACTGCTGAAAGGCCTTACCCGCACGAACAAGCATATTGACAAGGCGGCTATTGATGCTTTTATTGAAACATTGCCTGTGAGCAAAAGAATTAAAGAGGAATTATACGCTATTACACCGGATAACTATACTGGATACAACTACTAAAAACCGCAAAAATGAACAACGGCTTCATCCCACCGCATGGGCATTACCAAGAACTCCTTTCTTATAAGAAATCAGCTATCGTGTATTCCGCTACGGTCAAGTTCTGCGAAAGATTCATCAGCACCAAAGACAGAACTTACGACCAAATGGTTCAAGCTGCTCGTTCGGGAAAGCAAAATATTATTGAAGGCTCAAAAGCTTCTGGTACTTCCAAAGAAACCGAAATTAAGCTTACAAATGTGGCAAGGGCTAGTTTGGAAGAATTATTGGAGGATTACAAAGATTACATTAAAAACAGGAAAGAGGTTATTTGGGACAAAGATAGTAAAGAAGCCTTGTATGTCAGGAAGCTGGCCTATACGAAAGACGAGTCTTATGAAAACACTTATGAGCAATTTATTGAAACCAGAAGCGGTGTAGTTTGTGCCAACATCATCCTATGCCTAATCCACCAATGCAACTATCTCCTCGACCAACAGATTAGGAGATTGGAAGAAGATTTTATTAAAAATGGTGGTTTAAGAGAAAGAATGTACCAGGCAAGAAAAAACTACAGAGACAATACTCTTCCATTACAAGAAACCTCAGACAACAAGGAAAACAACGAAAAGGAAGAGAAACCCTCCCCACAAAACGACAATAACAATAATGAGAAAAAGGATAGGTGGGCATAAGTCCTATAGGACCTATAAGACCTATAAATGATCAACCAATAAAATCCAAACTATGCAAAGACAGTCCAAAACCTTTTCCCGAGTTTTGTCGTATATAAAGCCCTACTGGGGCAGCATCGTCCTAAATCTGGTCTTCAACCTGATGGCCATTTTCTTCTCGTTGTTTTCCTTCGCTTTGGTGGGACCGTTCCTCACCTTATTATTCAAGGAAGGTGCGGTGGAAGTCATGGCCAAGCCCGAGTTCTCATTCACCTCCGACTATCTGATGGGCTACCTCAACTGGTTCATGAGCAGCCTCATCGCCAGTGGAGGCAAACACCATGCGTTGGTCTTCATGTGCCTGTTGCTGCTTGCTGCCTTCTTCTTCCGCAACTTGGGTCGCTTCTTCGCCTGTTATTTCATGGCCAATGTGCGCGTGGGAGCCGTCCACGACCTGCGCCGAGACGTCTACAACAAAATCCTCATCCTGCCCCTTTCCTTCTACCACAGCCGGCAGAAAGGTGACACCATCGCCCGTATCACCACCGACGTGCAAGAGGTTGAGGTCTCGATTTTGAACTACTTGGAGATGCTCATCAAAGACCCTTTGACCATCTTTTTCTATTTCGCCTTCATGATTACCCTCAGCCCCAAGCTCACCCTTTTCGTACTGATTGTCTTGCCCTTAGCTGGTCTGATTATCGGCAAAGTCGGCAAGATGCTGAAGAAGGAATCAAAGGAAGGACAGACCAAATTGGCGGGCATCATCTCCACCGTGGAGGAAACCATTTCTGGCTTGCGTATTATCAAGGCCTTCAATGCTATACGCTATTCCAGCGACAAGTTTGAAGAACAAAATGCCGATTACACCAAGGTGCTTCGCGGCATCCACCGCAAGCGTGACATGAGTTCCCCGATGAGTGAGTTTTTATCATCAGCTGTGGTCATCCTCGTGCTGTGGTTTGGCGGCAAGCTCATCCTCGGCGGCAACGGCAGCATCGATGCGGGCAGTTTTATCAGTTACATCGTCGTTTTCTCACAAATCATCTCCCCTGCCAAGTCGTTCTCTCAAGGCTATTACAATGTGCAGAAAGGCGTGGCCTCGGCCGAACGCATCTTCGAAATATTGGATGCCGAAGAGGTGATTACTGAGAAAGAAAACGCCCTGCCTATCAAAGATTTCAAAGACAGCATCGAATACAAAGATGTGCATTTCAGCTATGGCAAAGACGAGGTCTTGAAAGGCATCGACTTAAAGATCCCAAAGGGAAAATTCGTCGCCCTCGTCGGCGAGAGCGGTGGCGGCAAATCAACCATGGCCGACCTTTTGCCGCGTTTCTACGAGGTAGGCAGCGGTTGTGTCAGCATCGATGGTCACGACATCCGCGACTACAAGATCGGTGACCTACGCGGCTTGATGGGTGTGGTGTCACAGGAGACCATCCTCTTCAACGACACCGTGTTCAACAACATCGCTTTCGGTATGAAGGATGTCTCGAAGGAACAGGTCATCGAAGCCGCCAAGATTGCCAATGCGCATGACTTCATCATGGAGCAGGAACACGGCTACGATACCCGCATCGGCGACCATGGCATGAACCTCTCTGGCGGCCAACGCCAACGTTTGAGCATCGCTCGTGCCGTGCTGAAGAACCCGCCCATCCTCATTTTGGATGAAGCCACCTCTTCTTTGGACACCGAGAGCGAACGATTGGTGCAGGATGCCTTGTCGAAGGTGATGAGCCAGCGCACCTCTATCGTCATCGCCCACCGTCTTTCGACCATCCAATATGCCGACGAGATTGTGGTGCTACAGAAAGGCCAAATCATCGAGCGCGGCAAGCACGACGACCTTATCGCCCTTGGCGGTGTCTACAAGAAACTCTCTGATTTGCAATCGATTGGTTAAGTTAAGTATCTATTCAAAACAAATGGCTTCTTTGACTATGACCATTGACCATGACTATGACCACCTCTACGAATCGGAGAGTTCTCACTTCTTCTCAGACCAGAGACCAAACGTTCGATGGAATAGTCATGGTCATAGTCAGAAGCCATAGTCAAAAAAAATCTTGTGTCGAATATGCTAACTAAATAGGCTTATCTACTTATGAAAAAGCGTTTTACCTTCACAACTGGCGAACACTTCGAAGCTGACCTTGAAGACTTGCAACGCCTCTTGCGCGACAATCAGCAGTATTACGAAAACTATCAGGATGTCCTTGGTTCGCTTGAAGACGACGACTATGTGGCCCGTGGCAATGGTTTCTGCGACCGCAAATACAGCGACGACTTCATTGAGGGGCAACTGGAAAAGTATGCGCAGCGGGTGAAGGAAATCCAGAGATGGATTGCGGAGTGGGAATTATAACAAATACCAACATCATCAAAAGCATTGAAAATGAAAAAGGCAAGGATAGATTACAGTGTTGATATGGGGTTTGTTCTCAAACAATTATTGGAATGCACAGGGATTGATTATAAGGAAGAATTGGAAACCATTTTTAAACAACTCGCGGTTGAACCATCCAATCTTGTAAAACAAGAACTCGGATTTGTTCCTCCTTATTTTGGAAAAGCCGATATCAAGCTGATTATCATCGGGCAAGACCCCACTATCCAAAATGTGGAACGACGCAAAAACATAAAATGCACCCTAAATTTAGATAAAGCTGGATCTTTGACAAGGTATGTTGAGCAAATTTGTGAAGGATTGGGAATTACTATAGAAAATGTATTTGCCACCAATATTTTCAAGTATTTCTATACAAAGCCACCAGCGCAAACATTTAACATACTCACAAAACACTTATCTCCCAATCTTGACTTATTAAAAAGAGAGTTATCGTCATTCCAAAGTGTTCCCATAATCACATTAGGAGAACCCGTTTTGAAACTATTGACAAACGATCGTGCTAAAGTCCTCTATTATTGGGGATATGATTCAAAAACCAAAGCCTCTAATGGCGTCTTTACTTCTGTGAAAGCTGCTGAAAACAAACTAGGCCAAATTATCTACCCATTTTGCCACCAACCGAGTCTTCGTAAGCATTTTTACAAAGACACTTTAGATCTGTACACCCATTATGTAAAAGACAGTAGTAATGGGGTACACTCTTCTCATTAACAAGAACAGGAACAATTATGGACACCTTTTCTTATAGAGGTATCCTTTTTGCTCCCAAACCGGCATCTCTCGGCTGACGATGATGCTATAGAAGCGGTTGAATGCAGTTTCAAAAGGTTCATTTGCCACAGCATTCCAGCCTCGTTCAGCCACGCCAAGTGCTTTGGGAAGCATCTGGTAAGTGGCATCGTCAAAACTGCGAAGTTGTGAAGACCAAAGCTGCGCCTGCACGCCGATGATGTCACCTTTGTAATCATTGGGATTCAAAGCGAAAGTTTTGCGCTCGTCGACATAGCCCGCCCAAGATAGGCCGATTTCTTCGGGGGAATCGCTATAGGCCAGATCCAAATAGGTGTAAGCTGCTGGAGAGAGCACCACGGGGAAACCCTCGATGCCTTCTGTGTTCCAGACATTGATGA
Organism: Bacteroidales bacterium; assembly: GCA_016290215.1. Classification (GTDB taxonomy): domain Bacteria; phylum Bacteroidota; class Bacteroidia; order Bacteroidales; family F082; genus Limimorpha. Next base: position 5,508 of record JAEETH010000063.1, read on the forward strand.
AATAGAGCGAGTTTTTGAGTCTCTCTTGTGTCTCAGGTTCCAACCCTTTGGCAATGTCTTCCCATCCTGCCAAGCGGATGCCGCGTGCTTCGGCAAGGTCAAGCATGCCATTGATAAAGGTTTCCTTCATCTCGCGGCGGTCTCGACCCGACCACGCCCCTTCTGGCACCTCGTCGCCACCGATATGGATGGCAGGAAGAGGAACGCCTGCTTCCTTATGCAAACGAATGACCTCGTCGAAGACAGCACCGTAAAACTTATAAACACTCGGCATGTAAACGCTCAACACATTATCTGTGAAGTCCTGTGCCGACCAGTAACGCGAAGTGTCGGCAGGGTCCTGCAAGCGGAAACTGCTGTCGCCCGTGCGCCGCTCGTAGGCCTGCATCGCCTTGATGGAAGCCCGAGAATGGCCCGGCGTGTCGAATTCGGGAATCACCATGATGCGGCGGTCCCAAGCATAGCGGAGAATCCGTTGGTATTCCCTATCCGTATAAAAAGAGGTGTTGCCGATTTTTCCATTGGCGGATGGCTTTAACGCGCAAGTTTCCTGCAAATTCCAATCAGGCAACGCATGGTGGGCACCAAATTCGGTCAGCTCCGAATAGTCCTTGATTTCCAAGCACCAAGATTCGTCATCGGCAACATGGAAATGCAAGGTGTTGAGTTTCCATGAGGCCATCAAGTCGATGATTTCGAGCACCTCGTCCACCGAACGGAAGTCGCGCACCACATCGAGCATAAAGCCACGGTAAGCGTAATCAGGCCAGTCCTCAATGGTCATCGGCGGCAAAGGGCGCGGCAACTTGGAGAGGGTGGTTTGAGCATAGAAAGCACCGTCTTCATCATCAGCATCCACCTTTGGTTCTCCATCTTCCCCTATCGTAATACGATACCATCCAGCAGGATGTGTTTCAAGCGTTTCCATGGTTCCATAACTGACCCGCTTGACTTGCGGAATGATGTCGGCAGGTTGGAGTTCATAGTTGCTAGCAAAACTCCCTTCGTCGTTTTCAGTTTTAGGATGCGCCAAAAAATGATACCGCACTTCCATTGGGGTGTCGGGCCTCCCCTGCTGCTGCAGGACGAAGGCCTCGGGCACCCAGGAATGCCTTGGCAACGGGCGGCCGTAATACTTTAAGGTAACCGTTCCGCATTCAGGAATGTCGATGTACCAGGAAGTTCCCTGGTAATGGTTCATCGTGGGTCCCTCCACGGAGGTCTTGCCGTCGAAAAGCTCTTGGAACCACACGCGCGAACCTTCGGGTACATCATGCAGCACAAGGGTATGCAAGGCACGGCCATCGGGCTCTGCTGCACCTTCAGTCCAGTCAGCTGACGGCACACGACCGCATGCTACTGCCAAAAGCAAAAACAATATGAACGATGCCGTTTTTCGCATAATATGCGTCAAAAAGCCATTTCCTTAGCCACACGCGCCGCCAAGCGGGCGTTGTTCAGCACCAGCTGGATGTTGGAAGCAAGGCTGTCGCCACCCGTGAGGTCTTTGATGCGCGCCAACAGATAAGGCGTTGTCTCTTTGCCGTGAATGCCTAACCTCTTGGCATCTGCCACTGCCTCATCGATGGCGGAATTGATGCGATCGGCATCCATGGAATACTCCTCGGGGATGGGGTTGGTGACCAACATGCCACCGCCGAGTCCCATCTCCTGCTTGGCGATGAAAGCCTTGGCCACTTCCTCGGGAGTGTCGAGGCGGTAATCCACCTTAAAGCCGCTCTTACGGGTATAAAAAGCGGGCAACTCCTCCGTGCCATAGCCAATCACTGGCACTCCCTTGGTCTCAAGGTATTCAAGCGTTAGTCCCAAATCGAGAATCGATTTGGCTCCTGCACAAATGACCATGACGGGAGTGCGAGCCAGCTCCTCCAGGTCGGCGGAGATGTCCATGGTGGTCTCTGCACCACGGTGCACGCCGCCCACGCCACCTGTGGCAAACACCCGGATGCCTGCCAATGCCGCAATGATCATTGTCGTGGCCACCGTCGTGGCGCCATCTTGTCCGCGTGCCACGAGCACAGGCAGGTCACGGCGCGAGGTCTTGGTGACAGCGATGCCTTTCTTGCCCAGATATTCAATCTCCGACGGGGTTAAGCCTGCCTTCAGGCGGCCTCCGATGACGGCGATGGTGGCAGGCACTGCCCCCTCATCACGGATGGTCTGCTCCACCCGCAACGCCGTCTCCACATTCTGGGGGTAAGGCATTCCGTGGGATATGATGGTCGATTCGAGAGCCACGACGGGCTTCCCGTTTTGCAATGCTTCAGCCACTTCGGGCGAGAGGTCAAGGTATTTGTTCATATTATTTGGTTCTATTTTAAATTTCAATTGTTTGACACGGGACTTAGGACTTTGGACTTAGGGACTTGGAACTATTTGACCATGACCATTGACCATGACCGCTATCATGGGAATGCTGAAAGTGCAGCTCCTGGTTGAAGCGGTCATTGTCATAGTCACAAGTCATAGTCCCGCAGTCTTGAGTCTCATATGTAAATTACTTTTTCTCATCTACTGACTTATTGCTGATTTACGGTATCAGGACTTTCAATGTTATGTTTTGCACAGAGCAGGCCGATATGCGCGGCTTCTTCGATGGTGGATTTTGGACCAGCATGGATGATTCCAGCCATGAGCGCGTCGCCAGCGCCAGTGGCATTCACCACCTGGCAAGGCAGAGCAGGAAAATGATATTTGGTGTCACCCTCAGCGACCTCCAACCCATCTGCTCCGAGGCTGACAAATCGCCTATCGACACCTTGCAAGTCGGCAAGAATGGCATTTTCGATTTGATTGCATTTCAGCGTGAAGAAATGCTTTTTGACCGACATCGCCATGGCCTCTTTGATTTTGGGGGCCTTGGCTCCCGAAACCGCATCCACATAGAGCGGCTTGTCGGCATGGTCTATCAGATAAGCCAAGGTTTCCACGGGGATATTGGCATCGGCCACAAAGGCATCGACATCACCCAACTTTTCCATTTTGGGTGCAAGCCATTCGGGAGTGATGCCATCGGCAGCAGCCATATCCGCCACGCCACCAACCATCTCGCCGTCGCAGTCGTTGATGCTCAAGAAACAAGAGCGTGCACCTGTGGCGGCATAGTCGCAGAGGTTGATGTCGATGTGGGCTTTACGGCAACTCTCTGCCGTGAAACGACCGAAGTCGTCGCCGCCGAACAAGGTCAGAAAGACGACCTCGTCACCCAGCAGCGCAAGGTTATGGGCAATGTTGCGCCCTACCCCACCGGCAGTCAGGCGCACCGTGCCAGGGTTGGAGTCGCCAGGCACAAAGGCACTGAAGCTCGTGGCGATAATGTCTGCATTCGTTCCGCCAATCACACAGATTCTCATGATGTTTTATAATTGCGGTTCTCATTGGCGCAAAAATACGAAAAAGTATAGATTCCACAAGTATTGGAATGACCTACAAGTCTAAAAAATCATGCGTATTCATAGTGGTATGGGTAAATTTTGCACACACCACTATTTGTCAATGAAAATAACGTGAGTATTTTGCACGTTAATAGATAAAACTGAACCTCATGTCACGGAACAACGAATTCTTTCATGCCTGCAAGGTCGATAATTGGTACATCTTTGAGCATACCGAATACGAATGGGACGACATCGTGAACGCCTTCATTGCGGGAGGCTTGTATGCCGATAGAAACCCCAGAATCCAATGGGTGAAACTCACCGATGAATCAGTCAAGGAATTGTTTGACTACGCGAGATACTTGGTTTACCGAGCGGACTATGACGAATACTATGTCCTTGACGGAACGACCATTAAAGAAACTTTCAACGAAGGGAAATACACCCATGCGAAGTTGATTGAAGGGCCGGGGATGATTTGAAATCTGAGCTTTTTTAGTTTGATTTAGCCTGTGCAATAATTTGGCACAGGCTCTTGTTTTCTTTGCAGCGTAGAAACAATAAAACCTAAATGCAATGAACGATTATTATGGAAGCGTCCCTTTAGAGGAATACGAACAAATCCTGGCCAACCGCGATTATTGGGACAACATTTCTGGCGAATGGCAAATGCGTTCAAAAATGGAAGACAAACTTGTGCGATTAGGGACATTCGTACAAAGAGGCGGCGACCTGAACCGTGTGATCGTCCTTTATGCAGAAGGGCGGGAATACACCTACCGCGTGACGATACAGCATTGCATAGAGCGGTATCTTGAAGCATTAACCAAGAAACGCATTCAGAATCTGACACTTCGCTTGTACAAACTCGAAAGAGAAGAAGCGGTAAAACTGCTTTCCGAAATGTTGAAAGCGAGCATCGGCGTTGATTTCAGGTACGACAAATACACCTCAAGGCAAATTTCTTTTGGCGTGCTTGACACTAGGAATCTGGATGCCGAAGGAATACTCTCTGCAATTGAAAAGGAGCACCAAGAAACACATCCTAATGAAACAACTGTAGCGGTTCGAGCAAGGGTTCAAGGATGGCTGCGGGAGAGTTTATGGTGAGGAAGAACAATTGTTTCTTTAAAATATGATGTCCTATTGAAACTTTTTATATTTTTGTAACACTTATTATTTGAACGATAAAAAAGGGTAGGAATAGAAAATAATATAATCAAAAGGAGTCATGTCAAACAATTTGAACATTTGGAAAGCATCACAAAGTCCAAAGTTTTTTTCCAAAAACGAAAATGAAGAGTTGTTCGATAGGCGATGTATTTGTGTACATCCAGACACTTCAGCAAAAGGGAAATCTTCAGTTTCCCAAGGCGAAGATTTTTGCAATGTAAAAAAGGGCGATTTTTTCTATCTATGTTATGGAAATTCATGTATTCGATTGTTTGGGATGTTTACTGGAGAAAGCCAGCCTAGTTTGCTCCTTGGAAAAGAAGATTGGTTAGAACAGAAATACATATTGTATTTTGAATCTATTTCAGAACAAAAATATCATGGACCAACTAGTTGGTGGACTCCAAATGACAATTCGACATTTACTAGGGTTAATGATATTGATAGTTTTGAGAAATGGATATTGATACCTTTTTTCCAGAAAACACTTAACGAAATAGAAATAATCGGAAATATGAAAACATACGAAAAGTTACTGCTAAACAATCACAACCTTATTCTAACAGGCGCCCCCGGTACAGGCAAAACCTATTTGGCAAAGCAGATTGCAAGACAGATTGTGTCTAAAACAGAAAAAGAAAAACCAATAAATGTTTTGAAAGAAGCAATAGAAAAATACGTTGCTGAAACAGGAGAAGAAGAAAAACGTAAAAACTTATTGGACGACTTTTTAAGCATTTATCCAAAAGAAAAATTGCAAGAAATGTCACTTGAAGAGTACTGTATAGGAAATAGCGATGTTAACAATAATAACTTTTGTTATTGGATGGAACGTAGATTGGAACCACTAGGCCGTTATTTTCCAGGTTCGTCTAAATCATACTTGATTTATTGGAATAAAACTGATGAAGAATACAAAGTGCATGGGTATCTAAAAACATTGTCAGACAAACCAGAAGAGGTAATGAAAACTCTAGCAAAAGATATTTCGAATATGGTTGTCAATGACGATCCATTATCTATGGCAAAAAAAATAGGTGAATCATTTATATTAAAAATCTTATCCATATATTATCCCAACGAATATGCGCCTATTAATAGTAGAGTGCATATCAACAATATTATCTCATTGTTTGGTATTCAATGTGACAATGATAACGTCTTCGACCGAAACAAAGCAATTTATAGGTTCTACAAAGAGCAAATACAAGAGAAGCAGATTTCTCCATGGGCTTTTATGTCCATACTTTACAATAACTTTAACATTAAAGACGGAGAGGTGATACAAGATGGAGTCATTAAAAAAGAAGGTGACTTTTGCATAGTTCAATTCCACCCTAGTTATGACTACACAGATTTTGTGGAAGGTTTAAGGCCCAAGCAAGACGAGAATGGCAATATGGGCTTTGAGCGAAAAAATGGAGTTTTTAAAGACTTGTGCATCACCGCGATAAAAAACCCAAACAAAAAATATGTGATGATTATTGACGAAATCAATCGAGGAGAAATTTCCAAGATCTTTGGTGAATTGTTTTTTTCCATTGACCCTGGATATAGAGGCGTGGAAGGGTTGGTGAAAACTCAATATCAAAATCTTGTTGAAGAGGACGATGAATTTTATGACGGGTTTTATGTTCCAGAAAATGTCTATATTATTGGCACCATGAACGATATTGATCGTAGTGTCGAAAGTATGGATTTCGCTTTTCGTCGTCGGTTTGCTTTTAAGGAAATCACGGCAAAAGACAGTCAAAAAATGCTTTACTCCGATGAAGCATGGGGAAAAGACAACAATGGTGTTTCAAGAAAGCCAAATGAAGAAGAGCTTAAGAAAATAAAGGAAAAGATGGACGCCTTGAATAACTTGATATGTCCCGAAAAGAAGAATGGGGCCTCTGAAGAAGGCATAGATGGACTTTCGTCGGCTTACCATATTGGCGCCAGCTATTTCTTAAAACTTGTCAATTACAATAGCGATGGCACTTATGATTATGATCAGTTGTGGGACAATCATTTAGAAGGATTGTTACTTGAGTATATGCGTGGAATGCAAGGTGTGGAAGATAAGATTGGAAAACTAAAAGCTGCTTACAATAAATGAATCTGCTTCAAATAACGGATAATCATGATTGGAAAAAAATAGCGGATTGTATTCCTAGACAAGAGCAAGAATTCAATTTAGAAGCAGCCAAGTCAGACATATCTCTGATTGCTAATAAACAAATCGGCAATTTAATTACGGAAAACAATCCCAATCTCTTGGTTTTTCCAAGAGATTTGCATCGTTATGGCGATGAAATCAGTGAAAACGGCATCCTTTCCATTCGTGGTGACGAAATCACCACTGGAAATGTTATGGGCTTTGTTGGAATCAATGATACCCAGCTGGATATCAAATCCCGTTTTACAAAAGTGGATGGTGAAGACTTCTTTTTGCATTATTTGTTACAAAAAGTATTCTCCATAAATCTGTTTGATATCAAGCACTCTACTACTCAAAAACCTGTCTTTGATTTTCTCCTTTATCTGTTCCCGTATTTCTTGAAAAAGGCTTTGGCTCAAGGTTTGTTTAAGAAATATCAAAGATTTGAATATAATGATGCTAATATTAAAGGGCCTATCAATGTAAGCCGTCATATCCGAGAAAATATTCCATTCAAAGGAACTGTAGCCTATTCAACTAGGGAGCATAGTTATGACAATGACATAACACAATTGATTCGTCATACAATTGAGTACATAAAAACAAAAGAATTAGGAGTCTCTGTCCTAAACAATGATAAAGAAACAAAAGAAGGCGTTACCCAAATAATAATGGCAACACAAACATACAATTCGAGGGAGCGTCTTCAGGTAATCAATAGAAATCTAAGACCTATTCAACACCCCTATTATTCTGCTTATACGGAATTACAGAAACTGTGTCTGCAAATTCTTCGCCATGAATCCATAAAATATGGGCGAGACAAAGATAAAGTTTATGGGGTTTTGTTTGATGGTGCTTGGCTATGGGAGGAATATTTGAATAAAGTTTTTGAAGAGCATAAACTATCTATTACACACGCAAAGAATAGGACTGGAGAAAACGGTATTCAGTTATATGAAGGAGGAAAGAAATGTTATTATCCAGACTTCTATAGGCAAGTTAAAGGTGATGCTGAAAAATCATTTGTATTTGATGCTAAATATAAGCGATTGAATAAAGATAAACATATAGATGAACAATCAGGGAGCAATGCCATTTCGATATGTCATGATGATTTATTTCAGATGATAACATATATGTATGTTTTGCCAGCAAAACATTGCGCCTTATTGTATCCATTAGAAACAGAAGAACATACAAGTCTAACAAGGGTTATCAAGTCTGAACCTCGCAAGTTGAAAGGTTATGAAGGAGAAATTTCCGGTTATGGATTAAGGATTTCAACAGCAATAGAAATGATGGAGTTTTGGAAAGAAATGAAAGAAATAGAACTTGACCTATCGAATCAAGTTATTGAAGATATGCTAAAGCAATAGCCTGTGCAATAATTCGGCACAATCTTTTTTTATCTTTGCCGCATAAAAAAGCTATCATCATGTCCAAAAACCAAATCAACAAATACGTCTGGCTCGTAGAGACGCTCTATCACGCCAAGAAAATCACACTGAAGGAAATCAACCGCAGGTGGCTCGAAACCGATTTGAGCGAGGGGCTGGAGATTCCGCGCCGTACGTTCCATACATGGAAGAACGCGGTGGAAGATATGTTCGGCATCGTCATCATGTGCGACAAGAGCGACGGCGACCGCTATTACATCGAGAACCGCGAGGTGCTGGAGGATGATGGCCTGCAACGCTGGCTGCTCAGCACCATGTCGGTCAACAACACGCTGTTGGACAACAAAGCCCTCAGCGACCGCATCCTGTTGGAAAGCATCCCCTCGGGACAGTACTTCCTCGCCACGGTCATGGAAGCCATGAAGAAAAGTAAAATACTGGAAATCACCTACAAGGGATATTGGAAGGAGCACGAAAACACTTTCAAAGTGGCACCTTATTGCGTGAAGCTGTTCCGGCAGCGGTGGTACATGGTGGGCAACAGCGTCTATGAAAACAAAATCCGCATCTATTCCTTAGACCGCGTTTTGGAAGCAAAACCGACGTCCGAGCCTTTTGTATATCCCAAAGACTTCAGCCCCGAGGCCTTTTTTGAAGGCTGTTTCGGTGTCATCCGAGGCGACGGAACCCAAATAGAAACGGTGAAGCTTAAGGTGAGCGCCAACCAAGCCAACTACCTGCGTTCCCTACCCTTGCATCCTTCACAAAAGGAGCTAGTACATACAGGCGAATACAGTATTTTCTCCGTCGAGGTGCGGCCTACCTTCGACTTCCAACAGGAACTCCTCTGGAACGGCGACGCACTTGAAGTGTTGGAACCACTTTGGCTGCGAAAAGAAATGGCGGGCGTGGTGAAACGGATGTGGAACAATTACAGCAAATCATGAACTCCTTCGCCGCCATAGACTTCGAAACCGCTAACAACGAACGCACCAGCGTGTGCAGCGTCGGTGTGGTGATTGTAAAAGAAGGCGAGTTTGTGGACTCGTTCTATTCGCTTATTCAGCCTGAGCCGAATTATTACCTGTATTGGAACACGCTCGTCCACGGCATCACCAAGGAGGACACCGAGGATGCGCCTGTGTTCCCGTATGTCTGGCAAAAGATTGAGCCGCTTATTGAGGGTCTGCCTCTCGTAGCGCACAACAGCCCTTTCGATGAAGGCTGCCTAAAAGCCGTGATGCGTTGCTACCAAATGGATTACCCCGACTATCAGTTCTACTGTACCTGCCGCGCCGCACGCAAACATTTCGGAAAGCAGCTTCCCAACCACCAGCTGCACACCGTGGCGGCAGCCTGCGGCTACGATTTAATCAACCACCATAACGCCTTAGCCGATGCTGAAGCTTGTGCTTGGATTGCGCGGGAGATTTTGTAATTCCATTCGGAATTTATTGTAGTTTTGCAGAAAATTCCGAATAGAAATGGTCATCAAATCGGAATTTATTGTAATTTTACAGAAAAATCAGAATAAAATTGGTTCCAATTCGGAATTTATTGTAATTTTGCAGAAAATTCCGAATAGAAATGGAACAAACTTATATCAAGCGCGAAACTTACCTCCAAAAACTCATCGACCGAATGGACAATGGCGAAGTGAAAATCGTCACCGGTCCAAGGCGATGCGGAAAGTCGTGGCTCCTCAAGCGCATCTTCAAAGATTATCTGGTCTCCAACGGTGTAGCCGAAGAAAGCATCATCATCGTTTCCTTCGACATGGATGATGAAGAAGAAATGTATGGCGACCTCACCGAACGTGGCGCCTTGAAAGAGTTCCTTTACAGCCGCATCACTTCTCCAAAAACCAATTATTATGTCATTTTAGACGAAGTACAAGAGGTGGAAAGTTTTGAAAAGATTGTCAACGGTCTGAATGCCAAGGACAATGTGGATGTTTACATCACTGGGAGCAATTCACATTTCCTTTCTTCCGACATCCGAACCATCTTCCGCGGTCGCGGTGATGAAGTGCGAGTTTATCCTCTTTCATTCAAGGAGTTTTGCTCAAACAGGACCGAGCCTATTAACGAACTTTGGAAAGAATATTACACCTACGGGGGCATGCCCGGATTGCTCAACCACCATACTCCCGAACAAAAAGTGGCTTATTTGCAACGCCTCTGGAACAAGACCTACCTTGACGATGTGGTGGAACGCAACCATGTGAAAAACCGCGAAGCCCTTTCTGCGCTTGCCGATGCGCTATGTTCCTCCATCGGTTCCTTGACCAATCCCAACCGCATCAGCAATGTGCTGCAAAGTGTTCAAAAGACCAAAATCGACCCAGAAACTGTTGGAAACTACATTGATTACCTTGAGGAGGCCTTCCTTTTCGAAGGTGCAAAACGCTTCAACATCAAGGGAAACAAATATTTTGAAAGCATTAAGAAATACTATGCCGTCGATGTGGGACTGCGCAATGCCAAACTCAATTTCCGTCAGCAAGAAATCACTCACATCATGGAAAATGTCATATACAACGAATTGAGGATGAAGGGGTTCAGTGTCGATGTAGGATTGGTGGAAAGTCGCGAAATGCGTGAAGGCAAGATGGCCTACATACAATATGAAATCGACTTCATCGCACAAAACGGGATGGACAAGTACTATATCCAATCCGCCTTCAAGATGAACGATGCCGAAAAGCAAGAAAATGAAATCCGCTCGCTGCAAAAAGTGGACGACAGCTTCAAAAAAATCGTCATCACTGGAGACGACATCGCCACCTATACCGATGCAAAAGGCATAGTATATATGGGATTATTTCAATTTTTAAAGGGAGAATTATTATGAACACAAAACAAGCCTTAGACCTACTCAAAGAAGGTAACGCCCGTTTTGTTTCAGGAGCATTGGCACAAAAAGACGACTATGCAACATTGCGGGAGCAACTCAGCGTCGGCCAACATCCTTTTGCCGTGGTGCTGTGCTGCTCCGATAGCCGTGTGGCACCTGAAATCATCTTCGACCAGAAACTCGGCAACCTCTTCGTCATCCGCAATGCGGGTAACATTGTGGACGAAGAAGTGCTTGGCTCCATTGAATATGCCGTCGAACATCTGGAGACGCCACTGGTGGTGGTTATGGGACACTCAGCCTGTGGTGCGGTCACTGCAACCTGCCAAGGCGGTGACTTGCCTGGTCACATCCTTGATTTGGCCAAACGCATCATACCTTCCATCAACAAAAACTGCTGCATTGATGACAATGCCCGCAGTCATGCCAAAAGGATGGCACAACTAATCGAAGACGACGAAATCGTCCATCATGTTGGCGCCAAAGTCGTTGCAGCTTTTTACAATCTCAAAAACGGAAAAGTGGAATGGCTGTAACGCAGTTTTCCTTATTTTTGTCGTCTCATTCATAGAAAACAGACCATGAAAACAAACACAAAACACATAACCTTAGCGTTAATCGCCTCAATTTTGACCTTTATGACCGCCTGCAACCAAAAAACTCCCGTTGACCTTATCGTTCACAATGCCAATATCTACACCGTAGACGACGATTTCTCCAAAGCCCAAGCCTTTGCCGTGAAAGACGGTAAGTTTGTCGCCGTCGGCGATGAAGAAACCATCATTCGCCAATACGCCGCCAAGGAAACCATCGACGCCCAAGGTGACGCGGTGTATCCTGGCTTCATGGATGGACATAGCCACTTCACGGGGTACGGCGAGAACCTCGTCCGTTGGGCCGACTTGAAAGGTTGCCGCTCCTACGATGAAGTCATCGAACGCCTCAAAGTACACGACAGCCTCTACCCTGCCGAATGGCTCTTGGGTCGCGGCTGGGACCAGAACCTCTGGGAAGTGGCCGAGTTCCCCGATAACGAAAAGCTTGCAGAGGCCTTCCCCAACAAGAAAGTCCTGCTGACCCGTGTGGATGGTCATGCCGTGTTGGTTTCCAAAGAAGTTCTTGCTTTGGCCAATATTAACGCGAACACTAAGATGGACGGTGGTATGGCCATCGTCAAAAAAGGTCGTTGCACAGGTGTGCTATTGGACAACCTCGCCGATGCCGCCAAAGCCTTGGTGCCCAAGATGGAGACCGCGCAGAGCATCCAAGCCCTACTGAAAGCGCAAGAAAACTGCATGAGCGTCGGCTTGACTAGCGTCACCGATGCGGGACAAGACATCGCCACCATCGAGCTCATCGACAGCCTACAACAGGTGGGTCAACTCAAGATGCACATCAACGCGATGGTCAACCCCGATGATGAGACGATGGACCATTTCATGCGTCAAGGTGTCATCGACAAGGAAAGGCTCACTGTCCGCAGCGTGAAGATCTATGCCGACGGTGCCTTGGGTTCACGCGGCGCGAAACTACTTGAACCTTACTCCGACGACCCGACCAACGACGGTTTGATTTTGGAAAGTGACGAGTTCTACCGTCATGTCTGCCAGAAAGCCTACGACGCCGGCTACCAAGTGTGTTGCCATGCCATCGGCGACGGTGGCGTGCACCATATTCTGGACATTTACTCCGAATACCTGAAAGGCCAAAACGACCTCCGTTGGCGCATCGAGCACTCGCAAACAGTGGCCGACACGGACTTCCAACGCTTTGGTGCATTCTCCGTCATCCCTTCCATCCAAACCACACACTGCACCTCCGACATGGACTGGGCCGATGAGCGTCTTGGCGAGCGCATCAAGAATGCATACGCATACCAACAATTGCTGCAGCAAAACGGCTGGGTCATCAACGGCACCGACTTCCCCATCGAGGACATCAGCCCCATATACACTTTCTATGCCGCCGTGGCCCGCAAACACTTGGACGGCACGCCTGCCGAAGGCTTCCAAATGGAGAATGCCTTGACTCGTGAACAAGCCTTGCGTTCCATCACGATTTGGGTGGCCAAAGGCTGCTTCCTCGAAGGCCGAAAAGGCAGCATAGAAGTTGGAAAAGACGCTGATTTCGTGATTCTTGACAGAGACCTAATGACCGTGGCTGAAAGCGAAATCCCCATGGCTAAAGTGAAGATGTGCCACATTCACTAACCCAACCTAAAACCTTATGGAAAACCCTGCCGAATTCGACTATATCCTCATCAAAGACGCGACCGAAAACAACCTGAAACACGTCACCGTCAAGATTCCGAAACGGCAAATCACCGTGGTGACGGGCGTGTCGGGGTCGGGAAAGTCATCGTTGGTGCTGGATACCATCGCAGCTAAGTCGCGGCGGGAACTCAATGACACTTTCCCTTCCTTTACGCAACA
>JAEETH010000122.1 GCA_016290215.1 Bacteroidales bacterium
AGGAGGAAGTCGACTCGCCATTCAATACACCAAACAGGTGGCTCATTCCGTTCCCAAAATGCACTTCCAGATAATTGCCGCCCCAATTGTAGTCATAGCTTCCAAGGTTAAGCGTGAGGTTGCAGACATCGGTACCTTCAAAGAAATTCGCCCTCAGTGTCCTGTCTCCTGTCACAATGAACTCATATTCTGCTTCATCCGTGGCAGCCACGCCATTAATATCCATCCAATCCAAGAAAGTATAGCCCGAATTGGCCGTGGCCTTCAGTTGGCACAGGTCGCCGTAACCATATTGTCCAGCTCCAGTCACTGTTCCCATCGACGCATTATTCGGGGTTGCGGTGATGGTGTACACGGGTCTGTTGAACATGATCTGGTTTTTATCCCGACTTCGCTGCCCAGTGTGTGATGAGGGGTTGTTGGCGGCATAGTTGACATCGTCACCGTAGATGCAAATGGCTTGATATTCCTGTACATGATACACGCGGCAAGCCATGTGAGGCGTAGGCGTCCAAGTCCCCGAGTTGTCGTCCATGATGAGGGCTAAGTTGGAAGTGCCATTATAGTTGAAAGGCGTGTCCAAAGCGATGGTGTTCCACATGCCTTTCCTCATGGTTACTTGGCCTGAATACACACGATTAGCCTGACTGACAGAAATCCAATCGTTGCCGCTGCTGAAAGACGACTTGCTGGTATGGACAAGGTACACGTCGTAGCTACGTTCCTCGGTGTCTCCCGCATTGAAGAAGGAAATGCTGTTGATGGTGAGGCTCCCACCCAACTCACTGGCAGTATAGATCTGTTGTGTCAAGGCGTAGTTGTAATATGAATGACTGGGAAGATAGATGCTGGTAGTCTCGCCTGAACCTACGATGTCTCCAGCATTGTCCTGAGGCATGAACACCGCCTCAAGCTCGGTGTCTTCATATACGGAAAAGCTATAACTAGCGTTGCTACTAACCACTTCTCCGTTCTTTCTCCAATGCAAGAAAAGGTAATTGTCGTTCGGAGTGGCTGAAACGGTGCATGAGGCTCCATTTGCATAGGTACCATCGCCGCTCACAGTGCCTCCATCCCACGGATTGGTCGAAAGGGTCACCGTCCATGGCAAGCATTGCATATTGGTGAAACTACTCCAACCTGATGCCGATTGATAGGCGCTAAGGGAACCGCAAGGCACATACACTGGGATGGTGGTAGGCACGTTTTGGAATACCTCTGAACCAATGTCGGGCGTTCCCAATGCGGGTGGCGTCTCAGGACGGACTGTTATGGAAGAAAGGCTCTCGCACCTATAGAAAGCACCAAAATTGATGATGCTCACGTTAGGGCCGATATCAACGGACTGTAATTGATAGCAATTAGCGAAAGCGTAAATATCTAATGTAGTCACGGATTCAGGTATGGCCAGCGCGTTTGAGAGGCCTGAGCAATTATAGAAAGCATATACGCCAATATAGGTTAGGGAATTGCCAAGATAAAGAGAATTAAAACCACTGCATTTAAAGAAAGCTCTATTGCCTATCGAAGTCACAGAACTCGGAATGACTAACGAACCTGTGAAGCCGGAGCATTCATTGAACATATACGCGGGAATTCTTTGCACCAGATTGCCGAAACTGAGCGTACCAGTGAAGTTTTGGAAGGGAGGGAAAGCAGCGTATTCATTTTCAAAGTCTGCACAATTGATGGCATTGAAATTCAAGTGCGTCAATCCAGCGCAGTCACGGAAAGCATTGTAGCCTATTGAAGTCACGGAGTGGCCGATGGTCAGATTACCTGTCAAGCCATCGCAATGGAAGAAGGCCTGACTGCCTATCGTGGTCACGGAATTTGGAATCGTCAAGTTACCAGTGAAGTGTTTGCAACCTTGGAAAGCCTCTTTGCCAATGGCGGTCACTGAAGCTGGGATAGTCAGTGCTCCAGTGAAGTTTTCACAGTTACGGAAAGTATAATCCTCAATCGTGGTCAAAGAATTCGGGAGGGTCAGGGTGCCAGTGAAGCCTGTGCAATGATAGAATGCATTCCCGCCAATCGAAGTAACCGAATTGGGAATGTAAAGTGAGCCCGTGAACCCCGTGCAATCATAAAAAGCGCCATACTCGATCGAAGTCACGGAACTCGAAATGGAAAGTGTCCCGTGAAGGTCAGGGCATTCACTAAACATCAATGTAGGGATGGTCTGAACGGTATAGCCAATATTGAGGGTGGCATTCATGCCTTGAAATGGTTGAACATCTTCATACTGGTTGTAACCAGC
Organism: Bacteroidales bacterium; assembly: GCA_016290215.1. Classification (GTDB taxonomy): domain Bacteria; phylum Bacteroidota; class Bacteroidia; order Bacteroidales; family F082; genus Limimorpha. The sequence goes on from JAEETH010000122.1 coordinate 2,261, forward strand.
GCAATTGACGGCATTGTAATTAATCTGCGTGAAGCCACTATTTTTGAAAGCACTTTGTCCCATTGAAGCCACGGAAGTGCCGATGGTCAGCGTGCCCTCGAAGCCAGAGCAACCATAGAAAGCTAAATAGCTAATAGAGGTCACGGAATTGGGGATGGTGAGCGAACCGGTGAAGCCAGTGCACAAATGGAAAGCGTATTCTCCGATGCTTGTCACGGTATTGGGGATGGTGAGCGATCCTGTAAACTTACAAGAAGCAAATGTGTCCTTGCCAATAGTGGTGATGGAGTTAGGCAAAGTCAAGTTGCCGTTGAAGCCGTTGCATAAGTAGAAAGCTCCATTGCCAAGTGTAGTCAGCGTATTGGGTAGGGTCAGGTCGCCCGTGAAGCCAGGGCAGTTCTGGAAGGCATATCGTCCGATGGTGGTCAGGGCATTGGGTAGAATCAAGTTGCCCGTCAGGCCCGTACAACTGCTAAACGCAAATTCACCAATCGAGGTTACGGTGTTGGGTATGATCAGGCTACCAGTCAATCCAGAGCAATTGCTGAAAGCATTGTTGCCAATCGCGGTCACAGTGTATGCGACGCCGTCAATAACCTTGATTTCAGGAATGAAAAGCTCACCTGTGGCATCAGTGCCATCCACATGGCCTGTCACGGTTACGGAAACGCCATCGGGGTTGATGGAGTAGGTCAATGGGTCGCAAAACTCCTGAATATTGGTGAACTCATTCCAACCCGAGGCGTTCTGATAGACACTCACTTTGCCACAGGGTACTCTCACAGGGATGTTTCTTGGTACATTAGTGAAATCGGTGCCCAAAGTGGGCGGTGTTTCGGGATACAACATTATGGAAGTCAAACCTGTGCAATAGTTGAAAGCGGAATTCTCAATTGTGGTCACAGAAGTACCAATGTTCAGGTTCGTGAAGCCACCACAGTTACTGAAAGCCTGAGAACCTATAGAGGTCACTGCATTCGGGATAGTCAGTGAGCCTGTGAAACCGCTGCAAGAACAGAAAGTCATATTGCCTATGGTGGTCACGGAGTTAGAGATGGTCAACGTGCCTGTGAAGCCATTACAATTATAGAAAGCCCAATCTTCAATTGTGGTCACGGAGTCGGGAATGGTCAACGAGCCTGTAAATCCGTTGCAAGAATGGAAAGCCATGTATCCAATCGAGTTCAAAGAATTGCCGAGAGTCAATGAACCCGTGAAGCCACAGCCTGAGAAAGCATAATCTCCAATCGTGGTCACAGAATTCGGGATAGTTAGCGAACCCGTAAAGTTTGAGTCTTCATAGAAAGCAAATTCTTCAATCGTTGTCACAGAAGAGCCAATCGTCAGTGTCCCCGAAAAGTTAGGACACCAGCCAAAAGTCCCCGATTCAATCGTGGTCACGGAGTTGCCGATGGTCAGCGATCCAGTAAAACCATCGCAAGCCTGAAAAGCGCAATAACCTATATCGGTTACGGAATTGGGAATGGTTAGCGAGCCAACAAGACCGTCGGCATCATTAAACATATAGGAAGGAATCCTTTGCACAGTGTTGCCGATAGTGAGCGTACCACTACAGTTTTCAAAAGGCTTGGCA
>JAEETH010000064.1 GCA_016290215.1 Bacteroidales bacterium
CCGACGATCAGGTGATGGGGGTCCTGCAACCCATCAAAATGGAAATGCACGCCATCGGCAATCCGGGACTGAACTACTCCATCTATCTTTCCAACATTCTGTTGCCGGCAATGCTGATGTTGCTCATTTTTCAGGTGACGATTTACTCGATTCATAGCGAAGTCAAGGAAGGGACTTCTAAACGCTGGATGGAACTGGCCGACAGCAACATCTACAAGGCGTTGGCCGGCAAGCTGCTGCCCCAATTAGCCGTCTGGATTGTGATGGGAGCTGCCTATATGGTCATTCTTTACGCTTATTGGGACTTCCCGCTGAAATGTGGCCTTGGGCCGATGGCGTTGGCTGCCTTGCTGCTCATCTTGGTATCGCAGGCCTTTGGCGTGTTCCTTTGCGAGTTGCTGCCGTCGCTGCGTTGGGCGTTGAGTATCGCCACGCTGTGGGGGGTGCTGTCATTCCCCATTTCGGGGTTCTCGTTTCCGCAAATCGCGTTTCCGGCACCGCTTAAATCGTTGTCGTACCTTTTCCCGCTGCGGCACTATTACTTGATTTACGTCGACCAGGCGCTAAACGGGTTGCCGATATACTACTCTTGGACGAGCTTCGCGGCGTTGCTGGCGTTTTTGGCTTTGCCAATACTGTTTCCTAACCGATTGAAAAAGTGCTTGTTGGAATATCAATATACGAAATGAAATGAAACGACTGCATAACATTCTGGAAATCTTCCGCGAAGAGTTACACAACTCGATTGCCGACGAGGGTGTCATTGTGTTCTTTTTCATCGTGCCGTTGCTGTATCCGTTGTTGTATGCCTATTTGTATGGCAACGAGAGCGTCCGCGAGGTGCCGACGGTGGTGGTCGATTTGGCTAATTCTTCCATGAGCCGTGAGTTTCTGCGCAAGGTGGACGCTACGGCCGATGTCAACATCGTCGGCCATTGCGCCGATATGCAAGAGGCTGTTAACCTGATATATAGAAGAAAGGCCTATTGCCTGATTTATATTCCCGCCGAGTTCGACTATGCCTTGATGGAGGGCAGGCAGGCCATTGTGGAATTGTATTCCGACATGGGCAGTTTGCTGTATTACAAGGCGGTGTTGTCGTCGTGTACCGAGGTCTCGTTGTCCATGAACAAAGACATCAAGGCGCAGCGGTTGGTGGGTGCGACCAAGGAACAAGTCGACACGTTCAACCATCCCATCGAGTACGATTTTGTGCCGATGTTCAACACGCAAAGCGGCTTCGCCACCTTCCTGATCCCCGCTGTGCTCATCCTGGTCATACAACAGACGATGGTGCTCGGTGTGGGCATGATGGCGGGAGAGGAGCGCGAGAAGAAGCGCCGAGGCATCCTTGAGCCTCACGTTATCGGCAAGCTGCCGATTGAGATGCTTTGTGGGAAGGCTTTGGCCTATTTCGCCATCTATGCCGTGGTGTCGGCCTATGTTTTCTGTCTTGTGCCGAAATGGTTCCACTTGATACAAATCGGACATCCAGGCGACCTCCTCGCGTTCTTGTTTCCTTTCATATTGGCCTGCATTTTCTTTAGCATAACCATCTCCGGCATCGCGCACAATCGCGAGGTGTTCATCATCATGTTTGTGTTCATCTCGGTGCCGCTGTTGTTCATCTCGGGCATTTCGTGGCCTTCGTGCTCGATTCCGCATTTCTGGAAGGTCGTCTCATGGCTCTTCCCGTCGACTTTTGGCATCAACGGCTTCGTGAAAATCAACAACATGGGCGCGTTGCTTCGCGATGTCAGGCACGAGCTGGTTGGTCTTTGGGCGCAGGCTGCGTTCTATGGCTTCACGGCTTGGTTGGTCTATTACCGTTCCTACGGCAAGCACCTGAAAGACATCATCGAAGTGGCCCAGGAGAGGTTGCAGGCGCGTTGGGCGGAGTATCTTTAAGGGAAGCCGATGGTGAAGATGCAACCACCAAAAAAGAAGCTCTTGCGCAAAGCAGGGGCTTTTTTTTTGCCTTGGCATTATTATTGTCGTATCTTTGCGCCACGTATATAATAAGGTGTGAAACGGCGACGGACTGACATTTTGTCGCTTGGAAGAATTAGTTTAATGAGAGAATCTGTTTACATAATTGACACGAGACGCGAGACGTTTTGACTATGACTTGTGACAATGACTATGACAGCTCTTACCAAAGGTATAAAACACTAACCTAAGTGGAATCTGTCATTGTCATAGTCAATGGTCATAGTCATAATAGTGTCCCGCGTCAAATTTAATTGCTTATGAGTTATAAAGTTGAACCCGAATTGTTTTCAGATATGATGGACTCCAATGCCGAGTTCATCCCCGTGTTGACCATCGAGGAAGGACATCTCGCCCAGGATGAGGAAGTGCCTGAGGAACTGCCCATTTTGCCTTTGCGCAACTCTGTGCTTTATCCAGGTGTGGTCATTCCCATTACTGTGGGACGCGACAAGTCCATTCAGTTAGTGAAGGAATACAACCGCAAACGCAAGGCCATCGGCGTCATCGCGCAGAAGGAGTCGAATGTGGAAGAACCGATGCTCGACGATTTGTATAAGGTGGGCACCTCGGCGCAAATCCTTAAAACCTTTGAGATGCCCGACGGCAATGTCACCGTCATCATCCAAGGCAAACGCCGTTTTGAGGTGGTGGAACCTACTCAGGTCGAGCCTTATATTAAAGCCACGGTGATACCCTACGCGGCTTCGGAAGATATTCCTAACACGCGTAAATTCAATGCTTTGATACAATCTGTCAAGGAGTTGGCCATACAAGTCATCGCTCGTTCGCGTAACCTGTCGCAAGAGGCGGGCTTTGCTATCAAGAACATTGATGACCCCGTTTTCCTGCTCAATTTCGTGGCCAGCAATGTGGAAGCTGACATGCCTGTCAGACAAGGTCTTTTGGAGGCGCGCAACCTCAACCAGATGGCTTCCGACCTCTTGGCTGTGTTGACCGACGAGCAGCAGATGTTGGAACTGAAGCAACAGATCCAAAGCAAAGTGCGCGTCGACATGGACAAACAACAGCGTGAGTATTACCTCAACCAGCAGCTACGTACGATTCAAGAGGAGCTGGGAGGCAATCCCAACGAGCAGGATGTCAAGGAGTTGACGGAGAAGGCCAAGAAGAAGAAATGGTCGAAGGAAGTGTCTGAAGTCTTTGACAGAGAGTTGAAGAAGTTGGAACGCACCCATCCGCAGGCGGCGGAGTATGGCATTCAGCTGAACTATCTACAGTATCTCGTTGACCTGCCTTGGGAGGAATACACCAAGGATAATTTCGACCTGAAACGCGCGCAACGTATCCTCGATGCCGACCATTTCGGCTTGGACAAGGTGAAAGACCGTATCGTTGAGCATCTTGCCGTGTTGAAGTTGCGCAACGATATGAAATCGCCCATCTTGTGCCTTGTTGGGCCTCCTGGCGTGGGCAAGACCTCGTTGGGCAAGTCCATCGCAAGGGCGTTGAACCGTAAATATGTCAGAATGTCACTCGGTGGCGTGCGCGACGAATCCGAATTGCGCGGACACCGTAAAACTTATATCGGTGCCATGCCGGGTCGTATCATTCAGAATTTGCGTAAGGTGAAATCGGGCAACCCTGTTTTCGTTTTGGACGAAATCGACAAGGTGAGCGGCAACAACATCAGTGGCGACCCTCAGGCTGCCTTGCTTGAAATCCTTGACCCTGAGCAGAATAACGCTTTCTATGACAACTTCATCGAGTTGGACTACGACCTCTCGAAGATTCTCTTCATCGCCACGGCCAACAACCTCGCGACCATTCATCCCGCCTTGCGCGACCGTATGGAAATCATCGACTTGAGCGGCTACTTGCGCGAAGAGAAATATGAAATTGCCAAGCGGCACCTCATTCCCAAGCAGATGAAGGAGCATGGCTTAGACAGCAAGCAAATCGCTTTCCCGAAGGACATCGTGATGCACATCATCGACGACTACACCCGTGAGGCGGGCGTGCGTAACTTAGAACGCCGCATTGGCGACATGATGCGCTATCGTGCCAAACAGGTGGTGACCGAGGAATCATTTGACAAGAAACTTACCGACGATGATTTGCGTAAGGTGCTTGGCGTGCCCATGCACCATGACGAGGACGAAGTGAAACATACCATGCCGGGTGTGGCCACGGGCTTGGCCTGGACGCAGGTAGGCGGCGAGATTCTGTCCATCGAGGTCAGTTTGAGCCGTGGTGGAGGTCATCTCTCGCTGACGGGCAACCTCGGCGAGGTGATGAAGGAATCCGCGACTATTGCCTACGAGTTCATCAAAGCACATGCTTCCCAACTTAACATCAACCCCGATGTGTTCGAGGCTTGGAACGTCCACGTCCACATCCCCGAGGGTGCCACGCCTAAGGACGGCCCATCTGCTGGTATCACCATGCTCACCGCTTTGACTTCCGCCTTCACGCAACGTAAGGTGAAGAGCCAGTTGGCCATGACGGGAGAGATTACACTGCGTGGCAGGGTGCTGCCTGTGGGCGGTGTGAAGGAAAAGATGTTAGCTGCCAAACGCAATGGTGTCACCGATCTCATTCTTTCCGTTGACAATGAGCATGATATCAAGGATATTAAGGAGGACTACATCGAAGGCTTGAACTTCCATTATGTGCAGAACATGATGGAGGTGCTTGACCTTGCTTTGGAGAAGGAACAGGATAATAACGACCTCGACTACAACAAGTATCTGAAAAACCTGCATCCCGAGGTGATTGGATTTAAGGTAAAGTGAAAATGAGAAGAGGGCTGTTGGGATTAGTTATGCTGTTTGTGCTGACTGCAGGATGCAGTCAGCGACAAGGTGAGGATGAAAACCTTGCCATTTTCAAATATAACGAATCCGCAGGCATTCTCACCCTCGACCCGATTTATGCCAAGGACTTGCCGCATATCTGGGCTTGTAACCAGGTGTTTAACAGCCTTGTCGCCTTTGATGACCAAAAGAACCTTGTTCCGATGGTGGCCAAGTCGTGGGACATCAGCGAGGATGGATTGATTTATACGTTCCATTTACGTAACGATGTGCAGTTTCATGAGGATACATGTTTTTATCAGTCGGCCCTTCGACGGGCTCAGGAACCTTCACAACACGAAGAAGCCAAGGCCGTTGAGCCTGTCGAAACGCCGAAATCGCGCTATGTGACTGCCCAAGACTTCGTCTATTCCTTCAATAGGGTGGTAGACAAACGCTTGAGTTCGCCTGGATTGTGGATTTTCTCTTCAGTGAAACACGATGACGACCAGTATGCCTTCACGGCTTTGGACGACACTACCTTCCAAATAGAATTGTCGAAACCGTTCCCGCCGTTTTTGGGCATCCTTTCGATGACCTACGCCTCGGTGGTGCCGCATGAAGCCGTTGAGTATTACAGAGATAACTTTCGAAGCCATCCCGTTGGGACAGGGCCGTTCAAGTTCCAGTATTGGAAAGAAGGCGTGAAGCTCGTTTTCCGCAAAAATCCTGACTATTTTGAGCGTGATGCGGCAGGGGAGAGGTTGCCTTATATTGATGCCGTCTCCGTCAGCTTCCTCATAGATAAGCAGGTGGCGTTCCTTGAGTTTATAAAGGGCAAATTCGACTTCATGTCGGGGATTGATGCGCGCTATAAGGACGAATTGCTGACCTACGATGGCAATCTGCGCAAGAAATATGAGGGCAAAATCGAGTTGATTACAGAACCCTACTTGAACACCGAATATTTCTCCTTCTTCATCGATCCGAACGACCCGATAGGTCCCGACCGTGCCCGTGCTTTGCGTCAGGCGGTCAACCTCTGCATCGACCGCGAGAAGATGTTGCGCTACCTGCGCAATGGCATCGGCGAGCCTGGCACGGGCGGCATGATACCCGTCGGTTTGCCTGGACATAGTTCGACCATTGGCTACGGCTACGACCTAAAGCGCGCCCAGCGATTAGTGGCGGAGAACCGTTTAGAAGGCTATCTGTTGCAACTCTCCACCGTGGCAGATTATGCCGACATTGGCAAGTTTGTGCAAAGTCAGGTGGAGCAAATCGGCTTGCAGTGTAAGATGGAGGTGATGCCGCCCGCCACGATGCGTAGTATGAGAAGCAACGGCAGTTTGCAGTTCTTCCGTTCTTCCTGGGTGGCCGACTATCCTGATGCCGAGAATTACCTTTCCTTATTTACTACCTCAAACTTTGCTCCTTCAGGTCCGAATTACTGCCATTACACGAATCCCAAATATGATAAGCTGTTTGACAAAGCCTTGCTTTGTAACGACTTGGAACAGCGTGCCCGTTATTACACTGAAATGGACAGCTTAATGATGCAGGATGCCCCCGTCGTGGTGCTGTTTTACGACGAAGTGCTTCGTTTTGTAAACAAGCGCGTGAAAAACATGGGCAGTAACCCTACTAATTTGCTGGATTTGAGAAAGGTTAGGATAATGCAAAAGTAAAAGCGTTAGGCCAGAAATATGTGGCTTGGAACGTTTTTTTAAGCTGATTCAAATTTTTTAATTGTTGCAACCAACTCATCGCTGATGTTGTTCCCAATCTGGCGGCAGACATCCTGACTCCATTGTTGTGCCATCTCGATGCGCGAGGCTTGGTCGTCCTTGCCTTGCAGCATGGCATAGATGTAACCGGCATTGAAATTGTCTCCTGCACCAACCGTACTGACTGTCTCTATTGTCTGCACGGGATAGGTCTCGCAGCCATCGGGCGTATAGACGCGTATCGAGCGAGGCCCGTCGGTCAGAATCAAGGTTTGGCAGTGGCGGCTCACCCGTTCATAAATGGCATCCCCATCCTGCAGACCATACATGTAGTCGAAATCCTCCATCGACCCACGCACCACATTCGCTAAACTCATATTCTCCTCGATATTGGATGCCACCTCCGGCAAATCGACAATGTGGTTTTTGCGGAAGTTCACGTCGTAATAAAGCCAAGCACCCGACTCGTGTGCAGTGCGCAATAAATTGCCCACAACAGGTCGTATGGCAGGGTTGATGGCAAAGAACGAACCGAAAAGCACCACGGCATCCTTGTCCATTTGAGGCAACTTTCCGTCCAACCAAACAGACGCGTGGTCCTTATAAAACACGTATTGCGCATCGTTATGCTCATCCAAAAAAGCCAATGTTATATGTGACTTGACATTATCATGTCGGCAGACATATTCCGGCGACACACCATTGTCAACTAAAAAGTTGCAAATCATGTCGCCCACATGGTCGCCTCCCACTTCCGTCAGCATGGCGCAGGGCACGCCAGCACGTCCGAGCGAAACGATACTGTTGAATGTCGATCCGCCTGGAACGGCTTTCTGGGGTTGGTCGTTCTTGAACAGGATATCCAATACAGTCTCACCTATGCCGATTACATGTTTTTGGGTCATACTATTCATGTTGTTGCCTTTTTCGTATGGCTGCAAAAATACAAAAAAAGCGGCTTTTCTAAAGGATGAGGAAGGAAAAATAAAATCGGTATAACTTTGTGATAATCACTCGGTTATACCGATTGTCTTGCGGAGAGAAAGGGATTCGAACCCTTGGAACGCAATGCGTTCAACGGTTTTCGAGACCGCCCCGATCGACCACTCCGGCATCTCTCCTGACTTGAAGTCAGATGGTCTGACAAAATGAAAGCGACTTACGCCGCCTTGCGGAGACAGAGGGATTCGAACCCCCGAAGCCTTTCGGCTTAACGGTTTTCAAGACCGCCGCTATCGACCACTCAGCCATATCTCCGCTGCAAAAGTACAACATTTTTCGTTTGGTTGCGATTTTTCCCGAAAAAAAATTCCCGTTTGTCACGAAATGATTATTTTTGCACATTGAAATAATCCGTATTGCTATGAAAAGAACACTTGTAATATTGATGTTAGTGCTGCTTGGTTTTACCGGCAACGCACAAGAAAAGGTGAAGCACTTGAAGCCTTATTTGTCAACGACAACCTATTGTGCCCCAGGTGTTTCGCCATACGTGGAAAACGCCATTGCCTTCGAGAACCGTTCAGCCGTGTATAAGGAGTTTGAACCGGGCAAGTTTAAGGCAACGGTGGAGATTACCACGATTTTTAGACATGCCGGTGATTCGCTGATTTGTAATTTGTCGAAGGTCGCTTTGGATAGCCCTGTGGTGACCGACACCTCAAACCTGAGTGGTGCCTTCATCGACCAACAGCGTTTTTCGCTGCCCAATGGCGAGTATGAAATGGAATTCAGCATCGTCGACTTGAATAGTGGCATCGCGCTTCCCACCGAAACCATGCCATTGACCTTAAATTATAAGGAAGGTATGCCTGCTATTTCCGACATCCTGCTGTTCGATTCGTACGAGAAAGCCGACCAACAAAAGGCCTGCACCAAGAGCGGCTGTGATTTCCTGCCTCGTGTGTATCCCTTCTATGGTGTCAACGATGAAAGACTGCATTTCTACACGGAGTTATACAACAGCGACAAGCTCTATGACGAAGGCAAGTTCCTTGTTAATTATTACATCGAAACCGTTGAGTCGTCGAGCCGCATGCAAAACTATAACTTCAACAAGCGCTATGAGGTGAGCAGGGTAAATGTGTTGCTCAATACCATAGATATTAAGGACTTGCCATCGGGCAACTATTACCTCGTTGTCGAGATGCGTGACCGCAGCAACACTTTGATTTGCTCCAACAGCTGCTTCTTCCAACGCAGCAATCCGAGTGTGAGTTACGACATGAACGACCTCGCCGGAGTGAACGTTGCCAATACCTTTGTCGGCAATATCACCGACATCGACACATTGCGCAAGTACATCAAATACCTTAGCCCGATTTGTTCTGAAACGGAGCGTGATTATTCCAACAGTCTCGTGAAAACCGACGATATGAAGACCATGCAGCAGTTCCTGTTCAACTTCTGGAGCGCGCGCTCGCCGATGAATCCCAAGCAGGGTTTTGAAGAGTATTTGACCGCTGTGCATCGTGTCAACATGTCGTTCAAGACTTCATCCTATCCAGGTTATCGCACCGACCGCGGCTATGTGTTCCTTAAATACGGCCAGCCCGATAAGATTATGCAGGAGCCTAACGAGCCTGGTGCCTATCCCTACGAGATTTGGCATTACTACGAGCTAGTCTACGATCGCAACAAGCAACACGACAAGCGTTTTGTGTTTATGTCGAAAGACTCGGCGGCCAACGATTACCAGCTCATCCATTCCAATGTGATTGGCGAAATCCAAAACCCGCGTTGGCAGCTTGAGATTTATTCGCGTATCTATGGAGAGGGTTACGATCAGGGCGTCGACCAAACCCAATATGAAAATGGTTGGGGCACGCATGCTGGCGATTTGTACAACAATCCAAGATAACAACCATGAAAACTATCGGGTTTTATTTGGTGAAGTGGTGGGTTGATTTCCAATCCATTCAGCCGTATTGGCTGCTTTACCTGAAATCCGATTTGTATTATTTGTTCGTCTACCATGTGGCTCGCTATCGTCGCAAGGTAGTGAGGCAGAACTTGTTGCGTTCTTTTCCCGAAAAAGATGCCAAGTCAATCAAGACCATAGAAAAACACTTTTATCGCAACCTCTGCGATTTGGTCGTGGAAGGTCCGAAGATGATGCGCATGGGGCCGGATGGCTACAGGGAAAGGCTCACTTTTGTCAACACGGAGTTGATAACCCAATTGGAAGAAAAACACAAAAACATCTTTTTCGCCATCCCGCATTCGGGCAACTGGGAGTGGTTTGGCAAGATGATTCCAGAACTTTCTCACCATAAAGGCCTTGCCGTATATAAAAGGGTGCAAAATTCTGTTTTTGAACGTCTTATGCTGTATATGCGAACTAAAGACTGCAACTTGGAGATGGTGGAATCGAATTCGGTGCTACGAAGATTAGCCCAGTTGCGCGACACTCCCAATGCCGTGTTGATGATGGCCGACCAAACTCCACATGGATTGGCTACGGATTACTGGATCGAGTTTTTGCATCAGGATACTTGCTGGTTTACGGGGATCGAACGCATCGCCCAAAAGTTGGACTATTCCATTGTTTTCGTCAGCATGAAACGGCAGGGGAGAGGCCGATATGAGATTGCTTTTGAGATGATTACGGATAATCCAAAGGGAACCGTAAGCGGTGAAATCATGGAGCGTTATGTGCGTTGCGTGGAGCGTTTCATTGAAGCCAACCCCGGCAATTGGCTCTGGTCGCATCGCAGATGGAAACACGAAAGACCTCAAACGGAAAAAGCATGAAGGTGGCTGTCGTCATATTGAATTTCAACGGACGGAAGTTCCTCGAACAGTTCCTGCCCAATGTCATCGCCAACTGCGACCCGACATTGGCCGAAATCGTTGTGGCCGACAATGCTTCCACCGACGATTCTGTAGCCTTCATGCGCGAGCATTTCCCTGAGATTCGCCTGATTGAGAATGGCAGCAACGGAGGCTTTGCCACGGGTTATAATGTGGCCTTGCGACAGATTGAGGCTCAGTATTATGTGCTGCTCAACTCCGACATCGAGGTGGCGCCGCGATGGATTGAACCCGTTATCGAAATGATGGATGCCGACCCGCAGATTGCCGCCTGTCAGCCCAAGATTCTCTCCTATTATAATAAGGAGCGGTTTGAATATGCCGGTGCCAGCGGTGGCTTCATCGACAAGTACGGCTATCCTTTCTGCCGTGGGCGCGTGTTTCAAAACCTGGAGGTTGACGAACATCAGTACGATGTGCCGAAAGAAGTGTTTTGGGCCACGGGCGCCTGCATGTTTGTCCGTGCCGATTTGTATCATCAAATCGGCGGTTTGGACGACAGTTTCTTTGCCCACATGGAGGAAATCGACTTGTGCTGGCGACTGAAGAATGCTGGATACAAGGTGTATTGCTGTCCGCAGTCGTGGGTGTATCACATCGGTGGTGGCACTTTGTCAAAGAACTCGCCGCGCAAGACCTATTTGAATTTCCGCAACAATCTCTCGCTGTTGGTGAAAAACCTGCCCAAGCATCGTGTGCACCGTACCATTATCTACCGCATCTTTTTGGACTGGGTGGCGGCGTTCAAGTTCCTCGTTGAAGGTTGCCCGAAGGACTTTTGTATGGTCTTCAAGGCGCATTGGGATTTCTACAAACGGCTGAAAACCCTAAGAGATGGCCGCAAGACGACGGAGCACAAGACGGTCAGTTGCATCTATAAGCGCAACATCGTGTTTGACAATGTGATTCGCGGAAAAAAGAAATACAGCGAATTAAAGGAAAGTGATTTTACTTTGTAGGGATGTGAGTTATAGCATCTCCAAAGCCAAAACAGCCTCGTCATATCCTTTTAGCCCTAATCCTATAATGCTCTTCCGGCAAGCCTCGGCGGTGAAAGAATGCCTTCGATAAGGCTCCCGTTTCGAGATGTCGGAAATGTGTACCTCCACTACAGGGATGCTGATGGCACGAATGCAGTCGGCGATGGCGATGGAAGTGTGGGCGTAGGCACCAGGGTTCATCACAACGGCATCATATTGTCCGTCAGCAGCTTGCAGTTGGTCAATCAACACGCCTTCGTGGTTGGATTGGAAATAGGAAATCTCATGTTGAGGGAATCGCTCACGGAGTTGCGGCAGGTATTCGCCGAAAGAAAGATTGCCATAAATTTCGGGTTCACGTTTGCCTAAAAGGTTGAGGTTGGGGCCGTTGAGGATAAGGATTTTCATGGTGGATATTTTTTGCAAAAATAGGGTTTTTGGACACTTGGAAGAGATTTTTTTGTCGGAAAAGTTGGTGTGTGTCAATTCTTTTTCTATTTTTGTCAAAAATTCAGGTGTTATGAAGATTATCACATTAGGCAAGACCAACTTAAAAGTGAACAAGAATGGCTTTGGTGCCTTGCCCATTCAGCGCATCAGCGAAAAGGAAGCGGTTTATCTGCTGCACAAGGCCTACGACAACGGCATCAACTTTTACGACACGGCGCGGTTCTACACCGACAGCGAGGAGAAAATCGGCGCTGCTTTTGGCGACCGCCGCAACAAGGTGCTCATTGCTTCCAAGACGGCAGCCACCAATGTGGAGGACTTTTGGAAAGACCTTCATACCACCTTGAAAAACCTGAAAACCGACTATTTGGACTTGTACCAATTCCACAATCCTGACTATTGTCCGCGTCCAGGCGACAAGTTGGGCATGTATGACGCTATGAAGGTGGCCAAGCGCCAAGGTAAGGTGCGTTTTATCGGTATCAGCAACCACCGACAAAATGTGGCCATGGAAGCCATCGAGCGTGACTGCTACGACACATTGCAATATCCGTTCTCTTACCTGTCGTCTCCAGAAGACCAAAAGATTGTGGAGGCCTGCTATAAGCATAATATGGGCTTTATCTGCATGAAAGCTTTGGCGGGTGGCCTCATCAACGACTCGGCCTTGGCCTACGCCTTCCTTAACCAGTTCGACCATGCCCTGCCCATTTGGGGCATACAGCGTGAGAGCGAGTTGGACGAGTTCATTTCGTATCAAGACCATGAGCCTGAGCTTTCTTCCGCTTCGTGGCGCAAGATTGAGAAGGAACGTGCCGAGTTATCGGGCGAGTTTTGCCGTGGCTGTGGTTATTGTATGCCTTGTCCCGCAGGCATCCAAATTAATGACTGCGCCCGTATGAGTCTCTTGCTGCGCCGTGCTCCGCTTGAGGTTTACCTCACCGAGGAATGGGCTGAGAAGATGAAACTCATCGAGAACTGCAAGCACTGCAACGCCTGCCACGAAAAATGCCCATACGATTTGGACACGCCGACGCTGCTCGAAAAGAACTACGAGGATTTCAAACAGTTTTGGGCGAAGAAACAGGCGGGAGAGCTTTAATTACTATAATACTGATTTCTATGAAAAAAGTGTTTTTAGCTTTAATCACGTTGCTTTTTATTGGACTTGGGTCGGCATTTGCCCAAACCTCCAATAATTTCATATTCGCAGGGGAGAAGAATAAGTTTTATTATCATGGCATGCAAATCGAATCCATGCGTCAAATAAAATCTATCCTCGCTAACGACGAATTGGCTCTAAAGGAAGTAAGGAAAGCGGGAGTTGCCAATGGTTTTGCATACGTAATAAGTTTTATGGGTGGTTTTGCCCTTGGATGGGAAGTTGTAGATATTATTCGTGGCCATTTTAACCCCTACATCCTTGCAGGGGGTGTTGGCTTGATTGCAGGAGGTTATGGCCTTTCGTATTTGGCTAATAGCCATTTGAAGAAAGGTGTTGCCATTTATAATGCCAATTTAGGTAAAACATCCTACGGTGGTGGTGTCGAACTCAATTTCGGTCTGGCACCAGGAGGTGTCGGGCTGACATTGAGTTTCTAACCTGTCAGAAAAAGAATAAAAGCTCCGTTTCAAAAGAAGCGGAGCTTTTTTCATTGTGGTCTGAAGGATTACTTCAGCGGCGAAGGCGTGTGGTACTCGCGGGCACCGAGCTCCTTGTCGAGCATAATCATGCCACCGATGTGGTCGCCGATCATTGTGGCTTGGCGTACCAGGTCGCGGGCATTCTCTTCCTCTTCCACCTGTTCATCGATGAACCAGGCGAGGAAGTTGGCGGCAGCGCGGTCCTTGTCTTCGTCGGCGATGTCGCACAGATTGTTGATCATGGCGGTCACCTTCTTCTCATGTTCGAGGGTGTCTTCAAAAGCGGCCAACACGCTCTTCCATTCGGTCTGCACTTTGGCGATAGGGGCCAGGACGACCTTGGCATCTTGTGAATGCAGGTAGTTGATCATGATGGCTGCGTGGGCTTGTTCCTCAAGGAATTGCACCTTGTACCAATGGGCGATGCCATGGAAACCCTTGGCGTAGATGTCTTGCGACATGCTCAGATAGAGATAGGCCGACCACATCTCAGCATTGATTTGGTCGTTGATGGCTTTTGCTAATTTCTTGCTAATCATCTTTTTTAGTTATTAGTTATTAGTTGTTCAGTTGTTCAGTTGGCTTTCAGCAGTCAGCAATCAGCTTTAACTTCGTTGAATCTTCGATTTCAGCTTGGTTTAAGTAAGCTGACGGCTGATTGCTGATAGCTGACGGCTTCTTATTCAAAATACCGTTTATACAGTCCCTCAAAGCCTTTGCCGTGGCGGGCTTCGTCTTTGGCCATCTCGTGGACGGTGTCGTGGATGGCATCGAGGTTGCGCTCCTTGGCCACGCGAGCGATGCGCATCTTGTCTTCGCAGGCGCCGGCTTCGGCGATCATGCGCTTGTAAAGGTTGGTCTTGGTGTCCCAAACCACGTCGCCCAGCAGTTCGGCGAATCTGGCGCAGTGGTCGGCCTCTTCGAAGGCATAGCGCTTGAAGGCCTCGGCAATTTCGGGATAGCCTTCGCGGTCGGCTTGGCGGCTCATGGCCAAATACATGCCAACTTCGGTGGCTTCACCCATGAAATGAGCGTTGAGGTCCTTAATCATGTCTTCGCCGGTGCCTTTGGCGATGCCGACGACATGTTCGGTTACGAAATTCAAGGCAGCGCTTTCGTCAACGACTTTCCATTCAACGATTTGCTTGCATTGAGGGCAGCGTTCGGGGGCTTCCTCTCCTTCGTGTACGTACCCGCAGATGGGGCAGATGAATTTTTTCTTCATAGATGTTCTTATTTAATGAGTTAGTTTTTCGAAAATTGTAAACGCAAAGATAGGCTTTTTTCTTGTATCGCTGCAGGAGGATGGAAAAAAATATTAATCGGCGGTTTTGCTGCAAATTTACTGCATTTTTATGGAGCCGACAATGGATTTTTCCTTACCTTTGCATTTTGTTTTGACGATAAACCATCCAAATCTATGTTGAATCGAAGATTTTTGAGAGTCAAGGCGTTGCAATCCATTTACGCCTACCATCAGTCAGAGAGTTCCAACCTGCCTCAAGCCGAACGTCAGCTGCTTGAATGGGTCGAGGACCTTTATAAGCTTTTTGTCTACCAGCTTTCTTTTTGGGTCGAAATCAGGCATTTTGCCGAACGCCGCATCGAGGAGAACAAGCAAAAGCATTTCCCGACGGAGGAGGACTTGAACCCCAACATGAAGTTTGTCAACAATAGCATTCTCAAGGCTTTGGATGACAACAAGCATCTGATGAAATTGGAGGAACAGTACAAAATCAACTGGGCCGACTCCCGTGAGGATTTCATTCGCAATATGTTTGTTAAGTTGGTTGAAACGCCAGAGTATCAGGAATATATGTCCAACGGAAAAACGGGTTTTGGCGAAGACAAGCGTTTCTTGGTTACGGTGATTGAAACCTACATGCCCGAAAATGGCTTGCTCTACGACTATTATTCCGACCGTGACCTTTCGTTCAACAGCGATTACCAGTTGGCCATTTATCTGCTTTGGAAGTTCATCAGCGAGATGTCCTCCAATTTCGATGAATTCAGTATGTTGCCGCCAATCTATAAGGCTGAGACTGATGATAAGGAGTTTGTAGTCAAGCTGTTCGAAAAGACCATTCTTCATGCCGATGAGTACATGGAATTGGTGAAGGCCAACATCTCCAATTGGGACTATGACCGTTTGGCGTTGATGGATAAGATTTTGATTTTCATGGCTTTGACGGAGTTTTGCGAATTTCATTCCATCCCTGTGAAGGTGACCATCAACGAGTATATCGAGATTTCCAAGTTCTATAGTACCTCCGAAAGTCGTCGTTTCGTCAATGGAATGTTAGACCGACTTTCCAACGTCTTGAAAGAGGAGGGAAAATTGGTGAAGACGGGTTTGGGCTTGGTCGACAAATGAGACTGTTAGACAATAAAATGATATTGGTGTCGTTATCCTGAAAATAAGGAAATATGAAGCGAACAATCTACGTAATATGGATTTTGGTGCTGTCAATCATTGCTTTACAAGCCAGTGCACAAGTGAACAATGGCTTGTATCGTGCCTTGACGGACGCCAATTCGGCCCGTGTGGTGGCTTTGGGCGGTCTGCCGCTGCCTTTGCATGACGGCGACTTGCAGTCGGCTGTTTTCAATCCCTCAGCCATCTCGCCCGAGATGAACAACCAATTGACTTTGTCGTATGTGGGCGATTTCAAAGTGGGGACGAACTTCGGCACGGCTCAATACAGCCATACTTTTGATAAAGTGGGTAGTTTTGCAGCTTCAGTCCAATATTACAACTACGGCAACATGCAGTATGCCTCCGAAAGTGGCTACACCGACGGTAGCACGTTCAACGTGTCGGATTATGCGGTCACCCTTGGTTGGGGTCGTGAGCTGACCGATAAATGGAGCATCGGTGCCAACCTGAAATATGCTGGCGTACAGTATGAAACAGGTCGCGCAGGTGCCTTAGGCGTGGATGTGGCAGCCACGTATTGGTCGTATTCCAATTGGGCTTTCACTCTCGCTGCACGCAACATCGGACGACAAATCTTTAGCAAAGAGTTGAATGTGGACGACAAGTGGTTGCCGTTCTCCTTGGATTTCATGGTTTCCAAACAGCTCGACCACCTGCCGTTGACCATCATCATGGGCTACAAGGACATCCAGCATTGGAACAAAATCTATGACGACCCACTTGATTTGGCGGGATATTATGACCCCGTTACGGGAGAATACAAAGGTCCGTCGAAGGCCGCGAAGTTCTTTGCCAACTTGGGTTGCCATTTAGTCATTGGCGGCGAACTGGCGTTGGGCAAGAACATATTCTTGAGAGCTTCCTACGACTACGAGACCCATCGCAATATGGGAGTGCCTAAGAAGCGTAGTTTGGTAGGTTTTTCGGCTGGTTTTGGCGTGAAAATCAAGGCCTTCCAAATTGACTATGCGCTCTCAAGAAACAATATCGTGGGCTCGCCCCATTTCCTGACGCTGCGTTTGGATTTGAGCAAATTTAAATAAGAATGCGGAATTTGGAATTCGGAATGCTGAATGGGGGCGAAGCCCAGCATCGCATTGCGATATTCCGCATTCCAAATTCATCATTCAGAATTAAAAAGAAATGTATCTCCACGAACTCAAACTGACCAACTTCAAGAACTGTGAATCGGCGGATTTGCAGCTGTCGGAGAATGTCAATTGTTTCGTGGGCCTCAACGGGGCAGGGAAGACCAACATCCTCGATTCCATCTACTACCTTTCGTTTTGCAAGAGCTTTTTTAGTGCTACCGACAAACAGAACATCCGTCATGAGCAGGATTTCTTCGCCATCCATGGCGTGTACTCGCACGATGGCAAGGACGACGAGATGGTGTCGTGTGTGCAGAAAAGCGATGCCAAAAAGTCGTTCCGTTTCAACAAGAAGGAATACGACCGCCTCAGCGACCACATCGGCAAGTTTCCTTTGGTGATGATTTCGCCTTACGACCGTGACCTCATCAACGAGGGCAGCGACCTGCGTCGCAAGTTCATCGATGGCGTGATTTCACAGTTCGACCCCATGTATCTCAACGCCTTGCTGAAATACAACCGTGCCTTGCTGCAACGTAACATGCAGCTGAAACAGTTTGCCGAAAGTCGCTATTTTGACCGCGAGTTACTTCGCCTTTGGGAAGACCAGCTGGCGCAACATGCCGACGACATCCATGCCAAACGCCATCAGTTTTTGGAGGAGTTTTTGCCGATTTTTCAACATTATTACGAGATTGTCTCGGGTGGCACGGAAAAGGTGAATGTGGTATATCAGTCGCGACTGGATGAAAAGCCATTGAACGAGTTGCTGGAGGAGAGCTTGCAGCAAGACCGTTATTCGGGCTATACCAACGTAGGCATCCACAAGGACGACTTGGAGTTCACCCTTGATGGTCATCCGCTGAAAAAGTTTGGCTCACAAGGCCAGCAGAAGTCGTTTGTGGTGTCGATTCGTTTGGCGCAATTTGAGTTCAACTACCAAAAGATTGGCTACAAGCCTATTTTGCTGTTGGACGACATCTTCGACAAACTCGACGACCAGCGCGTGATGAAACTGGTCCGATTGGTCGGTGACGAGCATTTTGGACAGGTGTTTATTACTGACACACAACAGGGTAGGGTGGAGAAGCTGTTTGAAAACACTAACATCGACCACAAGATTTTCGAAGTGGTCAAAGGCCAAGTCAAGGAGATAGGAGGCGACGATGGTGTACTTTGACGTGAAGCCCCTCGGCGACCTTATCAAGGAGTTCTATGAGCAACACCGAGGTTCTGATTATTTGGACGAAATCAAGCTCATCAATACATGGCCCAAGGTGGTGGGACCATTCATCGCCTCGCATACCATCGACCTTTCCATCAAAAACCACAAGCTTTTCGTCCGCGTTGATTCCGATGCTTTACGCAATGAATTGAATTACTCCAAATCGTTGTTGATGAAGAATTTGAATGATAGGGTGGGGAAGGAAATCTTGAAAGAGATTGTGCTGAATTGAGTGTTTGCCAAAATAACAAAAAGGGTAATGTTGCCAAAAATGGTTGGTGACGGAGGTCAAAAAACGACAAAATATGATAGGCAGAGATAAGTCTAAAAGAGTATCTTTGCAGTGCGAGCTGAAACGGAGGAAGGCTCTGCTGGGGAGCA
>JAEETH010000123.1 GCA_016290215.1 Bacteroidales bacterium
ACGCGGGAGAACATTACTGTAGGAAGGGACCAGCAGAACATCGTCGTAGGTCAGGCCTTCACCAATGATTTTTTCGTTATCAAGTGCCATGGCGGATTAGGTTTTAATTAATCTGCAAAGGTACGGATTTTTTCGATAGAGTAGGATGTATTGGCCTAAAAAATGGCAAAAGTGGCCCGAAACGAGATGGTTTTACCGTTTTTGCTTACCTTTGCACCCATGAACGGCAAGGACGAAATCATCAAAAGGAGACTCTATTACGAAGGGCTGAAGCAGGCCATAACGACGCCCGTCAAAAACGAGAGCATCAGCGTCGTGGACGAGATTATCCAGGACGACGAAGTTGAACAAGACTTCAAGGATACATTCCGATTGTGGAAGGAAGTGATCGGGCCTTTGGATAGTGCCGTTACCTTCGTCCACAACAACCGTTTCCTCGTCGAAGAAAAG
The DNA here is from genome assembly GCA_016290215.1 of Bacteroidales bacterium. Lineage (GTDB taxonomy): Bacteria > Bacteroidota > Bacteroidia > Bacteroidales > F082 > Limimorpha. The sequence continues at coordinate 451 of JAEETH010000123.1, forward strand.
GAATATATCATCAACGAGGATCCCGATGCCGTCTTTATGAAACCCGAGGAGATTTTCAACGTCTTGAAGAATCTGCTCAGCGCAACGGTCATGGAGTTTCTTTCCGTTTTGGAGATGCCCTCGACCGAAAAGACCAAACTGCTTAATTATGTGGAGCATGGCGACAAGGACGGCTTCGTTTCGATGCTGGAGCAAGCCCAATGCGACCTGACGGCTTTGGCTAAGCTGTGTTCCTATTGTTGGGATGCCTTGTCGACGGGGACCGAAATGGAGGGCGACGACTTCTCCTTTTATCTCGACAGCATCGCGGGCCATCAGCCTATGGAGGGCGATGCAGACGATGGCAAAATAGTGGAAGCCGTTAAGCAATGGCAGCCCTCTGTCGAGGTGCTTGACGAAGACGACAGCGACGAAGCTTTGCAACAATACTTCTCCGACTACCGCCATTTCCTCGAAACCGACTTGGCTGCACGACTTCATTACTATTGGGACTGGTACGACGACTTCACGCTGAAGGAACGTAACTTGATTGACCCGATTCTTGACAATCCCATGGCCAAAGACTTGATTGACGGAATTTGGGAAGAATACCGAAACCCTAAGCCGAAGTCTTTGGAGCCTTTCATACTTCCTGAAGATTTCTTCGACTGGCAGCACAAGTCCAACACGCCAAAGGAGTTTTTCTACATGGACAACAAATTGAAAAGGAAAGGCGTGGATGTCTTGGTGGCGTTCATCGATTGGCTTGCCGACAAGGGCTATATCGCCGACGACAATGAAGTGAAGGCTTTGTTTGCCTATCGCCTGACGGGACGATGCCGCCCTGAGGGGGATGAATTGCCCGTGATAGAATGGCATGGCAAAAACGGCAAGTCGTATGAGCTGATCTACCTTGTTCGTTATCTCTCCGACCGTGCCGACTACAAGAAGATGCGCCGCTTCTTCACCGGTCCCGAGTGGGTGAAAGATCGCGACAGCAGCTACGCCAACTCGGCGGATTCGGAGTTTCGGAAGAAGATGTCGGAGTTCTTTCCCGAGTTTTGTAAGTTCGTGGTTTGAATGCAAAAAAGAAATGTTTGCTGTCTTGTCTTGTGAGATGATGGCAACCTATTGATTCTCAAGCCAGCGTGAAAGGAAAACATTGTAAACACTGTAGGAAATACCTTCGATAGTGGAGTTGGCGAGTATCAGTTCCTTGTCGATGAGTGCTTCTAAGAGTCGCTGCGAGTTGGCGGAGGTGCCGATATTGTATTTTTGCAGGAAATGCGAAGCATAGGGTTGCGTCACGACTTGCTCTTTAGCAATAGCCTTCAAGTAGTTCCATTGATTGGTGGTCAGCAGGTCGCGCCATTGGATGAAGGTCTGCTCGTTTTCTTTCAGGATTTGGACTGCTGAGCGCAATACGTCCTCTTTCTCGATTTTTCTCCCGCCCTTCAGAAACACATGATTGCAAAGCGACTGCGTATAGAAGGTATGGATTTTCGTCCAATCTAGGATGAAATCCAGCGCCTCCATAGATATGATTTTCTTTCCTTTCCCGAACATCCGAATGATGAAGTCGGCGTAAACTTCGCGATTGATTTTCTCGAGATAGAGGCAACGGGTGCTTTCGTAGAACGGGCTTCGGGCATCGGTGAACATCTCGGTCATCAGGTGCTTCTTGCTGCCGCAGAAAATGAATTGCACATTCTTCAAGGGTTGGGTATAGGAGCGTAGCAAGGCTTCCGTGTTGGTGCCGTAATTCCTGATTTGTTGGAATTCGTCGATGGCGATGATGGTCTTTTGTCCTTGTTTTTCTATGAAATCGAAGATGGAGGCAAGGGTTTGTTGCTTCTCGTGGTCAGAAAGGTAGGTCATGGTAAGTTCGGGGTTGCCTGTCAGTGCGTTGTAACTCAGCATGGGACGCAGGCCGCCGAGAAATTGGAAAAAGTTCTTGATGCTTTTTTTCTTCTCTAAGGATGCGATGACCGCTTCGGAAAACACTTTGATGAAATCTTCGAGGTTTTCCGTGGCATAGATGTCCACCAAACAGGTGCTGACATCGATTTTTTGATGCTTGATTTCGCCAAAAATGCGATAAATTAGACCTGTTTTCCCATAGCGACGTGGCGAAATCAGGGTGACATTCGAGCCGTTGAGGAGGTATTCCAGCAAGGTTTGAGTCTCGTTCTCTCGGTCGCAGAAAAGCTCCTTGGATATATATGGAACAAGGGTAAACGGGTTTTCCATGGCAATCGTATTAGTATTTATTTTCGATGCAAAAATACTATCTTTTTTGTGTTATGCAAAATAAATAGTAATAATATTCTTTTTTTTCTGTGTTTTTCGGCAAAAACAAGTCTATTTCAATCGGTGCCGTTTTTGTTTCGTATATAAATTCTTTACCTTTGCGCCCATGAATTGCGACGATGAAATAGTCAAGCGGGAACTCTATTATGATGGCTTAAAGCGGGTCATTGAAATATTTACCGCCAAACTTTGAATTTTTGGGCAAGTTTGGCTTAACCTTCCTCGGTATTCTCGACAAATAAGTTGTTTATTGTTAGTACTTTAGCAAAATCATCACTATGTTCACCTTGAGCCAATCCCTTGGTAGTTATGAGGACAGTCCGAATGGCTTTTGGAGTCTTGGTTTCAGCCTGGAAGGCCTTGATTCGGTTTCCAAGTTTCAGACTCTCTTCTGCATCTTGGCTGTATTCATAGCGGGAGTATTTCATCTCGCAAATATCAACAACACCATCGGCGCGGTCTATTATCATGTCAATCTGTGCTCCCGGGGTGGTCTTGCGGCTACGCCAAGAATAGTAAGAGGTGAGGATGGTGTCCAATCGCAGGGATTGTATGATTTCCCAAACATGATACATACATAGGCGTTCAAACGCCAGTCCATACCAGTTGTTTTGGCCTGGTGTGTTGAGGGTGTGCCTCCAATAAGCGCGGTCGGTGATGGTTTCGGAGGCGCAGAAAGTCTGGTAGAAGATGGTGAAGAAATCAATCAATCTGTAGATGCCGGAGTTCTTTTTGCCTCCGTCACTATGGTGGATGATGAGGTCGCAATAAACCAAATCCTTGAGCATCTTGGTCAATTCCTCGCCCGAAGACATTTTGAGGGCAGTGGCAATCTGTCCCCTTGTCATCCCTTCCTTGCTCTTCGAAAGCAGGCGGATGATGTCCATGTATCGTTCAGGAGTTTTGAACAGAGAGGTGTACAAGCGTCGGAACTCGTTCCTGAATTCCGCATTGGTGGAGAAGAACAGCATATCGATGTTCTCAGCCGCACTCTTGGCTGGGTCGAGCAGGGAGAAATAGTAGGGCACACCGCCCAATGCCAGATAAAGTTGGAGGATGGTCATCCT
>JAEETH010000065.1 GCA_016290215.1 Bacteroidales bacterium
ACAAGAACGCCGGTGCCCAAGGCGGCCCGCAAGGCGGCTTCGACCCGAACAACATGGGCGGCGGCTTCCAAGGCGGCAACCCGAACCAAGGCCCGCAGAACAATGGCGGTGATGATACCGTTACTGATGCGGACTTTGAGGAGGTAAAATAAAACTAACCGCCATCAATAACCAAAAATAAGCAAAAAGGTGTAATCCGAAAGGGTTACGCCTTTTTTGTTGTGTACATATCCTTCCTGCACTGCGGCATAGATTGTTGACTCCAACCAACACAATTTGCCTATATCTGTGTTATATATATTATTGATTTATAATAATTTGAAAAGAATTATATATACAATTTGTTATTTATGTTGTAAATAAATATTCGAAAATTTTTAACAAAGTTTAACAAGTTTTCTTGCAATGCTTCCAATCCAACTCCCTACTTTTGCTGCAAATTCAAAACTCAAATATCATGGAAAAGTTAATTGAAATCCTAAAACAATTCGATGAAGAAAGAACAAACAGAGCAGAAAACTGGAATGAAGCATCCGTGGCTGAAAGTTTTCATCCGATAGCTAAGAATATTCTTTGCAATGGCTATTTCCTAGTTAATGGAAAGTATATCATCGACTTAGGTGCTATTGAACTGTATTATCACGAAGAAGAAGGAGACATTAAGGACTACATCATGTACCATACTAATGAGCACTCCTCCAAATCAAAAGTGTTTGAATTGAACGGAGGTTTCCCATATTTCAAGTTTGGCAGTTTTAATTTACACCAATCTGGAGTTGATGTAACTTTTGAGAACGAAACAAAGAAATATAGGGCTTCGTTCCTTATCAGGTCGTATAGAGTGTTTTGTAAAGAAGAAAAACACAAACTAAATGACCTTACCATTCCTTTTGATAAATGTTCCACACATATTTTTGACGATATGTTTTACGGAGGAATTTCATTATTAGACAATGAAGCAACAATAAAATGGATTGCATCTGAAAATAAAAATGGAGATATTGAACAATGTCCACGAAGAAATGTTGCAATGTATTTGGATTCCCAAAAGGTCAGTAAAGACGACTATGAGTCTAACAAGGGCGATTTGAAGACCAAAGTTTCCAATCCTCATTTCTTCAAATATAACGGGCAAGACTATTTACAAGAAAATAGATTATGGCAATATAAAAGAATTGGAATAATTGAAAATTAAACATGTATGATTACCGACAACCTTACCACCGCAGTATATTTCTCTGACCTTCTGCCAAAGAAATGCCCAAACTTGAATCAGCACATTGCTGAAGTATTGGAAGCAAACGGGATTCCGTATGCCTACCTTTCGGAAACCAAGGACATTTGGTGCCGTGATTTCATGCCCATCCAGATAGCAGAAGACCGCTTTGTATCCTATAAGTACACACCTAATTATCTGCAAGATAAAACAGGTCTTCGTCTTCAAACCAATCCCGAAGCGGTGCTTCAAGCCCAACAGAATCGCCTGCAAAGTGTGTTACAGAACGCCATCACCATTGACTTGGTGCTTGACGGCGGCAATGTCGTGAAATGCGGCAACATCGTCGTGATGACGGAAAAGGTCTTTGCCGAAAATAGGGACAAATCGCCCATTGAGGTGGATAGAATCCTGAAGGATGCTTTCCAATGCGATGTGCTGTATTTGCCATGGGACCACCAAGAGACCTTTGGCCACAGCGACGGAATCGTCCATTATGCCGGCAACGGCAGAATTTTGTTGACGAACTACGATGACAGTTCGCTCTATTATTACCGTCGCTTCCGTAAAGCATTGGAAAAACACTTTGAAGTGATTCCTTTGTATTACAAAACCAAGAAGATTCACGCCCGTAGCTGGGCATACATCAATTTCTTGCAGATAGGCAAGCTGATTCTTGTGCCTCAGCTTGAGCTTGAAGAAGATGAGCAAGCTCTTGAACAAATCAGCAATGCGATGCCAGACTGTGAGGTTTTAGGCATCCCTGCATTGGAGGCTGTCAGAAGAGGAGGAGGCCTTAACTGCATTTCATGGAACACCACAACTTTACAGGACGACATCTTTGAAGAATCAATTATTGGGCAAACCAATATCCCGCATGGCTACAAATCTGCATATGAGAAGCCTCTACCAACCAAGCCGCCATTGTCGCGGCTTTTTCATTCGCATTGCCCCACAAACCAAGAAAACACCTTCAAACTATCAGCATCCGTCTTGAACATATACTCGGGATGCCATTGCATGGCACAAACGAAACGCTTGCCCACCATTTTTACGGCTTCGATGAGACCATCGGGGGATTCGGCTATGGAAATCAAGTCCTTGCCGAGGTCTTTGATGGCTTGGTGATGCAATGTGTTCACTTCGAGGATGTCTTTGCCTAATAGCGTCCGCAGGTCGCCGCTCAGCGAGACTTTATGCGTTGGAGCGCCGTAGGGCTTGCCTTGTCTGTGGACGATATCCGAAGGATGCTGCGAAGGAAGGTCCTGCCATAGCGTACCGCCCAAGAACGCATTGATGAACTGCAGTCCACGGCAGATGCCAAGAATGGGTTTGTCGGCTTGCAGCGCCTTCGTCAGCAACAGCGATTCCAACTTATCGCGTTCGGGGCTGGGAACAACGGTTCCAGTATCATCTTTCATCCCATAAAGCTCCGGCGCAACATCCTGACCGCCCGTAAACAGGAATCCGTCGCAGGTTTCCACAATGCGATCTGCATCGGCTTCTGACATTTCAATAGGCAGGACAACAGGAACGCCTCCAGCCGCCTTGATGCCGTCCAGATAATCCGGCAGCATCCAAACACTCTTGCGCTCCGCATCCCATAGCGGCGTGACGCCTATAATCGGTGACTTGCTCATGGTTTCATTCATCAAAGTTGTAAAATATTAATCAAGTCCATTGGTCAATGTTCATCATTTCCGTATCACAACCCAACGACCAGCACTTGTGTTGCCCTCGCGAAGCAATACTCCTTTCTTCTGCATGGCAGCAATGTCACGTCTGATGGTACGAAGATCTACTGACAAAACTAGTGACATTTTCTTGCCTGAAATAAAGGCATCATCATCTATCAAATCACATATTTTCTTCTGTCTTTCAGTTAATTGTACTGGTGACAAACTAGTGACATCACTACTGACATTTTTCCGTCCACTTACGACATCATACCCTCGTTGGAATGTCACCAAAGTGCCGCCGCAATGGGATTTCACCGTTGGCATCGGCAATCCGACTTCCTCAAATCCGTCATGTATCTTCTTGTAACCACGTCCCCACGTGTCGATAAAACCAGCCTTGAACATGGTATCGGCAATGTTCCGATTGCGTGGTTTCGATGAATGTTTGTCATAAAGCACCTTTTCATCATAGCCCTCTGGCAATTCTCCATCGTTCCATATTTCCACATGATCGTTATAAACATGCATCTGAATGTCAGCCCCCGTGTAATCCTTGTGGGTAATTGAGTTGTACAGCATTTCTCTCAAAGCCTCTATCGGCACCTCCAGTTCTTCTTTTCGTTGCATACCGTCAAAGCGCACAGGCGAGGTTAGGTATTTGGCTTTCAGAACCTCAACCACACGGTCTGCCATCTGTATGATGTTGCCCTCAATCACGTCCTGAATCAACAAGTCAGCCTCGTCAACACCAAAACGGCCAATCTTGAATCTTACGCTGGTGAAAAACTTTAGCGGGTCTTTGCCAAAAAGCAACAATGCGGCATTCTTCAAATGTCCGTTCTCATCCAAGAGATGTAAACTTGTCAACACATCCTTGGTGGAGGCATTGCGTTCATCTTCTGGGATACGGTTGGCATCAATACCCTTCCGGAGGAAATAATTGATAGCCTCACGGTCAATGTCGTCAAAAGTCGCGTTCTCATTGGCAATGTCATCCCACGACTTGCCCATCTTCTTCATGATAAACTGCTGAAGTGCAGCACCGTTCAGTTCCTGCATCGTGGAACCCGAACGATAGTAATACTTGCCTTTAAAGCTGATAGGTACGTTGCTTGGATTGACTATTAACTCGATATAATCCAATCCATCTTGTTCATAAAGATTCACATCTATCACCAGCCCCATATAATTGACAATCTTGTTTGGAATGTCCTCAAGCAACTTTTTCGAATCATTCAACCCTACCACTTCGTGATTGTCATCCACGCCAAAATACATCACAGCTCCTTGAGCATTCGCAAAGCCGCAAATCCACTTTAGAAATTCGTCCTTCCAAATGCTCTTGAACTCAACGTTCTGACACTCCTTTGGTTTTATCTTGCTCATGTCAAATCAATTTGAAACCCTGCAAAGGTACAAATTTTCCAACATGCCATATGCGGTGAAATGCCACCCCCTTAAAAACAACGTCTCCCCCGTTTCTTCAATTCGCTTTTTTCCTATTTTTGCCCCGACAATCAATTTGAGGTTTCCGATGAAAAACAAGCGCATTCTCTTCCTTGCCATCCTGCTGTTCACTGTAGCGTCCATTTTCGCCATTTCCTACGGCAAGAACCTTAACCGCACGCTCCGTATGCTGCGCAACGAGTTGAATGTCGATTATCAGCAAATCGACAAGAATCGAGAGCGACTTACCGAGGACTACGAGAAACAACGCCAGAAAATGGTCGACATGATGAAGGAATGCGACGAGCTTTCAATTATGCTGTATTCACAAAAGCAAGGCTTCACCTTCGATGTGAGCTATGCCTTGCAGAGGGTCACCGAAAAATACAACGAGTTTAACCAAGACCGTGGGCCTTTCGACCACATTGTCAGCAATCTCAATGTCGAGATGGAACGCCATGCCCGCCTCATCGAGTCGCTGCGCCGTCTTCCTCCCGAGATTGACAGCATTGTCGGCATTCCCGATAGCCTGCTCATCCACTACGACTCGCTTAACCCGCTTTTCTTCAGCAGTGCGCATCTTGAGTTGGATCAGGAAGTCAAAGCCATGGCCGACTCGATTTCCATGGTGCCTTTTGTGCTTGACGAGCAGGGTGAGGATGACCGCGAGCAGTGCATCTTTTATGCTGGAGAGCTTCTCAAGATGTACGCCGATACCAAAGCTGTCGTGGTGGCCGACAGCATACACTATTACGAGACCTTCCTGCGTCTGAAGGAGACCTACGACTACGCGCATGATTATTACCAAGTGCTGCAAAACCGCATCTTCATTAATGGACAAACCCCTTGGTACACCATCTTGCAGCGACCGGGTTATTATTGGAGGCAAGCCATGAGCGACGCGCATGAGAAATACGGTGGCGGTTCGCTGAAGTCACTGTTCAGCAAAGGCCAACAAACAAAGACCACTGACAACGGATGGGAATACTCGCTTCAGGTCTTCATCATCGTGCTGTTTGTCATTGAGTTGATGGCCATTTGGCTTGTCGTTTCACTCTTGCTTATCCCCGCTTTCCGTTATTTCAAGCCTTTGAAGGAGTATGTTGAAAAAGCCCCAAGGCGTTTCATCTCGTTGCTGGTCACCATTCTTATCACCATCATAGTCAACAGCACCATCGGTGGCGATGGCTTGCTGCACATCGCGGCGCACCTCACCAACACCTTCCTTTGGCTGTTGGCTGCCATCCTTGTCGCATTGTTCTTCCGCCTGAAGCCCAAACAACTGAAATATGGTGTCAGACTATATCTGCCCACTTTCTGCATGGCTTTGGCTGTCATCGGTTTCCGTGTGGTCTTCATGCCCAACTCGCTGATGAACTTCATCTTCCCGCCGGTACTGATTGCCTTCTTTGTTTGGCAGTTTTTTGCTTGTTTGCACAATGCGAAAAAGGTAGCCCGCAGCGATCGTTTTTTAGGCTGGACTTCGCTGGTGGTCACAGGTGCAGCCGTGTTTGTAGCCATAGCGGGTTATATTTTCGCCTCGCTGCTTATTTTGGTTTGGTGGTACTTCCAACTGGCTGCCATCCAAGCCATTTACACGATTTTAAACCTGATTGTGGCCTATCGTGAGAAACGCATGAAGCATCGGATCGACGACTACCGCTCGCGTATCAACTTTATCTCTGGTCCAGGCAAGGAGACTTTGATGTTTGGTGCCACTTGGTTCTACGATTTGGTCAAGGACGTGGTGCTTCCCGTGATGGGGTTGCTGTCGATTCCATTCTGCATCCATTTGGCCCTTGATGTGTTCGACTTTGAGGATTTGTACAACAACATCTATTACCACAACTTCGTGCAGTTAGTCAACGAAAACGGTGCCGACACGTTTAGGCTGTCGTTCCACGGGATCCTGCTCATTATCAGCCTGTTTTTCGTGTTCCGTTATATCAATCGAGCCCTGCACGCCATTTGGCAGCAGGTGCGCTATGCCATCTTTTTGAAGAAGCATAACCGCACGACTATCCGCAACAACGAAATCAACCTGTCGTTAGGCAATAGTATCATCAGCGTCTTGACTTGGTTCACTTACGTCGTCGTCATCGTCCTGACGTTGCACATCCCCACCAGCTCGCTGAGCCTCGTGGCTGGCGGTCTTTCTGCTGGTATTGGTTTTGCCCTCAAGGACACCCTCAACAATTTCATCTATGGCATCCAGCTCATGTCGGGCCGTCTGCGTGTCGGCGACTGGATTGTCTGCGATGGCATCCGTGGTAAGGTCACTCACATAGGTTACCAAAGCACAGAGATTGAAACCGTTGATGGTGCCGAGATGTCGTTCCTTAACGCCACTTTGTTTGCCAAGAATTTCAGCAACCTTACGCGTAACCATGGCTACGAGTTCGTCAAGATTACCGTGGGCGTGGCGTATGGTACCGACATTCAGCGTGTCCGTGAATTGTTGGGCGAAGCCTTGCAGACTTTACAAGGCAAGGATTCGTTTGGGCGCGACATCGTGGATTCGAAGCGTGGCATCACCATTTCTTTAGATGACATGGACGACAGCGCGGTTACCGTTGCCGTGAAGCAACAGGTGCTGGTGGCGGAGCGTGTCGGCTATATCGACCGTGCCAAAGAGATGATTTACAACACCTTGAACGAGAATGGCATCGAAATCCCATTCCCGCAATGCGACGTGCATCTCGTCAAGGAAGAGTAAATTATCGAACGAAAAACTATCTTCTTTCCCATCTCAGCACTCTGATGGGCTTGCCTTCGCCTTGGTATTGTGTGGCGTCGAAGTAAGTCTCTCCTGTGGCCATAAAGCCGCATTTCTCCATCACGCGGCCTGAGGCGGGGTTTTCGACAAAATGCCCGCTGATAAGCGATGGGATGTTAGTGGCCGTAAGAATATGCTCTGTCACCAACCTTAATGCCTCCGTGCAGATGCCTTGGTCCCAATAGGGCTTGGCAATCCAATAGCCAACAAGGGGTTCGCCTTCGCGAGCGGGAATCGGACATCCGTTTGAGGAGAGATAACCTATGCAGCCGATGGCTTCACCTGTCGCTTTCAGTTCGATGGCCCAAGTGGTGTCGCTATGAAACACGGTGTGGATGATTTCCAAACTCTCTTCCACGCTTTTATGAGGTGGCCAGCCGGCACGAGGGCCCACATCGGGGTCGGAGGCGTATTTGAAAAGTGCCGTTGCGTCATCGTCGCGCCAAGGACGGAGTAAGATTCTTTCGGTTTCCATTCTATATCATTTGTTTTGTCTTTTCATCCTATCGTAGTATTCCGCTGTTGCCGTGAAAAACACATCGCCACTGCTGTTGAGGGCGGTCTCGACCGAGTCTTGCACCACGCCGATGATGAAACCGATGGCGACTGCTTGCATGGCAACATCATTGCCAATGCCGAAGAACGAGCAGGCCATGGGGATGAGCAGCAATGAGCCGCCAGCCACACCCGAGGCGCCGCAGGCACCGAGGGTGGCGATGAGTCCCAGAAAGACCGCAGAAGCAAAACTGACCTCCACACCCACGGTATGCGCTACGGCGAGGGCAAAGACCGTGATGGTCACAGCGGCACCATCCATGTTGATGGTGGCACCCAAAGGGATGCTCACGGAATAGAAGTCTTCGTCAAGATTGAGTTTCTTGCACAACGCCATGTTGATGGGGATGTTGGCCGCCGATGAGCGCGTGAAGAATGCGTTCAGGCCGCTCTCCTTCAAGCAAGTGAACAAGAGCGGATAAGGATTCCTACGCAATATCACAAAGGAAATGAGCGGATTGAAAATCAAAGTGTTGACCAACATGCAACCCACCAAGAGCAACAACAAGTGGCCATAGGTGGTGAAGACTTCAAGGCCGTTTTCCGATACCGTCGTGAAGACCAGTCCTAGAATACCGAACGGGGCGAACTCAATGATCCACTTCACCACTTTGGAAATCACCGTGGCAAAATCGTGAACCACGGCGATGGTAGATTTATTGGCTAACTTCTTGAGGGCAATGCCGATGATGATGGACCAAAACAGGATGGCGATGTAGTTGGCATTGGCGATGGCCATGATGGGATTGGTCAACATGCCCGTCAGCAGGTTGGTGAACACCTCTGACAACGAACCCACAGCACCTTCCATCTCGGGCACCTCGCCCAGCTGCAAAGTCACGGGGAACATGAAACTGCCCACCACAGCACAGATAGCTGCGATGAAAGTGCTTAACATATAAACGCCTATCAAGGCAGCGAAGCGATGCCCGTGACCTTTGCCCGCCTTGGCTATGGAAGAGGTCACGAGTACCGCCACCAGTACCGGAGCGATACCCTTCAAAGCACTGACAAACATCCTGCCAAGAATGCCGATACCCGTCCAGGAAGGTACAAGCAATCCCAATAGCGCACCGATGACCAATCCGATGAAGATACGCAGCACCAAACTGACGTTGGTGTATTTCTTTATGATTTGTGCGGGTCTTTTCATCATAATCATCTTATTTATTGATTCTTAAGCCACTCCAAAGCATCCTCGAAAGGTGTTTCCGTCAACACGTCAGGGGCAATGGGGTCGTCGCAAAAAGCTTCTCCTGTTCGGGCAATGTCTTCGCCAATGGTGAGCACAAGTTGTGAGCCTCCAGGAAGTGCAAAAGGCTGATTGCAAGAGCAGTAACCTGCTGTAGGCGAGCCAAAGGTACGTGTGTTGGGCAACCCTCTGAAACAAATCAGGACAGCTTCGCCTGAGCTGCCTGTCCACTCGTCAGTCAGCAGGGCAACAGGGCAATTGATGGGTGTTTGTTTTTCCAATCCAACCGTTTGCAAGACGAAGAAAGTGTTGATACTCATTGTTCTTTTACGCGAAGAGAATTTCAAGATGACATCGTCGGGCAAGAAGCGATGGACGGCAGCAATCATCGGATACATGTTGCCTCCTCGGTTGCCGCGCAGGTCGATAATGGCACCTTGCAAGGCATCGGGAAGGTCGTTAAGCACCGTGTTGGCGTATTTAAGGCCCTCATCCGAATTTCCAGAGAATGCTGGTAACTTGATGAAAGCGATGCCGTTTTCCAGCAACTCAGCCATCGGCATTTCCCATGAGGAGGTGTCGTTCACTGTCACTTCATCGGTAGTCATCAGGTAGGTATGCTTACCTCCGGCCACCTTGCCAGCTTGGACGACAATTTCTTGTGCCTCTTCAAGATTTGCAGGCTTTGCTGAAAGCGCTTCTTGTTTGGCTTTTTCCCATTCAGGTCCTTGGGCAAAGATGCCGTGTTTGTCCATGATGCGGACGGCTTTCTTGACATACTTTGCGTTCGGGTCGCTGCAGGAGGCCATGACAAGGAGGGTCAGTAAAAGGATTAGGGTTTTTCGCATGACATGTATTTTGTGGCAAAAGTACAAAAAAGGCACAATCGTTTTATGACTGCGCCCATAATCATTCACATAATTGGTGTTTCACATAAGGTACCGGTTCAATTTTCAAACTCATGGAGTTCTTTAAGACCGCGTTCTATTTCCTGCATCTGCTGAGCATGGCGGCGACGATGCCAAAGGCCGAGTACAAAAGCCATCCCGAAGGTGAACAGCGTGAGTCCTACAACGAGAAGCACTCTATTGGCTTCAAACACATAGCCCGCTTGGGGATTGAAACCTAGTTCAATAATGTAGAAGGCAACCATGGCCATACAAACAGCTGCAATTTCCCAAAACTTTTGTTGGTGGCATATCTGTTTGTAGCGCAGAACCAGATGGCTGAGTTCGTTACAGCTCTTGCCTCCCATGTCGAACTTTGACAACAAAATGAGTTTCCATACTATAGGAATAAATCCTAACACCATCATGGCTTCAACGATTGCGAACGAAATGGTTCGAATAGGTGTGTTCATATAGATATAGGGGAATAGGATGCCTATGATTAGAACATTAACCACAAAGAAGTAAAGGTTCTGTCCCACGATACCGTTGTAGGCGGACTTGGTTTTCTGCTGAATCATCTCCTTAACCACGCGAAGATTCACTATTTCTGTTTCTGCCAGACGCTTGTCGAGTGCGTTCCAACTGGTTTTTAATTCGTCAAGTTCCATATTGCTTTGAATTTTAACTGTTAGACATTTTCTTGAGTTTCTCTTTGACACGATTGAGCTTCACGGCGACGTTAGCCTTAGAGATGCCGAGGATATCTGCCATTTCCTGATAACTCCGTTCTTCGAGCCAAAGGAGAATTAGCGCGCGTTCTAATTTCCCTAGTTGATTGATGAGTTTGTAAAGTTCTTGAAGCTGGGCAGCAGTCCCTTCGTCGGCTGCAATCTGTGCCATATCCGCTGTTAAGGGAATGGTCTGCGGACGGGTGCCAGAGCGACGTAGAAACGTGATGCAGGTGTTCATGGCGATGCGATAGACCCATGTCACGAGTTTGCTATCTCCCCGATAGCGCGGGAAACTCTTCCATAGGTTAAGCACCGTTTCCTGAAACAGGTCGTTCAGGTCGTCCTGATTGTTGGCATAGATGTAGCACACCTTGTAGATAGTCCGCTTCTGAGCCTCAATCACCTCCAGGAATTCTTTCTCTAATTCTTTTGTCTCCATTTTTTAGCTTTCATCGTTTGCTTCGTTAGTCGCAGAGAAAACGGAAAAATTACAGTGGACAACAAAAAAAATCCTGAACAGCGACAAGTGTCGCGACGGAGCCGTAGAAACGAGTGACTCCAATGACAACTTCTTGTGCCTCATCAAGACTTGATGGCTTTGCCGAGAACGCTTCTTGTTTGGCTTTTTCCCATTCAGGTCCGTGGGCAAAGATGCCGTGTTTGTCCATGATGCGTACGGCTTTCTTGACATACTTTGCATTGGGGTCGCTACAGGAGGCCATGACAAGGAGGGTCATCAAAAGGATTAGGGTTTTTCGCATGATAAGATAATTTGACTGCAAAAATACGGCAAATTCATGGTTTCTCCAACCTCGTTCTGATGAAATGCCCTTCTTGAATGGCAGCAAATGTCGCGACAATGGCTACAATGACCATCGGAACAATCGATTCCAAAAATACTGTCAAAGGAACTCCAACAAAAAGCAGAACCCCAGTTACTTTATTTGCAATGGTATGAGGAAAAACGCATTTCTTGTACATTACCAAGGCAGAGATTTGGTTGATGACCTTGATAACGACAATCACTCCGCCCCAGATCCACAGCCATTTTGGGAAGGCCAAAGCAGGTATCAACTTAAAGCAGCAACAAACGACGAAAACCAAATCAGCCAAACTATCCAGCAATGCACCCACTTTGCTTTCACATCCGAATTTTCGGGCGAGATAGCCATCTGCCATATCGCTTAGGCCACAGACGAAATAAATGACCCAGAAAGCACAACTCTCGACTCCGAAAAACAGAAGGCAAACGGCCCCTAAAAATCGAAGTGCCGATATAGCATTTGGCAGGGATTTCATCAACAATCTTTACCCAATTACAAAGCTCCTCGGATAGAAGTCACTGTAGAATCGACCATCCCTAGCGGTGAATTTCAGCACGCAGTAATTCGGGTCGGTGACACCGCCTGGGTAGTATTCCGTGTCGCCATCGCGCCAAATCATCTCCTTGCTCTTGGCATCGGTCAGCACCTCCATCGTGCCACGCAGCATCATGCCCTTGAAGCCTTCGGCATCGCAGAAATAGATGCTGGCCTTGGGGTTGGCCTTGTAGTGGGCCACACGCAGCGAGAAGGTGTTGGTGGTGAAATAGAACACCTTGATGCCTTCACGGACCCGAGGCGACAGCATGGCTTTGGTGCAAGGGAAGCCCTCCTCATCGACCGACGATATCATGGTGATGGGCAGCGTGTCGGCCATCTTGGCAATGAGCTCTTTAACGCCCATCAAGGCTGGGTTTTCTGGAGTGTCATCATCTATCGACAATTCCTTACGCCAGCGTTTCAGGTGCGGGAAGTACATCTTCATCTGACCGATGTATTCTTCCTTCGTGATGGGCTGAGGCAGTCCTTTGTTTACCTCGTCCACAAATTGGGCACAATGCTCTATCATCTCGTCCATCGTGCAATCTTGCAGGAACTTACCATCCTTATAGCAATACATGCAATAATCCTCATTTTTGCTTCCATCGGCATTGGTGCCAAGGATTTCATTGGTGAGTGGCATTCCGCAGCTTTGACAAAACTTTTGTTCCATGGTTAAATGTTTTACAGCGTATCATGATAAATGTCAGAACCGCCAGAGGTGGTGCTGCCTATAGTGGAAGCATTGCCCGTGTAGTGCATGTCGCTGGCACCCGAAAGGTTGACATTAATGGTGCCATCGCAGTGGATGTATGCATTGCTTGCTCCCGACATAAAGCCTTGGCATTGGTTGCAAATCAAACCATATCTGTGCCCGTTGATGGTTTTCTTGATGTTGCTGGCACTTGACAGATTAATCTTGAGCGTGCCGACTAATCCTTCAAGCGTGGCATCCGAGGCACCGCTCAATTCAAGGTCCAGGTCATCGGCATCCACGTTGCCTTTGATGTTGGAAGCCCCCGACAAGTCTATGTCGATTTCGTCAGCTAAAACGTTGCCGTAGAAATCGGAGGCCCCTGACACGTCAATGTCGACGTCATCGGCCTCAATGTCGCAATAGAATTCTGAAGCACCTGACAATTCCACATTAACTTTAGCACCTTCAAGGCCGTATTCCGAATGGAACTCCGAGGCACCCGACAAGTCAACACTCCTCAAATCAAAATTGTAAGGCAGAATCACAGTCATATCCTTCCCAAGGTTGGTATGCCAGCCTTTGAGATAGATTTTCAAAGTGCTATCAACGGTTTCCACCACGACATTCGGCATGACTTTCTCACCCGCCGTGATGGTGACTTGTGTCGCCAAATCGCTGACTGTGACGTCAAACGCATCCTCCACTTCAAGCGCATTGTAGGCACCCGAAATGCTGAAATCCTTCGTGATAGGCTCGCCAGCAAATTTGGAGCAACTGCAAAATGCAAACAAAACAAGGGTTGAAAGAATAATCAAATGCTTTTTCATCTTTTTTATTGCCGCTGTTATATACCATCGGGGCATCGGTTTTAATACGATACTACTTGTTCATACCTAAACGGCTGCAAAAGTAGTTTATTATCCGTTCCGAAATGAAAACCCTATATGGACAATTTTATGGACTTTGCGACATTTTGTTCCTAAAACGCTTTGGATTTGCATGGGATTTCCCTACTTTTGCAGCGGATAATAACGGAACAGATGTTTTATTATGGCAAGACCGACAAGTGTAACGAAAGAAAAAATACTCGCTGCTGCAATTGACATCGTGAGAAAAGACGGCACTCCCGCACTTACTGCCCGAAACCTTTCCTCGGCATTGGGTTGTGGCGCCAATGCCGTTTTCTCGAAATTTGGCTCCATGGAAGGCGTTTTGGAAGCCGTCCGCACCGAAGCCCGCCGTTTGTTCAAGGAGCGTGTCGGCGCAGGCTTTTCTTTGAATCCGCCTTTCAAAGGCATGGGCTTGGCCTTCCTGTGGTTCGCCATAGATGAGCCTCAACTCTTCAAATTGGTGATGGATGACAAGGCTTCGGCAACCTCTTTCGAGGATTATATCGACACCCAAGTGGGCTTCAAGCAGGAGTCGATTGCCGCCATCGGCCAGTCTTTCGGTTTGCACGGGAAAAAGGCCGAAATGCTTTATTACCAACTGATGTTTGTCGGCATTGGACTGGCGCATACCTGCGTGGAAGGAGGTGCGGCACTCAGCATCCCACAAGTGTCCGAAATCTTTGGCAAGAATGTGAGGGCATTCCTGATGGTCATTCGCGCCGGCGATGATGATCGTGAATCGTTTATGCCTCAAGAAGGCACAGGCCCCGAAGGCGACGTTGAATCCTATCTCTTGATCCATTCACTTGCTGGCCAGAATCACCTGTTGCAAGAGCTTCATGCCACGCCCCGCTATATTCAGGACAATGAATGGGTCGAAATGGAACGTGTGTTCCGAAACGGTTTCTCCCTCACACCCGAATCGCTTCGGGAGGAGCATCCCAACCTCACCCGTGGCGATGTCCGCCTGATCATGCTTTCCCGGCTTCAGTTTTCCGTGACCGAGCAAGCCCTTCTTTTGGGCATTTCGCCTGCCTCAGTCACCAAGGCACGGCAGCGGCTCAAGGCAAAACTGGGAATGTGAATTTTCCTGCCTATGATTTCATTCTTTCTTGAGTATCTTTACCAGCACCTGTGCCTTTGTATTTGCTGCGCGTTGAGTTCAGGCGATAATACACCGAGACTTGGAGCTTGTGTGTCGAGAAAACATTGTTCTGCTGGATTTGGTAGTAGCCCATGTCGCTGTATTCGTTCATGCCACTGTGTCGCAGAATGTCGAGCACGGCGGCACGGATGGTAAGCGACTTGTCCTTCAGGAAACTCTTCTGCACGACAACGCCAAGGTTCAAGTAGTTGTAATCGTTGTAGAAATTCAGCTGATGGCCGCGCGAACGAAACATGAAGTTGATGTCGATTTTCCAATCATACTTGAAACTGAAGGTGTTGAAGGCGTTGAAAGTAAAAACAGGCTTGTCAAAATACACCCTGCGAGTACCTTCGGGGACATGAACGTCCTCAAGGTCGAGCCAAAGGTCTTGTTTCTCCATGCCTGCGGTGGCGTTGAGCGACCAAATGCCCGCTCTTGGTGTTGCCGAAATATAGGCTCCGATGGTGTTGACAGGTTTCTCGAGGTTGATATGTTTGATGAGCGCGGCATCGCCATCGGTGAGGTAGGCCCACTGCGTGATGGGGTTTTTGCAATGCGAATATGAAGCCGTGAACGCGAGCCATTTGTACCCCACATTCAGCGTAAGGTCTTGAATGCGCTCGTTGAGCAATTGCGAGTTGCCGGCCTGCATCGAATAGCGGCTGATGTAGGTGACGGCGTCGTTCATCGCGAAGAAACTCGGGCGGTTGGTCTTGATGCCATACGACAGGCCCATCTCCACTTTGCCCAATGCAACGGAATAGGAGGCCGTCGGGAAGAATTCGTCCTGCGGGCGATACAAAAAATCGTCGTTGGTCACGTCCCTATAGTCCAAAAGCGTGTGTTCGTAACGCATTCCTACACTGGCTTGACCCCATTTCCCGAAGTCGCAGGCGTATTGCGCAAAGGCAGCGATATTGTTTTCCGTGATGTCGGCATCAGTGTTGGCAATGGTCTGCTTGTCAATCCAATAGGTATTGTGACGCTTGGCAAAGGTCATCTCCGTACCGGCCTCGATGCTGCCTTTCCAAACGGGATAGGAAAGCACCAACTTGGAGGCATAGAGCCTACTTTCCGCTCCCGACCTGCTTCTGACAAAGTCGTCTTCTATCAGGCTTTGCTCCACATTTTCGCGGTCGGTGTTGGTCGCCGTGTTTAGGAAGTCGAAGTTGAAGTCGATGCCGAGTTTGCCCGCTGTGCCGTTGTAATAGGCATTGGTGAGGATACCGAGCGGCTTGGTTTCCTTGCTGGTCTGCACGCTGTAGAGATGGTCGAGGAAGACATCGTTTTCGAAGACATCTTCATCATAGATGACCTTGTTCTCGCCGCCGAGATAATGTGTCAGGTCGGCGCGGATGCCCAAGGAATGATTGTCGGAGACTTGCCAGTTGGCGCCAGCGGTATAAACGAGTTGGTCGTTCTTCCAAGTCATGGTGTAGGGACCCACTTGACGGAACACTTTGGTGGTGTTGGCGACTTCCTCCAAGCTACTGTATTGGTGGTAGTCCGTGTGTCTATAATACACCGAGCCGAACACATCGACACCGTTTTTGCGGTAGTTCAAGCCGAATTTTCCGCGTGGCGTGTTGAAGCCGTACTGCAAGTCTTGGTCGTCGGTCAGGTTCAGGTCGAGGCTGAGGCCATCGCCTTGTTGTTTTTTGGTGCGGATGCGGACCACAGCCCTCACCGTGGCATCATATTGCGCTCCCGGGTTGTTGATGACTTCCACATCACGGATGTCGTCGCTGCGCAGGCGGCGCAGTTCGCTGTCGTCGCGCATCAGCCGCCCGTTGATATAGATAATCGGTGAGCCTTTGCCCAAGACCTCCAAACCATCCTCGCTGCCCGTCATTCCAGGCACTTTGGTCAGCATCTCCTGTGCCGTCCCCGAATCTTCAAGCACCGAGCCTTGGATGGTGGTAATCATCGAGTTACCTGTCAGCCGCGTTTGGGGCAACTGGCTCTTCACAACCACCTCGCCAAGGAGTTGCGCATCCATCATCATCTGGATAGTCAGGCCGTTGATAGCCTTTGCATACTGGGTTTGGTAGCCCACGCACGACACTTTCAACAGGCCGTCTTTTTTGTCGGTCGGCAAATTGAATGAGCCTTGCTCATCGGTCACCGTTCCTTGCACAAAGGTCGAGTCAGGAAGCGAAAGCAGCACTACATTCACGAAGGGCATAGGTTCGCCATTTTCATCGGTGATGAGGCCGACCAAGTTTTGGTTTTGAGCCAATGCTGAAACTGTCATCAGCAGTGCAGCGGTAATAGTTATCAATTTCAGTGTTTTCATAAGAACAATACCATTAATTAGATTCAGGATAAAACAATCTATTTATTTGACACGAGACACGGGTCTTCGGGACACGGGACTGTCACTTCGTGAAAACGGAAGACTCGCGTCTCGTGTCTCGCAGTCTCGCGTCTTTTATGTAAACTAATTTTGCTCATTCACTTATTCATTTTGATTTCCAATACTTTTGATGGCCATCGCCACTTCAACCAAACCGAACACGAAAAAGATGTTGCTCATGGCGTTGAAGCCCCATACCCACCATTCGAGGATAATCCAAAGCATCAAGATGATGCCGCAGGCGAGGACAGCGTGCTGGGCCAAACGGTGCTTTTTGAACAGCAGGTAAGCTGCCACAAATTGGGTGATGCCGTTCAAGCCCAACAGCACAAAGCCCGAGGGGATGAAGTCCCTGAAAAACACGTCCGGCCAAGGCATCTTTGCCCGCAACATTTCCAATAGCGGCTCACCGCCCCATGTTGCGCCAGTTGGGTCAATCCACATCATCACCGCGCCAGCGATTGCTCCGATGCCGATGAACAGGGTTAGGATTTTTTCAAATGTTTTCATATTTTCGTGTTCATTTTTCTACCTCTATCATCATTTCACAATCCGCTCCCCCACCCAAGATGGAGTGACAAAGCGTTAAGTTGAAGTTTTTGCCTTTCCACAAACTTTGCATCGAATACATCACGCTTTGGCGCGAACATTCACAGAGCAAAGGTGTTGTGACATACCCTTTTTTGCACAATTCACAAGTGCATTCCAAAAAGACAAGCCGATAGACACGACCTTTCTCGACGACCTCACCTTTCACTCCGGGCAAATCATTGGCCATCTCAAAGAAAACATCCATGTCACCTTTAGCGTCCTCATAGAGTTTTTGGTAAACCGAAAGCGTGCTGCCATTCACACAGTTTTTTCCGCATTCCGCGAAGAAAACCGACCGTTGTTCTGGTGAAAGCCGTGCTATGCCTTTCTCGAATCCTTTAAACCAATTTGATAATTCCATAACGATTTGATTTTAAATCTGTAAGAACCTTAGGGACACAGGGGCGGCAAACCAAATGAAGCTTGAGAGCATCACCAAAAGGAAAAGAGTCAACCCCGAAAGGTCAAATCCGAATCTGTATTTACTAAACCATTCCATAGCTATCCCTCGTATCCTAACTGTCCGGGCAGGCGGAGTTTTTCCTTTTTCGGGAAAGTCGCTTCGTAAGCCTCGAAAGCCTCTGGGTTTTTATCAGCAACGAAATATCCTTGGGGAGGGC
>JAEETH010000124.1 GCA_016290215.1 Bacteroidales bacterium
GTTCATTAGTAATGCGCTCGTCCAGTTTCCCTTGCAACAAAGCAACGAAATCAGACATCTGTCCTGGTTTAGTATATATAACTTTCTCCAAAGCAGATTGAAATTCCGTATAAACGGTATCAACCAATACAAGATGGTTGCATTGGTCAGCCTTATCAAATTCAAGATCGTATAGGAACCAGGCGATGTCAGCCTTTTTCTTTGTGGTTTGTGGAAGTGGCGGAAGTGTTTCAAAGAACGATTTCTGAATCACCACGCATTGTTTCTTATTCCATGCTTTAAAAATACCTCCTTTGTAAAGCATTTGAGGAATCAAACGCTTTCGGGATGAAGACAAATAGTCTGGATGAGGGTAATTCTTACCATTCCATGCAAAATCGACAGACGGTGACTTCATGAATTGTTGGAACGGATTTCTCAGATTACCGCTAATATAAACGCCCTGTACCTCAATAGAGGCAAAGTCGATAATCTGACCATCTTCATTATAACTTACAATTACATAGTCAACATTCCCGGCCGATTGGCCGTTGGCATCCACAAGCTTAATCTCAGGTAACGATGTCCATTTTGTTCCCTTTGGCCATACAAATGCAGCTGCATTGTGCAAAATTTTCCAATCTTCACGAAATCTAGAGGGACAAGTAATAACCTTATTGTCGCCATGATTCACACTACAAACTCCAAGAGGATCATCCGCCTTGTCTTTGGTACAATTTGGGAATCGATTATGAAAAGGACAAAGCCTGTTCTCGCGATAATAGATAGCTTTATCTGTCCTATTTGAAATAGGAAAACCAAATATTTCAGCTAACGGACTTGTGTTTTGCATATATTAAATCGTTCTATTGACCGCAAAGATAGTGATTTTTCCAAAAACAACACAAAAACTTTTCCTCTGTAACATTTGTTACGCTTTGCCGCAATGGAAGAAACTACTTTTGTACCATCAAACCAATGAAAGGAGACACAACTATGAGTTACAACGATTGGAAAGACAAAACCGTGAGTTTCAAGAAGATTGACGTGC
The DNA here is from genome assembly GCA_016290215.1 of Bacteroidales bacterium. Taxonomy (GTDB): domain Bacteria; phylum Bacteroidota; class Bacteroidia; order Bacteroidales; family F082; genus Limimorpha. Next base: position 1,031 of record JAEETH010000124.1, read on the forward strand.
GCGGTGTGCAGGGCAACTTTTTCCCTGGACTGAAAATGCAGGCTGCGAAGATGGTCGTCGGCGAAGGCATGGAAATCATCCAAAGTTTTGAGCCGATTCCGCTTTATGAGGTGCTTGAAGACCTCGGTTTCGAGCATTATACTGAAAAGTTGGCCGAGGCCGAATACCACACTTACTTCTACCGCGTCCAGATGAAACAGGCCGAGAAAGACATCCCGATGCGCCCTTACGCCCTCACTAACATGGCCTTGATCGATGATGATTTGGCACAGACCGCCGTCAACTTCTGGGACTTGACCTGGAACGACAGCCGCCGTCACCTGCCATACGAGACACGTTTGTTGCTTTCGCTGGCCAATGCCGTCGGAGCAGGTCGTATGCGCCAAGCCACGCGTGAGTTGGTGAAGGCCTACATCCACGGCCTCGATTCCGCCGCTTTGGATGATGTGTTTGAACTGCTGGCTTGGAACCAAGGCATCGGTTATTTCAGTTCGGAAATCGGGCCTTCCACGCTGTTTCAAGCCTATAAAACCATCAAACAGATGGAGAAGAAAGGCAACAGCCGCACCGAGATCATCGAGGTGCTGAAGGATAAATTCACAGAAAAGAATCCGGACATTAAACTCATGTAAAATGGAAATCACAAAAGACACAAAACTAGCCGACCTCATCGACCAATATCCTTGGTTGAAGTCGGAAATGGCAAAAGTGAACGAAAAGTTCAAGATGTTCAACACGCCCGTTGGCAAAATCATGTTGGGCAAGGCTACCATCGCCGAAATGAGCAAGAAATCGGGGATGGAAGTGGAGGCCATCATAGAGAGAATCAAAGGATTGATTAACCAACACATAAACCAATAACAGAAAGGAACATCATGAAGTACAAAGTAAATGACAATTGCATCGGTTGCGGCCTTTGCGAGTCCACCTGCCCCGAAGTGTTCAGCATCCAAGGTGACGTGGCTGTCGCCATTGAGGGTGAAGTGCCCGAGTCGGCATTGGCTTCCGCAGCCGAAGCTAAAGAAGGCTGCCCTGTGGGCGCCATCGAGAAAGCGTAACACAAAATTCTATCAACCCAACCGCCGCGAGGGTTTTGTGCCTTTGCGGCGGTTGTTTGGTTCCCAATGGTAAAGAATATTGTTTTAAAATGTCATTTTGTTCGTTGACTAATTGATTTGTTTTATATTTTGCGCTGTGAAAAAGTTGCAAGAGTTCACCTTATCTATACTTTTGCCTAAACTCCGACGGTGACATCCCCTCTTGCCGTTTGAAGAACTGGCCAAAGGCTGATTGGTCGGGAAAATCGAACTGGTCCGCAATCTGTTGGTGGGTCATCTCGGTAGTCAGCAGGGCATTCTTGATTTGGCCAACCAGGAACTCATTGATGAGGTCTTTGGGCGTTTTGCCCGTTTCCTTCTTGCAGACTTTGAAAAGATAACGCTCCGAAACGCAAAGTCTCTCAGCATAAAACGGGATGTTGCGCTGTCCCGAAAGGATGTTTTCGCCTACCAACTCGAAGAAATGGTTCAAGAGTTGACGGGAACGTTTGCTGTTGTCTTTTTGCGTGGTATTTTCGGGTCTGTCGGAAGCGTTATAGAGCGTCAGCAAAAGATGCACCAGCGAGGCTGTAATCATTTTGTTGCGGGCAACGAGCTTAGGCTGCTCAACGGCGACACGAAGCAAATCATAGTCAGCGGCAAGCATTCGGTTGAAAGGCTCGTCTATCGTTTTGTCAGACCAAAACGCCATCTCCAAAGAGCCAAAATCAGCCTCCGCGCCGAGCAAGGCATATACCACATTCATCAACGGCTCATCGAAGACAAGGACTTCCATCCGCATATTACGAGAGGAAGAAACCACATTGAACTGGATCCCTTCCGGTACTACGAAAACCGTGTCAGCTAACAATTTGTGTTTCTCTTGCTCAAAAGAAACCGTGATGGTGCCATGTTGCACGTGGCACAGCCAAAACTTCGATAGTTCAGTTTTGACGATAGCCGTTGCATGGTCATATTGTTGGACGATGTAATTCATGCTGCAAAAATACAACTAGTTCCGAAAACATACAATATCGGTTCACTTTTATAAACCATGCCTGTTTTCGTAAAGCCTATTTTTGCAACTTCAAATTTGTAGTGTATGAAGCTTAGATATTTGACAGTATTGTCGGCGTTAGCCTTCCTGCTCTTTTCGTGCGGCAACAACTTACCAGAGGAACAAAACGTACCCGAAACACACGAACTGCTCACGGTGGCCATGCAGGACTACACAATGAGTACAGAATACCCTGCCTCGATTCAAGGCAACCAGGACATCAAGATTATTCCTCGTGTTGAGGGGTATCTGCAAGGTGTGCATGTGAAGGAAGGCGATGCGGTAAAGGCGGGTCAGCTGCTGTTCCGCATCGATGATGTCACCTATCGTGCCGCGGTGGAGTCGGCCAACGCCAATGTGCAGATGACCGCCGCCGCCTTGAACAGGGCGCAACTGGAATACGACGGCAAGAAAACGCTTCGCCAGCAAGAGATTGTCTCTGACTTTGAACTTTCACTTGCCGAGAGCGACCTCAATGTGGCGAAAGCCAACCTCGCAGCGGCAA
>JAEETH010000066.1 GCA_016290215.1 Bacteroidales bacterium
TAGTTTTTGGCATAAAAAAAGCAATTAGATGAAAACGTTTTCATCTAACTGCTTTTTATTGCTTTTATGCGTCTTATTGTCAGTGATTTACATTATATCTCACCAACCATTTTTGTCTATTATACCGAAATAAATGAACCTCATCTCCTGTCGGGGATGCCGAACTTGTTCCACCAGGTTTGGTCATACTTGTTTTTGATGGCCTTCTTGACGGTTTGGGTTCGGTTTTTCAAAGTGTTCAAGGCAGCATGGGCTTCTTCGGTTTTCTTGCGAAGTTCCTCTTGCATCTTATCCATTTCGGCCGAAAGGGCCTCCAAGCGCTTGCAGTCTTCGTCGAGTTTCTGTATCACGCCTTCCTCAACACCGGCCTCCCGACCTAAGCGTTGGTTTCTTTTTACTCCTGAAAGAATCAGTTTTGATTTCTCGAGTTGGTCTTTAAAAATTTGATACATAGTTTTTTACAATTTGTATCCGTTTAATTGGGATGGTTTTAAAATTCGAAATGCAAAAATAGGAAAAAACTCGTATTTTTGCAAGCCAAAAAGTTTTTCAAATGTACGCATTGTTTAAGAAAGAAATCAGCAATTTCCTTAGTTCGCTGATAGGCATCATGGTGATTGTGGTTTTCCTCCTCATCACGGGGCTTTTTCTTTGGGTATTTCAGAGTGATTTCAATATTTTGAACTATGGTTACGCGAACTTGGACAGCCTTTTCATCCTGGCTCCTTGGGTGTTCCTGTTTTTGGTGCCGGCGGTGACAATGCGTAGCTTTGCCGAGGAAAACCGTACTGGTACCATCGAGATGCTGGTTACCAAGCCCCTGTCGGATTGGCAGATTATCTGGGCCAAGTTTTTGGCAGGCGTGTCGTTAGTGTTGCTCGCGCTGATTCCGACCTTCATTTATTATTTCTCGGTGTATCGGTTGGGCCTTCCGGCGGGCAATCTCGACAGCGGCGGCATCTGGGGCTCTTACATCGGGTTGTTCCTGTTGAGTGCCAGTTTTGTGAGCATAGGTGTATTTTGTAGTTCGCTGACCAACAACCAGATATTGGCTTTCATTATCTCCGTGTTTCTTTGCGGATTTCTGCTGATAGGGTTCGAGTTCATCTATTCGCTTTCGTTGTTCGGTAGGGTCGACTTGTTTATCCAGCAGTTAGGCATGAATGCACATTACAGCTCGTTGAGCCGTGGCGTTGTCGACACGCGCGATGTATTGTATTTCTTGAGTGTGATCGCATTGTTTCTCAGTGCGACGAAGTTGGTTTTGGCAAGTCGTAAATGGTAAGGAGGTGAGAGATGGAAAACAAGCGTAAGAATCTGAAAAAGAACCAAATCGTTTCCTTCCTTGTCACGGTGGTGATTGTGGTGGTGCTCAATGTGATTGGATCATTTGTCTTTACCCGTTTTGACCTGACAAGCGAAAAACGTTACACTTTGTCGCCAACGACGAAGGACATCTTGAACGGCCTCGACGACTATGTATATTTTAAGGTGTATCTTGAAGGCGATTTTCCAGCAGGTTTCAAGAAGTTGCGCCGCGAGACCAAAGAGATGCTTGACGAGTTCCGGGCTTATTCAAAATACATTGACTATGAGTTCATCAACCCTTCCGAAAGTGGTGATGCAGCTGAGCGGAACGACACTTATAGGCAACTTTATCAAGCGGGTTTGAATCCAACCAATTTGGTGGACAAGAACAGTGATGGCTCCACGAAGCAGATGGTGATTTGGCCAGGAGCATTGGTGAGCTACCGCAATAATACCGAGATTGCTATTGATTTGCTTGAAAACCAGTTAGGTCAGTCGCCGGAAGACGCCTTGAATGCTTCGATGCAGAATCTCGAATTCCGCCTCATTGATGCTGTGAAGAAGGTGACCCGACTTCAAAGACCTAACATCGCTTTCATTCAAGGCCATGGTGAGCTGGAAACGCAGGATGTGTACGACATTGTGCAGACGTTGGCACAAAACTACATCGTGGATACGGTGACCATCAATGGCCGGGTTGATGCCTTGATTCATCGCACGCAACATGAAGACAAGGATGTGAAGGCTTTTGCTTCGTATGATGCCATCGTCATTGCCAAGCCCACCCAGCCTTTTGACGAAAAAGATAAGTTCCTCATCGACCAATATATCATGCATGGAGGTAAGGTGCTGTGGCTTGTGGAACCCGTTTATGCCACCATGGACAGCCTGCAAAGTCAGGAGTCGACCATTGGCCTTGAACAGGATCTCAACCTTGACGATATGCTCTTCAAATACGGTGTGCGCCTCAATCGCGACTTGCTCCTCGATTTGAATTGCGCTGCACTGCCGATTCGAACGGGGCAGGTGGCGGGTCAAGCCCAATTGGAGTTTTTCCGTTGGTATTATTTCCCATTGTTGCAAGCCGCCTCAAACCATCCCATGGTGCGCAATATGAACTCCATCAAGGCCGACTTTGTCAGCTCGGTGGATGCCACCACTTCGGCCAACGGCATCGAACAGATTCCGTTGCTCAAGACTTCAGATTATACTAAGGTGTCGGGTACGCCTGTTTTCATCTCCTTGGCGATGTTGCGGCAATCCCCCGACAAGCGCATGTTTAGCTCGAAAGGCAAGAATGTGGCCTACCTGTTGAAGGGTAGCTTCCCGTCGTTGTATGCCAACCGCATCCCTCAGGAAATCGTCGACGACCAAGCTACCGACTTCATGGAAGAAAGCAAACCAACCGCTATGATTGTGGTGGCCGACGGCGACCTTATCCGCAATCAAATCGACATAAAGCGAAAGACTCCACTGCCTTTGGGCTACGACCAATTCACGCAAAACACCTACGCCAACAAGGAGTTCATCGAAAACGCCATCAGCTATCTGGTGGACGGTGAAGGCTTGATTGACATCCGTTCGCGCGAGCTGAAAGTGCGCTTGTTGGACATGACCAAAATCAATCAGGAGAGAGCCAAATGGCAGGTTATTAATACCTTGGTGCCGATTGCTTTAATCATCGCCTTGGGCTTTGTCATGGCGTTCATCCGTAAGAAGAAATACAGCAAAAAATAATCCACAATGAAGAAAAATAACCGCATCACCATTATTATTGCCGCTTTATTAGTCGTTATCGCCGGCGTTTTGATTTGGAACAACCGTTACCTCTCCACCTTGCAGGGCGAAGCCTCCGATTTTCAGGTGTGGGACACGGCTTCCGTGACGAAAATCTATCTCGCCGACCGTAGGGAAAACGAGTCGCTGCTGGAACGGCACGAGAACGGCTGGACCCTCAACAGCACCTATAAGGCTCACCCGAAGCAAGTGCAGTACTTTTTGACGACCTTATATAAAATACGTGTCAAGATGCCCGTCTCGGTGGCAAGCCACGACAATATTGTGAAACAATTAGCCACACAGAGCACTAAGGTGGAGATATATCAGATTGTGCCGCGCATTAATCTGTTCGACAAGATTAAATTATTCTATCATGAGAAGCGCACCAAGGTGTTTTATGTTGGCGATGCCACTATGGACAGCAGCGGCACTTTCATGCTAAAGGAAGGTGCCGACAAGGCTTATATCGTCTACATCCCCAGTTTCCGTGGCTTCATCTCGACGCGTTTCACCGCCAACCCCGACGATTGGCGTGATCATACCATATTCAATAAGAATTTGGCTGACATCCAGTCGGTTTCCGTCGAGTTCAACGAAGACCCTGAAGGCAGCTTCCGCATCGACAATATCGGCAAACACCAATACAAGCTTACCCGTCTTTGCGACAACCAGGATATGCCTTTCGACACGCTGAGGGTCATCAATTTCATGTCTTCGTTTAGCAATCTCCGTTTCGAGGCATTGTTTACCAATACGTTGCCTCAGGAGCGCATCGACTCCATCACGAGTTCGCCCTACGTGCATTATGTTGTGGTGACGGATAAGGAAGGCAACAAGCAGGACATGAAGACCTTCAAAAAGATTGTGATGTTCAGCGTGACCGATTTGAGTGGTGACTACGGCGATGAGGACCGCGACCGCATGTATGCCCTCATTGAAGGAGGCAAGGACTTTGTGCTCATCCAGAACTATGTCTTCGACAAGGTATTGCGTGATGTGCATTACTTTGAGCCAGGCAGACCCGTCCAAAAGGTAGACATGGGCTATTTGGAAGAGATTAAATAATATCTTTAAGATTGTAATAATCAGCCTCCCATGTCATTCCAACGCAGGCATGTGCGTGAGCGGGAATCTATGGGAGGCGGCGCAAAGTAGCAATGACCTTATTGGACGGCTTTTGAAGCCATAGATCCCATGCCACCCCACCATCCTACGTAGGGATGACATGGCTTCAAGAGCCTAAAATCCTATTTCTTCTTCAGCAATCCGACCATCTTAAAGCCCACGTCGGTAAAAATGATCTGGGCGTTGCCGTTGCGCTCGATTTGTCGGATGGCTTCTTCAAAAAGCTCGGCAATCTGTGCCAGATTGGCAGGATTGACGAAAGGAGCGAACTTCGAATTGAACACCTTTTCATCTTCAGGCAACATGACGATTTCTCCAAGGTTATTGTTAAACAACAGCGAATTGCGGATGATGCGCAAGCCGTAATCCAACAACTCCTTTTGCTTTTCTCGTCCAAAGGTCTTGATGTTGCCAGAAAAGTCGATCAATTCCGAGTAGGCGGCACGGAAGCAGAGGCGCATCCATTGCTGGAAGGTGGTGAAAAAGAGTTTTCTGTCCTCTGATTCTTGTATCGAATGGCAGGCAGTGAGCCAGTTGCCTTCCGAAATCATAGCGGCATCGCGGGCTTGGTCTTCGTGGCAGTAGAGGCGTTCAACTAATGCTGCTTGAATATCGTTTAAGTTGATGGCTGGAATCTTCACCAAAGCTGTGCGCGACTTGATGGTGGCCAAAAGGTCTTCGGCGTCTTCTGCGATGAGCAGGAAAACGGTCTTCTCAGGCGGTTCTTCAAGGAGTTTCAGCAGTTTGTTGGCTGTGTCGGGTCGCATCTTTTCCGCCATCCAGATAATGGCAATTTTATACTCGCCTTCGTATGATTTTACGCTCAGTTTGCGCAGCAGCGAGGCGGCATCGCGCACCGACATGTAGCCTTGTTTGTTTTCCACGTCAAGGAAAGTGTACCAACCAGATGTGTCAACATAACCCTGATTCTGAATGACATATTCGCGCCATTCTTCCATGAAAAGGTCGGATTGAGGCTCGCTTTTGACTTTTTTCGTAGTGGCCGTAGGCACAACGAAATGCAAGTCGGGATGCACCAGTTTCTGCATCTTCTGGCAGGTGGGGCACACGCCGCAGCTATCGGTCTCGGTACGGTTCGGGCAGAGGATATATTGGGCGTAAGCCAAGGCCAAAGGCAGTTTCCCGCTTCCGGCAGGGCCCAAAAAGAGCTGTGCGTGAGAGACATGGTTTTCCCTCACACTCTGGATAAGCCTTTGTTTGATGGCAGATTGGCCTATGACGTCTTTGAATTGCATAGTGACTATATTTCGGGGTCAAAATTACAATAATTCCGCGTTGGTTGGTTGTCATAACGAATTAAAACGTGCTTTTGCATAAAATTTCAACGCATCATGTTAAGCGATCAGGAACAAATCAGGATAATAGCTATTAAGTTAAGCCTTTATTCCTTCCTTTTTCTGCAAACTTTTGGGCTATAAGTGGTAAATAAATTGAGTTATAGCCCGAAAGTTTGAAATTTTTGATATAATAAAGATGTTTCTTCCCAATATTTTTACATACTTTTGGGCTATAAGTGGTAAAAAAATCGAGTTATAGCCCGAAAGTATGCATTTATTATGCGGTTTGAAGTTTTTTTCATATTTTTGCAGCAAGAAATAATAGAAAAATATGGCGCAGAATACTGATGTTTTGGTCGGGAGAAAGAAAGAGCAAATTGCTTTAAAACAGATTGTTGAATCTGGTGAATCCGAGTTTGTGGTGGTGTATGGTCGAAGAAGGGTCGGAAAGACCTTTCTGGTGAACAACTACTTCAAGGATGAGTATGCATTCAAATTGACGGGACTCGCCAAAAAGAGCAAACACGAGCAATTGGCCAATTTCACCACAGCACTCAACAGGTATGGCGACGGAAAAAAATACAGGAAACCGCGCACTTGGTATGAGGCTTTTGACAAACTGAGAGATTTACTGGAGAGGAAAGTGTCAACTGACAAAAGGGTGGTGTTTATTGATGAGCTACCGTGGATGGATTCCAGGGGCAGCAACTTGGTTTCGGCGCTGGAGCATTTCTGGAACGACTGGGCCTGTACGCAATCCGACATAGTCCTTGTCGTATGTGGCTCGGCCACTTCATGGATAACGAGAAAGATACTGAAGAACAAAGGAGGTCTGCACAATCGAGTCACGCAGAAGCTGTACCTGCGGCCATTCACATTGGCGGAATGCAAGGAATATATCATAAGCCGTGGCCTAATTATGGAGGACAAGGAAATTGCCGAATGCTATATGATTATGGGGGGTATCCCGTTCTATCTGAAAAACCTGCATAGAGGTGCCAGTCTGTCGCAAAACGTGGACGAGATGTTTTTTGCCGAGAAAGGTAGGCTGGACGGTGAGTTCGATGCCCTTTATGCCTCGCTTTTTGACAAATCGGAGAACTATGTCAAGGTTGTGGAAGCATTAAGTAACAAGAACAAAGGATTGACACGTGAGGAGCTTCTGCAGGCCACCAAGTTGATTAATAACGGCCATTTTTCCAAAATACTCGAAGATTTGGTCAATTGTGATTTTATACGTCGTTACAGAGGCTATGGAAATAATGCGAGGATGTCTGTTTACCAGTTGACAGATCCGTTCACATTGTTTTACTATAAGTTCATCAAGGGGAATGCACCCTACGACAAACCATTTTGGCAGTATCAGATTGGCAGTCGCCAGCATGACACATGGGCAGGGCTGGCATTTGAGCAGCTATGTCTGAATCACCATATACAAATAGAAAAGGCACTCGGGATATCGGGGATGGCTACAAGGGTATATTCATGGGTCACACCGTCGAATGCTGCTGAGAAAGCCCAGATAGATTTGGTAATTAAACGTGCCGACAAAGTTGTGAACGTTTGTGAGATGAAGTTCTATGACGGCATATACACGATGAAAAAGAAAGATGTTGACGACATTGAAAGACGAGTGAGGATTTTCCGCAGCACGGAAAACGTCAGGATGGCTATTCATCCAGTTCTTGTCACAACTTTCGGAATGTCCTACAACCAATACAGCCATGTTTTTCAAAATGTAGTGACGCTTAAGGATTTGTTTGTGGAAAACCAATGACGGTTATTCTTTCTCCTATTTTTATTAATTTGTAAGTTTTCCCCGCGAGTTTTGTTTTGATAACGAATTATAGCTTACCTTTGCACCCCAAATAAACGCATCATATCATGTTAAGCGAACAGGAACAAATCAGAAGAAATTCGTTGGCCGAACTCTACAAGCTCGGCATCAACCCGTATCCGCAGGCCGCGTTCCCCGTGAGCGTGTTCACCACGGACATCCTCAACCAATTTGACGACAACAACCCCGACCAATTCCAAGAGGTCACCCTCGCGGGTCGCATCATGAGCCGCCGCATCATGGGCGCCGCCTCGTTCTGCGAGCTGCAGGACTCGAAAGGCCGCATCCAGCTGTATATCAAGCGCGACGAGATCTGCCCCGAGGAGGACAAGACCTTATATAACACGGTGTTCAAGCGCCTTTTGGACATCGGCGACTTCATCGGCGTGAAAGGCTTCGCCTTCCGCACACAGATGGGCGAAATCTCGGTGCATGTCAAGGAACTGACGGTGCTGAGCAAGTCGCTGAGGCCGCTGCCCATCGTCAAGGAGAAGGACGGCGTGAAGTACGACGAATTCAACGACCCCGAGCTGCGCTATCGTATGCGTTATGTCGACCTCGTGGTGAACGACAAGGTGAAGGACATCTTCATCGCCCGCACCCGCATCATCGACAGCATCCGTCGTTTCTTCAACGAGAGCGGCTACCTCGAGGTGGAGACCCCTGTGCTGCAAGCTATCCCCGGCGGTGCCACGGCGCGTCCCTTCATCACGCACCACAACGCCTTGGACATCCCCATGTACCTCCGTATTGCCGACGAGCTTTACCTGAAACGCCTCATCGTGGGCGGCTTCGAGGGCGTGTACGAGTTCTCGCGCAACTTCCGTAACGAGGGCATGGACCGCACCCATAACCCCGAGTTCACGTGTCTTGAGATCTATGTGGCCTACAAGGACTACCTCTGGATGATGGACTACACCGAAGAGATGATCCACCGCTGCGTGATGGATGTCTTGGGCAAGGAGACCGTGAAAGTGGGCGACAACGAAATCAGCTTCAAGCGTCCCTTCAAGCGCATCACGATGATTGACTCCATCAAGGAGAAAACCGGCATCGACATCACGGGCATGGACGAAGCCCAGCTGCGCGATGTGTGCAAGCAACTCGGCATTGAGGTGGATGAGACGATGGGCAAGGGCAAGCTGATCGACGAAATCTTTGGCGAGAAGTGCGAAGGCACCTACATCCAGCCGACCTTCATCACCGACTATCCCGTGGAGATGTCGCCGCTCTGCAAGCGTCACCGCAACAACCCAGAGCTAACCGAACGCTTCGAGCTGATGGTCAACGGCAAGGAACTCGCCAACGCCTACACCGAACTCAACGACCCCATCGACCAGCGTGCACGCTTCGAGGAGCAGATGAAACTCAGCGAGCGCGGCGACGACGAGGCCATGTTCATCGACCAGGACTTCCTGCGCGCCCTCGAATATGGTATGCCTCCGACCTCAGGCATGGGCATCGGCATCGACCGTTTCGTGATGCTGCTCACGGGTCAGACCACCATCCAAGAGGTGCTGTTGTTCCCGATGATGCGTCCTGAGAAGGTCGTGAAGAACGCCACCAAGGAAGACTTCATGGCACTTGGTATGGCTGAGACTTGGGCGACCTTGTTGCTCACCAACGGCTACAACACCATCGAGCAGCTGAAAGCCGAGAAGCCTTCTGCCCTGCGCGAGAAGCTCAACGGCTTACGTAAGAAGAACAAACTCGACATTCCCGCCTTGCAGTTAGAGGATGTTGAGGTCTGGATGAAATAATCTGGGTACATCACATTGAAAAGAAAACCCCGAAAGCCAAGCGACTTTCGGGGTTTTGCTTTTTACTTCACTCTCAGTTTTTGTCCGACTTTAAGCGGCTTGTTTGATTTGATGCCGTTCAGTTTGCAAAGTTTAGAGACAGTAGTACCGTATCTCTTTGCGATTTTGCTCAAATTATCGCCTTTCCTAACGGAATAATACGTTGAACCTCCTTTCTTTGACTTGGAGCTTTTCGGCTCCGAAGGCTTCTTTTTGGATGCTGACAACGATTGTTTGTCGGATTGGCCGTAATGTGAATTGATGCTGAAATAGTGCTTCTTGAGCATGAACTCCTCGGAACGGAGTGTCCCATTCTCGAAGTCGAAGATGCGCTCGGGGTCGAAGGCCTGGCCCATGTAACGGGTCTCGAAGTGAAGGTGAGGCCCAGTGCTGCGTCCTGTTGAACCGCCATATCCAATCAATTCACCAGCCTTCACAAGGTCGCCACTCTTGACGATAAAACGTGACAAGTGGCCATAATAGGTCTCCAGCCCGTTAAGGTGCCTGATGACCAACACGTTGCCGTAGCCTCCCGTCAGGTTGATGGGTAATGCCGCACGCACTATTCCGTCAAAGGCGGCGTAGACGGCATCGCCAACATGTAAGCCAATATCAATGCCTTTGTGTGCTCGCTTCCATCTGTATTTGTATTGCGAGGTGATCTGCCCGGGATGTGGGATACAGTAACGATGGATAGAATCAACGAGGACGAGTTGTATTGAGTCGGGCAAATCGTTGAGGGCAATGTCGTTGTAAGAATGTACCTTTTCGGTCGTCCAATGGTCCGATTCCATAGCGTATGGAATGAAAGGCATGTCGATATTGTAGTACAGCCACGTGCCATTGTCGAAAAGAACCACCTTGCGGAACATGTCATGGGTATCGAGGGTATCGATAGGGATGGGGATGCCTTCTGAACGCTCCTCGTTCTCGTCATCATCATCGTCATTTTCGTCATCATCGTTTTCATCGACGATGCTGTCGTTGACATTTTGGTCTGTAAAGACGTAAACGGTATCATGGACGACGAAAGCGTTCCTTAAACGGCTGAAAAAGCCTTTGTTATCTTGGGAGAAGGCTACGATGGTAAATAATAAGCAAACTAAAAGGGCAAATATTCTTTTCATTATAGAATGGTCGAATTTTAGAAAAATAAGGTTGCAAAGGTACAAAATATCCCTGATTTGGCAAGGAAGTTTAGGCTGAAAACGGAATAAAAAACGAAATATTGCCATTTTGTCAGTTTTTTTCTTTGGCACAAAGATTGACAAGGTGAGGCCGTTGCAATTTGTATGCAACCGCGATTAGACAACAAAATAAGTAACAAATAAAAAATAGGAGAACAAAGAAATGTCAAAGATCATTGGTATCGATTTAGGTACAACCAACTCATGCGTGGCCGTGATGGAAGGCAACGAGCCTCAAGTCATCGCCAACAGCGAAGGCCACCGCACCACCCCTTCGGTGGTGGCATTCACCGACAACGGCGAACGTAAGGTCGGCGAGCCTGCCAAACGTCAGGCCATCACCAACCCGCTGCGTACCGTCTATTCCATCAAGCGTTTCATGGGCGAGACCTACGACAAGGTCGGCGCTGAAATGAAGCGTGTGCCTTACAAGGTCTTGCAAGGCCCCAACAACACGCCTCGTATCGACATCGACGGCAAGCAATACACCCCGCAGGAAATCTCTGCCATGGTGCTGCAAAAGATGAAGAAGACCGCTGAGGACTTCCTCGGGCAGACGGTCACCGAAGCCGTCATCACGGTGCCGGCTTACTTCAACGACGCCCAGCGTCAGGCCACCAAGGAAGCTGGCGAAATCGCTGGCTTGAAAGTGCGCCGTATCATCAACGAGCCTACCGCAGCCGCTTTGGCCTACGGCTTGGACAAGAAGAAGAACGATGTGAAAGTCGCTGTGTACGACCTCGGCGGCGGCACCTTCGATATCTCCATCCTTGAATTGGGCGATGGCGTGTTTGAGGTGAAGTCCACCAACGGTAACACCCACCTCGGTGGTGACGACTTCGACGAAGTCATCATCAACTGGCTTGCCGAAGAGTTCCAGAAGGACAACGGCATCGACCTGCGTAAGGACCCGATGGCCTTGCAACGTCTGAAAGAAGCTGCCGAAAAGGCAAAGATTGAATTGAGCTCTTCGAGCGAGACGGAAATCAACCTGCCTTACATCATGCCCGTCAACGGTATCCCGCAGCACTTGGTCCGCACCTTGAGCCGCGCCAAGTTCGAGCAGCTGGCCGACAAGCTGATCCACGACACCATCGAGCCTTGCCGTCGCGCCCTGCAAGACGCCGGCTTGACCGTCAACGACATCGACGATGTCATCCTGGTCGGTGGTTCGACCCGTATCCCTGCCATCCAGAACATCGTCCGCGACTTCTTCAAGAAGGAGCCTTCGAAGGGCGTCAACCCCGACGAAGTGGTGGCCATCGGCGCCTCCATCCAAGGCGGCGTTTTGACCGGCGAAGTGAAAGACGTGCTGCTGCTTGACGTGACCCCGTTGAGCCTCGGTATCGAGACCCTCGGTGGCGTGATGACCAAGCTGATCGAGAGCAACACCACCATCCCGACCCGCAAGTCGGAGGTCTTCTCGACCGCTGCCGACAACCAGCCTTCGGTTGAAATCCACGTGCTGCAAGGCGAGCGTCCTATGGCTGCACAGAACAAGACCATCGGTCGTTTCATCCTCGACAGCATCCCGCCAGCGCCGCGTGGCATCCCGCAGATCGAAGTCACCTTCGACATCGACTCCAACGGTATCCTGAATGTGAGTGCTAAGGACAAGGCCACGGGCAAGACCCAGAGCATCCGCATCGAGGCCTCGTCGGGCTTGACCGACGCTGAAATCGAGCGCATGAAGAACGAAGCCCAGGCCAACGCCGAAGCCGACAAGAAGGAACGTGAGCGTATCGACAAGTTGAACCAGGCCGACAGCATCATCTTCCAGACCGAGAAGCAGCTGAAGGAATACGGCGACAAGCTGCCTGCCGACAAGAAGGCTGAAATCGAAGCTGCCCTCGGCAAGCTGAAAACCGCTCACCAGGCCCAAGACATCGCCGGCATCGACGCTGCCATGAACGAGATGAACGCCATGTGGCAAAAGGCCAGCGAGGAGATGTACCGCAACGCTGGTGGCGCCCAAGGCGGCCCGCAAGGCGGCTTCGACCCGAACAACATGGGCGGCGGCTTCCAAGGAGGCAACCCGAACCAAGGCCCACAGAACGGCGGCGGTGATGATACTGTTACTGATGCGGACTTTGAGGAGGTAAAGTAACCCCTTTTAAGTTGAATTGAACAAAAGCGTGCGGCGCGAATGCGTTGCACGCTTTTTTGTTTTCAAAAAATCTCTAAATTCCTGCAAGATTTTTCCGACTTTAGCGTCATGTAAGTGTAAGATGGCTCTGAAATGGACAACGAAACCTTCAAGAAACGCATCATTCAATTGCAACCCAGTTTGCAGAAAGTGGCCGAAAGCATCCTCAACGATGCTGATCAGGCCACCGATGCAGTGCAGGACACACTCCTTAAGATTTGGGACCATCGCCGAAGGATGAACCGTGTCAGCAACTTGGAAGGCTATTGCGTCACTGCCGTAAAACGACGTTGCATCGACCTGTTACACGAACAGCACCCTTCCGTTCCTATTGACGAAGAGGCGCTCATGTTGGCCGATACTGTGGTCGATGACAATTTTGAGGAACGCTATCAGCAGGCTCGGGCATTGATAGACCAACTTCCCGAGCGGCAACGCGAAATCGTCTTGATGAAATATGAACAAGAGATGCCCAATTCTGAGATAGAAAAGGCACTCCAAATAAGCAGCACGAACCTTTACACCATCCTGTCGCGCGCCTACAAGACCCTTCGTGAGGCAATGGACAGGCAAAACAACAACTGTCATGAAAGAAGATAACTACATAGACCAGGAAGTGCAGGACATGCTCGACATCCTGACCGAGCACGGCCGCATCGCGCGGCGACAGCAACAATTGAGCGCTATGATTGACCGTTCAACTGCCCTGAAGAGACGGCGCCGTTGGCTTTGGGCCATCGCTGCGGTTGTGACGCTATCGGTTGCAGTGGCTCTGAGCTTGAATTCCAACAAGAACCAATCGGAATCAATGGTGCTGACCATGAATGAACCTAATAGGGAAATGCCACAGGTGGCCGACGAACCGATGGCTATGCTTCCAAAAGATGAAATCGTGACGCGCGAAGGGCCTGTTGATGGAACTCAACATATAGTTGATTCCAAATACAATCACGTAAAGTCTTCTGCTTTTGCAGAAACAGTGGAAAAAGAAGGACAACGACCGTCATTTGACGAACCACTTTTGACAGAGCCAACTCCTAAATCGGAAATAATTGAAAGTGAAGACTTTGATTTTGCCGCAGGAGTCGTTGAAAACCCATCTGACGAACCTTTTGAAAGCCAAGGCATCGAACCTGTGTCTAGCGAAATAAACCATACGGTGACCAATAAAAAGACGGATAGCGTAGCACCCATCATCAAAAGAGAAAATCCCTATCGGCCTAAAAACAAATTCACGCTTCGGGTGGGTGGTGAGATAGCCCGCAATAGTTGGAGAAATTTTCCTTATCCTCCAATCTCACCACATTTTGCATTAGGATTAGCTTTCGATTATCATTTCACTGAATATTTTAGCATGGGCTTGGGTGCTGAGTGGTTTGGTGTATCCAAATACCATGGTTCTTACCATGATTACTTACATGCCATCCCCGTTTATGCCGACCTGAAGTTGAACTTCTGGGGCAAAAAGAATTATTCTCCGTTTTTGGAGACCCGATTGGGTTATACCATACCACTCAACAAAGCGACAGAGTATTTTCCAACGAATGGCGATGGTTTTTATGTTGACTACATTTTGTCTGGCCCATATCTGAGTCTCGGCTTAGGCTGCTCAATGAAGCGCTCTAACTTGAGTGCAGGGGTGGTGTATTCTCATGTCATCCAACCAGGCAAACTTAAGGAATCATTTGGCTTTGATATTGAGAATCTCATCAATTGGGGAACAAATTTCTACATCCGATACGATTACACTTTCTCGCCCTTTTCCGATGAAGGGAAAAGCCGACTCAGACAGATTAAGAATGGTAGGTTGAATGAGTTCATTGTTGACGGCTTTCAGTTGCAGTTGAATGTGGCAGGAGGATTCAGACCTTGGTGCTATTCGGCAGGAGCGGTTTTGGAATACAAGTTCCCCAAGCGTTTCAGTGTCGGCATCGGGGCTGATTTCAGAGGCGTGAACTTCACATCCCGGGAATGGGGCAGTGTCGGCTACTTTGAAAACATATCGGAAGGCCAACTGCTTTCTGTGCCAGTCTATGGGGATCTAAAAGTGCATTTTTGGGAAAACAAACCGTTCTCTCCCTTCGTGGAATATCGTTTGGGCTATGCATTTGCCTTGAATAGCCTTACTGCCACGCATTATGATTCTTACATGTATGGCCTTATATATTATGAAACACGTCATCAGGGCTGGTATTCCTATTTGGGAATAGGTGTAACCTACAATCATTCAAGCCTGAGCCTTGGCATTCTCGGACAAAATGGACACCATAAGGAAACAATGTGGGGCAATACAAATGACCTCTCTGGCGGTTATATGGGCGGCCATCCCTTTGAACTTCGCTATTCCTACAAGATTGGCCCGCTGGCGAAGCGACATGGGGGTGTGAAATAAACCTACACTTATCCTTCACCCACAAATCACCTCAGCCGAACACCCGAGCACTCTCGCCAAAGCAAAAACCATCTTTGCCTTCGCTTTCATGATGTATACCAAACGAAAAACTTTCCTTATCTTTGCGCCTTGATATACAGTACAAACCTATCTGATGGACAAAAACGAGAAATACACAGAACTGCTGAAGGAGCAAATTGCTACTTTGAAGAAAGAAAACCGTTTTTTGGAGTTCAAATCAAACCACCAAGATTACAACCGCCTTGGCAAGTACATCTCTGCTTTGTCCAATGGTGCTTGCCTCGACCATCAGGATTTCGGCTACCTTTATTTTGGCGTGGAAGATCAGACGCTCCAAGTCAAAGGCACCACTTTCGATGTCTCCAAGCAAAAAGCCGAAGGCAATCAATCTCTCGAAATCTACCTCCGAAGGATGATTTCACCCAAAATCACCTTTGAGATTGATGAGTTCCTCTTCGAGGGTAAGTTGAGAATCGTTGTCTTCATCATACCCGCAGCCGCAAAGGAACCTACATGCTACATGAATAAACCCTACATCCGCGTCGATAGCCATGTCACTGAACTGACACCCTATACCGACTGGATGCGCGAGATATACATGACCGACATCGACTGGAGTGCTCAAATCATAGAAGGAGCCTCCCTTGATTCACTAGACCCAACTGCCATTCGAGAAGCCCGCAAAGGTTATAAGGAACGCTTTCCTATGTTGGCCATAGAATCCGATTCATGGAGCGACGAGGTCTTTTTGGATAGGGCAAAACTGACCATCAATGGCCAAATCACCCGAACCACTTTGCTTCTTGTCGGAAAAGAAGAATCTGCCCATTACCTCAATCATATTGCCCAAATCGTTTGGAAATGCTTTCAGGACGGTAAAACCTTTGGCGACATCTTCTACATACCTTTTTTGCTTTCAACAACCAAGGTGCTCAATAGCATCCGCAATTATCGTTTCAAAATCTATCCCCAAAACTCGCTTATCCCTGCAGAAGTTTGGAAATACGACACTAATACCATACTTGAATGTATGCACAACTGCATTGCCCACCAAAACTATACAAGCAACGCCCGTATTGTGGTCACCGAAGACCCTGACAAACTTACCTTTGAAAACGCTGGAGGTTTTTACGAAGGCAATTATGAGGACTACATCTTGGGCAAGAAAACGCCCGAACATTATCGCAACCCCTTCTTGGCTCGTGCTATGGTAAATGTAAAGATGATAGATACTCAGGGCTACGGCATTCACACGATGTTCCAAAAGCAAAAGGAGCGTTACTTACCCATGCCCGACTATGACGACTCCACGCCATCAAAGGTAGTACTTCATCTTCTTGGCAGTATCATCGATGAAAACTACAGCAAAATGCTAATGGAACGACAGGATCTTACACTTAGCGAGACCGTTCTGCTCGACCGTGTTCAAAAGCACAAGCCTATATCGCCTGAAGCAACTGAAATGTTGAAGAAGAAAAAACTTATTGAAGGCAAAAAAGGCAATTTTTATGTGGCCAAACTGGTCGCGCAAAACACTGGACAGAAAGTGGAATATTCAAAGCACAAGGGGCTTGAAGATAAGAAATGCGAAATATTCCTGCTCCAGTCACTTGGCGACCATGGCTCTCTCACGAAACAGGAAATCGTAAGGCTCTTAAGTGATATCCTTCCCGATCAGTTATCTGTTAAGCAAAAAGAAACCAAGGTTTACAACATTTTGCGCAAGATGAAGAAAGCGAGGCGGATTTATAACGAATCCGCTGGAAACAGGTCTTCTTGGTTCCTCGTAAAATAGAGTTGTTACGAACAAATTTACGAGCAAATTTGCGAGCAAATTTACGAGCAAATCACGCAACTAACTGTTTTATAATAGATTAAGTTATAATTTTTACGAGCAAATTTACGAGCAAATCGCAATTCTTGCTGCTATCGACCATTCAGTACCGCCAATGCAACCACCGTCCGCACCTCGGCCTTCATAAAGACCAATTAAGGTCAAAAAAATAGCAGATTTTTCTTAAAATGACATTTTTATACCAAATAAGTATGTTTTTTTATGCTTATTTGGTAACATCACGGCCAAATAAGCATGTTGAAATCCGCTTAATTGGAAATCAACGGATAGTATAATGATTTACAATGATATATAAAGGAAAAATAAGAGCAACGACAAAGCGTATCACCCACAAATCACCTCAGCCGAACACCCCAGCACCCTCGCCAAAGCAAAAATGTCCCCGCTTTTGCCTTCAGTTAAAAGAATAACATCGCTCTTTTCCCTGTAATTCCTTTTTTCCTATTTTTGCGCCCATAATTCAACAAAGCTATCTGCACTATGACACGCTACATTTTTGTGACAGGAGGCGTGGTCTCCTCACTTGGAAAAGGCATTATCTCGGCCAGCATCGGCAAACTCTTGCAGGCTCGCGGCTATACCATCACCATACAGAAATTCGACCCTTATATCAATATCGACCCTGGGACGCTGAATCCCTACGAACACGGTGAGTGCTATGTGACCGTGGACGGCACCGAGACCGACCTCGACCTCGGCCACTACGAACGCTTCACGGGTATTCGCACCACACAAGCCAACTCTGTGACCACGGGCAAGATCTACAAGGCGGTCATCGACAAGGAACGCCACGGCGACTACCTCGGCAAGACCATACAGGTAGTGCCTCATATCACCGACGAAATCAAGCACCGCATCTTGCACAATGAC
>JAEETH010000125.1 GCA_016290215.1 Bacteroidales bacterium
TACAGACTGAAGGCCGTTTACGAATACTGCGAGTCGGACTACGCCCTCAACCCCAATGGCGTGGATTATGTGGTTGTCGACGTTACCAGCATTCCTGAAAACACGGACGAGGAAATCGTTACCGTCACAAACATCTACAACACCCATGGACAAGCCATCGCCGAAAGGAGCCTTGAAGAGCTGAACACAGGTCTCTACATCATCCAAGGCTTGACGAAGGACGGAAAGATAGTCTCCCATAAAATTGTGGTGAAGCGATAACTGTCAACTGAACAACTGATAACTTACAACTAAAAAATGGCTGCGTTTGCAGCCATTTTTTTGTGGGAACTGTTGGACTCGAACCAACGACCCCCGCCTTGTAAGGGCGATGCTCTGAACCAACTGAGCTAAGCTCCCTCGCTTCCGTCTCACGGATTGACGCTGCAAAAATAGGACTTTTTTCGTATTTTTCGGCAACAATTATGCAATTTCACAACTTTTTATTATTTTTGTAGAATGATAACCCCAATTATGGTCTGTTGTTTTTACCATGAAAAAATTGAATTTCAATAAATTAAAGAATTATCTCCCTTTTCTTCTATTGATTGCGGCTATAGTATGCTGCAATCTGTGCATTGCCGATGTAGGCAACAACAACCGCTATAGCTCCGGCGGCGGAGATGGCGGCTTCGGCGGCGACTTCGACATAGGCGTGCTTGTCGGTTATCTTATCAACCTGTTCATCGAGAGTCCAGTGTTAGGCATAATCGTGGTGGTGGCCATCATCATCGTCTACCGCATCATGAAGAAGAAATCGAACAGCTCGGATGCTATCAACCAAAGGGTGAACCAGCAAGCCAACAACGATTTCGTGTTCGACAACAGCGTCACGGTGGCTGCCCAAATCCAAAAACTCGACCCTGCTTTCTCAGCCGACAAGTTCAACGGCTTCGCTCGCGAGGTGTTCATGAAGATACAAGAAGCTTGGACCAACAAGGACTGGAAGCCCATCCGCCCCTTCGAGAGCGAGACCTTGTTCAACCAGCACAAGCAGCAGTTGGACGAATACATTCGTTTGAAAAAGACCAACGTGGTGGAGAAAATCACCATCAAGCACTGCTCGCTCCATGAATTCAGGCAGGACGGCGACAAGGAAGTGCTCATCGTGTGGCTCAACGCACTGATGCACGACTATGTCATCGACGATGAGACTAAGAAGGTACTCGAAAGCGACCCCAACCGCGACTGGTACATGAAATACGAGATGGTCTTCAACCGCAAGGCTGGCCTCAAGACCGACCCTGGCAAGAAAGGCACCTCCATCACCAATTGCCCCAACTGCGGTGCCCCGACTGAAATCACGTCATCGGGACAATGCGCCTATTGCGGCAGCGTCATTACTAATGGGGAACATGATTGGGTTTTGACGGATATTCATTCGAGGAGTTGAGAGTTGAGAGTTGAGAGTTGAAAGTTGAGAGTTTAGAGTTTAGAGTTTAGAGTTATTGAGGTATGAAGTAGGAGGTATGAAGTATGAAGTATGAAGTATGAGGTATGAGGTATGAGTTGTGAGTTGCCGCTTTGCGTCATTGCGAGGCACGAAGCAATCCAGAGGGTGAGTTGAGAGTTGAAAGTTGAGAGTTTAGAGTTGAGAGTTTAGAGTTATTGAGGTATGAAGTATGAGGTATGAGTTGCCGCTTTGCGTCATTGCGAGGTACGAAGCAATCCAGAGGGTGAGTTGAGAGTTGAAAGTTTAGAGTTGAGAGTTGAGAGTTGAGAGTTGAGAGTTATTGAGGTATGAAGTAGGAGGTATGATGAATGCAGAATGAGGAATTATGAATGCAGAATGAGGAATGTAGAATGTAGAGGTCGGAATTTTGAATTTTGAATCTTGAAATTAGAAATTTTTAAATCTTTGAATCTTTGAATTTTTGAATCTTGAAATTTGAAATCTTGAAATCTTGAAATCTTGAAATTCAATAAACAATTAAACAATAAACAATTAAACAAAATACTATGGGACTTATCAAAGCAATAGCAGGCTCAATCGGCGGCACTCTGAGTGACCAATGGTTAGACCTTATCAAATGTGAAAACATGGGCATGGATACCTTGATGGTGAAACAAACCACCAAATCGAGGCAAATCTCCAAAGGCAGCCGCATCCTCGTGGCTCCTGGTCAGGTGGCCGTCATCTACGACAGTGGCTCGGTGCTCGACGCCACAGCCGAAGAAGGCATCTACGAATTTGACCAATCCTCGTCGCCTTCGTTCTTTGGCGGACAGTTTGGCCCAGTCTTCAAGGAGATGTGGCAACGTTTCACCTACGGCGGCACACCCGCTAAGGAACAAGCCGTGTTCTTCTTCAACGTCAAGGAAATCTTGGACAACAAGTTTGGCACTGCCACGCCTATCCCCTTCCAGGACTGGTCGCACGCCATCCCGAACCAGATGACCAACTCGTTGATGCCCATGGGCGTCAACGTGCGCTGCTACGGCAAATACACCTTCGTGCTCGACGACGTGGCTGTCTTCATGCGCAACCATGCCGGCACGGCCGATGTGGTGAAGAAAAACGACATCACTGAGCAGATGCGCAGCGAGGTGATGGCCTCGTTCCAAAACGTGCTCAACGAGATGGGCACCAGCAAACACCGCGTGCCCGTGCTCGAACTGCCCAGCTACACCGACGAAATCAAGCAGGTGATGGACGAAAAGGTGTTTGACGAGCCCATCCGCGCCCGTGGCGTCAAATTGGTCAGCTTCACCATCGAGTCCGTGTCGCTCGACGACGAAAGCCAAAAGAAGATCGACCGCTACGAATACAGCACCAACACGATGATGCAGCAAGGCAAGATCATCGACGTGATGGAGACCGCCGCCGCCAACGAAAATGGCGCAGTGGGCGGCTTCATGGGTGTCGGTATGGCCAACATGGGCTCAGGCGGCATGACAGGCAGCGCCATGCAGAACGCCTGGAACAACCAAGGCCAACAGACCACCTACGACCCGTACAACCAAGGTGGAACTACAGCAGCAAAAGGCGTTCCCTGCCCGAAGTGCGGCACACCCATCACGGGTAAGTTCTGCCCCGAGTGCGGCACACCCGCTCCAGCACCCAAGCCCATGATGAAATGCCCGAAATGCGGCACGGAAAGCAATGGCAAGTTCTGCCCCGAATGCGGCACCCCGTTGGTAGCCGTTGGACCGAAGAAATGCCCGAAATGCGGCACCGAGGTGACAGGCAAGTTCTGTCCCGAATGCGGCACACCCGTTTAAATCCAAGGAATAAGGGATAAAAAAAGCGCGGCCTCACAGCCGCGCTCCCCCTTGAAATAAATCAAGTCCCTTGAGCGAATAACGGGGTTCGAACCCGCGACCCTCAGCTTGGGAAGCTGATGCTCTACCAACTGAGCTACATTCGCGTTTGACGGCTGCAAAAATACACATTTTTTACATCTTAAATCTTAAATTTTTGAATTTTTATGCCAATAAGCGAAAAACAAGAACAAATTATCCACGATAGCTTCCATCCCAAAGCTTGGACCGACATCAAAAGTCACGATTCGTGGTCGGT
>JAEETH010000126.1 GCA_016290215.1 Bacteroidales bacterium
GCAGGTTAATCTTCCTCGTTGAACGACGACAGTCCCATTGCAGCGAGTATAACACCTGCGACCTTGGCAACAGTTTTGAGCAGTTCGACGAATAGGTTGCGCCGACATGTTCGGCGGCAATCACGTCGGACTCGTTGTTCGAACTCGTCATCAGTCCCGCCGCAGGAGGCTGGTCGTCCATCTCGTCCTTCTTCCTCCGTGGGCGTGGAGGGCACGGATTCTCTTCGGGTGGTGTCACAAGGCGTAGCATCCACAGTATCCTGAGGAATACTTTTACGATCTTTTTCCATTCCATAACTGTTTTTTTAATGTCACACAGAAAGCACAGAAAGCACAGATTTTTTTATATGATGCCTTCTATTTCTGTGAGTTCCGTGATTTCTGTGTGACCTTCAATTAGAACGAAACTTCGTCGCCATTTACGACGCCGCCCTCAGAGGGCTGGTTGGGATCGGTGGTGTTGCCTCCTTCGGAGGGGTTCGAAGGGTTCGAAGGGTTCGAGGGGTTGCTCCCGTTGGTCGCGTCCGAGGGAAGCGAAGGGTTGTTCGACCCACCAGAATCCGTTGAATCCGATGAATCCGTAGAGCCAGATCCACTACCAGAGCCTGAGCCCGACCCACCATTATCTGTGGGATCTGTGGGTTCTGTGTGCCCTTCACCGGAGCCATTGCCCGACCCGCTGTCATCTGTGGAATCTGAGGAATCTGTGTGACCCTCGCCACCTTCGCCTTCGCCCTCTTCGCCCGTGCCATTGCTGATGCGCTGGTTGTAGCGCTTCTTGGCGTCAGCGAGCAGAACGTTGAGGACTGCGATGAACGCCTGGCAAGCGGTGGCCTTCTCGGCATTTGCCGTCTCGGTCGAGTTGGCGAGGTACTGGGTGACGAAGCACACCTGCTGGTAGAGCGCGTACATCTCTTGACGGAGCTTGACGGTCAGACCCGTGTCACCTTCGGCACGCTCAGTGGCACGCTGGTTGTAGGCAGCGATGAAGGAGTCGTTGGCATCCTCCAGGGCAGCCATGTCATCCGAGATGCCGAGGGCGTTGATGCCGTTGCTGCCGAGCTTGTCATTGAGATCATAGATGAAGCCCTGCAGGATGGCGCTCTCCTCCTGATAAGGAAGCTGGGGCACCTTCGAGGTGTACTTGGTGAGCAGGTGGGTCTTCACCACGTCCTTGACGGCCTTGATGGAAGGATTGTCCTCGGCGACTTCGACCATCTGAAGGCGCAGGCGGATGCGCTTGTAGGTCTGGTCGCGCTTGACATCTGCCTCAAGCATGGCAGCGGTGAACTCCGAACCGGTGGAAGTGTAGACCTGGTCGATGAGCTTCTCCAGCGTGGTACCGAAAGGAGTCATGACCTCGGTAAGGCCGAGCTTCGAGGCATCGGCAGTGGTGATGGCCTTCTGAAGGTTGATCATAAAGCCAGTGAACTCAGCATTGTTGAGTTTGGAAATTGAGAAAGGGTTAATCGTGAACATAGTTTCTTTGGTTTTAATTAAACATAAAGGTTAACGAAAAAAGTAGTTTCTTGGGTGTCTCGATGGTTGCGCGCTTCATTTTGACGGTGCAAAGTTACGCACTATCCGAGTTAAATTCGCCAAAAAATGCCTTCAGACATGCGAATTTAACAAAAGTTTTGATAATGTGTTGTCATTTACTACTCCAGAAAACAGCAATTTTACGGTGAGCGAATACCAAGGAAAGTCTTACGAACCCGTGAGCAACTACCTGGAATCGTCCGCCTCTAGCATCTTCTCCGCTACCCTCCTCAGGGGTATCCGTCTGGGCCTCCTCCCGAAAGAATAGTACGACAACGGAACATGGACCCTCATCGGCGACTGCGCCCAAAAAAATTTAATAAATTGAATTTATTTAAAATTTTTTTGTTTAATCGCAGGAAATCGCCATCGCGCGTAATATTTAATATAAATAAATATATATAATATTTAATATTTAAAAAAATTATACTTTAAAACTCACCCCCCTTGAAATTTATTGTCCCCCACGAAAAAAAATATTAAATATTAAATAAATTCAATTTTTTGCGAATTGCCCACGAAATATTTGGTGGTGTCGAAGAAATGCTTTATCTTTGCGGCCGGAATTTATTCCAATTGTATTATTATATAAAGATTGAAACTTATAGGCAAGCCTCCCTGTGAAGTGTCGGCTTGCTTTTTTTAGTCCATTACTGAAGAAATTTCTTTGAAGATTTGGTGGTGTCGATAAAATTCTGTATCTTTGCGGCCAAAAAAAAATGGTTCACTCTTTATCAATCTGAGATTTCTATTTTATATATAGGCAAGCCTCCCTGCGAAGTGTCGGCTTGCTTTTTTCGTCCATTCAAATAGAAATTGCTTCGAAAATTTGGAAGTTTGCAAAGAATGGGTTATCTTTGCAGCATTGTTTCTTTGTAATCAATGATCATAATAACGAGTTACAATTTATTCTATGAAATTCAAATTAGAAACCCCAGAACACCAACAGATAGCTATACGTAGTGTAGTTGAGGTATTTCGTGGGATGGAGAGGAATACATACGATAATGCAACAGATGAGGACATTCGGACAAACTACTGCTCGCTATCCTTGGAGGCATTGATGGCAAATATAAACAAGATTACAATTGAAAACGGTATAGATTCTTCACAATCTTATCTTCAAGAAACTAGGAACGCATGTATCGAAATGGAGACGGGTACGGGTAAGACCTTGACCTATCTCCAGACAGCATACGAGCTGTATATAGAATATGGGCTAACAAAGTTCATCGTTCTTGTGCCGTCAATTCCTATCCGTCAGGGAGCCATAGATACGTTTGAGAATTTCAAAGCGCAGTTGGAAGACAAATACGGTTTTACACCTAATGCTTTTGTCTATGACAGTTCCAAGTTGAGTGACCTTTGTGACTTCATTACGGCTGAAACACCTCAGATCATGATAATGACGATGGCCTCGTTCAACTCTGAAGACAAGATTCTGAATCAGGAAGTGCGTGAAGACCTGTTCAACAATAAGCCTTTCATAGAGGCGATTGCCCGCACACATCCTATCATATTCATGGATGAGCCGCAGGAAGGTATGGACACTGAAAACTCACAGCTTTGGCTATCAAAACTTTCTCCATTGTTCAAGTTTCGCTATTCAGCGACTCACGCAGTAAAGGTGAATATGCTCTATCAATTGACTCCAAGTGAGAGCTATCGTTTAGGATTGGTGAAGAAGATAGAAGTGCTAACTGTTACTGAGAAAAATGACGAAGCAACATTGAAGATAGAAATCAGCGAGGTACAAGAAAACAAGACAGAACCAAAGGTGAAGTTGAAGTTCTGGAAATACAATAAGGCCAAAGAAAACTTTGTCTTCAAAGAGTCCAACCTTCTGAAGAAAGGTGATAACCTAGCCAAGAAATCAGGTAATCCTCAAATCCGCAACCTAATTTGCAATGCCGAATTTACATGAAATAATAAGGAGCTGCGAGTTGCCATGATCTCGGAGACTCGCAATCCTGATCATCAGGCTATAACTACCCCTTGCCCCACAAA
>JAEETH010000127.1 GCA_016290215.1 Bacteroidales bacterium
AGATGATCAGGGCCAAGCAGGAACTTGCAGATCTCACAGTCGAGGCGGGGGAGAAGTGGCTTTCCGAAATGTCCAACAGTGAAATCCGGGAACTGTTTACTCTTTCTAGAAATATCGGTGATTCTGAAGATTGATGAACAGGCGGAACAGTTTTGAAATAGGGGAAAACTACAGATGACTATGTGGATTTTTATTCTGATTGCAATTGTTGCTGTGACGGCCTGTGCGATCCTGTATCTTGCCTACTGCTGGCGCAGAACGGTTTATGCGGATCAAAGAAAATCCGTTCGCGGACTTCTGGTTCCGCTTGCTGCGGTAATGTTGTTTTTTACTGCTGCCGGACTGCTCCTTAATTTTATCAATGCAGTGGTGGTGGTGACTCATATAGCAGTAGTTATGCTGGCTGTAGAATTTACCGCATTCTGTCTGCGCCGCTGCGGTGTCAGGTTTTCCTCAAAACTGCAGTTCTGCTCGGCGATGCTGCTGTCTGCTGCCGCACTTGGATGGGGATGGTACTGCGATCATCATGTATGGCGTACCGAATACAGCCTCACCACCGCAAAGAATATTCCGGATCTGAAGATCCTCATGTTTGCCGATTCTCATGTAGGTGCCACTTTCGGTGCGGACGGCTTTGCAAAACATGTGGAAGTCATGAAAGAGGAAAACGCTGATGCAGTCTTCATTGTCGGTGATTTTGTTGATGATGACACCTCCAAAGAGGATATGATTGCCTCATGCCGGCTTATGGCTGAACTGAAGGCCCCGTACGGGGTGTATTTTGTTCTCGGCAATCATGATCGCGGCTATTACGGAAGTGCCAGACGCGGTTTCAGTGTGACTGAACTTACCGATGAACTGCAGAAAAACGGTGTTACTGTGCTTAAAGATCAGATTGTCAGTGCCGGCGGGATCAATGTTGCCGGACGACTTGACTATTCAGTGGTGCGTGAGCAGCACGGTACCCGGTTGAGTCCGGCTGAACTTATGGCAAAAGCCGCTCCCGGCGGATATACCGTTGTGCTTGATCACCAGCCGGTGGAATACGATCTTCTGGGAGCTTCAGGCGCAGATCTGGTGCTTTCCGGACATACTCACGGCGGACAGTTGTTCCCCCTCAATCAGGTGGGAAGAATGATTGGCGCGGTAGATCGGGTTTACGGACATGAAAAGCGCGGCGCTGCCGATTTTATTGTAACCTCGGGAATTTCAAACTGGGCTTTGAAGTTTAAAACCGGGACCAGATCGGAATATGTGGTGATCAATATTAAAGGCGCAGGGGGTGAGAACCGCTGAAGAGCGCCTGCCGGTGATACTTCGGGTATGACTGACAGGGATTGTTCAGCTGCATGGACTGCTGAAGGAGGAAAGTGTCAGCTCCGATCTGCCTTCTTCCGGAGATTTACTGAACTTTGCTCTTGAAGTGAGCCAGCGGTTTGAACACTGTTACAACCACGTTGTTGACAATTACGAGAGTAACTGCACCCTTGTGCTCAAGTTTTTTCAGATTGTTAAGAATTTTACGAACGCTCTTGCATTTCTCCTTGAGACGGGAGAACTCCTCCTGCTGCTCTGTATCTGGATCTGAGTTTTCCTTGATAGTGCGCTTTAACTGCAGCAGTTTGCTCTTGAGTGTATCGTACATCCTGCCCACGGTCCGCAGATGTGAGTGGAATTCGTCGGAATTGGTGTGCAGGGTTACCCGTTCATTTTTTTGATCCCATTTGCCGTGAAGACTGAACAGATTCATGGCGTCTTCAATCATATCAATGGAGAAATTTCTTTCGGTAATGCGCATTCTGGCGTGTTCGGTGTAAAACATATTTTGCGTAAACGCTCCATAATAACCTTTGATGCTAATTAAGATTGTTTAAAATCAACAATCCAACCTTTTCTTTTTTCAATAAGGTTTAACTTTTTATAGGAAATATTACTTGAAATAATATTTCCATCAATATCTTTAACAAGGTAGAAGCCACTCTGTCTCCGACCGTATATAAATCCTGTCTGATTGTTTACCCTGACTTTATCAAACAGTCTGAATCCGTGAATCATGTAAGGTGATTGATTAAGTTTTCTTATGCCGCTTTTTAAAGTTTTAAACTTATGTATCTGCCGGTTATGGCACCTTACTTTTTTATATAAATATATTCCGTCCGGCTTTGCGGAGAAATTTCCAGAAATGCAGCGGGCATCCACGTTGTGGTCTTTCTCCAGCCTGTTTGCAATTCTTTTACTTTTAGTTTCATAACCATAGGTATAACTTACATTTTTGTATGTCTTCCTGAGGTTTTCAATCAGAAATTTCCTCAGTATGCTCATAAATGTTTCAGGTTTATAGGAACTGCCTTTAGTTACATTATCCAGACTTATTAAACCCCGGTGATACATGTTGTGGCAGGTTTCGCATAAGGTAATTAAATTGTCAGGCGAGTTGCCGCCGGTTTTTCGTGATTCAAGATGATGAACATTTAAAACCCTGTCTTTTGATTTACCTTTGCAATATCTGCATTTATGGTTATCTCTATACAAAACGTATTCACGTACATTCCAGAAGTCTGACTGAACACCCTGCTGATATTCAGCTCCTTTTATCTCAGGATTTTTTATTTTCTGAATATCGAAATTCGCAACCTCGACAACAATTTTTCCTATCGGCAAAAACCTGTGCAGTTTTGCTATGAGTGTTAAATGGCATTCCAGTTTTGACTTCATTGACGGAGGCAGCCATTTTTACGTACGTTTCCGATTCGAAAATCTTGCTTTTCTATATCTTAATTTCCTTGAACGTCGGGTTCGTCTCGTTTCCCTTCGGGTTGATAAATTTTCAACTAAATCTGTTCTCAGTTCAGCTTTGCTTTCAAAAAGAACTTGATCCTCTGTTGTTGCTGATAATCCTACATTCTCATAACCGGTATCTATTCCTAATGAAACTTCCTGAATTACATTACTTCTTTCCTTTGTTAATTGAATAGTAAAAGGGTGATAATTGACAATGAATGCCTTTTTATCACGAAGCAGATGCCTTACCCTGCCATGACGCCCGGTCGGCATAAGCGGTTCACCTTTGCTGTTCAGAACGTAGATCATACAAAAATCCCTTTATGAGCTGCAGTTTATGCTGTTAACAGCCGGAACTCTGCAAAACCGTAAATGCACCTTCGTCAAGGTTATTGAGAGGTTTGCTGTGTACAACACTGTCAGCATTACCGACTGTTTAATCATACACCTTAGAGCTTCAGACTAGATGAATATCCGAAGGTAACTATTTAAATTTATTTGCATAAATTCATTCTCTCATAACGTAGTTCATTCACTTTTCAGTGAAATCACTTAGACTAAGCAAAAGCCATAATTACCTTAAAGGTTATTATGGATCGTTTACTTTTACTGCTAACTCACGACTTAGCTCACGACTTAACTCACGACTTAACTCACGACTTAACTCACGACTTAACTCACGACTTAACTCACGACTTAGCTCACGACTTAACTCACGACTTAACTCACGACTTAACTCACGACT
>JAEETH010000001.1 GCA_016290215.1 Bacteroidales bacterium
TGACAGTGACACCGCCAATCGGGGTGACGCCATCTTGTTCGTAAGCGGTACCGCTAACGTTACCATTGCCGCTCACCCAGATTTCGACGGGGTTCGACATTGGGCTTTCGCCTTCGTCATAAACGGCGGTCACGTTGAACACATAACCGTGTTCGTTGTACATGTTATAGGTCAGCAGGTCTTGAGGAATGTCCCAACTGGTGGTGACAACGTTGTCGGGAGTGTCATAGATACGCTCGCCGTCCATGTAGACGCGATAACGACGGTAGGTACGGTCGTTGTTGCGGTCAACGATAGGATCCCAGCTCAAGGTCACGGTCTCTTCATATTCGAAGATACGGGTGTTGGTGGCGGTCAGATGTTGAGGAACATTGAAGGTGGTGGTGAAACCAAACACAGGACCTTGGGTGTAGCATTCCCATTCAGTGCCCGGGTTGCTACGCTGGTCGATACGCCAGAAGTAGTTGGTGTTGTTCCACAGATGGTAGCCATTGGCTGCCAAAGCTGCGCTGATGTTGAACGACTCTTGCAGGTTGCTGCTCCATTCGGTCACGTAGGTGGCAGGATGCTCGGTGTCGATTTCATCTTCAGGCCAGTAGGTGCTGCTGAAAACGAGGCGCCATTCGTTGGCGTAGTCGTTGAGCTTCCAGCGGAGGATCAAGTTTTCGGGAGAAATGCCCCAAGCGTTGTCTTCAGGATAGATGTTGGTGACAGCGGCAATCGGGCAAGGAAGTTCTTCGTAATTGATAGTCACTTCGAAGTCGGGATCCGTTGAGGAGGCCACTAAGTAGTAAGTGCCCTTCAGCACGTTCAGGTTCTCGATGACAGGACCGGCTGAGAAGCTGGCGGGAGTCTCGGGATCGACAGGTGTAGGATCGACAGGAGTGGGAGCGCCACCTTCAACGATGGTGACATCGTCGACATTCAGTTCAAATTGGTCGGTACAACCAAAGTGACGGATGGCCACATAGCCTTGACCGCTATAGGCGCTCAGGTCAACGGTATATTCATACCAGTTGCCTGCTCTGTTGCTGCGGCTTCTGGTCATGTAGTTACCAACTTGGCCAGCGCTCTTGGCAGTCATCGTCCATTCCTGGATAGTGGTGAAGGCCGAAGCGTTAGTGTTGTTAGTGGTGCTCACGGCAACACCGAAGTGTTCGGCAGCCCACATTGCATCTTGGGCGCAAGCATAGAAGGTGATGCTACCGCCAAGTTCAATCTGAGGCGAAACAAGATAGTTGTCAGGAGTCAAAGGCATGACAAGATCATTGCTATAGCTCTCAGAGGTCACACAATCCTCTCCGCTGTACGCCGGAGGAATGAAACCTGCTTGAATCACAGAAGCGAGATCCCAGTTGTGACCGTCGCCGTCAGCGTCGATGGTGGTCCAACCACCAAGGCTGCCTTCGAAGCTCGTGGCAAGGTCGCGGTTGCCAACCATGCGGCCACCTTCGAAGACGATGTTGTCGACTTTGAAGCAGTCCTCGCCAGCGCTAAGGCTGTAATCCTTTTCATAAATCCAAGTGAAGGTGTGTACGCCAGAGGCCACTTCAGCACTGAAGTGATCCCAAACATTCTCTTCACCATAGCGGAACATCTCTTCGCCATCGATTTGGAAGACACACTTGTCCCAAATGCTGGTAAGACCACTTTCGCCGCTTGCGAAGAAATCGAAGCTGACAGTACCGTCGGTGGTGTAGTTCACTGTGGCGTTGAAGATAGAAGCGCTATTGTCAACACCAGCGTTGCCGCTCATCATGCCATAGCTGCCAGTGTAGGCGGCATTGGCGGAGATGTACCAAGGATAGGTGGCGTCGTTGGTGTAGTTGCTGAACTGGCTGAAGTTACCCGTCTCAAAGTCAATAGTAGTATGAGCCGCAGGTGTGCTGCCACCATCGCTGTTGAACGGACGCATGGTATAGTTGTTGTCAGCCATCGGGCCAGGACGGCCGGCGAAGTCCTCACGATAGAGGGCCACCTTGCCGTTATCACCATCGCTCACGTAAGCGTTGAGCATGATGTCGTGGTCAGCCGTGAACTTCATCACAGCGTCGTAGCCTTCCGGAATCTCGGGGAAGGGCAACGTGTAGTTGTCATGCAGATCGTACGCAACTTCGGGGTTCACCTCGTTCCACATCTCGGAGGCATACATGTGCCAAGTGGTGCCGGTGGTAATAGTGCCGATGTTGTAAGCCTTTTCAACCACGTCAGGGCAGTAAGGTGTGTAAGGAGCAGCAAGGATATTATACAAGTGCGTGCTACGCTCAGTGGTGTTCACAGCGAGCAGGCTCTCCATAAGATCAGTGCTAGTCCATTCCATATTGGTGTTGATGTAAAGGTCAACACCAGGACGACCGTTATTTAACACGGTGAAGGGATAGTTGGTAGTCTCTTCATCCATGCGGAAGTAACCGTTATTGTGCAAGAAATCAATCAGCACAACTTCAACACTGGCGGTACCTTCGTTATAGAGGTTGAAATGGTAGGGTTCCATCCAAGCACCGTTGGGGCGTTCGATAACAAGCAGGTCGGTGAGTTCCAGAGCGTTGTTACCCACGCCATAGGTGGCCAAAGTGTGAAGATCGCTTTCTCCACCAGGGGTAGGACCAGGAGTGGGATCGTCACCAGGCTCATCACCAGGCTCGTCGCCACTGTCAGTGACAGTGAGTGTGATATAGTCATTGTAGTTCACAGACAGGGTGAAGGTGTAAATCTTACCAGACTCAAACTCGTAGTTGTCACCACGGCCCGGGAAGCCACTGTCAGAGGCAATGTAATACGCGCCACCTGGATAAGGATTCAAGAACACATAGTCGTACACACCAGCAGGAATCGTGATGGATTCGCTACCGTCGACGACGATGGTGTTAGTGTAAGTGTCGCACACAGCATTCTCAGGAATGGTGTACTCGAAGTCGGCGAATGTGCCGGCGGTGAAGTTACCCGTTTCCGGGATAACCGAACCATAAGTGTTGTGGTCGGCATCGAGCAGGAGCTGGTAGCCAGTTCCATCTTCCCAGATGTCGCCAGGAACATTCAGGACAACTGTAGCATTGCCCCTACTTGGCGCAGGAGTGCTACGGTTAATAGCCGAAATGCTAGAAGCAATAGCTTTCAGGCTAGTTCCGTGCGTACCGTTAGAAACACGGTTCTGCGCGAACATCACTCCTGGCAAGGATACTGCAAGGAGTAATGTCATCATCAAAGAAAATACTTTCTTTTTCATAATGAATTGATTTGATTAATAAATAGGTTGATTGATAAGAATTCTCGTGTATAAATGCGTAAAGCACCGCTACCAAATGGCATGGTGACATCATTTTTCCTAAGCATAATACGAACATTCGAATGCATAGTAAACGCGTTTTTTTGTTGTCTAGACATCTATATGACTAACAAGTGGGGATTTACCCTTAGTCGAAGTGCTACTTTTTTTGAGTTTTTTACAATTTTGTTGGTTTCTAATTGATTATAGCTTGAATTTTTGCGCGGCAAAGATACAAATTATTTCTGAATGTACATCAAACAGTTTTTGCAGTCGAATTCGAGGCGGAAAATGTGGCTGCCATTACGGATGAACAACGGTTCAGCTTTTTGGCCTGTTTCCTTGCTGCATAGTCCGTTGGCATAACGGATGCAATGGTGGCAGGTCATCAGATGGTCGGGGATTTCGTCGGGATCAGTTAGCAGTTGTTCAGTTGACAGTTGTTCAGTTGACAGTTGTTCAGTTAGCAGTTGTTCAGTTGACAGTTGGGAGTTAGCAGTTAACAGTTGGGAGTTATCTATTGGGCTTTTCTCCTCCACTTTACGCATACTGCGATGGGCTTGGTGGTCATCAATCAGTGCGTCGGTCAGTTTTTCCACCAATTTCCTTTTCATCTCACCGATAACAGAGGCAGGGATGAGACGGGGGACGGCAAAGTGCAGTTCCAAATCGATGGGGTTGAAGGGCGTGTCGCCCCATTGCAAGGCCTTTTTACGGATGTTGTCGGTGGCCTTTTCGGGGTTGGTGGCAGCAATTTTTTCAGATTGGATGCTGGTAGAGATGCGATTAATCGCGTCTCTACAAATAGCAACCATTTCATAACCCATTTCCGATTCGGTCAATACCAAATCGATGTCAATTTTGCGGTTGCCGTTAGAGGCCTCTACCTGTTTTTGCCATTCTATGTCATAATTGCGGTAGATTTTCGCGCCGCGATGGGCACCATGGGGACGATTCGTAGAAACGCGCCATGGCACTTCTCTACCATTGGGGGCATTTACCACATCGGCACGCAGGCCGACCAATTCATCGTTTTCATTCAAAAAACACAGGCCGTCGCCGTTGTGCAAGGTTTTGTCGGTGGCGATTTCCATACGTAACGGATTGCACCAAGTCACCTCACCAACATATTCTCCCATCGATTTCGGCGTGAACGGAGCACCGATGTTTTTTTGCCTTCCATTGATGAAGAAATCGGTGAAACCACGATTGAACGATTTCTCGGGGTTGATTTCGAAATTAAAATGGCAATGTCCACGCGAAG
This sequence comes from Bacteroidales bacterium, assembly GCA_016290215.1. Classification (GTDB taxonomy): domain Bacteria; phylum Bacteroidota; class Bacteroidia; order Bacteroidales; family F082; genus Limimorpha. Next base: position 4,530 of record JAEETH010000001.1, read on the forward strand.
ACGGCACATATTCCGTGCGCCGTTCGAAAATCTCATCCAATTTCTGACGATAAAAGGCAGTGACGTTTTTCACGTAGTCGGCCTCTTTCATGCGCCCTTCAATCTTGAAGCTGGTGATACCCGCGTCCATCAGTTCCTCGAGATGCGCGCTGTTGTTGAGGTCTTTCAACGACAATAGGTGGCGGTTTTTTATGAGTACCTTGCCGTCGGCGTCGAGCAAATCCCATGGCAATCGACAAGGTTGGGCACAAGCACCACGGTTTGCGCTGCGGTTGCCGATGCATTGGCTGAGGTAGCACCGTCCGCTGTGGCTGACGCACAAGGCACCATGCACAAAGAACTCAAGCGGCACAGTGGTCTTTTCCCTGATTTCCTTGATTTGTTTTAGACTTAACTCACGACCAAGGACGACCTGGCTGAAACCAAGGCTTTCGAGTTGCTGCACTCGCTCCACGGTGAGATTGTCGCACTGCGTACTGGCATGAAGCGGAATGGGCGGCAAATCCAGCTGGAGCAGCTGCATGTCCTGCACAATGAGGGCGTCGACGCCGGCATTCCAGCAGTCGTAGGCCAGCTGTCGGGCGCGCTCCAATTCCCCTATATATAATAAGGTGTTGAGCGTGACATAAACTTTGGCATCGTAGAGGGCTGCATGACGACAAAGTCGTTCGATGTCGGCAATGCTGTTGGAGGCTTTTTCGCGAGCGCCAAAAGATGGTCCGCCAATGTAGACGGCATCAGCGCCATGGTTGATGGCAGCCATACCCACCTCGGCATCCTTGGCGGGAGAGAGCAGTTCTATCTTCTTCGTATTCATGCCGCAAAATTACGCAATTTCGGCACGATGCGGAATATTTTCCTATTTTTGCAAGTTATTTCCATCTGAATGAAAGCCGATGTCAAGGTCATATTGTTTTCGCTCACCGCTGTCGTATTGTTTCTCTTCCCGATACAGCAAGCCACAAGCCTCTTTAAATTCAAGAAGCTATATGGTGCTATTGAGGAACAGCCCAAGCCCCAACTGACGGCGCAACATTGGATAGACCACAGCTTTCAGGACGGAACCGAGGCTTACCTGCAACAGCACTATGGGTTTCGGGAGCCATTGACACGCCTCTACAACCAATACATCTGGGATTGCTACGGGATGACCTTCGCCAAGGAAAGGAACTGGGTGTTCGTCAGCGACGACGGATGGTACTACGAATCGGGCTATGTACAAGAATACTATGAAGGCAACTCCTGGAAATACGCCAGCGACTCCTTGCAGATGGCGAATATCCTTGGTAGGGAAGCCTTGATGCTCTCCCAAACCCAACAGATCCTCGACAGCATGGGCATCCACCTTTTTGTGTTGCTGGAGCCCGGAAAAGAATTAATCTATCCAGAACATATCCCCGCAAATACACTTTACCATCACGAGAAGGTCTTCTCGGCCCATGAATTCCTTCACCAACGTTTCGAAGACTTGGGCATCCACTATATCGATGCCGGCGAATGGTTCTTACAGATGAAAGATACCGTCGACTTCCCGCTGTTTCCTCAGTCGGGAACGCATTGGAGCAACTTAGCCGCCATGCATGTGGCCGACAGTCTCATCCGCTATATGGAACATTGGGGCAACGTCAACATTCAGAATTTCACGATTGGCGAGAAATACGCCAAGACCAAAGAGCCCGACAACGACTTGGAAGAATGGCTGAACCTGATGCGACCTTTAAAAGGCGAGCCAAACTATTACGCCAAGACGCGCCTCGTGGACGACCCCACCGCCGTAAAGCCAAGACTCATCACCATCGGCGACTCGTTTTATTGGAACATCCTCAACCACACGCCATTCAAGAAAATCTTCGGTGGCACACCTTATTGGTATTATTTCAGCTCCACCTATTACGACGGCCCAGATGGCAACGTCGCCGACATCGACCTGCTCGAAAAGGTGACGGAGGCCGATTTCATCATGCTGGCTTACAGTACGCCACAGCAATATGAACTGAGCAACTGTTTTGCACAGCGTTTCCTGATGGAATGGTGTTACGACAACGAGGAAATAGAATCATTGAAGCTGAAGATGAAGGAACGCATCCGCAACGACAAAGCATGGATGGCCGGCGTCGAGAAAAAAGCTGAGATCGAGGGCCTTTCGGTGGACTCGGTCTTGAACAAAGAAAACTACTATTTCATCAAAAACCGCCCCGATGTTTGCTTCCCTGCCTTGGCCGACAGCATTCCGCTCAAACAGTCGAGCAAAGCCGAGCGCATCCTAAAACAAAAGAGCCACAACGATGAATAGCCGCACCCAAGCCATATTGTTCGCCTTGACCGCCCTGTTGCTGTTTGCTTTCGCCATACAGCAACAAACGGGGCTTTTCAAGTTCAAGGAACTGAATGGCGTTGTCGACTCGAGTCCCAGACCAGAATGGACTTGGCACAACTTCATCGATGGTGGTTTGCAAGACTCGACCGAGGCTTACCTGCAACAAAACTTCGGCTTCCGTGAACCGCTGACGCGCTTTTACAACCAAACGGAATGGACTTTGTTCCGTTATTCACAGGTGGCCGAGGATCAACGCATCGTCATCACCGACGACAACTGGATTTTTGAGCCGGCTACTGTAGAAGAATACTACCAGGGGCGTGCCTATTACAATGGTGAAGACTTCACTGACAACCTATTGAAGCAATTTGAGGCCGAGGCACAAAGGCTGCTGCAAATCCAAAAAATGCTTGAGCCTTACGGGACACATCTTTTCGTCGCCTTGCTTCCCGGCAAAGAACAGATTTGCCCCGAACACATGCCCAAAAACACGCAGTATTTCAAAGAAAAGAAAATCACAGCCTTCGACTTCTACTCGAAACGACTTAAAGAACTGGGGGTGAACCATATAAATCTTGCGGAATGTTTTATGGAGATGAAAGGAAAGGTGAGTTACCCGCTGTTTCCACAAACGGGCACCCATTGGAGCAACCTGGCCGCCATCCATTCTGCCGACACCCTCATCCGCTACATGGAACACCTGAGCGACTCCAACATGGTCAACCTCACGACGGGCAGCATCTTCCAAAGAACCCTGAAGCCCGATGCCGACCTCGAAAGCCTGATGAACCTCATCTGGCCTTTGCAAAAGGCTCCCAATTTTCTGGCTGAAGCCTATTATGATTACGACACCACGGCCTGGCGGCCGAGACTCCTTACCATCGGCGACTCGTTCTATTGGAACATCCTTAACTTCACGCCCGTATGGGATGTTTTTGAAAGCGTCCCTTACTGGTATTATTTCAGCACCGCATATTTCGATGACGACGACCTTAAAGTGACCCATAAAATCAGCGATTTGGATGTGCTTCAAGAGGTCATCGATGCCGACTTCGTCATGCTCTCCTACTCCACCGTCGCACTCTACAAGATGAGCAACGGCTTCAGTGAGGCTCTGTTGGCGAAGTTAGAACAAAAACAAAAACTGTCAACTGTAAACTAATAACTAAAAACTGATAAAAATGGTATTCAGCAGTAACGTATTCCTACTCTATTTCATGCCAGCGTTCTTCTTAGTGTATTTCCTCATGCCAAAGAAGACGCGCAACTATGTGCTATTGATGGCATCGCTCATCTTCTATGCCTGGGGCGCGCCCGAATTCATCATACAGCTGGTCGTCTCCCTCATCGCCAACTTCTTCTTGGTCAAGTGGATGTGCGCTACCCAAAACACCCGAAAGCGCAAATGGCTTTGCGGCATCTCCATCGCCATACCGCTCGGGTTGCTGTTTGTCTACAAATACGGCAACTTCACCATGGAGAACCTGAATGCCTTGATTGGACTGACGGGACACGCGCCTCTGTCGTGGAAACGCATCATGCTGCCCATCGGTATCTCGTTCTTCTCGTTCCAAAGCGTCACCTACACCTTGGACACCTACCGAGGCGTCAACCAGCCTTTGAAGAAACTGAGCGACTACATGCTGTATATCACCATGTTCCCGCAACTCATCGCGGGTCCTATCGTGCGCTACTGCGACGTTGCCGACCAGATTCGCATGCGTGAGTCGAGCATGGCCGACCGCCTGCAAGGCTTCTACCGCTTCGTCATCGGATTAAGCAAAAAGATTCTCATCGCCGATGTCATCGGCTTGTGTGTCGACAAGATGTTAGGGCCTGCCGCCCTCGACCCCTCGCAGGTGGGCGACATCATGACACGCATCGCCACGTTGGACACGGGTACGGCCTGGCTCGTGGCCTTGGCCTACACCTTCCAAATCTATTTCGACTTCGCTGGTTACAGTGACATGGCCATCGGTTTGGGTCGCATCATGGGCTTCAAGTTCCCCGAAAACTTCGACAATCCTTACACTTCACGCAGCATCACCGAATTTTGGCGGCGTTGGCATAAAACCCTTGGCGCTTTCATCATGAACTACCTCTACATTCCGCTCGGCGGCAACCGCAAAGGCACGGGTCGCATGTACCTCAACCTCTGGCTGTGCTTCCTGCTGAGCGGTTTGTGGCACGGTGCCTCTTGGAACTTCGTCATCTGGGGTGCGTTGCACGGCTTCTTCATCTGCCTCGACAAGCTCTTCCTCGGTAAGGTGATGAAGAAAATCGGCACGGTGCCGTCGGTCATCCTCACCTTCATCACGGTTTGCGTCATCTGGGTGTTCTTCCGCATCGAGAACCTCAATATGGCCTGGACCTTTGTCACCCGCATGTTCGCCTTCGACTTCAGCGGCTTTGTCTTCGAGGGTAACGCGATGGTGTATACCACCATGGTCATCGCTGCCCTCTTCTCCTTCCTCACCCTGTCGGGATGGGGCAAGAAGTTGGAACAGAAGGTCTACTACACCGACTACAGCGACCGCCAGCACATCTGGGTATGGATTGTAGCTGCCATCATGTTCATCTTCTGCGTGGCTGCACTCAATGCTACGAGCTTTAGTCCGTTCATTTATTTTAGATTCTGAGGTAGGAGGTTTTGAGGTAGGAGGTTTAAAAATAGAGACTTGAAAAGGAAGACAACATACGACATCGTCCTGTTCACCATCTTGATGGTGCTGCTCTTCCTGCCTATGCTGCAAGCCCATGTCTTGCACATCCCATTGAAGCCTTTGAACGGCGTGACCATCGAAACGGAGAAGCCTAATTTTGAGCTTGAGTCTTATCGTTCAGGCGATTATGCCAAGCAAGAAGAGGCTTACGTGGGCGAGCATTTTGGCTTCCGCGAACCCGTCATCAGGCTTTACAACCAATATCTTTGGGATTTCTATAAAAAAACCTACGCCCACGATGTAGTGGCTGGCAAACGAGGTTGGCTCTACACACCTGAAAGCGTCAGCGACTACTTTGGCACCGAACTATTGCGCTGGCAGCCGTCGGTCAAAGAGGCCAAACACAACTTCGACCTCGAAATCAGATACATGAACCGCGTGCGTGCCATCCTCAAGGAAAACGACGTGGAGCTATTGGCCTTCATTGCACCCGAAAAGAGCTTCCTTTATCCTGAATATCTCCCTGACAGCGAACGTGATACTACCACTTTCAACGCCTGCGACTATTTTTTGGAAAAATTTGAAGCGACCGGTTTCCCTTGCATCGACATGACTGGCTGGTTCCAGCAGATGAAAGACACTGTCAGCTATCCCTTGATTCCACAAACGGGAGGGCATTGGGTCTTCCCTGCCGTCTATGCTGCCGATTCACTGTTCCATTTCATGGGTGACTTGAAAGGCATCGAACTACCTAAGTTAAAGATTGGCGAACTACACGAAAGCGATAACCACGGTGCCGACAATGACTTGGAGCAACTGCTCAACCTCTCGCTGCCTATCCGAAAGCGCCAAGGCTATAGCCCCACGGCGGAGGTCACGGTGGAGCGTGAGCAAAACAGCGTCAAGCCCAAGGTGTTGTTTGTCGGCAACTCGTTCATGTGGGGCATCACCAATCAAGTACCGATGCGAGAAGTATTTGATAACGTGGAGTTTTGGTATTATTTCTCCACTGCCTATACTGGCGACCCGTTGACACCAAACGGCAATGTCGTAAACCTCAACCTTTTGGAAAAACTACTGGATTTCGACTACATCGTTTGGTTCACCACGGGCAACCAGCTGAACAAAGGCACCAATGGCTTCGCCAATTCTGCCATCCTTACACTGGGCGTTGATGACAGCATTAGAAAGGAATACATCAATTTTATTTCCGATACGCTCCATAGAGACGCGATAAATCGCGTCTCTACAGACACCCTCCTCCTGCAAGAGGCCATCGCCATCCTGCACAACCACCCGGAAATCATTCCTGAACTTAATGCAGAAACGCTGACTTCACAAAACAGCAACATCCCCTACGCTAAGGTCACCAAGGACATCCGCAAGGACAGCGCATGGATGGCCGCTTTGGAGGCGCAGGCTTTCCTGCGCAGCGCAACAATGGACCAGATGCTCCATGCCGAGGTGGACCGCATCAATGCGGGCAAACCGCTCTACAAAGACCAAACAGATGAGATCCTGTTTTCTCTCCAAGTCCAAGAAGAAGTCAGGCAACGCATACAAAGAATCCCCAACTACGAGAATCTGATGGCAAGCATCCGCGAAAAAGCCATCAAACAAAACAAACCCCTTGACAAAGCCATCGAAGACGATGCCATTTGGATCACACGGGAAAAATACGGTCTAGACCATTGTCGCCTCATCGACGACCCCGATGCCGTTATTCCCATGCCTCCTACTTTTTAATTGAAATATTTACTAATTTTGCAACTTAAACCAAACAACTGATATGGTCTTCAGCAGTAACGTATTCCTCCTCTACTTCATGCCGGTTTTCTTTCTGGTGTATTTCATCCTGCCGAGGAAAGTCCGCAACTACTTCCTGCTGTTGGCCTCACTCGTCTTTTACGCCTACGGCGCGCCTGAGTTCATCATTCACCTCATCGTGTCGGTCATCGCCAACTTCTACTTGGTGCGATGGATGAACAAGACGGAGAAGCCAAGGGTGAAGAAACTACTCTGCGGCATCAGCGTGGCCATCAGCATCGGGTTGCTGTTCTACTTCAAGTACGGCAACTTCACGATGAACAACTTGAATGCTGTGTTGGGTTGGTTTGGAGGCCAGCCGTTACAATGGACTAAGATTCTGCTACCCATCGGCATCTCGTTCTTCTCATTCCAAAGTGTGACTTACACCTTGGACACCTACCGTGGCGTCAATGCACCGATGAAACGGCTGAGCGACTACATGCTCTACATCGTCATGTTTCCGCAGCTCATTGCAGGCCCCATCGTGCGCTACTGCGACATTGCTGACCAAATCCGCAACCGCGAGTCGCTTTATACTGACCGTTTGCATGGTTTTTACCGCTTTGTCATCGGCTTGGCAAAGAAAGTGCTGATTGCCGATGTCATTGGCTTTCAAGTCGACCAGGTTTTAGGTCCCTCAAACTACGATGTGCTGACAGCCGAGCAACTTGCTGACATCGCTACAAAAATTGCCACCATCGACTCGACCACCGCCTGGATTGCCATCTTCGCCTTCACCTTCCAAATCTATTTCGACTTTGCCGGTTATTCCGACATGGCCATCGGCTTAGGTCGCATGATGGGCTTCAAGTTCCCCGAAAACTTCGACAACCCGTACGTCTCCACAACCATTTCAGAGTTTTGGCGTCGTTGGCACCAAACCTTCAGCGTGTTCATCAAGAACTACCTTTACTTCCCTTTGGGCGGTAGCCGCGTGAAGACCGAAGCGAGAAAATACTTCAACCTGTGGTTCTGCTTCCTCATCAGCGGTTTGTGGCACGGTGCGGCGTGGAACTTCGTGGTTTATGGTGCTTTGCAAGGCATCTTCATCTGCGCCGACAAACTATTTTTGAAGAAATTCAATGAACGGTTGGGACGCATCCCGAGTGTGTTTTTCACCTTCCTCATCATCGTGTTGACGCGCTGCTTCTTCCGCATCGAGCGCATCGACCTGTCGTGGCTCTTCATCAAACGCCTCTTCGCCTTCGACTTTGCACCGTTCCACTTTGGCGACAACCCGCACCTCTATGTCACCATGCTCGTAGCGGCCTTCTTCTCGTTCTTCACCCTCTCGAAGCTCGGCCTCAAGGTGCAGGACAAGGTCTACTTTACCGAATACAACAAGCGCCAGCATATCATTGCATTTGTGGTCAGCATTTTTGCTTTCATTTTCTGCCTTGGCGCGTTGAACGCCAGCGGTTTCAGTCCATTCATTTACTTTAGGTTCTGATGAAAAACCGTGTTTGTTCCATATTATGCCTGCTCACGATGTTAGGGTTCGTCCTGATGTTTGTGCAAATGCAATGGAGACCCTTCAACATCAAACCTTTGAACGGGTATACCACTACCACGGATAAGCCTGAGCTAACCAGGGCTTCTTTTGCATCGGGAGACTACCAAAATGACATAGAGCATTACATTAGCGAGAATTTTGGTTTCCGTGAGTTCTTCATCAGGGTCTACAACCAATACTCCTACTCCATTCTCAGGAAAATCAACAACGACAATATCGCTGAAGGCAACGACCACGAGCTTTTCACCTATATGTATTTGGACGAAATCACTGGACAAACGCTTTGGGATTACTACCCCAGCATAGAAGATGCCAAAGCCGACGCGAGAAAGAACGTGCAGGAAACCATGCGGCTCATTGACACACTCAAGCAATTCGACATCGATTTCCTTTTCGTCTTCGCACCTACCAAAACGGCAGTCTATCCCGAGAAAATGCCACAACGCTATCAGGAACAGATTTCAGACTTCTCCTTGGAGGAATACTACATTGAATTGTTCAAGGAAAACGACATCCCCCATGTCGATTTTTATAACTATTTTAAGGCCCTCAAGGACACCATAACATATCCCCTCTACTCGCGTACGGGTACCCACTGGGCCCAATCGACCATTCCAATGGTCAGCGACTCCCTTTTCAGAAAACTGGAGGAATTGACGGGCTACCATTTGCCATCCATTGACTATCTCGATGAAAATGTCACCACTGACTATTCTGTCCAAGACGGCGAACTGGAAGAGGCAATGAACCTGCTCTTCCCTTTGCACAAACCAGCCTTGCCCAATCCCGTCTGCACCTTGAAAGACACGATAGACGCGGACCACCCCAACCTGCTCGTTATCGGCGACAGCTATGCCAACCAACTCGTCTTTTCCTCTTTCGGGAAAGCCTTTAACAACTGGGACTGGTGGGCCTACAACCGCGACATCCACTCCTCAAGGCCACGCTTCAATTGGAGACGCCTCAAAGAAGAATTCGATGCTGTGGTTGTCTTGCAAGAAGCCGACATCGTAATGGCTGTATTCACAGCCCCCATGTTGTATGACTACATGTTTGAATTCCCAAGGACGGCACAAGAACTGCTCGACAAAGGCTATTTCAACGAAGAGGAAGCCATGGAGACCGTCATCAAGATGATCCAAGACGACCCCAAATGGTATGAGGGTGTCGTGAAACAAGCCGAAGAACGTGACATCACTATTGAAGAAAGCCTTACTGGGAATGCCAGGTATTGGCTTGACTGCCAGAAACTGAAAATCAAAAGACCAAAAAGAGCGTCATGAAAAACAAAGGAAACTGGTTATATGGCATCCTCTTTGGCCTCCTGATGGTCTTCCTGTTCTCGTTCATGATACAGGAACACTTCAAGCCTTTCAAGACCAAGGAACTGACGGGTTATTTCCTCAAACCAAACAAGCCCAAGTTTCGCTGGGAGTGGTACAAAAACGGCTATTTCCAACAAAGCCTTGAAAAATACATCACCAACAACTACGGTTTCCGCGAGCCTATCATAAGACTCTATCACCAATATTGCTGGGACTTTTTCGGGAAAGAATACGTGAGCTACATCTATTCGGGCAAGGAAAGATGGCTCTACTACGGTCACAACATCGAAGACTACTACGGCACCGAGATGTACCATTGGTATCCCGATGCCGAAGCTGCACGAAAAGGCTATGAGCAGGAAGTGCGCCTGATGAACAAGGTGAAAGGCATCTTGGACGAGTATGGCGTCACCCTGCTGACCTTCATCGCTCCGAGCAAGAGTATTATCTATCCCGAATACTTGCCACGACGCGAGCACGACACCAATTCGCTCAGCGCAAAGGATTACTTCATCAAACGTTTTGCTGAGACGAACATGCCTTGTTTCGACATGAACGAATACTTCCTGCGGATGAAGGACACTTGCTCGTTCTACCTGTTCCCGCCGACGGGCGACCATTGGAACTTCTCCTGCGTTTATGCCACCGACTCACTGCTGCGCTTCATGGAGACACAACGCAACATCCGTCTGCCCAAAATCGAATACGGCAACGAATGGCACAACACCTGCCGCATCGGCGATGACCAAAACCGCGACCTCGAAGGCGAGCTTAACCTTATTCGACCCATCAAATTCAATCCGAAATTCGACTACAAGGAACGAGATTACTGGCTGACTTCCGATTCCACGACGGTCAAGCCCTCAGCCCTGTTCATTGGTAACTCGTTCCTGCTGAGAACAATGGCCTATATCCCACCCAAAGAGGTATTTTCCGACTTCCAGTTCTGGTATTACAACCGCGTCGCCTATCAGGATGTCGACAAAATCATCGATAGTGTCAACATGCTCAACCGCCTCGATTACCTCCTTGACGCCGACTATATTGTTTGGTTCTCAAGCAGCAGCCAGATGTACCGCGCCACCGAAGGCTTTGCCGAAGATGCCATCATCCAGCTATGCATCGGAGACGAGCGTTTCCGCCAGCGACAGGATCAGCTCATCGACAGCCTCGTCCACGACCAAAATGCCCGCAACACCATCGCTTGGAACTATCCCGACTCGCTATATAGAATCAAGTTAGATAGCTATACACTCAACCTGCTGCGGAAAAACCCCGAAGCCTATTTCCCAGAAATCGCTGGCGAGGACATTCCCGCGGCACGTAATCCCAAATTGTTGGACGATGTTTATTGGAAGAAGCGCGAAATACGCCGCCAAATCAAGCACGACCCGCAATGGATGTTGGCCGTTTCGAGTCAGATGGCTTTGGAAGGCATTTCATTGCAACAAGCGATTGACTCTGAGACAAAACACGTCATGCAAGGGCTTCCGTCACTGCGAAACAAGAACGTAAGCGCCGCAGAATACCGTGAAATCCTCATCCGGCAAACGGAGCAGCAAATCAGAAACTACAAGGAATGGTATGATGCAGTGAAGGCCGATGCTGAACAAAAAGGCATCACCATCGAAGAAGCCGTAACCCTTCATGCCACATACACAGTGGATCAGCAAATCCGCGAAGGCAAGATAAAACTCCCTGAAACCGACACGATACCACAAGTCAACCCGTAAATCACTATTTTTGCAGAATGAAAAACCGTATTTGCTCCATATTATGCTTACTTACGATGATTGGTTTTGTGCTGAGCTTCGCGCAGGAGAAATGGCATCTATTCAAGCTGAAACCCTTGGGGGGCGTCACTTTCAAGACAGAATGTCCTCAACTGACGTTACAAAGCTTCGCTTCGGGTGCCTTCCAGCGTGATGCCGAACAATACAGCCGCGAGAACTTCGGTTTCCGCGAATGGCATATCCGCCTTTATAACCAATTCAGACACAGCCTATTCGGACAAACCACCAACCAATTCGTCGTGAAAGGCAAGGATGACAAAACTTTCTTCGAGGAGTCGTATGTCATCAGCTACACGGGCGAGACCTATTTGGGAAACGAAGCCATCAACAAGAACGCACGACAACTGAAACTCATCCAAGACATGCTGCACGCCAAAGGCACCACATTGTTGCCGGTCTTCGTGTTGGGCAAGGCCTCCTATTATCCAGAACTCATCCCCGAAAAATACATCGCCAAACGCCAAGAGACCAACAACTACCAAGAGTATCTGAAAGCCTTTGCCGGACAAGGCGTGGAGATGATTGACTTCAACCGCTGGTTCTGCGAGCGAAAAGGCACGGAAGTTCATCCCATCTACTGCAACCTAAGTGCCCATTGGACCGTTTATGCCGCCTCCCAAGCCGTAGATTCCTTGGTGCGGTTTATGGAGAGCAGGACACAACGGACGCAAGCGCATTTCGAGATAACAGGTTTCGACTCCACCTACCTGATGGACCAAGACGACGACCTCTATCGCATGATGAACCTCATGTTCCCGATGAGGCACAACACCATCGACCAGCCACAGTTTAGCTTCACCGAGGGCTACAAGCCCAAAGTGTTGGCCATCTCCGATTCTTATTGGTGGACCGTTTGGGCATGGAATGTCGCCCTACCGCAAAACCTCTTCTCTGACGGCGGCTTCTGGTTCTACAACAAGACCATCTATCCCGAACGCACACCCATCCAAAACGTGGAATCCATTGATTACAAGCAAGAAATCGAAAACCAAGACTTCGTTCTCTTGGTCTGCACCGAAGCCACCAACCACCTTTGGCCTTACGGCTTCATCGAACGCTACCTGAGCGACTACGACAACGTGTTCCGCTACAAGCCAACGGAGCAATACGATGCTGCTGACAGCCTTTACCTTGTCTATCGCAACACGGAAATCGGGAAAAATATCCAGCGCATCAAGGAATCGAACGAATGGTTGGAGAGTGTCACGCGACAGGCCGACGAAAAGGGCATCACCGTAGAGCAGTCGCTGTGGGACAACGCCGAATACACTTATCGAATGGACATTGAACCGAAAGGATTTGTAAGATAAATACTTGAGAACTGTTTTGATTTAAGGTCCCTGAGCTCGTCGAAGGGCTGACCCTAACGTAAAAACGGGCCCTTCGACGGGCTCAGGGACCCTTTACTTATTCCACAACAATCTCGTAAACCTTACCTTCAATATCCGTCTTATTGTAAGGAATCAACCCCTGCTCCCAGACGATGGGCGGCCACCATTCGCTGTAATGGTATTCCTGAGTGACGATGGCCTTCATCTGGTTGTTTGGAATTGAGGTATACTCATTGTTCATGTAGCCCATCACCCGCATCTCGTCGGGGCTGGGACCGAGACGCCAGATGATTTCGGTCGGCTTCCATTCGATTTCGTAGTAATAATAGGGTTCCTTAAAGGCTTTGTTACTCATCGGGGCACGCTCGGTGAGGGCCTTGTAGAGCTTGTACCAGCGCAAGGTCTCATATTTGTGTTCCTTATCGTAAGGGATGCTGTCGATGCCCCACGAGAAATACTTTGGCGAAGGCACGGCCAAGTCCCAGTTGGTGCAGCAATACATCACGTCGTCGTTCAAGGTCTCGTCTTGCTCCACACAGATGCTGTCGGCACGCTTACCATAATAGTCTCTCGGCCAAAAACGCGAGGCCTTTACAATCTCAATATCGATTTCGGAATAATGATAGTCGGGTCGGCGCACAGGATTTTCCGAGTCATCGTTCTTGTCCACATAACCGCCTTCGGCCTCGTCGTGGCGGCGGTTGTTCCAAGCGTGGTTATCACTGTAAATCAACCAGAAAGCATACGTCAAGCCATTCCAAATGTTCTCGTCGTTGAGCATCACGGGAAACTTGATTTTGCCACGGAACTTGCCGTAGGTGAAGCCCACGCGGGTACGGATGCCCGTCGATTCCTTGTGTAAATTGCTTAGGTCGTCATTGCCTGGGTTGATGAGGCTGATATAGCTGCCGTCGTCGGCAAGGCGGACCGTCTGGCAAGGCGTTTGGCTCGTCACAGGCCAGTTCATCTGCAGTTCTGTGCTGTCGAAACGGTTGCGGTTGGCTTCGTACTGTTCACGGGTATAAGGATTTTCGCCCACCACATCTTGAATGACAGGGATGTTGCGCAAGGTGTATTGCTTGCTGATGGAACTGAAAAACTGCTCGTACAAGGCACTGCGATATAACGAGTCGTCGGTGCCGCAGTGGCAATTGGTGGTATCCAAATGATAACCAATATTGTTCACCTTCGACTCGTCAATAAACACGCCCTTGTCGACGGCAATGACGGCCCGCGTCTTCAGCTTGCGCTTAGAGCGGATGACCTTGATGTTTTTCGAGGGATGCGTCTCAAACCAGCCGTAAGGGTTCACAAACTGGCCGTTTTCGTCAGTCTGCCCAATATGCTGCACATAATCAGGGATTTCTTTTAAGCCTTCCTCCTTGCAGAGCACCAAGATAAAGCTGTATTCACCCACGCGCGGATTGCGTTTCCAACGGTGGTTCACGTCACCATTGTTCCTGCTATCACTGATGACCCAGAGGGCATCCAGATAAAGTTGCTCGTCCACGCTGCAGCCATTTTTCTCCGCCTTCTCCACTATGCTGTTGTACCATTCAGGCACGTTGTGAATGGAGTTGATGACTTGTTGAATATGCTCGGGACTGAAACTGTTTTCAGAGAGGTCGGCGCCATAGTATTGCTTTTCGTCGCGCGGATTTCCTACAATACGGAAAGCGTCTTTCGTGCGGTGGTGCTCAATGGGCTTGAATCCGATGCTCACGTCCTCCCAGCTACCGTAGAAATTCTCGTTGGCAAGTGGCAAGGTATCAGCAAACTTGTAACTTTCGTTCTGGTAATAAATCTTATAGTATTTATACTTCCTCAACAGGGTGAAAAAGCGGAACTCAAACATCCCCGAGCCATCTTTGGTTTGCTTGACCGAAGGCAAGGTGATGCCTTCCAAAACGGCATTGTCCATGTCCATGTCGAGGGTGACGGTCTTGTTGCGTCCGAAGTTCGACATCGGACGGAAATAGTTTGTTTTCAACAGGATAAAGCCCAGTAAAAGCAAGAGCCACCAGTATTTCTTGTTGCTTTTTTCCATAGCATCAATAGTTTTCTCTTAACCAAATATCGAAAAACTTGTCATAAACAGTATAAACGCCCTGCTCTTCAGTAATAAATTCCTTGTCCAACAAGCTATTGCAAGCCGATTGCACGGTGCTCGTCGAATAGATTTTGTGTCGTTTAACGAAATTAACCGAAGTGATTTTTGAAGCCTTGCCCTCACGATTGATAGCCAGCAGCAGTTCCTTCTGCTTTTCAGGCAGTTGAAACATCTTTTCGGCGTATGTGAAATCATTCGATTCGATAATACTTTGGATAGCTTCCTCCATTTCGTCTAAGCCATATTCTTGGTTCTCGGTCTGTAGCCTAAACATGACATTTAGTGTTTTTTGCATATACCAAGTAATACCATCAAAACGATTGTATAACTCATCTATCACATTGACATTCAATGTTTTGTTTGCTTCTGCAAACAAAACACAGGCAAACTCGCGGTATTTTTCCTTGTCAATTGGTCCCAGATGCATAACTGAAGCACTTTGGTAGAAAGGATGCGACGCGCTGGTAAATAACTCGCCCATCATGTGGTGCTGACTACCGGCAAAGATAAACTTGGTGTTGTGGCAATTCTGTATGTAGGTTCTCAACAAGGCTTCCACATTCTTTTCAGGATATTTGGCAATCTGCTGAAACTCGTCAATTGCCACAATATTCGGTTTTTCCGAGTGTTCAAGGTAGTCAAAAATCTCTTCCAAAGTGATATAAGGTTCGCGCAACTCCCCCAACTGCAGATTGAGTTTCGGTACACCAGCCAAATCCGTTGTCATCACCAACGACAGCGAGCGCACCGCTGCACTAAACCGTTGCAGCCACACCGTTCCTTTCGGCGCCAAGGCATTCACGATGGAACGGCTCATCATAAACACCATTTCGCGCAAAGTGCCCGTCGCGTAAAAATCAACAATAAACAGATTATAGTCTTTTTCAAGACCGAAAGTGTCAAAACAATGGGAAATCAGTCCCGACTTGCCGATTTTTCGGGTTGCGACCAAAGCCACATCATTCCCGTTTTCCAGCTCTTGGAGTAACTTTTGGCTTTCTTTCTCCCTGTCGCAGAAATACTTAGCCGAAACATAACCTTTTGTTACAAATGGGTTTATCATTGTTTTATGCAAAAATAATTATGCAAAGGTAATAATTTTTTCTACATAAAAACAAAAATTGTCTAATATCTCACGATTCTCTGGGTCAGTTCGCCGATTCTGAGGACATAGACTCCTGCCTTCAGATGTGGATTGAAGGTGATGGTAGGATTGGCATTGTCAAACTGGCAGGGCATAGCGAAAACCTTCCTGCCCAACAGGTCGTAGATGCTGATTTCATCGGCCACAAGTCGTTCGGAATCGATGCAAGCATGAATCTCATCCGAGAAAGGATTGGGGTAACACATGAAATCGAGGATTTGCTCTTCAAACACGGAAAGAAAAACACCCAATTCCTCTATGATTGCCGTAGGTCTTTCGCTTAAAAAATTGTCTATCACTGCCATGCAATACCATTCCCATGTAGAATAGCTACTGGGCGAATGGAACCGCTCTATCTGGTTAGGCACTTCATACATAAGTGTCTGCTTGATGTATTCAAAATAAGGTTTGGTATTCTGATACGAAAATACCGTAGAAGCCAATTGGTTGAATCGGTTTGCAAATTGTTCCTTAAAGTGATTGTTTTCCAACAACCTCCTGAAGAACAGCGTCGCCCTTTTGCTGGAAGGATAACCTTCATCGCCATCGTAAGTCGCATTGGCAAAGACATCGAATGACTGCGCTTCAAGACAGGCATCGCCATCATAAAAAATCCATCTCCATTTACCGTCACCAAGCTGCCACATCCTCACATTGTAGGCGGGCCAGTCAAGGTTGGCGGAGAATAGCTCCATAACATAATAGTCTATGAAATTTGCAATGTCGATATGCGCTTCAGCATAGGCGTATTGTTCCTCATCGGATAGGTCGGCAGTTTCCATCCAAGTGCGCAAAGCATAGAAATTATCGGAGTTGCCACATTCCAATTCATTCCAAATATTGATAAGATTTACCGCTTCGATGTCGACACCCAGATGGTCTTCCAAAAAGCGCTCATCAGTCTTTTCGGCCACATAATAGATGCCCCAATACTCGCCATTAAGGAACAACGCTGTCGGCCTTGAGGCCTGCGACTCCACATTAAGATGTTGGGCTATGCGGCTACAAATGTAGTCCTTGCACCCCGAACCGTTCCAAGCGGCACCATAAGGCTTCAAACAGAGATGTTTGAAATTATTAAGTGGCAAAGTTTCAAAAAACTTATGCTTAAGACGCTTTTTCCCATATTCCTCACGAGCATAAATTTTCAGTCCCTTCTGCCCACGCCATCTCGACTGCTTACCGTGCGTCCTTAATCCCACCTGTTGGTTGACCCCAGTATTATCCCTTTCGTAGAATTCGAAATTGCTCCATCGTTCCCATTCGTCCCCCCTCATGAAATAATTACCAGTAAAATAAGGATCCAACGAGTCGTAATTCACACCAGGAACAAAAATACCCGTTTCATAATCAAACAAATCCAACGAATCGGCACAAAGTGAGACGGCAGGCAGGCCATGCGTGTCGCAACCCAAAGAGCGAATGAAGTAGCTGTTGGTTTTCACCGCACTTATACAACTGTCGTTTTCATCGAACACCGCAGCGCGAATCACGATGCAATGCTGCACCGAATCGGGAAGATAGAACTCGGTTTCGGGACAATTGATGATGGTGTAAATGTTTGATTGTGAATATTTAGTGGAATCCAACAGCAAAGGCTCTTCATACAGCGGCGACTGCGCCGTTGGCCGATTGCCATTGGTGGTATAGCGGATATGGTTCTGCGGATAATAATTGTACAATTCCAATTGGAACACATCCTCATAAAAGCCGCCTGGGACAGAAAAGATGACCGTGTCGTTTTGTGCCTTCGCAAAAAACGCGGCAAACAAAACAAATCCTATGAGCCAAAGGCATTTTTTCATTTTGAATTGATTTTTCGTGCAAAAATACGCAATAAAACGCCACACCATACGAAGAAAAGGCTTTGTCTATGTATCCAAAACAACAAGTTGTTAAAAATCAAACTATTGCAAACCAGCATTTCCTACCATTGTCTATCATCTTCACCCCAAAAAAGAAAGGCATAGGCCACAAAAGCCCCTGCCTTTCCACAAATAATAGACCTATGTTAGATTTTCTCTTCTTCCACGCGCAGCGGCTTGGGTTCGCCACGGCGAATATCGAGTTCGTCGATGAGGTTGGTGGCACCGGCGTACTTGTCGATGATAAAGAGCACATAACGCACGTCGACATTGATGGTGCGCTGCAGTTTGGGCTCAAAGTTGACGTCGCCGCTCATGGCTTCCCAGTTGCCGTCGAAGGCCAAACCGATGAGTTCTCCCTTGCCGTTCATGATGGGGCTACCGGAGTTACCACCAGTGATGTCGTTGGTCGAAAGGAAGCAAACGATGAGTTCGCCATTGTCGTCGGCGTAGGCACCGAAATCCCTCTTCTCGATGAGGTCGATGAGGCGCTTGGGGGCGTCAAACTCGAAGTCACCAGGGATGTACTTTTCGAGGATACCATTGGCGGTGCACACATAGTCGTAATGCACGGCGTCGGCGGGCATGTAGTCCTGCACCGAGCCATAGCTCATACGCATGGTCGAGTTGGCATCGGGATAGAGGCTCTTGCCGGGTTGGGTGGCAGCGTAATATTCGCGCAGACCTTTCACGAAGACATGGTCGTTTTCGCTCACGGCGGCCATGGCACTGCGGTATTCAGCCATGTGATCAATGAGAACTTCCATCATCGAAGTGTTCATGATATAGGCATAGTCCTTTCCAATCTTCTTGGGGTTGGGCTTGGCAATGAAAGCCTTGATGTTTTCGGCATTGCCGAAGATGGAATTAGCATACACGTCGTCAGCAAAAGCGTCAATGTCGCCCTTGAACTTCTTGTCGATGATGTTGTAGATTTCGGGCAGTTCTTCACCCTTGAAAGCGGCCTTGTAGGTCTTCAGCATCTCTGCGAAGGTCTTCTTTTCAACCTGTTGGTCCGTCTCGGCGAAGAGGTCGTCGACATTCATAGCTTGGAGCATCATCAGCGACATCTCCTGTGAATCCTTATCCTTTTCAAGATAAGCCTGATAGTAAGAGGCAAACTGGGCGGCGATGCCAGCAGGACCAGCCTGAGCCACGAAGTTAGGATAATAGATGTACTTGGCCACTTCGCCCATGTTCTTATAAGCTTCTTTCAGGTTCGGCAGGGCGTTCTTGTATTCTGTCTTGTTGTTCTTGTTCACCCAATTAGTGAAGTCCTTCTCCAAGGCCACCTTGGTTTCGCTCACCTTGTTCTTGCGGAGCATCTTGCACTGGCCGATAAAGTTCTTCCAAGTGTTGGCCAAGCCAGCGTGGTTGTCGGCATACATCAGGTTGATGTGCTCGTCCACTTTCATGTATTCTTCCATTACTTCGAGTTGCTTGCCGAAGATGTCGATGATGGCGGGATAGAAGGTATCCACGTTGTAGTCGATGCCGTAGCTCGACATATAACGCTCGGTGCTGCCGGGGAAACCCCAAATCATGGTGAAGTCGTCCTTCTGCACGCCATCAAGGCTGATGGGCAGGTGGTGCTTGGGGGTCAACGGCACATTGTCCTTGCTGTAAGCGGCAGGGTTACCATCCTTATCAGCATAGACGCGGAAGATGCTGAAGTCGCCAGTATGACGGGGCCACATCCAGTTGTCGGTGTCACCACCGAACTTACCAATCGAAGCATTGGCCACGCCCACGAGACGCACATCGGGGAACACTTGATAGACAAACATGTAGTATTCGTTGCCTTCATAGAAGCTCTTCACCATGGGATAATACTTGCCATTCTCGGAGGCAGCGGCTTCCAACTCCTTCATCTTGGCACGCTTGGCGCTCACCTGTTCTTCATAGTCCATGTCGTCGGTGACCACACCAAGGACGTCCTTGGTCACATCTTCCATGCGAACGAGGAAGCTGGCGGTCATGTCGGGAGCGGGCAATTCTTCGCCATAGTTCTTGGCCCAGAAGCCGTCGCGGAGGTAGTCGTGCTCATCAGAGCTGAGCTTTTGGATGGCACCATAGCCGCAGTGGTGGTTGGTGAACAGCAAGCCGTGTTCGCTCACGATTTCACCAGTGCAGAAAAACATGCTCGGCATGGCATCGCTGCCCAAGCCCACGATAGCGTCCTTCAGACTGCTGTGGTTGATGCTGTAAAGCTCTTCAGGGGTCAGTTGCAGCCCCATCTTCTGCATGTCAACATAGTTCAGGCGCTCGACAAACATCGGGAGCCACATGCCTTCATCGGCATACACGCGACCCACCGAAACCATGATGGCCATCGCGATGATTCCTAATACTTTCTTCATTGATCGATTTATTAAATTATTGTAATTCAAAATATTATCAAAGAATAAACTTGCTTTGAATTTGCAAAGATAGGGAAAAAATGGTTACATAGGGGAATGTACTTTGATTTTTCTAAAGGTTCTCCCGACCTTCGATGTCATTCCAACGGAGGTAGTGGGCGGGCGGGAATCTATTGGAGGTCGGGAGAACCAATGAGCTGCTCTCGGAAAGCATAGATTCCCGCCAACGCACCGACCAACGTAGGAATGACATGCTTTCCGAAAGCCTACTAAACAAAAAAAACTTTATCTTTGCGCCAAATTTGACCCTCATGGAAGACCAATATCAATTAATAACCAAAACCGCTGCCGGACTCGAAGAGGTGCTGGCCAGAGAAATCAAGGCTTTGGGAGCCAAAAACGTGCGCTGCATGCACCGTGCCGTGCTTTGCGAAGGCAATAAGGAACTGATGTACCGCATTAATTACGAGGTGCGAACCGCCCTCAAGGTGTTGAAACCGTTCAAAAACTTCTTTGCCAAAACCCCTGAGGAACTCTACAAGAAAGTGCAGGAAATCAATTGGTTTGAGCTCATCCGCACCGACCAAACCTTCTGCATCGACGCGGTGACGAGTGGCCGTTTCTTCACCCATTCGCAGTATGCCAGCCTCAAGATGAAAGACGCCATCGTCGACCAGTTCCGCGACGTCTATGGCATCCGTCCCAGCATCAACACCTTAAACCCCGACCTGCGCATCAACTTGCACATCCGCGAGGACAAGGTGACACTCCTCTTCGACAGTTCTGGCGAGAGTCTACACCATCGTGGCTACCGCAAGCAGGTCGACAAGGCCCCCATGAACGAGGTGTTGGCTGCAGGCCTCATCCAACTCTCGGGCTGGAAAGCCGATTGCAACTTCCTTGATTGCATGTGCGGCTCGGGCACCCTGCCCATCGAGGCGGCGATGTACGCGATGAAGATTCCACCGGGCTATTACCGCAAAGACTGGGGCTTCATGAAATGGGACGACTACGATGCTGAACTGTGGCAACGCATCCGTGAGGAAGCCGATGAAAAGATTTGTGATTTCGACTACGAAATCTGGGCTTCCGACCGCTCGCCGAAGGCCGTAGCCATCGCCGAGGGCAACATTAATTATGCCCACTTGCAGCACGACATCCACCTGATGAAAAAGGACATGCACGACCTCACCCCACCCGAAGGCGGAGGCATCGTCATCATCAACCCACCTTACGGCGACCGTCTGGAGGAAGACGACATCGACGAACTCTATGAGGAAATCGGCCACACGCTGAAGCACAACTTCCAAGGCTTCCAATGCTGGCTCATCACCGACGACGCAGTGGCGTTGCGCCATGTTGGGCTGAAGCCCACGGCCAAAATCCCGATTTGGAACGGACCATTGGAATGCCGTTTCGTGAGATTCGACATTTTTGAAGGGTCATTGAAAGAAAAGAAGGCGAAGGAGGCGGAGGAAAATAGAGAATAATAATGTTAGAACGATATATTATAGGACAAAACCATCCAAAAACTCTGTAACACTCATCACAGGTATCTCCGACATTTTAAACCCTTTCTCATCACGCGAAATGATGTAATCAACTTGTTCTCGCTTGGCAGCAAAACATTGTACAGCATCCTCAAAATCAGCATAATCGCCGTACAATGCTTGCTCAATGCAAGCATCACCAATTGGAACTATCGTGAGAAGTTTCTTTAACCCAATAAGTGTTTCGTTCATTTTCTTCTTATCAACATTCTTCCCTGCAATATATGCCACATTAACAAAGGTTAAATCAGAAACAATCAATTCAATTCTTTTATCCTTTGCCAGTTGAAACAAAACCAAGGTATCATGAATCCAAGGCATGCGGTATTGAAGCAGGTCAAGGACAATGTTGGTATCTATAAACAACTTCATTGGCAATATTTTTCGGTGAGATAGGCTTCTTTTTCCGCTTTCCAATCATCAGACGCTCCTGTTGCAGGGATACTTCCTGCTAATTCCATTACCTCCTTGGAAATAAGCATATTGCGCACATCCTGGATTTTCCCCATTGCAAACTGCATCAGGAACGCTTCAATCACTGCCGACAAATCCATATCATGCGCTTGCGCATAAAGATAAGCTCGGTTAAGCGTTTGACCATCAATATTTAAATTGGCTGTTTCAAACATGGTATTCTTTTTTTGCAAAAATACACACTTTTTGAATTACGCACCACTTTTCTATAAAAAAAGGAACTGATTGTTCACTTTTTATTAAATTGGTTCATTGTCCTGTCCGGCCCCTGCGTGACGAAACTTTTGATGATTTCCACGGCTTGGTCCACCTTTTCGTCGACAATGGGCTCTTCTGAGGGCTTCCATTGTCCCAGCACAAAATCAATCTGACGACCGCGCGGAAAGTCATCGCCCAATCCAAAACGCAGGCGACAAAACACATTAGTACCCAGCTTCTCAATGATGTCGGTCAAGCCGTTATGGCCCCCATCGGCACCCTGTTTGCGAAGGCGCAACGTACCCAAAGGCAGGGCAATATCATCATTGACGACCAATAAGTTCTCGATAGGGATCTTCTCTTGTTGCAGCCAATACTTCACCGCCTTGCCGCTCAGGTTCATATAGGTCGTAGGCTTGATAACAAGCAAGGTCTTACCTTTGTATTTCATCTCTGCGGTCTGGGCAAGACGCCCCGTGGTGAAAGAGCCTTCAAGGTCTTTCGCCAAGCGGTCGGCAATCTTGAAGCCGATGTTGTGCCGCGTATTGTCATATTCAGCACCGATGTTTCCCAAACAGGCTATCAGGTATTTCATTTCGTCAGGTTCTCTTTTTTCTCCTTTGCGGAAAATCCGTGCAAAAATACTATTAATAAATGACATATTGAATCAATTGATAAGAAGCTTAGGTCCCTGAGCCTGTCGAAGGGCCGTCTATTATCTGTTATCTGTCGGCCCTTCGACGAGCTCAGGGACCTCGGCTTTACTAACTAATAAAAAAGGCCGCCCGAAGACGGCCCTTCACTATGAAAACAAAACTATTACTCTTCAGTTTCTTCAGCGACGACAGCACCGCGAGCGGCGTTGACGGCAAAGATGACAGTGTAGCCAGGGGTAACAGGCGTAACATTCTCAATAGCGAGGTCCTTCACCTTAATGGCTTCGTTGATGTTCACATTGCTGATATTAACCTTCACATAGTCAGGAAGATCCTTTATAAGACCAGCGACCTTAACCTTCTTGATGCCCATCTTGGGTTTACCACCACGCATGACACCAGCAGCTGAGCCTTCGAGGGTGATAGGCAGCACCACGGTGATAGGTTTGTCTTCCTTCACGATGAGGAAATCGGCGTGCAACACCTTGTCGGTCACAGGGTGATACTGGATGTCCTGAAGGATGGTCTTGTAAGTCTTACCATTGATGTCGAATTCGATGATGTAAGTCTCAGGGGTGAAGAGGATCTTGGTGAAGTTCTTCTCGGCTGTGGCGAAGTGGATTTGTTCTTCACCAGCACCGTACATGACACATGGAACCATTTCGGCATTGCGCAATGCCTTAGTATCCTTTTTCCCTACGTTCTCGCGGAGAGAACCGCTCAATGATACAGTTTTCATTGTGTTTAAATGTTTAATTGTTGATTGTTTAATTGTTTATTGATTTGACTTGGGACTTCGGGACTTGAGACATGGGACTATTGGGTCTCGTGTCTTGCCGTCGCGCGTCTCGTGTCTATTTTATTTAAATAATGAACTAATAGATTCGTAGGATTCCACGCGGTGGATGACATCGGCAAACAAGGCCGCCGTGCTCACCACATGGATTTTCTTCGAGGCGTTGGCAGGCAACGGGATAGAGTCGGTGACGACCACCTCGCTGAACACCGAATTGTCGAGGCGTTCCATGGCGGAACCGCTGCACACGGCGTGGGTGGCGAAGGCACGGACACTCTTGGCGCCGTTATCCATCAGCACTTGACCAGCCTTGACGATGGTGCCGGCTGTGTCGATGATGTCGTCAACAAGGATAACATTCTTGCCAGTCACATCACCGATGAGGGTCATGCTGTCGACCACATTGGCGCGCGAACGCTGTTTGTGGCAGATGGCAAGGTCGCAGCCGAGACGTTTGGCGTATGCCGAAGCACGTTTCGAACCACCCACATCGGGAGAGGCCATCATCAAATCTTCAATCTGCATCTTTTGGATGTAATCGATGAACAATGTAGAGGCATAAAGGGCATCCACGGGGATGTCGAAAAAGCCTTGGATTTGGTCGGCATGGAGGTCGAGGGTGATAATACGGTCGACACCAGCTGCGGTCAACAAGTTGGCCACTAACTTCGATCCGATGCTGACACGAGGTTGGTCCTTACGGTCTTGACGCGCCCAACCAAAATACGGTATCACGGCGATGATTTTGTCTGCCGAGGCACGTTTGGCGGCGTCAATCAATAGCAAAAGCTCCATCATGTTGTCGGTGGAAGGCATGGTCGACTGCACGATAAACACGTGACGGCCACGGATACTTTCATCGAAAGAAGGTTGAAATTCTCCATCGGAGAAAACAACTACCGATGACTTACCCAATTCGATGCCATAGGCTTTGGCAATTTTGTTGCCTAATTCCTTAGTAGCTCTACCGGCGAAAATAGAAACGAGTTCTCCTGACATTTTTGAAGGCTGTTATGGTTGATTTTTGCGGCTGCAAAATTAGGGATTTTCAAGGTAGAAAACACAAATTTTGAGAAATTTTTCATTTCTTACTTGCGGAAACGAAAAAAACTGTATTTTTGCAGCCGCGTTTGACGCGAAGAAACCATGCCGAAGTGGCGGAATCGGTAGACGCGTCGGTCTCAAAAACCGATGAGGTAACACTCGTGCCGGTTCGATCCCGGCCTTCGGTACGAAGAAAACAGCCCCGAGTTCGAGGCTGTTTTTGTTTTTGAAATAGCCCATCCATGTCATTCCCTCGGGAATCTATGGGTGGGCTATTTCAAAAGAACTCACTCTACCGTCACCGATTTCGCCAAATTGCGCGGCTGGTCGACGTTACAGCCTCGCATCACGGCGATGTGATAGGCCAAAATCTGCAAAGGCACCGTAGCCAATAACGGCGAATAGAGGCATTCCGTCTCAGGAATTTCGATGACATAGTCGGCCATCTTACGTGCCAACACATCCTTCTCGCTGATAATGGCGATGATTTTTCCGTCGCGGGCTTTCACCTCCTGAATGTTGCTAATCACCTTTTCGTAGGTGCTGTGGTTGGTGGCGATGAACACCACGGGCATATCCTTGTCAATCAAGGCGATGGGGCCGTGTTTCATCTCAGCGGCAGGATAACCTTCGGCATGGATGTAGGAGATTTCCTTCAACTTCAAGGCACCTTCGAGGGCCACGGGATAATTTTGCAGGCGACCGAGATAAAGCATGTTGTGCACATCTTTATATTTCTCTGCTATGTCTTTCACATGTCCGCTGTGGTCAAGGGTCCATTGGATTTTTTCGGGGATGCGGTCGAGTTCCTGGATAAATTCAAGGCGTTCCTCGTCTTTCATCGAGCCTTTCAACTCGGCTAAACGCAATGCCAACATGGCCATCACGGTCACCTGAGAAGTGAAGGCTTTCGTGGAAGCCACACCGATTTCTGGGCCGGCATGGGTGTAGATGCCCGCATCGGTTGCCCGAGAAATGGACGAGCCAATGACGTTGCAAATGCCCAAAACGACTGCGCCTTTTTCCTTAGCTAATTGGATGGCGGCCAAGGTGTCGGCAGTCTCTCCCGACTGCGACACGGCAATCACCACATCATGCGGCGTGACCACGGGGTCGCGATAACGGAACTCGGAGGCATACTCCACCTTGACACGGATTTTGGCTAACTTTTCGATGAGGTAACTACCCACAAGGCTGGCATGCCACGATGTACCGCAAGCCACAAAGACGATGTTGTCGGCATAAAGCAACTGTTTTTCATACTGCACTATGCCACCCAAACGCACCGTATTGCTTTCAGGATGCAAACGACCACGCATGGTGTCGCGCACGATGGTGGGTTGCTCGTAGATTTCCTTCATCATAAAGTGGTCGAAGCCCGCCTTCTCAATGCTGTCGAGGTTCATCTTCAATTCCTGAACGTAGGGGATAGCCTCCACGTCCTGAATGGTCTTGATGTGCAACTCCTCGCCCAACTTGATGCGAACAACTTGCTCATCCTCAAGGTATACCACCTTTTGCGTGCGGCCTACGATAGGCGTGGCATCCGAAGCGATATAATACTCGCCTTCGCCAATACCAATCACCATAGGACTTCCCTTTCGGGCGGCAATGAGTTCATCAGGATGGCCTTTCTCCACAATGGCGATGGCGTATGCCCCCACCACGTGGTTCAAAGCGATGCGCACCGCTTCAAAGAGGTCGACGTGCTCACTGAGCTGCACATCCTCAATGAGGTTAGTGAGCACCTCGGTGTCGGTCGACGATTTGAAAGTGAAACCGCGTTTTTCTAATTCTTTGCGGAGACTCAGGTAGTTTTCGATGATGCCATTGTGAATCAAGGCAAGGTTGCCCGATTGCGAGCGATGCGGATGGGCATTCACCTCATTGGGCTCGCCATGAGTGGCCCAACGGGTATGCGCAATGCCGATGTGTCCGCTGACATCTTTAGAAGAAGCAAAGGCCTCCAAGTCGGAGACCTTGCCTTTAGCTTTGTATACGTTTAGTTCGTTTGCCTCGTTGAGCAGCGCCACGCCGGCACTATCGTAACCGCGATATTCGAGGCGCTTCAAGCCCTCAATGAGGATAGGATAGGCCTCTTGTTGGCCTACATAAGCTACTATTCCACACATAATTGCGTTGTTTAAAAGGCGCAAAAATAGTGGATTGGAAAAAACGATGCAAGAATTTTTTTATTTTTATTGGAATAAATCCTTCACATCAGGAGCCTTTTCGGCGCCCTCGGAAGCCTCGAAATAAGGTTTCTTCTCGAAGCCGAACATACCAGCAATGATGTTGCCAGGGAAGCGACGCACGGCAGTGTTATAGTCACGAGCCACTTCGTTGAACTCTCTACGAGCATTGGCAATGGAATTTTCACAACCTTCCAACTGCGATTGCAAATCGAGATAGTTTTGGTTGGCTTTCAGGTCAGGATATTGCTCCACCGTGACTAATAAGCGCGAAAGGGCACCCGACATCTCGTCCTGTGCAGCTTGGAATGCCTTCAGGTTTTCCTCAGTGAGGTTCTTGGCGTCGAGAGTGGTAGCCGTTGCCTTAGCTCTGGCTTCTACCACAGCCGTCAAGGTACCTGCCTCATATTCGGCATAGTTTTTCACCGTGGCAACGAGGTTGGGAATAAGGTCGGCACGCTTCTGATAGGCCGTTTGCACATTACCGACAGCCTTTTCAACGCCTTCCTGTTTGGAAACCAGTCCGTTGTAAGCACCAACGCCCCAAATGACAAGCACTGCGACAAGGGCAAGAATGATGATCAATCCTTTTTTCATAACAATTTGATTTTTATTAGACAATAAACGATTTTCCGCGATGTTTTATCAAAGTGCAAAGGTAAACATTTTTTTTGTATCTTTGCATTTTATATATACTGCTAAACTATTTTTGTTAAATGACTGAAAATCAACATAAAAATGATATTCACAGCATCGACGGACAATTATTGAACCGTGGATGCACCCTTGGAACGACTTACAACACAGGGCAAAAAGTGCTTTCTTGTGGTCGTTGCAAATTGAGCCAGTTCGATTGGCTAAAAGACTATGAAAACCAAGAAGTTAAAGGTGATGTATGTTTGGCCGAAGTACGTTTCAAGAACGACCGCAAGGATTATTTCACCTATCCGGAAGACTTAGAATTGGAAGTGGGTGAATTTGTGGCCGTGGAAACTGCCATCGGACATGATATTGGCATTGTCACCCTGCTTGGTGAGATCGTGAAACGCCAGATGAAACGCAAGAAATTCCGCACGCCACTCAACGAGATGAAAAAAATCTACCGTCGCGCCAGAGTGAACGACGTAGAGAAATTCTTGACCGCCATCAGCTTGGAAAACAGCACCTTAGCTCGCACCCGCACCATCATCGACGACCTCGGTTTAGAGATGAAACTCAACGACGTGGAATATCAAGGCGACAAAACCAAGGCAATTTTCTACTACACCGCCGATGGCCGCGTGGACTTCCGCGAACTCATCAAAAAGCTGGCCGAAGAGTTCCACATCAGGATTGAAATGCGACAGATTGGCGTACGACAAGAGTCGGCGAAATTAGGCGGCCTTGGTTCCTGCGGTCGCGAACTCTGCTGTGCCTCGTGGATTACTGACTTCCAATCGGTGACCACCAATGTGGCACGTGTGCAACAGCTTTCACCCAACCCGCAAAAGTTGGCCGGACAATGCGGTAAACTGAAATGCTGCCTCAACTATGAATATGAGGCCTACGTTGAAGCCCTAAAAGCCTTCTCCGACCCCAACATCGTGCTGCATTTTGAAAGTGGCGATGCCGTACATCAGAAAAACGATGTCTTCAAGGGCATCATGTGGTATTCTTACACCACCGACAAGGGCAACATCATGGCCATTCCCGTCGACAAGGTGAAGGACATTATCGCCATGAACAAAAAAGGGCAAAAACCCAAGAAATTGGAAGACTATGCCGTCACGAAGGAAGCCCAAACCAACACCAATGAAGGCTATGGCGAGGCGGATCTTAAGAAAATGAGTGACTGATATGAATCTATTCGATAAAATAATGCGGAATGCAGAATGCAGAATGCAGAATGGCGCAAAGCGACACTTGGTTTTGCGTCCATTCAGCATTCATAATTCCGCATTCATAATTGTTCTGTTTTTCTTGATAGTTTTAGCTGCTTGCACCAGCGAGTCGTTCAACAAACGCACCGTCATCCCCGAGGCCGAGTGGCGACAGGAGGACAGAGTGGCCTTCGATGTGGACATCAACGACACCCTCAACCCTTATCTGTTCGGCATCGGCTTGCGTCACCTTGAAAACTACCGTTACAGTAATCTCTTCGTCTTCCTTCACACGAGAATGCCCAACGGCAATGTCACACACGACACCATAGAGTGTACCCTTGCCACGCCCGAAGGTCGCTGGATTGGCAAAAGTAGCGGTAGCATGCGCGACCTGCTGGTACCTCTCAACGAGAACCTACTTTTCCCTCTGACGGGCACTTATCATTTCGAAATCGAGCAAGCCATGCGCGAACCTGTGCTAAAAGGCATTTCCGACATTGGTTTATACATTGAAAAGCAATAAGACATGAACGATAATAGGAAAAAGACGAAACAAATACCGGGTCAATCAAACGCCATCAGGAACCTATGGATCATCTTTGGGTCGTTAATACTGCTTGTGATTTTGTTCTTCTTCTGCGTCGCCAAAGGTGTGTTTGGCACCATGCCCACCTTCGATGAGTTGGAAAACCCACGCACCAACTTAGCCACCGAAATCATATCAGCAGATGGTAAGATTCTGGGTACCTATCATATCGAAAACCGTTCCAATGTGCGCTACGCCGAGTTGTCGCATTACATGCCCGAAGCCCTCATCAGCATTGAAGACGAACGCTTTACGGAGCACTCTGGCATCGACGAAAGGGCTTTGTTCCGCGTGGCCTTCGGTGTACTGACAGGCAACAAGAAAGGTGGCGGTAGTACTATTACGCAACAACTGGCAAAAAACCTTTTCCCTCGTGGCGAGAATCTTAGCACTGGCAAACTGGTACTTCGTAAGTTTCAAGAATGGATAACGGCCACCAAGTTGGAGCATAATTACTCGAAAGAGGAAATCGTGGCCATGTACCTCAACACCGTGGCTTTTGGTCACAATGCATACGGCATCCGTTCCGCTGCCAGCACCTTCTTCGACAAGAAGCCCAGCGAAATGAACATCGAAGAATGCGCCTTGATGGCTGGCGTCGTCAACGCCCCAACACGCTTCAGTCCCGTGCGCAACCCCAATAACGCATTAAATCGCCGAAATCTCGTCCTCAAGAAAATGGCCGAAAATGGATATATCACCGATGCGGAATGTGATTCCATATCTCAGATTCCCATCGACATGTCGCATTTTAGCGTCAAGGACCACAATAGCGGACAAGCCACTTATTTCCGTGAGTTTTTGAGAGGCGAGCTGAACGAATGGGCCAAAAACACCACCCGTGCCGACGGCCAGCCTTACAACATCTACCGCGACGGCCTGCGTATTTACACCACCATCGACTCACGTATGCAGCGTTATGCTGAAGAAGCAGTCAAGGAATTTATGGGCAAGGAATTGCAGCCTATGTTCTACAAACATTGGAAAGGACAGAAAAATGCGCCGTTCTCCAACCTCACCGCCGACGAAATCGACCATATCCTAGAAACCTCAATGAAGCGCACTGACCGCTATCGCTGTCTCAAAAACGCAGGCATGCCCATGGATTCCATTAAGGCTGATTTCGAGCGCCCCGTTCGAATGAATGTTTTCTCTTGGGACGGCCCCATCGACACGGTCATGTCGCCCATGGATTCCATCCGCTACTACAAGTGGTTCTTGCAAGCCAGCCTCATTTCCATAGAGTCGCACACCGGCCACGTGAAAGCATACGTAGGCGGTTTGGACTACCGCTTTTTCAAATACGACCATGTTACTCAGGCGCGCCGTCAGGTGGGTTCCACATTCAAGCCTTTCCTTTATTCCTTGGCCATGCAAGAGGGTGAATACACGCCCTGCACCAAGATCCCGAATATACAATACAACATCCAGTTAGAGGACGGAAATGTTTGGTCGCCAGGCAATTCTGGCGGTCGCGTCGGCGAAGAAATCTCGCTGAAATATGCTTTGGCCCAATCCAACAACTGGATTTCGGCCTACCTGATGAACCAATTCGGCCCCAATGCCGTCATTGCCCAAGCCCGCCGCATGGGTGTGGAGTCACCCATTGATGCCGTTCCCGCCATTTGTTTGGGTGTCTGTGACTTGAAACTCATCGAAATGGTAGGTGCCATGAGCACTTTCGCCAACCAAGGTGTCTACATCAAACCTATGTTCATCACTCGAATTGAGGACAAGAACGGCAATGTCATACAACGCTTCAGCCCTGAAGAGTCGGAGGCCATGAGCGAGCTGACGGCGTACAAGATGATTGAACTGATGAAGGGCGTAGTGCAAAGCGGCACAGGTATCCGTCTGCGTTCCTTGTACGGCTTCAACAATCCCATTGCGGGCAAGACCGGAACCACTCAGAAAAACAGCGATGGCTACTTCATGGGCATCACTCCCGACCTCACCACGGGTGTCTGGGTGGGAGCCGAAGACCGTAGCGTACACTTCCGTTCCACCAAGTTGGGCCAAGGCTCACATACGGCATTACCCATTTGGGCATTATACATGAAAAAAGTTTACGCCGACAAGAATTTAGGCATCAGCAAAGGCGACTTCACCAAGCCCAATATCCCCGGCGTCGACTTGAACTTCGACTGCAACCGTTATGACAACGAAGAGAGCATCGAGTATATAGACGAATTTTAATGACGGCCCTTCGACAGGCTCAGGGACCTTCGTTTATTGCAGGAATTAAGGGTGCCTGAGCCTGTCGAAGGCCCCGTTTCAAAAACAATACAGACTAATGACTTCGAATTTTGTTGATTACGTCAAGATTTTCTGCCGTTCAGGCAAAGGCGGTGCCGGTTCGCTGCACTTCCGTCGCGAGAAATACATCCCAAAAGGCGGTCCCGATGGTGGTGATGGCGGTCGTGGAGGCGATGTCATCATGCGTGGCAACGCCCAACTTTGGACCTTGCTCCACCTACGCTATACAAAGCATGTCTATGCTGGCGACGGTGTACCCGGAGGCAAAAACCAACTCACTGGCGCTGCTGGTGACGATGTCTACATCGATGTGCCATTAGGTACAGTTGCCTTTCGTGCCGAAGACCATGCGATGTTGGGCGAAATTACCGAAGACAAGAAGGAAATCGTGTTGCTCAAAGGCGGTCGTGGGGGCAAAGGCAATGCCTTCTTCAAGACAGCCACCTTGCAGGCACCCAAATTTGCCCAACCCGGCGAACCCAACCAAGAGGAATGGATTACCATGGAGCTGAAATTATTAGCTGATGTCGGACTCGTTGGCTTCCCCAATGCGGGCAAGTCCACCCTACTCTCAGTAGTCTCAGCGGCCAAGCCTGAGATTGCAGACTATCCTTTCACCACTTTGGTGCCCAACCTCGGCATTGTCAGCTATCGCGAGCACAAGAGTTTTGTCATGGCCGACATTCCAGGCATTATCGAAGGTGCGGCAGAAGGCAAAGGATTGGGCATCCGTTTCTTAAGACATATCGAAAGAAACTCCACTTTGTTGTTCATGGTTCCCGCCAACACCGAAGACGTGAAAAAAGAGTACGACATTCTCCTCAACGAGTTGAAGAAATACAACCCTGAGTTGATGGACAAAGACCGCATTTTAGCCATCACAAAGTGCGACCTTGTGGATGAAGATACCATCAAGGAAATCAAGAAACACCTGCCCAAGAAGGTGCCGCATGTGTTCATTAGCTCAGTGGCTCAGCAAGGCATCGACGAGCTGAAGGATCTGATTTGGCTGACGCTGAATAAAGAAACTGATAAGTAATTATTCAACGATATATAGCTTATAACCCCAGAAGAGAAGGTCTGTTAATTGAGCAGATGGACATTTATCAATAAAAATCTGCTCATCTTTTTCATCCATCACCCATAGTCCAGGAACAAAACTATCGCATTCCTCAATTCGAATTATCGAGAAGTTAGGATTGTTTTGATACCATCCAGCTTTACTCTCCAAATAATGAACTTTGCATGAACGTATATCCAATTCTCCTTCATCCAATGCAGGATTATCTGGTAGATAGTAATATACATCTTTCCCTTCGGCAACAATCTCATTAAATTTGCATATATTGGTATACATATCTTTTCTTCCTTTCTGAACCCATTTAATATCTCTCGGTATATTTCGACTATAGAATCCTGCAAGACATACAAATAGAATAAGAACCCACCATGGCTTTAAATACTGATTCCCAAAATACAAAAGAGCTGGTAAAGCTAGAATAACAGCAGGTGTATAGTAGAGTGTATAATCCAAATG
Organism: Bacteroidales bacterium; assembly: GCA_016290215.1. Taxonomy (GTDB): domain Bacteria; phylum Bacteroidota; class Bacteroidia; order Bacteroidales; family F082; genus Limimorpha. Next base: position 37,911 of record JAEETH010000001.1, read on the forward strand.
TAAAGTTGAAGCACCTACAAAGTAGGCACACGAAGCAAGAAGTATACTATCATATATGGTATAAGTCGTGTTTTTTTTGAAAAAAGAAACCACACGTACAATTAAAACAATAATTACCAACCACATTATCTTTTGCGCAAATAGCATCTTTAATGCATTTGCGAGAAGCGAATCTTCTGTGTAATGATGATACATATGCTCTATTCTTGGCACAACTAAAATCAAATATAACAATAAGAATGTTATACCACTGGCAATAAGTAAATAGTTAAATACTCGCTCTCGTTTATCTTGTTTCTTGTACGTAAATAACAAAGAACAAGCACCCAATGCTATAGGAATAGTAAACATTGTCTCATAATAATAAAGTATGTAGTTAATGGCAATTAACGCAAGAATACCATAACCCCATTTCTTAGTTTCGCTAAAACGAATGTAACCATACAAAAAAATTGGTATGAAAGAGATGATAGTCCATATCCCTGTCCATAATTGCATAAAATGCACATAAGTTCTACCGATGACGGACACTAATAAAAATAAAGTAATAGCGTACTTCCATACCGTCTTTTGATTCTTCAATAAATGGAGCGAAATTGCTGTAAAAAACGCTATAAAAATGATAAACCAAAACACATGAACGGCATAATGTGCCACAGGTGGAACTTGACCATTATAGAACAAAAGCAGTATGTCATACACCGTGTAGTCTAACGGAAAGAATCGTCCATAAGAGGGATCTACAAAAAAACCAAATATTGGTTTGTCCCATCCTGTATACATTATCACTTGTGTATCATCAAAATTTACCCATGCCGCATTAGCGACAATGAAATAAGAGCATACTGCAATAATGACAATCCATATTCCCCAGAATATCCATTTAATGCTTTTTTCTATCGTTTTCATTTTTATATCTATTGAACGATTGTACATAATAGACTTATAATGTACCCATTAATTGAGACTGCAAAAATAATGAATTAAATTGAAACATCAGCAGCTTCATGGATACGGATTAATAATTTGTTGTTTTCGTATTTGCGCTCTGGGATTTCGTTGCCGACACCCTGATGGTGCCGTTCCGTATTGCAATACTGCATGAACTTCTCAATTCCCTTCCACAACTCAATGGTGTTATCGCAAGGATTCAGGTATATGTACTGGCGTTTGATGGTCTACCAGAAGCATATATAATAATCCCGAGCTCATTGACAAAGACCGCATTTAGCCATCTCGAAATGCGACCTTGTGGATGAAGATACCATCAAAGAAATCAAGAAACACCTGCCCAAAAAGATGCCGCATGTGTTCATCAGTTCCGTAGCCCAACAAGGCATCGACGAGCTGAAGGACTTGATTTGGCTGACGCTGAATAAAAGGGATGAGGAAGAAGATTGGTAATGCAATTAAATCGCATCGGTATACTTTCCTATCTTATTCGAATTCATATTTTATACTCTTCAAACCTTTAACATTTTCTCTACCAAACCAAATTAAATAATAACAATATCCGTCAAAACAAACTTCTGGTTCATCTATCTCAACAACTGCCGTTCGCTCATATTGATAATTGCGCCATTTATCCATCCAAGACTTATACCATTTGCGAGGCCGCGTATAGTCTATTGTAAAAGTAACATGATTGTTCGATGCTTGCAATTCTTCAGTCTTGATTCTTACTATCAAACGAACATATTTTCCAAACACATCAGCACTAGGATTCTCCCATTCATTTGAACCCTTCAAATGAGAAACCTCATCAATATATATGTTCTCTGACGGAAATCCTTGTTTATAAAACTTGTCTTGACAATAGAACGGATAAACACATACGGAATCCAAACCAAATTTCCAGGCCATAGGCTTATATGCCCAAAGTGCAGTATAATAAGGAGGATATGCCAATCGATGAGATGAAATAACTCGATCTAACGCTACAACACCTCCAGAATCCAATAATTCCTTTTGCAATTTTTCATTATTAAGACTTTGCTTTTTGGTCTCCGACACGGCAAACAAAGCATCAACCATAAAAGCACAATACAATAGTACAAGAACAACAATTCTGACAATACGTTTATTCTTATCAAGAAAACGAAGATTCAAAACCGAACCATTCTCAAACAAAAACCTCAATAATAGAACAATAGACAACGTCTCTGGAAAAAACAATCCACGAATCTGAGGTCTAAAGACCACGCTGAACGCAACTACACCCCATCCTAATGACAATAACAAAAAGGAATTATTTCTCATCCAAATTTTGACCATTTCCTTGTTCTTTATCCATCCTAAAACCAAAACAACAAGAAATAGCCATAACGCCTTATATTTAACTATTTCTCGCATGGGATACTTCACAACATCAAGTAGCTGACCAGGATGATAATTTTCCATTACAATCCTTCCAAAATTGCCCGGAGCAAACAGCACTAACATTGATCCTATTGCATATCCAACCACAAAAGGAATAACATTCCCCTTAAAACTTTTGATATGGAAAGCATAATATACCACGAATGCTCCACATAAAGATGCACACGGAATGTACTCCGCTGCAGCGAAAACAGAAAAAATAAACAACACTAGTTTACCGACAACACTAAAATTATCATCTTTGTACCTAAGAAACAATGCAATAAAAACAAAAACTAAAGTATTTGCCCACAAATGAGTTATTGAACCAGCTGCCCAAAATAGGGTTTGTCTTGGAAATGGACAAAGGAACCAAAACAATAAAGCAAACAATAAAACATAGAAAACACTATCTTTTTTGTTATCATTAATCAATCTTCCACAAGCCAACAATAACAACAAAAAAAACACCGTATTCATTATATCAAACCACACTTTATTGTCCCCCAACACTCCAACAAACAAATACTGAGATGCAACAGAAAAACTCCGTCCCCCAAGCGTAAAGTACCAATTCTTAGTACGTTCAAACACATCGGATATAGAGGAAATACCATAATCCATCACAAAATCGTCTCCCGTAAAAAACCCACAATAGCTAATGACAAAAAAAGCAATTACGATAATTGCTATGGCGACATAGTCAAGCCATAGAAGTACATTAACTTTTTTATAAGATTTCATATTTGACACTTTTCAAATTTTTAGAATTTTCTTTGCCTAACCAAATAATATAATAACAATAGCCATCGTAGCAAACTTCAGGGTCATCTATTTCGATAACTTCAGTTCGATCATATTGATAATTCCGCAATTTATCTAACCACAGTTTATACCATTTTTTTGGTCGAGTATAGTCTATTGTAAAAGTAACATGATAATCAGATGCTTTTAATTCTTCGGTTTTGAGTCTTACTATAAGAGGAACAAATTTCCCAAATATATCATTTTTACCATTATAATAATCCTCGTCAACATAAATATTTTCCATTGGGGGTGCTTGCTTATAATACTTATCTAAACAATAATACGGATAAATACGTATGGAATCTAAGCCATATTTATCAGCTAATGCTTCATCTGAAAACTTGTGAAACATCGAAATATATGCCATACGATGAGATGAAAACACTTCATCTAACGCGACTGTCCCTCCCGAATCCACAATTTTGTTCAAAATTGTATTATAATTGTCATTCTGTCTTTTAGTTTCAACTATAGCGAACGCTGAATCCACCAAAAATATAACAAACAATAGAATTATCATAGAGCTTCTGACAATAAACAAGTTGCGGTTCAGAAACCCATCAATAAACCGTATTTTGATGATACCATAATTATCAAACAAAAACCTCAGAAACAGAATAAGAGCCAAAGTTTCAGGGAAAAACAAAGCCCATTTGGAAGGTCTGAAAACTATACTGAAAGCAATAATACTCCAGCCCAACGATAATAATAAAATAGAGTTGTTCTTCGCCCACATTTTAACTACCCCTTTGTTACTTATCCACCCCAAAATAAAAACAACCAATAGCATCCATAATGCCTTATATTTTACTATTTCATAAAAAGGATTATGTAATAAACCTGATATATCAAATAAAGATTGTAATCCTATATTATTTTTTGCTCTTTCAAAATTGCCTGGAGCAAACAACAGTAAAATAGAACCAATCGCAAATCCAACTACAAACGGAACGACATTCCCTTTAAACTTTTTGATATGGAATGCATAATACACCACGAATGCACCACAAATAGAGGCGCAAGTGATGAATTCTGTGGCGGCAAAAATGGACATTATAAACAATCCCAATTTTCCAACAACAGTAAAATTATCATCTTTATATTTTTGGAAAAACAACAGGAAAGCAAATGCCAAAACATTCGCCCATAAATATGTTGTTGAACCAGCTACCCAAAACAAAGATAGACCCGGGGCTGGACAAAGGAACCAAAACAATAAAGCAAACACCAACACATAATGAACATATGGTTCCTTACCATTGTCTATCAACTTACCACAGGTCATAATCAGTAACACAAAAAACAATGTATTCGCAATATCAAACCAAATTCGATTGTTTCCCAGCACCCCGCTAAACAAATACTGTGATGCTACTGAGAACAAGCGTCCGCCATAAGTAAAATAGAACATTTTAGTATGTTCGATTACATCGGACAGGGTAGAAACGCCATAGTTCATCCAAATGTCGTCTCCCATAAAATAACCACAATAGCTGATGACAAAGAACGCAATTACAATTATCAAAATTGCGAAATAATCAAGCCATAAAAATCTATTATTATTCGTCTTCATTCCCTTTATACTCCCTAATTATATATACCGGTCTGTTTTTCACTTCAACAAATACTTTGGCAAGGTATTCTCCAATGATACCGATAGTCAACAATTGTACTCCACCGATGAACAGAATCACCGTGAGCAATGTCGGGTAGCCTGCCACAGGGTCACCGTACAAAAAAGCCTTTACCAAAACGAAGATCATGTATGCAAATGCAAAAAAGGAAACAATCAACCCTATAAAAGTCGCCCATCGCAACGGAGCAGTCGTATACGATGTAATACCTTCCAAGGCAAGATTCATCAGTTTCTTGTAACTCATACTGGACTCGCCTAAAACCCTGTCTTGGGTCTCAAATTCAACACCTATTTTCTTGAAACCGATAAAACAATACATACCTTTGGTATAGCGCCCCGACTCACGCATTTGGCAAAGTGCATCTATACATTTTCTGTCAAGCAAACGGAAATCCCCCACGTTGGGAAGCACATCCACTCTCGAACTGCCTTGGAGCAACCTATAATATGACTTCGTAAGCTTCTTTCGCAACCATGATTCCTTTCCCCTAGTTTTTCTCTGGGCATATACATCATCATATCCTTCTTCCCATTTTTGAATCATCTCCGGAATCACCGCTGGGGGATGTTGCAAATCAGCATCCATAATGATAACAGCATCTCCTTTTGCATGATCAAAACCTGCCAACATAGCGTTTTCCTTGCCGAAATTGCGGCTCAAGTCAACGTATGAAATGCGGCTATCCTTTTCCCTCAATCCTTTTATCACCTCCATGGTATTGTCGCGGCTACCGTCATTCACAAAGAGAATTTCCCATTTGTAATTCTCCAATGTAGAAATAACACGAACAATTTCCTTATGCAACAATTCCAGAGATTGTGCTTCATTATAGCACGGGACTAATATGCTTATAGTTTTCATAGTCGTTATAATTTCTTAAAAGCAGTTCTCACCAAAACAAAATTAATAGGTATTACGATACAATATACAGGTATAGGAGCCCAACGTTCGGCTACCCCTAAATATAAAAACAGATTCAAAAACACAATATGCAACGCATAGTTCACCCCATGACTAGCCAAAAACCCCAAAGTTCTCTTCCATGTTATCTTTTCGCGAAACGTAAAAAACGAGGTCATCAGCAAATTGCAGCATAAACTAATTACATAACCAAACGAATAGGCTACATTCACTTTCAGCCATCGCAATAAAAGAAGATAAACCCCATAATGGATACCTGTAGCAACCACTCCCACAATGGCGAAACGGAGAAATTCTTTCGTGATTGTGGAAGACAAAAGCTGCTTGAGTCTATTTTTCCCGTCTGTCATCTTTTCCATGAACATCCTTATTCCCAATATACACTAAACCGCCAACAAAAATAGGGAATTTTTGAATAGACCAACGATTTACAACAAAATAACTATCTTTGCAACGAAAAAACAAGTCCATGGAATCCCTCTCCAACATCGACACCCAACTGTTCTTGTTTCTCAACGGCCTCCACACCGATTGGCTGGACAAAGTCATGATTGCCATCACTCAGATGTGGGTTTGGATGCCGCTATACCTATTATTAATTTATTGGACCGTGAAACATTACGGCAAGCGTTGCTGGTGGATTATTTTGGCCATCGGGATAGTAGTGCTTTGCTCTGACCAACTCTCCGCCCATGTCTGCAAGCCGATTTTTCAGCGGTTGAGACCTTGTTATAATACTGATTTACAGGATTTAATTTATCTTCCCAAAGGTATGGCAGGCGGAAAATATGGTTTCGTCTCTTCCCATGCCGCCAACACCTTTGCCGTAGCCGCTTTCCTGACCGCCGCCTTGCGCAAAAACTACAAGTGGATAGGCATTGTGCTTTATCTTTGGGCTTTCATTTCAAGCTACAGCCGCATTTATTTGGGCTTCCACTACCCTGGCGACATCCTTTGCGGCGCCTTTTTGGGCATATTAGTAGGACTGATACTTTGGAAAGCATTTCAAATTGTCGTTGTGAAAAAAGCTTGGAAATCAGAATAATGAGTCAAGATTAGTAGGCTCACTTTCTCCATCGTGAAACACCACTTTGATGGTCGATTTCAGTTCGATTCCACAAAGTGAAGCCAACTTGGCCTTGTTGAGGGCAAGCTCAAGATAGCCGTGCGTGCCAAAGATGGCCACCAAATCCACCACGTCTACATCAAGATAGCTGTCGGAGATTTCATCCACGGTGTAAAGATCACCCTTCACCATGATGGTAAAGTCGCGACCACGACGTTCCTGCTCAAAGAGTTCCCTGGAAATATTGGTAATCAGATTGTCGTAGGAATCGATGTGCATTACCACACCTTCGATGGTATTGTCGCACGCCACGGCACAGAATGTCCCGCCAGGATTCAGTTTCGGACGCGGCTCTCCGATGCTGGAAAGCGGCTCTCCATTGGCCAACATCACAGCCACCTTCGCAAAACGATCACGCGAAGCAAAAGTAAAGAAATCAGAATCTTGTATCACATCAATACATACCGCCTCGTCATATTTTCCATCGAGGATGTGGCTGAAAATGCCATTGTCGGTCGAAATGAAATACTGTCCTTCGGCCTTTACCACCACATGCGGACATTCCATCGACTCAATCGTGTCGACTGCGATAATATGAATCGTTCCAGGAGGAAAACAACGATAGCAATTTTTTAGCGTGAAACCCGCCTGTGAAACGTTAAATGGCTCGATTTCATGGGTGACATCAACGATGGTTGCACTGGGTAGCTTAGACAAAATGGTGCCTTTCACTGCCGCAGCATAATAATCCTTCGTCCCCCAATCGCTTGTTAATGTGATAATTGCCATCGTTATCCTAAACTCTATTTGAGATTTTGCAAAGGTATATCATTTATGTCAAACTTAGGATAAGATTTAGGAAAAAAATATTCATTATCTTTGCGAGCAAATAAAAAGCAGATGGCAGAACAGATTCTTCAGATAGAAAATGTTGATCCTAAGGAACTTCACGGACCCAACGACAAGTATTTGGAATTAGTGAAAAGCATGTTTCCAAAGTTGAAAATCATTGCCCGAGGCGATTTCGTGAAGGTGATTGGCGATGACGACGAGATTGAGTATTTCGCCAACCGTTATGAAACCCTGATGGTGCAACTGGAACGTTTTGGAAAACTGACCGCACAAACGGTCGAAGACGTGATGATGGCCAGTACCGACAACGAGTTGCAACAAAAAATGTCGGAAAGTGATGTTTTGGTCTTCGGTCGCAGCGGCGTACCTATCAAGGCCATCACTGCCAACCAAAAACGCATGGTGACAGCTTCGGAACAAAAGGATTTGATTTTCGCCATCGGTCCCGCCGGAACGGGAAAAACTTACACGGCCGTTGCTTTAGCCGTCAGAGCACTGAAGGCCAAGCAAGTACGGAGAATTATTCTAACCCGTCCCGCTGTCGAAGCCGATGAACACTTAGGCTTCCTTCCTGGCGACCTGAAAGACAAGCTCGACCCTTATCTGCAACCGCTTTATGACGCCTTGCGCGACATGATACCCTCTACAAAATTAGAGAGTTACATGGAAGACCATACCATTGAGATTGCGCCTTTGGCCTTTATGCGCGGCCGCACCTTGGACCACGCCTTTGTCATCCTCGACGAGGCTCAAAATGCCACCCGCAGCCAGCTGAAGATGTTCCTCACCCGCATGGGACGCTCGGCCAAATTCATCGTCACCGGCGACATCACCCAAATCGACCTGCCACCTAAGACACCCTCTGGACTGCCACAAGCCATGGAGGTGCTGAAAGACGTGAAAGGTATCGAGTTCATCTATTTGGATGACAAGGATGTGGTGAGACATAAACTGGTGACGGATATCATCAATGCCTATAAGAAGCACCATGAGGAAGACGAAACATAGGGCTTATGGCCAATGGCCGATGACTATGGCAGCTTACACCAAGAGGTTGAACTTCAACCCTTGGCTGAAACTGCCATAGGCCATAGTCATAAGCCATGGTCAAACAACAATTAAACGATTCAACAATCAACAATCAACAATAATGAACGCATTAACCAGAACAGATTACCAATTCCCTGGCCAGACCAAGGTCTATCACGGCAAGGTCCGCGATTGTTATTTCATCAACGACGAGTACATGGTGATGGTCGCCACCGACCGCATCTCGGCTTTCGACGTCATCTTGCCCAAGGGCATCCCCTATAAGGGACAAGTGCTCAACCAGATTGCCGCCATGTTCCTAGACGCCACTGCCGACATCGTCCCCAACTGGAAGCTTGCCACCCCTGACCCGATGGTCACCGTGGGGAGACTTTGCAAGCCCTTCCCGATCGAGATGATCATCCGCGGCTACCTCACCGGCAGTTCATGGCGTACTTATAAGAGCGGCCAGCACACCATCTGCGGCGTGCAGATCCCTGACGGCATGAAGGAACACCAGCGTTTCGCCGAGCCCATCATCACCCCGACCACCAAGGCCGAGGAAGGCCATGATGAAGACATCTCCCGCGAGGAAATCATCAGCCGTGGACTCATCAGCGAGAGCGATTATGTGCAAATTGAGGACATAACAAGAAAGCTCTTCCAACGCGGCACTGAAATCGCTGCTAAACAAGGTTTGATTCTCGTCGACACCAAATACGAGTTTGGCAAGATTGGCGACCAAATCGTGTTGATGGACGAAATCCACACCCCCGACTCATCTCGTTACTTCATTGCAGACCAATATGAGGAACGCTTCGCCAAGGGCGAGCCGCAGGTGCAACTCTCGAAGGAATTTGTGCGCGAGTGGCTGATGGCCAACGGCTTCCAAGGCAAAGAAGGACAGCAAGTGCCCGAGATGACGCCAGAATATGTGAACAGCGTGTCGGAGCGTTACATCGAGCTTTACGAAAAGGTCACGGGGCACAAATTTGAAAAAGCTCCTGATTCGGAAGACCTTGTCAAGAGGATTGAAAACAATGCGCTGAATTACTTGAAGTTATAGATTTAGCTTCTCAAAACTACAAAAGCCGCTTTCACACATGTGAAGCGGCCTTTGTCATTTTAAAAGTAGTTTTATTTCTTCTTCCAAATACGAATAAACATATCCAGGACTTTGGAAAAACAATCCCGTTTCAGGATCAGAAATCTTTTTGAAAATATCTGAATTGTAATACCAACGGAAAGCTTCTTCCATACCCATATCCTTTTTCTCCATCAGCATGGCTATCAAATCTTTCGAAAGGGTTTCTTTCAAATACCGAAATTCTGCTAGCGTTACATTCATACTTTTTTCAATTTTGAAATGGCCAAAGGTGTGCAAAAAGCATATTGGAAGGTGATACCTTTGTAATAATGAAGGTTTTTGAGAAATTCCGCCAAAGAAATCTTCCTCTCCCTCAGGTCACGAATCTGAACACCAACCGTATCATTGGCAATTGGCCCATAAACCAAATCATAATCGTGCTGAAAATCCTGCCTCTCGTCGCGATTGTTATACACGAACTCCGCCCATTCCTCCGTATACTCCTCGAAACGCTGGACTTTCAAATCATCTAGCGATAATTCATCAAACTCAAAAACGGTAATCTCGGTTGAGCCTCCACCCGTCAACACTTTGAACTTCGCCATTTCTCGGGCTTGTTCTTCATCTGCCGAAAGATAAAATGCCTTCCCAAAATCCTTGTACGGACGCGACTTGGCAAGGTCTATCTCATCGATTATCATATTTGAGCCATGATACAACAACATTACAAAGTTCCTCCGTTTCTTCTGCAATACGAGGCCATGCCGTCAACACTATCGGCAAACGAAAGCGTATGCATGATGCCATAGCATTGCTCTATCAGTTTCATCCCATTGTAACGGTCAATATATCTGAAAGAGTCCGCTTCCGAAAGACCAAAACGCTTGGCAAACTCATTCACCAAGGCAATGGTGTACTCGATAATATCAAGAGTTCGCTTAGACATTACAGTTCGTATTCATCCGCAAAAATAGCAAAAAACCCGTAAACCAGTAGTTTTCACAGCAATTTTTCACGAAAGTGCCACTTCCACCCAGTGCCCATCCTTGAAATTGACTACGCTTCGATACCCCGCTTTCTTCAAGGCTTCCTCGGCGTGGTCAAATTCAAGTGTGATTTCGCTGAAATGGTGCGCATCGGCGGAAATGATAGCGGGAACGCCCATCTTGCAGGCCTCCTCCATTAGCCAAGGCGAAGGATAGAAGCCGTTGTAGCGTTTCTTGTAGATGCCGCGCGTGTTGATTTCCATCACCAAGCCTTTTTCGCGGATGAGATCGAGGGTTTCGAGGGCTAATTTGCGATACCACGGCTCGTCTTCATGGAAATAGCGCTCGCGGTTGTGCATCTTGATTTTATCGAAGTGAGCAATAATATCAAACTGCTCGTTTTCAATCATTTCGTTCGACTGCTCGAAGAAACGACGCACAGCTCGGCGGATGTCGCCATCGAAGAACTTTTGCAATCCTTCGTCATAGACTTCCCACTTGGGACCATCGATGAACCAGATTTGATCGGCTGAGATGGACGGCGTTTCGACAGGCTCAACGACCTTGGTTTTTGTAGGTCCCTGAGCCTGTCGAAGGGCCGGATTAATAACAAGATGAACTCCTCCAATCAGATAATCAAGACGATACTTTTCCTTAGTCACGGCAAAAGGCTCGGAAACGCCCGTGAGGTAATCGGCTTCCAAACCGCAATAAATGTCGATTTTGTCCTTGAATTCCTCTTTCAATTGGGCGATTTCCGCCACATAACGCGGCATGTCGGCTGATTTTACCGAAAATGTATTGTCGAAAGGCAGCGGACTATGTTCCGAAAAACCGAGCGTGGTCAAACCCTGACGGATGGCCTCTTCCACGATTTCGCGAGGCTGCGATTTGCCGTCGGAATAAATGCTGTGTGTATGTAGATTGAAATTTTGCATATAACTATCAACTGTCAACTGAACAACTGTCAACTACCTTATAGACTTTGTCACCACGCCTGACCAACGACTTCACGGGAATGGAGCAATACTCGCCCTTCACGGTCTGCTGGACATTGCCCAAGTCCACACGGATTTCGCTAAGCGTGTCTTCATAGACGCCCGTGGTCGGACCGATAATCATGATTTGTTCACCGAGCTTGAGGTCATGGCTATCCATACGGATTTCAGCCACGCCCAACTTGCTGAAATAATTGGTAATCAATCCGATATACTCCTTGCTTTGCGTGGCGTGTGAGCCATACTGTTTCGACCACTCAAAAGTCCTGCGACCCAGATAATAGCCATCCCAGAAACCACGGTTATATACACTCTTCAATCGTTCCATCCAAGCGTCAATCTTCTCTTGCGTGAAGGTGCCTTCCTGAATGGCTTTCACCGCCTCGCTATAGACCGACACCGTCAGTTTGGTGTATTCCGGCGAGCGGCCACGACCCTCGATTTTCAAGACTTCGACACCTGCATCCAAGACTCTGTCCAAGAAAGGCAAAGTGCAGAGGTCTTTCGGCGACATAATGTATTCATTGTCAAGCATCAATTCGTAGCCTTCTTCGCGTTCACGCACGTCGTAGCCACGACGACAAAGTTGCATACAGGCACCTCGGTTGGAGGACGAATTATAGATATCCTGACTCAGGTTGCACTTGCCCGAGATGGCCATGCACAAGGCACCATGACAAAACACCTCGATACGCACCAAGTCGCCATGGGGGCCGCGAATTTGTTGGCGTTCAATCTCTTCAGTGATGTGGCGCACCTGGTCGATATTCAACTCACGAGCAGTCACCATCACATCGGCGAACTGGGAATAATAGCGCACCGCCTCCAAGTTGGTGATGTTGCATTGTGTCGACATGTGCACCTCAACGCCAATCTGACGGGCATACTGAATCACGCTTTGGTCGGAGGCGATGATGGCAGAAATGCCGTTGGTCTTAATGGCATCGAGCAACTGGTGCATCTCTTCCATCTCTTCGTCGTAGATGATGGTGTTGACTGTAACATAACTCTTTACATTATGTTCTTTGCAGGTTTCAGCCAATTGGTGCAAGTCATCAAGGGTGAAGTTCTTCGCCGAGCGTGAGCGCATGTTGAGTTTGCCGATGCCGAAATAAACGCTTCCTGCACCGGCTTGTATGGCGGCTGCGAGGGCTTCGTAAGAGCCCACGGGGGCCATGATTTCGATGTTTCGTTTCATCTTTCTTTATGCATTTTAGACGCGGGACTTCGGGACACGAGACACGGGACAATCCAATGTCTCGCGTCTGATCGTCTCGCGTCACGCGTCAAAAAAGCCAGCCTGAAACTCAAGCTGGCTTTGACAAAGTCGGGATGACAAGATTCGAACTTGCGGCCTCTTCGTCCCGAACGAAGCGCGCTACCGGGCTGCGCTACATCCCGAACCGTTTTGCGCTGCAAAATTACACATTATTTTGATATGGTGTGCAATTAATTGGTCAGTTTTTTCTTTTCTGTCAAAAACTAATAATGCCCAAATGCTCCAAAAGAATTTTCAATCCTATGATAATCAGTATAATACCACCGATTATCCCTGCTGACTTCTCATATTTCGATCCGAACACATTGCCAATCTTCACGCCCAAAACCGAGAAAACAAAGGTAGTCAGGCCGATGATGAGCACCGACGACCATAACTTCACCTGGATGCAGGCAAACGAAACACCTACCGCCAAGGCATCGATGCTGGTGGCGATGGCCAAAAGCAGCATTGTCTTGAAGTCAAGTGCGCCGTTGGTTGACTCTTCTTCCTTTTTTGACAAGGCCTCACGAATCATGTTTGCACCTATGAGAAAGAGCAATCCGAAGGCAATCCAATGGTCGTAGGCTTCAATCATTTCTTGAAACTGTGCACCCAAGAAATAGCCAATCGTGGGCATCAAAGCCTGAAAAAAGCCAAACCAAAGGCCGCAGACCAAGGCCATGTGCCAAGAAAACCACTTGGTAGTCAAGCCTTTGCAGATGGAGACCGAGAACGCATCCATAGAGAGGCCTATAGCAATAAGTAATAGTTCGATGAAGTTCATTTGCATCGGAATTATGGCGCAAAAATAGCACTATTTTTCGCTAATGTTGATAAAAAACCTATTTTTGCGGTTTGTAGGGCTGTCACATGGTGGCAGCCGTAAAAAACGACCAATAAAGGCCGCCGTGATACGACAGCCATACAAACCGACAATAAAAATAACCAATATGAAAAAAACATTATTCCTCATGCTCGCCCTGCTATTGGCAGTGAGCTGCTTCGCACAAGACGAACAAACGCCCAAGAAGCCAAAGAAAGCCAAGAAAGAAAAGGTCTACAACGAAAAAGGTGAAATCATCAAGAAAGGCTGGAACTTCGGGCCACTACCCGTGGTGGGCTACGATGCCGACTTAGGCTTCCAGTACGGCGTGACTTGCGACATCTTCAACTTCGGCGACGGTTCGCGCTACCCGCGCTACGACTACAAGTTCAATGTGGAGGTGTCGCGTTACACCAAGGGCTCAGGGGTGTTCCGCTTCTACAGCGACCTGCCCTACGTCTTCAAGGACACGAAACTCTTCTTCGACGTGACCTACTTCTATGCCAAGAAATACGAGTTCTTCGGCTTCAACGGCTTCGAATCCAGCACCTTCGACCCTTACGCGGGCATTGAAGGAGTCAAGAGCAGCTATCACTTCATCAACCGCAACCAGTTCCGTTTCGTAGGCAGCATGCAAAGGTCGTTATTTGGTGTTCCAAACCTCAACTGGACCGCTGGTCTGGCTTACTTTAACACCAAAGTCGACCGTATTAACTTGAAAGGCTATGAAGATCAAGTGACGCTTTATGAAAACTATGTAAACGCTGGTATCATTAAGAAAGAAGAAGCTAAAGGTGGCCACACAGGCCAACTTCGTCTCGGTATGGTCTACGACAGTCGCGACCACAACAGCGACCCGACCAGAGGAATCCATGCCGAAGGAACTTTAGTTGGTGCATTCAACATTGATAGCGACACACTTTATCCAATAAAAGACCGCACCAACTATAACCTTTCTTTTACTTTCCTATGGAGACAATACATCCCTGTTTACAAGGACAAGCTGACCTTCGCCTATCGCTTGGGTGCCCAAAACCGCATAGCTGGTAAGACGCCGTGGTACATGATCAACAACCTGAACACTATGTTCTTCCAAAAGATGTACACCGAAGGTTTGGGCGGTAGCGTGACCATGCGCGGCGTGAATCGTAACGGTGTTCTTGGTGAAGGTTTTGCCTTTGCCAATTTTGAGCTGCGCTGGCGCATTGTGGGCTTCCAATTCATTAACCAAAACTGGCAAGTGGCTTTGAATCCTTTCTTCGATGCAGGTATAGTGACACAAAAATTCCGCGAAAAGGAAATGATGGATGCCGAAGCAGTTCTTGACCCTTTGCCAGAAAACGAATCGATGTATTATAGCGGCGACAAAGAAAGCGTACACATGAGCGCAGGCTGTGGCCTCAAACTCATCATGAACCGCAACCTCGTTGTTTCCGTCGACTTAGGCCGTGCCTTAGACAATCGCGATGGCGAGAAACTGAAGACTTTCGTCGGATTTAATTACATTTTCTGATAAAAACAATGAGAAATGTTTAAGTTTAATCGATTGAAGAAAAAAATCATTTCTATTGCCCCTCGGTTTTGGGTAAGAGTATTGTACAAAGATATATGGACACTTAGAAAAGATGTCCATAGTGCGAGAAAAGAAAAAAGTATCGATGTCTCTTATAGTAACAATGGGTGGAAATTCAAGTTATATAATCTGTATTGGGAATCATACGGCTCATATATCGGAATAGATGCCATCTTGGATGAAGGAATCGTATTCCCTCATAATCCGCTGAGTGTATTTATCAGTAATTGGGCTCATATTGGGAAAAACTGTGTCATTTTCCAGCAAGTGACTATAGGAAGCAATATGATTAAGGAGAGCAAAGGATTTGGTTCGCCCCATTTGGAAGATGGTGTTTTTGTTGGAAGTGGTGCAAAAATCATCGGCAATGTCCATGTGGGCAAGAACGCACGAATAGGTGCAAACTGTGTCGTTGTTAAAGATGTACCTGACAACAGCGTTACTGTAATTCGAGGAATTGAAACCCTGGTGAGGAAAGAAGAGTTAAATAATACATTTATTGTAAGTACACCGAAATCAAATGATTAAGAACTTAATAATAATAGTATTGTCAGTCTTGGTGATATTTGCCTCAAGAAAGAAACTCAAATCTTGGGCAAAGAAAGTGGCAAAAAAGCTCATTCCAATACAATACTATCGGCGATTAAAGCGGATCATTAAAGGTGACCAAGACGAAAACCACGACAATGGTCATCCAATCAATTTACATCCTATATTTCCGGTACTATCAAAGAATCAAGAGAAAAGGCTTTCAGAGGCCATCAGACTGACATTTACGGGCGATTTGATTCTATTGAAGGATATGGTTGAAAACGGGTATGATTCCATATCAGGCCAATATCACTTTGATTCCATGTTCAAGTATATCAAAGAATATTACGATGAAGCGGATTGTAATATAAGCGTTTTTGAAGGTCCAGTTGCAGGCGCAGATAAAGGCTATTCCACATCGTGCTTTGACGATGGTATTCTTTTGTATTTGAATTTCCCAAAAGAATATGCTGAAGCTGTAAGACGAGCTGGTTTTGATATGGTTACCTTGGCCAATAATCATTTGTTGGATCAAGGAATTGAAGGAGTGTACCATACTTTAGACGAACTCGATAATATAGGACTCGCCCATGTTGGTGCGTACCGAAATGAGGAAGAAAAATCGTCGGTGAAAATTGTTGAGGTTAGAGGCAAAAAAATAGCGATTTTGGCATATACCAGTTTTTGCAATTACTATCAAACAGATTTCTTTTTTGAGTCGGAGAATCGACATTTGACCAACATCATCGTTTCACCCGAAAGCCAATATATTGATGAAACGCTTGAAGCTGTCAGAAAGGATTTTGAAAAGGCAAAAAGCTTGTCTCCCGATTTAATCGTTGTCCTACCACACATGGGAGAGCAGTTTATGCACTTTCCTGATGAGTTTCAAAAGTATTGGTGTAAGATATTCGTTGAATTTGGTGCCGATATTGTATTCTCTGACCATCCACATGCAGTACAACCGATAGAATGGGTCAAAGATGGTGATAGAGATGTATTGATAGTTCATTGTCCAGGAAATTTCATCAATTCATTTACTAAATATGACGGAGATGCATCTATGATGGTTGAATGCTATCTCGACCCTGAAACAAGCAAACCGTTTGCATCCGCTATTGTTCCAATTTATGCCTATAGCAAACAAAGCAGAAGCCATGTGGAAAATTATTCAGGTATCCCAATTTATAAATTGATGAAAGACGAGAGCATCTGTCCTGAATTGAGTAGATATGAGTGTGTTAGAATTCAAGCGGTACAAAGACTTGTTACTAAAACCGCTATTGGGGTGGAACTTGGTCTAGATCAAATCCAAAAAAGATATTACACATTTCCTGATTTAGGTTATGTGAGGCACAAAACAGACCGTCTCCCTGAAGAATTATTCGGAAATAGAGATGGGATAATCATTAGTAAATTACAAAGCAATAATAAAATAGCATTTGTGGGTGATAGTTTGACAGAGGGCTCGTTTAATGGTGGATATGGCTGGTTCGAACCGATGATGCAAAATTACCCCGACAAACAAGTGATTCGACTTGCAAAAGGGTCGCAAACATCTAAGTATTTCAAAGAAAACAAAAAAGCTATTGCAGAGTTGAAAGCGGATTTGTATTTCTTGTGCATGGGTTGCAACGATATTCGTTATAGAAACGAGGCTATTTGTGCCATAAACGAATCCGAATATGTGGCAAATATCGATGAGATTTGTCAATCTATTCTGGAAATTCAACCTTCTGCAGATATTGTATGCATTAGTCCATGGAAGAGCGGGAATTATGATCCCAATTGTAAAACTACATTGGCCGAAAAAGAAAAGCTTTACAATGATTATGGTTCTGCTTTGAAAAAGTATTGTGAAACTAAAGGATTTGTGTTTATTGACCCTAATCCATATATAGACGCAGCCGTTTCCAAACGAGATAGAAGATATTATATGTTAGACCATATCCATTGTAATGCTGATCAAGGAATAAAGTTGTATAGTGAGGCGGTAATAATGAGCTGTTGACCTTTTTTGAAGCAAAACGCAGATAACGAAACAGGCTGAACTTCTAGTGAAAAGTTCAACCTGTTTTCTTAGCGGCGATCATAATTCTTTATTTCGCCTTGCCTTGGTTGGCGACGGCGGCCATGAGGGCAGCCACCTTTTCAGGGTCTCCCAAGAAGAAGTCCTTCCGGAGCTTCATATTGTCGTCGAACTCGAAAACATACGGAATGCCTGTCGGGATATTGAAGGCGATGATTTCGTCGTTGCTCATGCCTTTCAGCACCTTCACCACACCGCGCAGGCTGTTGCCGTGGGCCACCACTAATACTTGGTCATGGGTCTCGAAGGCCTTCATGATGTTGTTCTCATAATACGGCATCACACGCTCGATGGTGTCGCAAAGGGCTTCGGTGAGCGGGATTTGCTCGTCGGTGAGTTCGGCATAGCGCGGGTCCATGCGGGGGCTCTTGGGGTCGTTCATGTCGAGCGCGGGCGGACGCACATCGAAAGCGCGGCGCCACAGACGCACTTGCTCGTCGCCGTATTTCTCGGCGGTCATCTTCTTGTCGAGGCCTTGCAGCTGGCCATACGACTTTTCGTTGAGACGCCATGACTTGTACACCGGCAGCCAGTCCATATCCATGGCTTCAAGAGCCAAGTTCAGGGTCTTGATGGCGCGTTTCAAATAAGAGGTGAAGCAGATTTCAGGCTTGTAGCCGTTCTCTTTCAGCGTTTTGCCTGCTTCGATAGCTTCTTGGACGCCTTTCTCCGAAAGGTCCACATTGGTCCACCCCGTGAAGAGGTTCAATTTGTTCCATTCACTTTCTCCGTGACGGATTAAAATCAGTTTTTTCATTTTTATTCTGTTTATTTGATCTTGCTAAGTTTCTTTGGATTGGTGGCTTGATGGACAATTGAAATTACACGTATTGTAGTTTTTGTGACCGAATAAACCACATAATATTTCTCGTAAACTATGTTTCTATATACTTTTCTTTCTGTACTCTCAACAAAGCGACTTTTAGGATTTGCATGCGGCATCAATGGCAACGAAAATATACGATCTAATACCTCCTTTTGGAATTTCTTTGCTACAATATCACCAAAAACCGTATGGCCATACAGAATTACAGTTTCCAATTCTTTCAGGAAATTCTCAGTAATAACAAGCCTTGGTTTCTGTTGACGGCCCGAAATTATACGTTTTCGGCCAGCCATGTCTCTAATCTACGTTTGAACTCACTTACACTCATATCACCAGACCTTTCGTCTTCACGAATCTTGTCACGGTATTCTTCCAAAGTCACCTCAACATCAGGATCGGGGAAAAGCCAGTTGATCTTTTTTGTCGTTGCAGTTGCCATAGCTTATAAATTTCCGCAAAAATACAAACTTTTCTGGATTTGTTACATTAATCCAGTTTCTTTCTCTCCCTATGGCGTTTCGGCTGTTCTTCTTTGAATTCTGATTCTTCAGTAGCTTCTGTTGACTGCTCTGTTGGGGTTTCATTTGGCGTGGCTTCAGCCTGCGGCATCTCGGCATCAATGCGTCGGAAAATGTCATCCTTGTCTTTCGGTCGCGCCTCGTCATGCCACTTGAAGCCCGAAAGATAACGATTGCTCTCCTGCAAGTCTTCCTCAGGATACATCGTCTCATCGATACCCTTGAACGACTTGATGATGGAGATGCTCTCTTTCTCCATTTCAACGACCATAGTTTCCGACTTCGAAACGTCGATGCCAATCATGCCACCATCATCGTCGCGAATCCAATAGATGGTCTCGGCTTGGTTTCCATCTACATTGACGCGGCTAATGCTACCATTGCTGAATCTCGAAGTGATGTCGGTACCCTTGATTTGGTTGAATCCCTCAATGGTGTCCTGCGAGATGATGAAGGCATTGCCTTTTTGCAACACCCAATCCACCTTATTGTCCTTGAGTTTGATGTCGATGTCGATGCCTGTCAACTGGCTGTCCTCGGCCCAAAGGATGGGAGCCACACGCATACGAATGGTGGAATCGGCCATGAGATAGGTCAACGTGTCGCATTTGCCTTGCATGTCACTCTTAAAGAAACGCACATGGCGACGGGCAATGAGTTTCTTGGCTTCCTCCTTCTGCTTGTCGAAGTACATAAACAGCGTATCGCCATGGATATAAAGCGAGTCGCCGCCATCATAGCTAATGGCGTATGCGCTATCGGTGGCATAACTCAATCCATCGTCTTCCCACATCTCCACATAATCGCCGCGCATGACGACCTTATAAGAAGTGTCAATCATGTCAACTCGGTCATAGGCTTTGGCCAAACCCAAATTGCGGTCATAGAAAATGGAATCCGACCAAATCTGCTGCGTTTCGTTGTGCATATAAGGTCGCTGGTCGAGAAACACTTGGTCTTCATTCACAAGATAATAGCCATGTGTTCCTTCCAACACATTCTCCTTATTAATAATGGTCGTCGGTCCCTCAAACCACATCTTTTCGATGCTCGTGTTGTAATACAAGGTATCGGTATACATCTGGTATTTCGGACTGGTGACCTCCACGTTTTCAAAAAACGAGAATTCCTTGATGTCGTCGCGATAGTAGCCTATGCAACTGATGAGGGTTTTGTCGCCGCGATAGGTCGTTGCGCTATCGGGATAACAAGCTAAATGAAGGTTGCGGTCGTAAGTAAGGTATTCGGTGAGCAAGGTGGTGGAGTCGTCCATCAGCTTCACGTTATCGAAGAACTCAGCAAAACGCGAGTTACCATCGTAATTCAACAAATCGCTGAACACCTCCACGCTGTCGTTGATGATGATATGCACATTCTGATAAGCATCGAAGCTGTTGGTTTTCTGGTAGAAATAAGCGCTATCGCAGAAAAAATAAGCCGAGTCGTGGCGCATTTTCACATGGCCAATCAGTCGCTGCACGTCGCCCATGCTCTTCGAGTAGGTGGCCTTGTCGTAATGCTCGATATTGATGCGGGTTTTCTTGCGTTGCACGGTGTCTTGTTCCTGTGCCACAACGATTTGCGACAACAGGAGGAAAAATGACGCTATGAGCAACAACTTGGCTTTCATCACTTCAATTAATGCCGCAAAATTAAGATTATTGTACGAATTGGGAGAGGAAAACGAAAAAACATCTATTTTTGACACGATATTATAAGACACGCTTCGCGTCACTGCGAGGAATGAAGCAGTCCAGAAAATGAACCTCTAGATTGCTTCGTCGTTCTTCCTCGCAATGACGAAAAGCGATAACAAAACTAACGCATTATGACCATAAAAGAAGCCCAAATCGCCGTCGATGAATGGATTAAGACCTACGGTGTGCGTTATTTCAGCGAACTGACCAACATGGCCATCCTGACCGAGGAAGTCGGCGAACTGGCCCGCATCATCGCTCGCACCTACGGCGACCAATCCTTCAAGGAATCAGACAAAAACCGCAACATGGCCGACGAAATGGCCGACATCCTATGGGTGCTGATTTGCCTCGCCAACCAAACCGGCGTCGACCTTACCGATGCTTTCGCCAAGAATATGGAAAAGAAAACCACGCGCGACAGGGAACGCCATATCCACAACGACAAGCTGCGCGACCCCATCGCATAAAAAATGTGGAGACGGTGTGCACTCCGTCTCCACAAAACAATGCATTCAAGATGATTACAAATTACATTGTCGGTTTCTTTAGACGTTGCACGCAACGTCTCTACAAACGAAAATTACATGGCTTTCGCCCAAGTATCCTTCAACGCCACAGTACGGTTGAAAACTAAATGTCCCGACGTGCTGTCCTTGTCGACCGTGAAGTAGCCGATACGTTGGAATTGGAAGTGGTCGAGCGGTTTGGCATCGGCGAGGTATTCTTCCACATAGCACACGGGGCGAATCTCCAACGAGTTGGGATTCATCATTTCCTTCATGGCTTCCAATGCGGTCTTGCCTTCGTTTTGCAAGCGAGCTAACTCGTCGCGCGGATTTTCCACTTTCCAGAGGCGGTCGTACATGCGCACCTCGGCTTCGAGGCAACGATCACAGCTTACCCAATGGATGGTGCCTTTCACCTTGCGGTTAGCGCCGGGCAGACCACTCTTCGTGTCGGGGTCATATTCAGCGTAAACCTCCACAACTTCACCGTTTTCGTCCTTCTTGCAGCCCGTGCATTTTACGATGTAGGCGTTCTTGAGGCGCACCTCGTTGCCAGGAGTCATGCGGAAATATTTTTTCGGCGCGTCTTCCATGAAGTCCTCCTTCTCAATCCACAACTCGCGACCGAAGGCAATCTTGTGGCTGCCAGCCGTTTCGTCCTCGGGATTATTGATGGCATCCATTTCCTCGATTTGTCCTTCTGGATAGTTGGTAATGACCAACTTCACCGGGTTAACCACGGCGGCCACACGGGTGGCGGTAGCATTGAGATCCTCGCGGATGGCACTCTCCATCAAGGCGAAATCGTTCAACGCATCGTAGGTGGTGTAGCCAATCTTGTCGATGAACTTGTGGATGCCGCTCGGCGTGTAGCCACGACGACGGAAGCCGCAAATCGTGGGCATGCGCGGGTCGTCCCAACCGCTCACCAAGCCCTCGTTGACGAGGACAAGCAAGTTGCGCTTACTAAGCAAGATATAGTTGAGATTCAACTTATTAAACTCGGTTTGACGCGGACGGTTGTCGTCCATGTTGTCGCCTTCGCCACGGATTTCCTTGAGCCAATCGACAAAGAGGTCGTAAAGTGGACGGTGTACCACAAATTCAAGCGTGCACAATGAATGGGTCACACCCTCGAAGTAGTCGCTTTGTCCATGGGCAAAGTCATACATCGGGTAGGCGTGCCACTTGGTGCCCGTGCGGTGGTGCGGTGTATCGACGACGCGATAGATGATAGGGTCGCGGAAATGCATGTTCGGGTTGGCCATGTCGATCTTGGCACGAAGCACCATCTTGCCCTCGCCAATCTCGCCGTTGTTCATCTTGTTGAACAGGTCGAGCGATTCCTCGATGGGACGGTTGCGGTAGGGACTCTCTATGCCAGGTTGTGTAGGCGTACCTTTTTGTGCAGCAATCTCTTCCGAACTTTGCTCATCGATGTAAGCCTTACCTCTTTTAATCAGTTCTATGGCAAAATCCCAAAGTTGCTGGAAGTAATCGGAGGCATAGTATTCGTTACCCCACTGGTAACCAAGCCATTGGATATCCTCTTTGATAGCATCGACGTATTCCATGTTCTCCTTGGTGGGGTTGGTGTCGTCGAAACGCAGGTTGCAAATGCCGCCATGCTGTGCAGCAATGCCGAAATCGAGGCAGATGGCCTTGGCGTGACCAATGTGAAGGTAACCATTCGGCTCTGGAGGGAAACGCGTCTGCACACGTCCGCCATTCTTGCCGTTAGCGAGGTCTTCTTCCACTTTCGCTTCAATGAAATTGAGCGACTTTTTTTCAGTTACTTTTTCTTCTTCAGGGTTTGTCATAGTTCAATTAGGTTTGAAACAAAGGGCAAAAATAGGAAAAAAGAGGAATAGAAAAGAAACACGGCAAAAATTAACTACCTTTGCCCCGTGATTCACAAGTTGAAATATCTGTTTTTTGGCCTTGGATTGCTTTTTGTGGCCTTCCTTAACCACCACTGCGCCAACGCTGTAGCGCCCACGGGCGGACCCAAGGACACCACACCTCCTGTGGTCGTTGAAGTTGTGCCAAAAAACCAGAGTACCAACTTCATCGGCAAGAAAATCGAAATCACCTTCGATGAATTCATTACCCTCGATAACGCCAATCAAAACGTGATGATTTCGCCGCCAATGAGCGAGAAACCCGACATCAAACTGAAAAACAAAACGGTAATTGTCAGGTTTAAAGAGGATTTGGCACCCAACACGACCTATACCATCAATTTCGGCTCGACCATCAAGGACTTGCACGAAGGCAACCCTTTCAATGACTATGTCTACAGCTTCTCGACGGGCGACCATATCGACACGCTCAGCATCGCTGGAAAACTGCTCAATGCCGAAGACAAGAAACCTGTCGAAGGTGCCTATGTGGGTCTTTATGCCGCCGACCGCGACAACCTCGACTCACTGCCGATGACGACCGCCCCCAACTACATCACCAAGACCGACAAAGATGGCAACTTCCGCCTCAATGGACTAACGAACAAACATTATCTCGTGTTTGGCCTGAAGGATGCCAACGCCAACCTATATTTCGACTTGCCTAACGAGTCCGTCGCGTTTTTGGACAGCTTGGTGCCTGCCTCATATCCACAATCGCTGTTGCCAAAACCTGCGATGGATTCAACAATGGCGGATAGTTTGACGATGCAGGTGGATTCTGTCGTTTTTGAGACGAAAACGGCGACAAAGTTTGACCAAAATGCTTTCAAATTGACTTTGGAAATGTTCACCGAGGTGGACTCAACGCAAGTGCTTTTAGAGAAGAAACTCGTAGAAGAAGGCCTGCTGCGCTTTGTGTTCCGCCATCCTGCCAAAGATGCCGTCATCATGACGCCTGAAATGCTGCCCGACACTTTCAATCTCTTCACAACACATTCCGCCGCCTACGACACGGTTTGGTGGTATTTCACCCCCAACGTCAAGGACAGCCTATGGGTGCAGGTGAAATACGACACCCTCATCAACGACTCATCGCGCTACAGCCTGAAATTCAAGGAGACAAAGGCCAACCGAAAACTGAAACGCGAGCCCGAAAAGCTGAAAGTCAGCAGCAACCTCGTCGGTCGCGGCGGACTGATTCAAGGCGACACCCTGACCTTGAAATTCTCCGAACCCATCGTACGCTATGCCATGCGCGACTCGGCCATCTTCAAATGCGATTCAATTATCTATTACGACACACTCGCCTTTGAACCCGCCGATGAACAAGGCCTCAAATACCGAATGACCACCCCATTCTCTGCCGACTCAAGCTATAGCATCGAAATCCCCGATTCGGTGTTTTTCGGCATCCGCAATCGCACCAATGACGTCATCAAATTAGATTTTCACGTTTTGAAAGATGAGGAATACGGCAACATCTACATCACTGTGGTGCCGCCCAAGGGAATGAAACAAGTTGTCGTTCAGTTGTTGAACGAGAGCGAAAAAGTGCTTAAAGAACAGATGATTACAAAAAAGGAAGAGGTGATGTTCGACTACCTCATGCCCGCCAAATACAAGCTCCGCGCCATCCTCGATGCCGACGGCAACGGCAAATGGAGCACGGGCAACTATCACCGCCACAGCCTGCCCGAAACCATCGTCAACTATAAAGACACCCTCGAACTAAAGGCCGGCTGGGACATCGATTTGGACGAGGTTTGGGACTTGAACCAATAATTATTCGGTAAGAATATCAGGGAGAATCACCACGCGCATCCCAACGAAAGCATATTTTTCTTTCAGCTGAATCAAATCATCATCACGCAGACGGATGCAACCTTCGCTGCCACGACCTGGCACCGAGCTTTCGTTGTTGGTGCTGCCATGAATGCCGATGCCCGAATGACCTGGCGTCTTGAGGCGCATGAACCAGTGGCCATACGACAAGATGCTTCCACGACCATCGCCAAAGTCATGATGCCAGTTGGAGGCATCTACAATCTCAGTGATGGTAAAGGGATTTTCAACCGTGCATTCAGGGGTTTTCATATCGCCTTTCTTCTGTTTTTGTCCCTTTGCCTTGCCCACGCATACGGGAAAATGTGCGCGTTTTAAGGTATCTGCGCCCACCACCTCGCAAACATAAAGTCGATACTCGGGTTTGGAAATCACGATAAAACAATTCTTGGGGTTCACGACATCGGAATAGAATGTTGCCGAGTCGGACACAATGACCGCAGTCGTATCTTGTTGCATCACAACCGTGTCATTATGAACTTGTTCAACGGTTTCGGTCGCGTTACCCGAACCGCACGAGGTCATGGCGAACAAAGCCGCCAAAATATAAAGTATGTTCATCTTTCCCTTCATTATGGCCATTATTTCCTGCAAAAGTAGACATTTTCCCCATTATTTGACGGCTTTTGCCCTTTTCAACATCAAAAAAACGTATTTTTGCGCTCAAATTTAGCAAAAGGGACTACGAGACGCGAGACTATGACTTCTGACAATGACTATGACTGCTTTGTCAGAAGAGCTGAATGTCAGCCCAAATGCAAAAGCAGTCATTGTCATGGTCAACGGTCTTAATCAAAAAGTCCCGAAGTCAAATGGTTTTGAACATACTAAATAGCATATAATTATGAACCAAGAAGATTTCTTTAAGAAAATAACCGCTCATGCGAAGGAATATGGTTTCATCTTCCCTTCGAGCGAGATTTATGACGGATTGTCAGCCGTTTACGACTACGGCCAAAACGGCGTGGAGCTGAAGAAGAACATCCGCGAATACTGGTGGAAGGCTATGGTGCAGATGCACGAGAACATTGTCGGCATCGATGCCGCCATCTTCATGCACCCCACCACATGGAAGGCTTCGGGGCACGTCGACGCCTTCAACGACCCGCTCATCGACAACCGCGACAGCAAGAAACGCTACCGCGCTGATGTGCTCGTCGAGGACTATATGGCCAAGATTGAAGAGAAGATTAATAAAGAGGTGGAGAAAGCCCGCAAGCGCTTCGGCGACGCCTTCAACGAGGAACAGTTTGTGACCACCAACCCGCGCGTCCTTGAACACAAGGCCAAGATTGAGGAAATCAGCCATCGCCTCTATGGCGCTATGGAGCGTAACGACCTCGACGCCATCAAGCAGCTCATCCTCGACCTGGAGATTGTCTGCCCCATCAGCGGCACCCGCAACTGGACCGACGTGCGTCAGTTCAACCTGATGTTTGCCACCAAGATGGGTAGCGTGGCCGACGGCTCCGACACCATCTACCTGCGTCCTGAGACGGCACAGGGCATCTTCGTCAACTACCTCAACGTGCAGAAGACCGGCCGCATGAAGATTCCGTTTGGCATCGCACAGACTGGTAAGGCCTTCCGCAATGAGATTGTTGCCCGTCAGTTCATCTTCCGTATGCGCGAGTTCGAGCAGATGGAGATGCAGTTCTTCGTACGCCCTGGCACGGAGCTCGAATGGTTCCAACACTGGAAGCAGGAACGCCTCGCTTGGCACCTCTCCTTGGGTCTGCCCGCCGAGAAATACCGTTTCCACGACCACGAGAAGCTGGCCCACTACGCCAACGCCGCCACCGACATCGAGTTCGACTTCCCCTTCGGCTTCAAGGAGCTCGAAGGCATCCACAGCCGCACCGACTTCGACCTCTCGGCCCATGCCAAATATTCGGGCAAGAAGCTCCAGTACTTCGACCCCGACACCAACGAAAGCTACACACCTTACGTCATCGAGACCTCTATCGGCCTCGACCGCATGTTCCTCGCCATGTTCAGCAACGCCTTCACCGAGGAAAAGCTGGAAGACGGCTCGGAGCGCGTGGTGCTGAAGCTGCCAGCCATCTTAGCACCTTACAAAGTCGCCGTGCTGCCCTTGGTCAAGAAGGACGGTCTGCCGGAGAAGGCCCGCGAGATCATCGACTCGCTGAAGTCCGACTTCATGTGCCAATATGAGGAGAAAGACTCCATCGGCAAGCGCTACCGTCGACAAGATGCCATCGGCACACCGATGTGCGTCACCGTCGACAACGACACTTTGGTTGATAACACCGTCACCGTGCGCGACCGCGACACGATGCAACAGGTGCGCGTCCCGATCGACAACCTACGCAACATGATTTTCGACGAATTGAAGCCGAAGAAATAATTCAAAAACTCATTTTAAAACGCTAAAACTTAACCAGATTTGGTTAAGTTTTAGCGTTTTTATGCCAACTCAACCAATTTGCTATAAAAACTATCATATTGATATTTAATATTATAACAAATTTTTCAATAATAACTTAACCAAAAACTTGCAAAACTTAACCAAACAATATAATTTTGCAGCGTAAAATGGTTAAGTTATGAATGCAAAAGAAATAAAAGAACTCTGTGCCTTGGGCGAAAACAGCAAAGTCCAATTTAAGCTGAGGATTGACAATCCATCAAAAATCGCCGCAGAGATTGTTGCCTTCGCCAATTATCGAGGAGGGACCATTCTCATCGGCGTAGAGGACAAGACTGGCGAAATCGTCGGCCTCACATACGATGAAGTCCAGCAAATCAGCCGTGACATTGGTAATGTGTCCAACAACTGCGTAAGGCCAGCGGTTTACCTTCAAACCGAAACCGTGGATGTCGATGGAAAAATCGTCCTCATAGTCAATGTGAACGAAGGCATCGACAAGCCCTACAAAGACCAAAGTGGCAACATCTGGATCAAGCAAGGAAGCGACAAACGCCGAGTCGTCGAAAATGCGGAAATGCTATCATTATTCCAAGAATCGGGCAGCTTCAGACCCGACGAAAAAGGCGTCAGAAAAACCACCATCAACGACATCGACATGATGCTTGTCAACGACTATCTCGAACAATACTATGGCAAACGCCTCGACGAATTCGGTATGCCCAAAGAGCAACTGCTCCAAAACCTGCAAATCATGACTCCAGACGGACGAGTGACCCTTGCCGGGCTGCTTTTCTTCGGGAAACACCCGCAAATGCTTGAGCCAGCTTTTATCATCAAGGCGGTGTCTTTCTTTGGCAACGACATGGGAGGAATGGAATATCGCGACAGCAAAGACATTGTTGGAACCATTCCACGAATGTTTGAAGCCGGCATGGCATTCTTGAATGCCAACTTGCACAGTTTGCAGGCGGGACAATCTTTCAACTCGGTCGGGAAACTCGAAATCTCGGAAGTGGCCTTAAAAGAAATACTCCAAAACGCGCTTGTACACCGCGACTATCTCTTACAGGCGCCGATCCGAATCATGATTTTCGACAATCGCGTCGAAATCATCAGCCCTGGTGGGTTGCCCAGTGGCGTAGATGTGGAGGCGATTCGTTTCGGGAAAACCATGCAACGCAACCCTCTGATGGCAGCATTTTGCGCAAAGACGATGGATTACAGAGGCTTAGGCACGGGTATCATCAGAGCCACAAAAGAAGTGAAAGACATCGAATTTGTCAACGAGGAAGGTCGTCAGTTCCAGGTGATTATCCAGCGGCCCAATGGTTCTCAGGGTATGCCGAAGCCAAGGCCATACGAAAGCATCGCTTCGGAGAACAGCCCGGAATATAGCAGGAGCTATAGCGCATCATGGCCTTTGGCCGATATCCGTACACTATGCCCTGCATTGGGTAAAGGTGAAGAAGAAAACGCTCGCATTATCTTGGAGTTTTGCCGTATTCCGCAAGGCATTCTGGAGATGATGGAAAAAACCGGCTACATGAGCAGGACGAGTTTCCGCCGTAATGTTTTCACGCCGCTGCTTGAGGCTGGTCTCCTCGTTCCGGAATACAAAAACAAGCCCAACAGCCCGAAGCAACGATACCGCACAGCCGATTCTTGGCTGAAAAACCAACTGTAGAGACGCATTGAAACACACAGTATTCGACGGAGTCAATGCGTCTCCCATGATAGACAACACCATAGACAACGGTTGGATTTCGATTTTGCAACAAATTGAAATCCAACCGTTTATTTTTTTGTATCTTTGCGACATGATAGACAAGCCCCCGAAAGGGCTTGACAAGTTGATTTTCGTTTTGAGAAATGCTATACTTTTGCATTGCAAACCTCAAAAACGAAACAATAACCATTAAAAACACAATGCCATGAAAAAGATGATTTCTTCAATAATGATTCTCACTATCGCCCTATGTGCAAAAGCATCGGTTTACGATTCCATTGCATTTCCAGACCATGTCATTGCTCGAGCAATTAGTAATTCAGGGCAAATTACAACAGAGTATATTTCTGATTTCATTTATGGTACAGACGGACAACTGACCAACTATACCTTTTATACCACTACTGATGATTGTCAAGGTTCGTTCAGCTTTTACGAATACCCCAACAAACCCAGCCAATCATCATTTGAATTCTATAATTCAGTAGAGCCTATGACCATTTATGAAAAATACACTTTTCAATATGAAAACGGCATAACCAAACATAAGGAAGCTTGGAGGTATGCTGACTTTTTCAATTTCCACTATTATTGGGATTATGAATACGAAAACCTTCATCTGTGTCAAGAGGATTACAGGAGCTATGAATATCACGATGTATATAGGACCCGTCACGTTTATTCCTACAGTGATGGTTATAAAACCCGCATCGATCAGTATTATGAGTATTATGATGAACCAGAACCGTACTTATCAACTGTAACCACAAACCATTACAACAACCGGCAACAAATCCTGACTTCCCAAACAGATTCCAATCAATCCGGTGAAATCATCCCCAATTCGCTGAGAACATATACCTATACCCCTCTCAAAAAAACGGACAGCATCATCACCCAAAACTATAACGACGGTACATGGGTCAATTCGAAAATCGCGCACTATGTTTATGACTCTTTGAATCGCATAGTCGAATATCAGATAGGAACGTGGTCCGTAGATGACCAAAATTGGAATATCAACCAAAAGATCATTTGGGACTTCAATGATGAAACACAAACATTAACCATATCGTTCCGAAAGAAAAACGGTGATGAATGGGAGTGGGACAAATTTAGAGGTCAATCTTTGTTTAATGACTCGAGATTGTATGAATGGCAAAGGGCATTGAATTCCTGCTTTTATGGAGGAAGAGATGTCAATCAGTTTGAAATCAGCATGCATTATGACAGGCTTGAATCCGGTTTTATCATTGGGATGGAATGGTATTATAACATTATAGGTGACAACGGAAGCATCACTTACCAACATTTGGAATGTACCGCCGACACAACTATTAACGAGGAACGCCCAAAAGTCATCGTGCGCAGCAATACGCAGTATGACCGCGACACCCTTTTCACTGAAGTAACACACGAATATGTGTACGAGAAAAATGGCAAGGTGTACTGGTGGAACAAGGACTTGGAGGAGTTCACGACGCTTTATGACTACAATGCCGAAGCTGGCGACGAATGGGAAATCAAGGTGGGGGCGGAGAGCATCATGGTGCATGTCGACAGCGTGGGCGTGTTTGAATACGATGGCGACACCCGCAAGATGCTGCACATTAGCGATGCCGGCAACATCTTTAATGGCGACATTGTCGTAGGCTACGGCCACATGACCAGCTTCTTCCCCGAGAAACTGATGCGGCGAGACGCCAGTTTCACGGTGAACGGCCTGCGCTGCTATTGGGTGGAGGACGCCTTACTGTATCACAATGGCGACGAGGACTGCGATGCCATCTATAGCGAGATACATGGTGTGGATGAGGACAGCCCTTCGACCCCTTCGACAGGCTCAGGGACCGCAGGGACCTTGGTGGTTTATCCCAATCCCGCAAATGGCGTTTTGACCGTTTCTGTGCGGCTGCCACAATGTGACAGCCCTACAACGGGACAAACCACCTATCGCATCACCAACCTGATGGGACAAACCTTGCTGCAAGGCCGCATTTCTTCTGAAACCCATCAGATTGATATTCCAACATTGCCTGCGGGGATGTATTTCATTAGCGTGGGCGGACAAACCGTGAAATTCGTTGTAAAATAAACCATTAAAAACCTAATACCATGAAAAAGTTATTTGTAATCATAGTTTTGATGGCCTTGGCCATGAATGGAATTGCCCAAATCCTCAATTACGATTTCTCTGCCGAATGCGAGACTGGACAAACATTGTACTATCTCATTACAAGCGAGGAAGAGCATACTGTAAAGATAACCTACCCTTACTCGGAAGCAAACAGCTTCTTTCAAGGCAATTTTTACGAAGGGTTTCCTGAACCACAAGGAGAAATCATACTTCCGGCAACCGTGACTTACAATGACGTCGATTACGCCGTAACCGCAATCGACAATAATGCTTTTTTCAATTGCCATTTGACTGGAACTTTAACCATATCAGACGGCATCGTGTCCATTGGATCTATGGGATTTATTGGTTGTCGCTTTACGTCCATTATTATTCCTAGAAGCATTGGGACGATTATCCCAACTGCATTCGCATATTGTAGCAATCTGGAAACCATCTCGGTAGATGACGAAAATCCGACATTCTATTCAGAAAACAATGCCATAATCAAAAGAGAAGGCAAAGTCTTGGTGTTGGGATGTAAGACAACTACGATTCCAGACGACATTGAGACCATTGGCAATTCTGCTTTTTATGGAGCTGGCGATGGCGGCAATCTGATTATCCCCAATTCTGTAACTTCTATCAACGACCAAGCTTTCTATGAATGTTCTTTTTCAGGCACACTCAGCCTTTCAGATTCGTTACAATATATTGGCGCTGCTGCTTTTGAATTGAGCCAGTTTTCAGGTTCTCTGACACTTCCAAATTCCTTGTTTGAGATAGGAGGAGGGGCGTTTGCTAGATGCGGCCTGTCAGGAGAACTGGTTCTTCCTCCATTAATTACCACAATTAATGGTAGGAGTTTCTATTATTCAAACTTTACAGGAACTTTAGTTATCCCCAATTCTGTGACCTATATTGGGTTAATGGCTTTTGAAGGGACAAACTTTTCTGAACTTGTGTTAGGAAATTCTTTGGAAAATATTGATAACCATGCATTTAACAACAGACTTAGCAATACTAATCTCACAGGTGTATTAAGACTGCCTGCCTCGCTCACCGAGATTGGTATCAGCACCTTTGCTTACACCTCCTTTGATGAAATCTATTCTCCAAACACCACACCACCTTCGCTTGATAATTCTTCTTTTTATGAATGTGATCCAAACATTCCAGTACATATTCCCTTTGGCTGCACAGAAACTTATCAAAATGCCGAGGGTTGGAACTATTTCACTAACTTCATCGAAGACTTGGAAAACACATCACTCTATACATACGGCTACCTCTGCCAGCCCGACAGCGCCGTCATTGAGTTGGACCCTAATAGCAGCATGGGCAGTGAATATGGTGATTTCCATGCCAGATTCACCTACCGTCCAAATGGACTGCTCAATACACAAAGCGCTTTTTCCATCTTGTCCGGTTCGTCTGCCGATTATGACCATTTTTACAAGTTCTATTACGATTCAGATTATCATGTCATTCAACAAAACGACACTTATTACGGCATGGGAGCCGAACCGTTCCTCAACCATTACATTTATGAAAATGGGCTACTCATGACTTATACAAGGCATTTAAACAATTATCATGAAGACAATACCTTGATTTTATGGGACAGCATATCCTATACTTATGACGAGTTGCGGCGACTGCATACAGAAAAACGGTTTATAAGAACCACTTCCGAAAAAACCTATGAATACAACGAAAACCAAGTCATCATCACCACCGATGGCTATACCGATGGAACTTCGGGCGATTGGTTGACCCTCAGCCGAGAAATCCGCACCTTCAACGAAGACAGCCTTTTGGTCAGTTCGCAAACCGAAAAATACAACGACAGCACTGTTCTCGTCACTTATGGCTATGACGGACAAAGGCACAAAACCAGCGTTTTGACACAAAAACGAAACAACGGCGTGTGGGAGAACCAGAAATTGGTGCAATACCATTTCAACCCATACGGTCGGCTCACCCTCGCAGAAATCAAACTTTGGCAAGACGATGCTTTTGTGGATGCCCATCGTGCAGTCTATGAATTGAACGAGATGGGCTATCCCGCAACGGTTACCTTTGAAAAATGGGACGGCGAGGCCTGGGGAAATGGCGTTTGGCAATCCGACTTCTACCTCTACGATGAAGGCCACCTGCAGCAACAAAACGACATGCTTTACAGTTATAGAAATTCTATCCATAAAATTGAACTATCCTATATCGCCACAAACAATCCAAGGGAACCACTCCTGCCCGATAATTCCGAATGGTTCTACGAAATCGAGAGCGAGGACGGCTCAATTACTTTCCAGCATCTGGAATGCGCAGCAGATACCACCATCAACAATGAACGGCCCACTGTCATCGTCCGAAGCAACACACAATACGATCGTGATTCGATTTTCACCACGGTGACGCATGAATATGTCTATGAGAATAACGGCAAGGTCTATTGGTGGAACAAAGAATTGCAGGAATTCACCACACTGTATGACCTCACTGCCGAGGCAGGCGACGAATGGACCATCAAGGTGGACACTGAATCCATAACCATGCATGTTAATTCGGTAGATTATTATGAATACAACGGCGTCAATTATAGGACATTGCACGTGAGCGACGAGGACAACCTTTTCAGCGGCGACATCGTGTGTGGCATCGGC
Source organism: Bacteroidales bacterium (assembly GCA_016290215.1). GTDB lineage: Bacteria > Bacteroidota > Bacteroidia > Bacteroidales > F082 > Limimorpha. The sequence goes on from JAEETH010000001.1 coordinate 72,125, forward strand.
CACCTCACCAGTTTCTTCCCCGAACGACTGATGAACCGAGGCAAAAGCTACCGCGTGGAAGGTTTTCGCTGCTATTGGATAGAAGACGAGCTGGTCTTTAAAATCGGCGATGAGGACTGCGATGCCATTTACAAAAACATCCATTTTGACGTTGATGAGGACGGCCCTTCGACAGGCTCAGGGACCTTAACGGTGTATCCCAATCCTGCCAATGGCGTTTTGTTTGTAGAGACGCGCCATGGCACGTCTCTACCAGACCAAACCGCCTATATCATCACCAACCTGATGGGACAAACCTTGCTACAAGGCCGCATTTCGGCTGAAACCCAGCAGATTGACATTTCAACACTGCCAGCGGGGATGTATTTTATCAGCGTGGGTGAACAGACGGTTAAATTTGTTGTACGATAATGAGATTCCCTTCGGGAATGGAGATTAAAGGTTTTACTTAGGTGCGGCGGCTTGTGGTGCTACAGATTAGCAAATTGTTCCTGCCGCCGCTTTTAACGAACAAGCTACAACTCCATTCCCTTCGGTAATCTCAACAAACAAAAGAAGAACCTTATGAAAACACATTATATTATATGGGTTGTCATAGCGTTGGTTGGCCTCGTGGCCTGCCATCACGAGGCGCAATGGCTCAAGGAGGCTGAAACGCTCTTCGAGCAAGGGCTCGAACAACGTGCCGCCAAACAGTCGGAGGCAGCCGCCGAGAGCTTCAGCCAGGCTTTGCTCGCCATCGACCACTGCGACCAAGACCAACCCGAAGTGCAACGCCTGAAAGCCCAAATCGACGACAACCTCGGCTTCTGCTATTGGAAACATGAGCTGTTCGACGAAGCCTTGGAGATGCACCAAGAAGCCATCGGGCTGTCGCGCGCGCTCAACGACTCCACCTTACTGATGACCGCCCTGCGCAACTGCGGTCGCGCCAATGCCTCGTTGGGCGACATCGATGCGTCCAAAACCTACTACGACGAAGCTTTGACTATTGCCAAAGCCTTGAACGACAAAACAATGGAAAGCGACATCCTTTTGGAGTCGAGCCGCGACGTGCTGATGGTCAGCAAAGACTACAAGGGTGCCATTGAACGCATCAACCAAGGCCTTGCAGACAACACCTCGCCCGACATCTGCCACCTGACCTTGGGACTGGCACACTATTATTTAGCCCAAGACAGCCTCGCCATCGTCCACCTCACCGAAGCCACCAAAAGCGGGACGGCGGGCACCCGCATGTCGGCCTACCAAGCCCTCAGCTTCATTTACCAACTGCATGGCGACTTCGAGAAGGCTTTGGAACACAACGAAATGTTCACCGAGAACATGATGCAAGCCGACCATGAGCACCGCAGCGAACAGGTGCAACGCATCAAGGCAGAATATGACCTGCAAATGCAGAAAAACAACCTCGAAGCCGAGCAGAAGCTGAAAAGCCTCTATCTCTACCTCATCCTTGGCGGTCTGGCCTTGGCTTTAGTCATCGTTTTGCTGCTACTGCGCCAAAAAACGCTGAATGCCAAGCTGAAAGCCGAGGAGATGAAGAACCAATTGGAGCTGGAACTGAAGAAAAACAAGGTGTACGTGACCGCCCTCGCCCTCACCGAGCAAATCACGGCCTCCACCCTCGACTTTGACCTCAAGGAAAACGAATGGGACGACTTCGTGACGCTCATCGACAAGGTCTACGGCGACTTCACGAAACGGCTGACGGAAAAGTACCCCACCCTCACCAAGAGCGACCTGCAAATCTGCTGCCTCACCAAACAAGGCTTCAGCAACCAGGTCATCTCCATCCTGATGAACCTGCAAACAAACAGCTACGCCCGCCGCAAGTCGCGCATCAAGCAGGAGAAAATGAATGGGTTGGAAGATGAGAGGAGTTTTGAGGAGATCATTAATGAACTATAGCCTATGGCTGACGGCCTATGACTTGTCTCTTCGTGAGGGCAAGCCATAACCACAAGCCATAGGCTATAGGCTAAAAAAGATTTGTCGCATCAATCGCGCTTCCGCTTGCGCAGCAGATAGGCTCCCGCCAAGCCCGACAACAGCAAAATGCCTTCGCCAAGAGGTACAAACTGGTCGTTGGCAACGTCTTGTGAAGCCACGATTACGTTGAAGGTAATGGCACTTTCGGGGTCTCTTGGACTCATGCTCTCGTCGTTTTCCATGATGAAAACCTGCGCCATGGTCGGTACCGCTCCCATGAACAGGGCCAATATTATCGTTACGATTCTCTTTTTCATCGCTGTATGTTTTTTCAATTGTTTTCCGTTCATTGCACTACCAGTTTTTGTGTTTTGACATTGTGTCCATCGGCAAGGCGGATAAGATAAACGCCCTTGGCCAATCCCTTTGTAGAGACGGTGCAGGTACCATCTGTACCAGCAATCGTCTTGCTATACAACACACGCCCCAACACGTCGATGACCTGAATTGACGCGCCATGGTCCGACCCAATGTCGATGACGATATTACCATTATTAATATAGGCGAAGGTCGCAGCGGTTGCTGAGCCTGTCGAAGCGCCGCTCTCATCGTTTTCCTCAACACCCATACCCGAGCAGTCGTAGACAATGTAGAAGCGTGAGCTATAATCATCGGGCGAGGCCTCGAAGGTGTAGCTGTTGTCGGCCAGCATGTTGTGCTCCACGCCGAGTTTGTTGTCGATAAGGAGCAACTTGCTGAACTCACCATTGTGGGTACTCCATGTCAATGTGACCCAGCCATTCTCGTCGGTCTTGAAGCGCACAGGGATGCGTTCAATGTCGTCGGTGGCGAAGAGGATGCCGTAACTTATGCCCGCATAGTGTGCCGCCAAGGTGAAAGGCGCATTACGCATAGTCTCAAGTTTTCGGGCGCCGCCCAACTCGGGACGGTGGAACTCGACCACTGTGAGATCGCGCTGGCCGGCATTGTTCTCGGCGTAGAGGTTGACCAACGGATAGTCGATTCTGTCGTCGCGGTAGTAAGAATACGGTGTGGTTTCGGTTGAAGCCATGGATGGGGTGAAGATCAGCTCCTCGCCATCACTTGCAGCATGCACGAAGAAAGCCTGATGCGGGTGTATGTACTGAGAAGGCGTTGCTGGATTATCCGAAGCAGCAGGGGCATAGGGGGCATACACGCCTTGGTCGGCATCGTAGATATATAGATTTCTATTGAGTGCGTTGATATTGAGGTAAGCCTGATAAGGATTGCCCACAAGATTCCAGCCCGAGGCATAGTTGATGTCGCCAGGTTCCTTAAGTGTGAGCCTGATGGGTACGTTGCCCCTATTGAGCGTGCCGGTGCTGTTCATGAAAACGTCTTTGCTGATGGCCATCATGTAACCCTTGCCAGGAGTAAACACACAAGCCAAACTGGCCTCATCGCCCACAGCCTGGTCATCTGCATTGTAGGTGTAGCTGATGGACCAGCCGCCGTCAACATGATAGTGGTTGTTTTTGTTGCGCTTCAGGTTAATCCAGTGGTATTCGGGCTCGTAATAGATATAGAAATCCCATCTCCAATTTGCGTCATGCAATGTCATCGGCAGGTTGTTCGGGAAGTAGCTGTTCACCAAGGCCTTGATGTCGATGTCGGAGCCAAAGCCGTGGGCCTCGTAATCATCGTAGGTGGCACCAATCTTGGCATCGCTCAGCGGTGTCGACAAGAAGTGCCAGTCATAGTCGAGTTTGTTGCCCCAATAGTCGTAGGCATGGGTGCCGCGGTCGGAGTTGTCGAAAGTGACACCCACGGTGGTGTTGATGAACGCGCCTGGGTCGGGGCTGGTGGCTTGCAGCAGCACGGCGTCTTCGTTGATAAAGACGTTGACGTTGGCCGTAGGCACATGGGTTACGCCCGTGGCCTTGCCGTAGTGGAAGATGCTGGCGGTGCTGTTGTTGTAGGTCGTTAGCAGGTCGTCCATCGTGCCGTATTTCAGTGTCTTGGGGCTACCATTGGCTGCGCCGAGCGTGGTTTCGCCGCCGAAGCCCAGCACGGGTAGATCGCCGTTGATGGCGGTGGTGAGTGGACGGTACCACGACGACAGTGTGCCAATGGCTACGCCACTTGTCTTGTTGTCGGCCACCCATTGGTTGAGGGCGCTCACAAGGCCGTTCCACTTCACGGTGTGGTTGTTGTCGTAGCTGACGCTACTCGGAACGTAGCTGCTCGTCTGTCCCCCTGCCAAAGTGATGGCGTTGTCGCGATACATATAATCAAGGTGCTTGATATCGCTTTGTACCGACGAGAAGCTGCTGCCGTGGTAACGCAGTGTGTGACCCGTTTCCATTGTTAAGTAGTAGAACGGCGTTTTATCGCCATAGACATATTCCACCACGCCAGAGGCTTTGTTGGTATGAATGTAGGCGACACCCATATTAGGAACGCCATTGGTATAGCAGTTGGCGACAGTGCCTGCGTTGTAGCCTACCAAGCCTGCGCCGTTGCCAGTGTTGACGGTGGTGTTGCTGTAGCTATTATATAGGCGTCCTGCTGGGGCGTTTTCGCCCACCAGGCCACCCACATAATCGCCTGCCAAGCCCGTGAAGATGCCTGTGGCGAAGGATGAGTGGACAAGGCCGCCATTGTAGCCTACCGTGCCGCCCACGGCGATGGTGTTGGCGTTAGCGGTAACTGTGCCCGTGCTGCCCGTGTTGTAGACCGTGCCGCTGGCGAGGGTACCCGCCACGCTACCCATGTAATTGCAGTCGCCTGTGATATTGGTGTTGACCACCACATCATGGATGGTGCCACCGCTGACGTAGCCAAACACGCCTTGGTTAGGGAATTCCAACGCGCGCGTGATGCCGCTGATGGTGTGTCCATTGCCGTTGAAAGTACCGACGAAAGGATGCTCCGTTGTGCCGATAGGCACCCATATATGGGCGCTCATGTCGACATCGGCGGTAAGGTTGATGACAGTGCTGCTGGTGATATCATTGCCACTTTGACTGTTGAGTCCGTTCACCGTACTGATGAGCCAAGCCAAGCCGTTGGCGTTGCTGATGGTGATGGTACTGCCATCTACGCTATAGCCTGGTGTAGCTGCTGCAAGAGTGGTGACCGCAGCCGGCCAGGTGTTGCTCGCTGTCATGTCGACGAAATGCGCGGTGAGGTCATGCGATGCGTTGACATCCGTAAGCGCGTAGGCGTTGGTGGTGGAGACCACCGAGCCGCCTTCGACCCAATTCATGAAGGTATAGCCTGCAGTTGCGGTTGCGGTGACAGTGACATCGCCGTTGGGGGTGACCTGGGCTGTAGTAGCTGTGCTACTGATGACATCTTCGCCCGTGAAGGCAAACGTGCCGCCGCCAGCAGGGTCGGCCACGGCGGTGATGGTGTAGCCAACAAAGAGAAAGTTGGCCTGAATGGTGACGTCGGCCTGGAGGTTGTTAATCGTATAGCTTGGGGTGGTTCCAACCACCGAGCCGCCTATTGTCCAGTTTTGGAAGCCGTAGCCTGTGGCGGGTGTGGCCGTGAGGGTGACGTTGGAGCCTTCTGCGTAAGTGCCAGCGCCAGTGACCGTGCCCGAGTTAGCTGGGTTGACGTTGGCTGTGACGTTGAATTCATTCAGCGTGGTGAAGTTGGTACCCACCCAATCGCCGCAGGAAGTGCTTTGCACCTGCACAACGTAATTCGTGTTGGCGGTGAGGCCAGTGATGGTGTCGGGGCTGGTAACATTGTTAACCGTTGTCCAGCTGTCGTTGGGGTTGCCAACAAAGATGTCGTCAATCATAACACCGAAGATGTCGTTCGAAGCACAGTTGATGGCCAATCTAATGGTTTGACCCGCATAGCTCGACAAATCATAGCTCAATTTTTCATAGTCCGTTGAAGATATTGCAAGGTTTTGGGCCAAATATGCTGAGAACGTGCCATCAGTGCTTCCGCAAATACCAACATTAATGGTCTCATCACCATACTGGTCTGTGATTTCTCTAATCCAGAAGGAGAAGTAATCGCCGTCTTGAATAGTTATTTCGGGCAAAATGAACCAGTCGTTCGTGGGGCCATCAGTATTAAACATCACGCCGAAGGCGTTGCCACCATGAGAGGCCATATTATTATTGATTCCATTTTGGAAAGCGATGCAGGCTCCCACATAGTATTGATTGGGAAATGTGTAAGATTGAAAACCGTATGTGCTTCCTCCATCACCATCATAGGTGGTGCAGGGCGAGAAATCGGTATAAGTCCAAGGCTCAGCGGACTCAAAGTCATAGGAGAAGCCTTTTTTATACCTAACGTCATAGCTGCTCTCGCCTCCCAGCCAGGTGATTTCGGCTGAGCGGTTGCTCGGGTCTGCAGCCACGTTGACGGGCGCGCTGCACGCCGGCGTGAAGGAGACAACGTTACTCTCATTGCCACATTGGTCGGTCACACGAGCATAATAGGTGTTGCCAGTGGTAAGGCCAGTAAGATTGTAAGGCGAAGAATGAGTGCCAGATACAGAGTTCCATGAACCAGGGACAGAAGGACGATAAGTATAAGAAATGTCGTCAATATAGAGCCTATACTGATACACTGCAGTATAGTTGATGGCAAAATACTTGGCATTAGCTGGTATGTTACTTGCGGTAAACTGGGAATAACTGGTTAATGAAGTGGTTCCATTAGAAACCCAAGTAAATGCCGATACATCGTTGGTGGTGGTGGAATAACCCACGCGGAATGTCTCACCACTTGTGCTGGTAGAGCTTGACCTATAATAGAACGAAAGTGCGGTGATATTGTTCAATTCCGGTGAGATGAGGTATTGGTCGAAAGAGCCAGATGATGAACCTGAAAATGATGAGAACCTAAAGCAATAAGAGCCGTCATGAGTTACACCACTTCCATTATATACTCCCAATTCACTGGTGTTATTGCCATCACCAAGATCAAGCTTTATCCAACCATCAGGCATGCTGCCGCTGTGTTCGAAACCTTCTGTCACTGTAGTTGCCGATCCAAGTGTTACTTGACTATATTGCACAGTATACTCTTCGCCTTCACCTCCGTCCCAAGTAAGCACGGCACCGGTGGAGCTGGGATAAGCGACTAGATTGGTGGGGGCGGTGCAGGCGGTGGTGGCATCAACGGGGCCTACCCATGCGCTGTATTCGTTGTTGCCGCAGTCGGTACGCACCCAGAAGTAACGCGTCTGGCCTACGCTCAGGCTACCCTCGGTGTAAGAGTTGGTGCTGGCCGGGGTGCCGCTATCGCTGGCCGACGGGGCGCTATTGCTGCTGCTCACATACACCTGCCAGCTGCTGGCGCTGCCGCCGTTCCAGGTGACGGTGATGGAGTTGTTGTTGGCGCTGGCCACCAAGTCGGTGGGGCTGGGGCAACGCTCTTCGAAGTTCGCCACATAGGCCCCAGCAGCGGTGGCGGTAAAGGTGTAGGTGGCGCTGGTGGAGACCACGGTGCCGTTCTCAGTCCAGTTCACAAAGTTGTATCCCGTGTTAGCCGTGGCCGTGAGGGTGACGCTGGCGCCATGGTTATAGGTGCCACCGCCAGTAACGGTGCCGCCTGCCGTCGGGTTGGCCGTGGCGGTGATGCTGTAGCTTGCCAGCGTAAAGTTGGCCGTCAGATTGTGGTTGTCGGTAACGGTGAAACTGTATGTAGCGTTGCTGGAGACCTCGGTGTTGTTCTCAGTCCAGTTGGTAAAGGTGTAGCCGCTGTTAGCCGTTGGCGTGGCAGTGAGCGAGCAGGTGGAGCCGTTCGTGTAGGTGCCGCCGCTGGCTAGGCCACTCACCGAGCCTGCGCCGCTAGGGCTGACCGTGGTAGTGACAGTGTAGGTGGGAACACTCACACTGAAGTCGTCGAGATACCAACTGTCGCTGCCGGTCATCATGTATCTGATGGCCAAGCGATAGTTCGTATTGGAGGGTGTGTTGTTGTTGGTCGCCAGGTTGTAGGAAAACTGGGTATGAGAGCCAACCGCACTTGAAGGAATGGGAACCGTTGTCAGCGCGGTGAACGTGGAGGCATCACTAGGGTTGGTAACGTAGCCGAGCTCCACCGTGTAGCCCGAGGAGCTGTTGCCTCGTCCGATTTGGAACGAAATCAAGAGTGTGTTCAACGCTTGGTTGAACTGGGGCAGCACCACCATGTTGGTACTGTTGTCGGCTCTCAGCTCCAAACTACGGTAACCACTGGTTGCAGCAGCGCTATAATAGGTGACACACGGGGCTTTGTTGTCTCTCAGGGGGGTGGCCCATTCTCCGTTCAGGTAGCCCCAATTTGATGTGACATTGGAGTAGCTTTCGAAGTTTTCCGTCCACAGCAATGAGGTGGCAGAGGTGGAGGTGAAGTTGGCTTGGTAGGTAGCGTCAGATGTCACATTGGTTAACGATAAGGTTGCGCTACTCGACACTACGTCGCCATCGCTGTCGGTCCAGTTGACGAACTGGTAACCTGAATTGGCTGTGGCAGTGAGTGTGGTGCTGCCGCCGTGGGTGACAGTAGTGGTGCCGGGCACCGTGCCGCCCGCCGCAGGCCAACTGTAAGTGGTGATGGTGTGGGTGACAAGCGGTGCGGTCACTATCAGCTTGTAGTCTTCGGCTTCACCGTAACTATTACTTCCACATGGAGCCAAATAATAACCAGAACCATAATAATCTATCATTACCCTCATGCGGTATTCTCCTATGGGGGTATTGGCTGGGATGGTGAAGTCTTTCTCTTCAAGGTTAATATATGAGTTCGAATTGTAAATACGCTCATTGCCAGTGTCATCAAAGCTACCATCTTGGTTCCAATCCACCCAGAAGCCATATCTCCATGTAGAGTTCTCACTTGCTGTGGTATTATACAAGATGGTGCTCCCGGCAGCAGCCGAAATGGAAAAACTGTTGTAATAGTCACTAGTTGAACAACTTGTCCCCGATGTGGTGTTATTAATCTAGGCACTTGACTCTCCACTAACTTTGGCAGTAAAATTAGAGATATAATAGGTAGTATTAGAATAAGACCAAGTCGGAGTACAAACCGAGATTGCCCATTGCGCATAGAGCGTAGTGTTGGCCGAAATGTTGAAGGTGTCATTTGGGTCGTATGACGTACCTGAGCCATCGGCGGCAGTATTCCAACCGCTGAAGGTCTTTCCCGAGGGGGCGGTGAAGGCGTTGTTCAAAACCGTCACGGTGCTGCCACTGACATAGGGGCTGTTCGAATCGGTCATCGTACCTGAGCCGCCGTTGGCGTTGTAGGTGACGGTGTAGGTGGTAGGACAGGTAACACTAACCGAGTATCCTGCAGAATTACTATCGCTGTAGTTATCAACTATAAGGTAAACGGTGGTTCCTGCTGTAAGAGAAACCGTTTTGTCACCAGAGTTCCAACAGCTGCCAATGAGATTGGTACCCGTATTGTCAGGTGTTGACAAAAGCCAAAAGTCGGGGTCACCCGATGTCACATTACCATGGAACGTATGGCTGCCCGATACCGTCGGTGTGAAAGCATAGATTTTTTCCTCACCATCGTCACTATAGGAACAACCAGGATAACTATTCCAGATACCCGAAGTGCCCAACGTTCCCGAATAGGTTTGGCCGCAGGTCATGGTAATTGGGGCGGGGGTGTAAGTGAACTGCGTCTTAGGCATGAAAGAGACACCAGAACCAGTAGAATTAGGCACGGAGGACGTACTCCTACTTTGAATCGAATAATAGGTGCTGCCAGATTCACCATAGAAATTTTTTCCTTGATAACTAGACCCCAACCCAGTCAACCTAAAGTCAACAACCAAGTTGCCGCTGTTATAAGTGTAAGGTGTCGAGAGCGTTATTTCTATTAATGCGTTGGAATTCGTATTGTTGATTACACCAGTGTAATTTGCGGAGCCGGTCATGGAAATGTAACTGACCGTGCCGCTGCTGAAACTGCTCTGGGTTGTCGTTCCAAGCCTGACTTCGAAAGTGCCCCCCCATGCACTTGTGCATGCAGATTGCAAATAGTAAGTCAATTTCGTAATTCTTCCGCCTTGCATCTGCGTCAGCATCGAGGCTGGATAGATGGTCTGCGTGTGCTGATAGTTGTCGTCCGTATAGGTGCCATAAATTGGAACTGTAGCATTGGTTCCAGTAGAATTGGCGACGAGAAGGTCATCTGCTATAGCCGCCCAAGGAGCACCAAATGCGATCATCAAAATCAGCAGTATATTTTTTCTTTTCATAGTCGAATTTATTAACATTAGGATTGTGTTATCAGCGGACACACCTATTTTATTTTTAAGGGCGCAAAAGTACGGTTTTTTTTAATGCGACGAGGAAAATTTTGAATTTTTGGGGAAAATATTTGGTGTTGTTGTAGAGACGCGCCATGGCACGTCTCTACAAATCAAATCACAATCTCGTAGAAATCCTGAGACAGCAAATCGCCAAACGCCCTTATTAATTGCTGCTTGTATGGATTGTCCTTTTTGAAATAAATCGAAAGCAACAGCTCATAGTCGCCTTCACCCAATTCAGCATTGATGGAAGTCAGCGTCCCGTCGTTGTAGTAATGGAACCAACGGTCAAAAAGATTGCGGCGCTTGTGCTGCTTGCCATCAGTGCTGTCGCAAACCATAATCATGGCATTCTCAACATTCTGGAAGAAACGACGCAACACATCAACGACAGTTGCCGCAATGCGGCGGTCAAGTGGATGTGGATTTGTACCCTCCCGCTCAATGCTGAAAGAGTAAGTGTTCACCAAATCGGGATACAAATCAAAAACAGGCATAAAGAACAAATGGTACTTGATGCCGTCCCTATTCACGAACTCGTAGTTAAGTTCGTCTTTTTTTAGAACCTCATACGGGAGTGGTGAGTGTAAAGCCATATTTGCTTGCAATACGTTTCATTTCCTCAGAATCAGCTCCATTTTGGACACACTCTCTCATCTCGCGCTTGAACTGCAGCAAGCGGATAATGAGGTTCTGCGATTTCGTCGTCGTTGCTTCCATTTCCCTTTTCATTTAGTGTTTCCCAGCGCAAAATTACATATTTTTTGGAAATAGCAACAGAAATTGTTGGCTTTTAGGGAAATTAAAGTTGTAGAGGCGTGCCATGGAACGTCTCTAAACGAAAGGAAGATTTCAGGAAAATGTTTTATCTTTGCGGCATTAAACCGACTAACGATGCAAAACCTCCACCTCGCCTATATCCAAGCCGACCTCCGCTGGGAGGACAAGGCCGCCAACCTCGAACATTTCAGCGAGTTGCTGCAACAAGTGCAGCCCGCCACCGACCTCATCCTCATGCCCGAGACCTTCACCACGGCCTTCCCCGTCGACCCGAAACAGTTTGCCGAAAAGGAAGACGGCCCCACGATGGCATGGCTGCGTGAACAAGCCCAGGCAAAAAACGCGGTCATCGCCACCACCTTCCCTATCGAGAAGGATGGACACTATTATAACAGCCTCGTCTGGATGCGCCCCGACGGCAGCTATGAGCTCTATTTCAAGCGCCACACCTTCACCATGGGCGGTGAGGATAAATTAGTGGAACGCGGTGAGCATCAGCTTGTTGTGGAACTCAACGGCTGGCGCATCCGACCGATGGTGTGCTACGACATCCGCTTCCCCGTGTGGGCGCGCAACCGCTACAAAGACGGACAATATGAATACGACCTGGCCTTCTATCTCGCCAACTTCCCCGACTCGAGGATGGTGGTGTGGCGCACGCTCCTCGTGGCTCGCGCCATCGAGAACCAAGCCTATTGGATCGGCGTGAACCGTGTGGGCACCGACGACTACGGCCTGCATTACAGCGGCGAGTCGCAAGTGATCAATTCTCGCGGCGAAGTCATTTCAAAGGCAGAGCCTTACCAAGAGGCTGTGCTACACTGCACTTTGGATGATGAAAAGCTGCTACATTTCCGACAGAAATTCCCCTTGGGACCGGACTGGGACTCATTTACCATAATTCCATAAACACGTCAAAAAAGGACAGGGCAGACACGCGGGTCCGCCCCTACTTTCAACTCTAAACTCTCTACTGACTCTAAACACTCAACTCTAAACTCTAAACTGTTAATTCTCAATTATCAATTGTCAATTGTCAATTATCAATTAACCATGCTTTCCGTTTTCTCCGACGAATCCTATATGAAACAGGCCTATCAAGAGGCCTTGTTGGCCCTTGAGGCCGACGAAATCCCCATCGGGGCAGTGGTGGTGTGTAACAACAAGATCATCGCCCGCGCCCACAACCAGACCGAAACCCTTAACGACGTGACCGCCCACGCCGAGATGCTGGCCATCACCGCCGCCGCCAATGCCTTAGGGGCCAAATACTTGGACGAATGTACGCTGTATGTCACCTTGGAGCCCTGTCCCATGTGTGCAGGAGCTTTATGTCATGCCCACATCGGCAAAATCGTCTGGGCTGCCGACGACCCCAAAAATGGCTTTTCACGCTTCGGCAACATGCTCCATCCCAAGACGAAGACCGACACGGGCGTCATGCATGACGAATGTCTCGCCTTGCTGACGGATTTCTTCAAGAAGAGAAGATAGGATTTGAGGCCAAAATAGGGGTTTCTGCGCAATCTTTTATCCCATTTTACAGAGATAAAAGGTATTTTTGCACATGAGTTCAAAAAAATGCGATGTTTGTCTATAAAAAACAATTTGCCCGACCTCCATCACTTGAAGGTCGGGCAAATTCGGTCATGTAGGACTTGTCACTGACTTCAGATCAGAATTCTCTTTCAGTTTTTATGATAAGTTCCTCGGGGCTTTCTTGTGCCGTTTGCAAGAATTTGACCTTGATTCGCTTATAAATGTCATTCTTTCTCATCGATTCCGCACCATCTTTGTATATAACTGCATTTGCGCCATAGACAAATTCATCGGGAAGGTCAGCCTCATTATAAACAGGTTTGGCTTCGACCTTGGCAGTGAAAGGAGCTTTTACATCGAAAGCAGCAATGGACCAAGGCAGGGTAACACCTTTAACCTCAACAGGGTTGCCATCAGCGCCATTGTAAGTCACATCAAACTTAAAGCATTCGTCAGTGGTAATCACAACACCTTCGACTGTGGCTGTGTTCTCAAGGGCATAGGAGACCTTGAAAGTTTTGCTTGTTGAGTCACCAGAAGCGTTATTGTCTTTCTTGCAACCTGTGAACACTATGCTACCAATAAGCAGGGTAGCCAGCAGAAACGTTACTTTTTTCATTTGTTTGAATTTTGATTGTTAAACAATAGGTTGGATTAAAAAAGTTGAACTAAAAGTGGTACAAAAATAGTAAATTTTAGAATTGCAAAAGCATATTTTTTTTGAATAAAGGCTAAAAACCATCTTTCTGAGCAAAAACGCCTTTTTTGCGCGACAAGGCCTGCCATTACGACTCATTAATCCTCTGATATCTCGCTCATCATATTGCGATACGCAGAAAATACATTGGCGCGCGAGATATAACCCAGATATTTCCCGCCTTGGATGACAGGAATGTTGTATTTGCCTGATTTCTGGAACTTGTGCACAATCTCCTCCATCGGCTCCTCGGGGTGGATGACGTAGTCGGGAAGGACGGCGAAATTCTGTATCGATTGGTCGTAATAGGTCGCGTCGAACAGGATGCCTCGCACATCGTCGAACAGCACATGGCCGCAGAAGAAGCCTTCCTTGTCGACGACAGGGAAGATATTACGCTTCGACGAAGCCACTAACGGCAACAGGTCGCGGAAAGTGGCATCGGGATGGATGGGGCTGAAGTTGGTCTCTATCAACTGGTTGATAGCCATCATGTTGAGGATGCTCTTGTCTTTGTTGTGCGTCACCTCAACGCCTTTCTCAGCAACCGCATTGGTATAAATGGAATGGCTGAAAAACAGCCTGTTGATGGCGTAGGCCAAGGCCGAGACGATCATCAGCGGCACGATGAGGGCGTAGCCGTTGGTGATTTCAGCGATGAGGAAAATGCCCGTCAGCGGGGCGTGGAGCATGCCAGCCACGAGGCCACTCATGCCGACAAGGGCAAATTTGGCGGGGTCGAGTTCAGCAATGCCCAGATAGTTGACCAAGGTGGCGAAGAACAAACCCGTGAAGGCGCCGATGAACAAGGCTGGGGCGAAGGTGCCACCCACGCCGCCCGCACCGAAGGTGAAGGCCGTGGCAAAGGCTTTCAACAGTATCATCCCAGCAAAGAGGATGATAACCACCAAGTCGTAGTTCTTGAACCGGGCAAGCCACGCGTTGGCGAACACGGGACTGTAGTCGCCGCGCAAGGCCGAGTTGATGGCTTCGTAGCCCTCGCCGTAAAGGGCCGGGAACAAAAAGATCAGGATGCCCAACAGCGTGCCACCGACGATGAAACGCACCCACGGGGACTCCACCCGTTTGAAACGCTTCTCCACCGTGAAGGTCACCTTGAGGAAATAAGCCGACACCAAGCCTGCAAAGAGACCCAGCAACACATAATACATGGCGTTGCTCGGGATGAAGCCCTCGGCGATGGCGGCGGGATATTCCACCGTCTGACCGAGGAAATAATATGCCGTCAGGATGGCGACAAAAGAGGAGCAAATAATAGGCACCAAAGCATTGAGTGACAGGTCGATCATAAACACCTCAAGGGAGAAGACGATGCCCGTGATGGGCGCCTGGAAGATGGCCGCCAAGGCCGCCGCGCCTCCCATGCCGATGAGCTGGATGGTGTGCTTGTAGTCGAGTTTCAAGGCCTGGGCGATGTTGGAGCCGATACTACCACCCGTCGACACGCTGGGACCTTCCAGTCCCACCGAGCCGCCAAAGCCGACCGTCAGGGCGCTGGTGACGATGCTCGACCAGGTGCTGCTGCGGCTGACCTTGCCTTTGTTTTTCGAAATGGCATACAGGATGCCCGGGATGCCGTGGCCGACATCTTTCTTCAGAATATACTTGCAGAACAGGATGGTCAGCAGGATACCGATAGCAGGGCAGATGAAATAGAGCAGAAAAGAATACTGGAACTGTGCGTTGATGACCAAATCGCGGATGCCATGCGCCAGCTTCTTGATGATGACGGCGGCGGCACCGGCAAGGAATCCCGTCGGGATGCTGAGCAAAATCATGAAACGGCGGTCGGACATGTGGGTCACACGCCACGTGTTGAACTGGTCAATCCATCCGTTGATTTTATCCTTGAAGGTCATCTTTGCCATTTTGCGGCCGCTAAAATAGGAAAAAGTAACGCGCAACGAAAAAAGAAATGAGATTTTCACTATTTTCGCAGCGTAATAGTATTTTGATTGCTTCGCAAGAAATCTATCAAAAATCAACATTGAAAATCTGTCAAATCACAAAGAAGAGAAAAAACAGACAAACACAAAGATTTTATAAGATTTTGAAAAACAGATTTTTGAATGATTTCTACACGAAGTGTATCCCATAACAAGAACACCATGAAGATTGTCAGCTACAACGTGAACGGCATCCGCGCGGCCATCAACAAGGGCCTGATGCAATGGATCAACGACTACCAACCCGACGTGCTCTGCTTCCAAGAGCTGAAAGCCACGCCCGACCAAATCCCCTTGATGGACTTCGAAATGATGGGCTATCACCATTATTGGTTTCCCGCGCAGAAGAAAGGCTACAGCGGCGTGGGTCTCATCACGAAGCAGGAGCCTGACAACGTGGTCTATGGCATGAATGAGCCCCTTTACGACAACGAAGGGCGCTTCCTCCGTGCCGACTTCGGCGACCTCTCGGTGGTGAGTGTCTACCATCCCTCGGGCACCACGGGCGACGAGCGCCAAGCCTTCAAGATGGTGTGGCTCGACTTCTTCCGCAACTACGTCAACACATTGAGGAAAGAGCGCCCTAACCTCGTGCTTTCGGGCGACTACAACATCTGCCACGAGGACATCGACATCAACAACCCGAGGAAGCACGACACCTCGTCGGGATTCCTGCCTGAGGAACGCCAATGGATGACCGACTTCCTCAGCGACGGCTACATCGACACGTTCCGTCACTTAGTGAAGGAGCCCAACCGTTACAGTTGGTGGAGCTTCCGTGCCGGTGCCCGACAGAAGAACCTTGGCTGGCGCATCGACTACCATATCGTGACCGACAACATGAAGGACCGCATCGCTGGCGTCGACATCCTGCCCGAGGTGATGCAATCCGACCACTGCCCTATTGTTTTGGAGTTAAAGTAGCAGTCAGCCTCCCATGTCATGCCACCGGGGGCATGTGCGAGAGCAGGCATCTTTGGGAGGCGGTACAAAAAAGTTGAAACCCAATACGACGGCCTCAACAGGCATAGATCCCAGGCCTTTACCCCCATGCCATCGCAGGGATGACATACCTGTTGAGGCCTGTAAACAACCTTTTTCAAAAACACTTGTCGTCATTTCGGAAAAAGTTGTACCTTTGCCGCGTCATTCCGCGACAACGTAACCAAGGGCCTAATAGTTCAAGGGATAGAACGGAAGTTTCCTAAACTTTAAATCTAGGTTCGAGTCCTAGTTGGGCTACAAAGCGGCCGCTATAACTAAATAAAAATCAATTAGTTATAGCGGCTTTTGTTTTCAATAACTGACACTTTTTTGCCACCAAGTCCCACCTTCGTGACATTGAAACCTGCCTTATCCATAAACCACTTCAAACGCCCGCTCCAACCTCGGCATGATGGGTGAGAAATGTGTCCCTTCGACCAACTCGAATGTGACAGAAGCATTGGTTTTCTCTTTTAGGATATTGGCACCGGCAAGGGTTCTCTCCTCCACTGTCGACATCCTTTTTTCCTTGGCGTTTTTCTCTTTCTCGCCCAACAACATACAAACTTTTTCCAGTTGAGGTGATGGCGTTTGTTCTTGCATCCACTCGACGAGGCCATCGTACCACAACGACCCAGATATGCTGATGATGTTGGTGAATGCATCAGTATTGAACGCCGACCACACCGCAAACAAGCCCGACAACGAAACGCCCAAGAGGGTCTTTTCAGTATCCTCTATGCCCAAATCCTTTTCCGTATTAGGGATAATCTCAAGGGCCAGTTTGTTGAGAAACGTCGCTGCCTTCCCTCCAAAAGGCTTCGCTTTCTTGAACACGCCCTTTGCCGGCCAAGGTGTTAGGTCGTCGTTCCAGTTGACGTCTTCTATCACGACAATGGAAACGCCGTATTTCTCAGACAGTCCTTTCAAACCATCATCCAAATCCTTCCTGATTCCTTCGGGCAGGATCATATAGCAGATTTTGTTGGTATTTTGCTTGAAGAAAGGCAGTGGCATCGGAGCTTAGTTTTTCGATGGACAAAAATGCAAAATAATCGGCAAACTCCAGGAAAGGATCGCATTACAAAAGCATAAAATTGCAGACTTTCGGACCATAACGTCTAAAAATTTCGACTTATAGCCCAAAAGTCTGCAAATCACACTTACTCCACTATCGTCATCTCGTCGATCAGATGTCCAGCACCTGCGAACTTGTCGATGATGAAGAGCACGTAGCGGATGTCGACGCTGATGTTGCGGCAGATGTCGGGGTCGTAGATGAGGTCGCTCATCGTGCCCTCCCAGCAACGGTCGAAGTTGAGGCCAAGCAGCTGACCTTCGGCATTCAATATCGGGCTGCCCGAGTTGCCACCCGTGGTGTGGACGCTGGCGGTGAAGGCCACATGCATGGTGCCGTCTTTGTCGGCGTAACGACCATAGTCCTTATTATTATATAGCTCCTTCAGGCGCGGCTCCACCACATAGTCGTAGATGTCGGGATTCTCCTTTTGCATGATGCCTTCAAGGGTGGTGAAGTGACGGAAGGTCTTGCCGTCCTGAGGCTTGAAGCCCTCCACCTTGCCGTAGGTGACACGCAGCGTGAAGTTGGCATCGGGCGAGAAACGCTTCTCAGGTTCCATCTCCATCTGTCCTTTCATGTAGATGCGGCGCAGGCGGTCAATGTCGTTATTGAGGCTCGAAATATGACTATACACCTCGTTGCGATAGAAGCCAATCAGGCTTTGGTAAATCTTCAAAGCAGGGTCGTTGGCCAACTTCTTGACCTTGTTAGGCTTGAAATCATCCAACAGTTCGTTCACCTTGGCCTCATCTGTAAACATCGACTTGGCGAAAAGCTTGTCCACATACTCGTCCACATCTTTGATGTCGTTGAGGAAGTCGGGGCGGAAGTCGGCAGGCTGTGCCTTCAGGTATTCCTTGAGAAGCATGGCGGCCACTTCCCTGTCGATGGGTTCGTAATAGTCCTTGAAGAAACTGGCAGAGGTGCCTTTCAACTGGTATAATATGCGGTCGATGTCTTCCTGCGGGGTGTCTTTAGTCACATCCAACAGACGGACAAAACGTCCTGCGAAGCTGACGAGTTCAATGCGGAGACCTGCTTCAGCCATATACGTATAGGCCAGTTCGTATGGTTCAAGCTCTTTGTAGCTTTGCTTGAAGTCTTTGAGCAAATTGGCGTACATGTAACGGCTGCGCGACTGCATCACCCAGTCGTAAAAACGGCCTTCATATTCATGTTTCTTCTCCACGCCATGGAAATGGTTAATGCCCTCGGTCACACCCATCCACTTCTTCCAGCCGTTGCCGAGACCAGCGTGCTTGGAAGCATATTGGATGCGCACCTTGGGGTCTTGTTCCTGATATTTGTTGTAGATGTCGAGCACCTTGCCACGCAGGTCAACCATGATGGGGTCGATGAGGTTGGCTTCTTGGTCGACAGCCACGGCGGGCAGGTATTCGTTGGTGCGGGCGGGATAGCCGAACACAAAGGCAAAGTCGCCTTCTTCGGCGCCTTTCAACGAGATGTCGAGGTGCTTGGCGGGCTTGTAGGGCACATTGTCCTTGTCGTACACTGCCGGATGACCGTCCTTGTCGGCATAAACACGGAAGATGCTGAAGTCGCCCGTGTGACGAGGCCATACCCAGTTGTCGGTGTCGCCACCAAACTTGCCGATATTGCTCGGCGGACAGCCCACGAGGCGCACGTCGGTGTAGACCTCGTTGAGCAGCAAGTAATACTCATTGCCCAAGAAGAACGGCTTAATGCTGACCTTATATTTCGTCTCCTTCTCGGTGGCAGCAACGATTTTTTTGATGTTTTCGTCAATCTTGGCCTGACGCTCGGCTTCGGGAGTGTCAATGTTGACCCCTTCAAGCACCCGCTCGGTCACGTCGCGCATCTCTCGAAGGAAGATGACGCTGAGGCCAGGGCAAGGCAATTCTTCTCCCCTATTCATGGCCCAGAAGCCGTTGGTGAGGTAGTCGTGCTCCACGGAGCTGTGTTTTTGGATGTAATCGTAGCCGCAATGGTGGTTGGTGAGCAGCAGACCGTAGTCGCTGACGATTTCGCCAGTGCAGCCACCGCCAAAGAGCACGATGGCGTCTTTCAAGCTGCTGTGGTTAATGCTGTAAATATCTTCAGCAGTGATTTTCATGCCCATCTCCTGCATTTCTTTCTCGTTGTATTGCAGCAACATGGGAATCCACATGCCTTCGCCGGCAAAGAGGAAGGCTGGGAAGAGGACCATAAAGGCCGTTAATAAATGGAATCGTTTCATTGATGAGTTTTTTTTAATCCAATAATAGTAGAGACGCAGTTTGCCACGTCTCTACATGTTTTTCATTCTGTTATTCCAAACCATGCCATTCATCCGTGGCATCGAAGTCGATTTCCTTGCATTGGGTGAGAATGGCGGGGCAATTGGAGACGCGATAGTATGGATCGCCATGCTGTTGCACCACGTCGACGTTGCGCCAATGGGTGTCGTAGCCATCGCTGTAGAGTTGGAAGTACTTCACATATCCTTTCAGCAATTGTGAACGTTCGTCATTGGGACGGACAGGGTCTCTACGCACCTCAATAGTGAAAGGTTTGTTGGGGTTGTAGCCATTGGCGGGTGTGGCACCTTTGAAGCACGATGACACCAAATAAGGTCGTGAATAAGAGTCGTTCGGGCGATAGAGTTCGTCCAGACGGCGTGTCACAGAGGTGAGATTGGTGCTCGTGTTATTGAGGTTCAGGCATTCTCGGCCAACGTTCTTGTCGCGGCGATACATTTCCATGGCCACAAGTTGCAGCATGATGCAGCCTTCGGGTGTGGTGCCCAATTCGGCTTGCAGGGCTTTGAATTCGTCGAGGGTTGTCGGGATAGCCTCAATGCTCACTTTGCCGTCTTGAACTTTCGAGACTCCAATTTGTGCATTGGCCGTGTTGATGCCAAGCACCATGATGATTGGCAAAGCCAAAGTCGTTAAAAGGTTGGTCTTTTTCATCGCATTAGGATTTAGTTATTGATATTGATTAATTGTGTCACACGATAGGGTTTAACCCTGCAAAGGTAATGACTTTTTCGGGAATGGCAAAACAAAATGGTGTTTTGGGTTTTAGTCCCAAAAGTAGAAGAAACTCACCACACGGCAAAACAACTCGCGATACCAAGTTTGTTTCAGCTCCAAGTCCACGTCTTTGGTGCGGCTACGAAACACATGGAACTTATAGAAAAGATTGTGTGACCGCCATTCGCGTACTTGCGACTCCAAATCACGTTGGTTGACAGCCATTTCCGGAGATGACGTGTCACGTAATTCCTGCAAATAAGCACGCATGTCTTCCTTGCTCGTGACAAGACACGAGTCCTCGATATGGGTACCAGTCGGGGTGGTTATGGCGTTGTCGATTTGCATTTTTTATTGTGTCGGCCCTTCGACCCTTCGAGTTTCCTCAGGGACCGCGGGCTCAGGTACCTTAGTTTTCTGTAGGTTTAAAAACATGCCGTTGAGTGAGCATAAGTAAGAAAGCAAGCACCGCGCCAAGAAAATCGGATATGGTCATGGAGGCCCAAACGCCCGTCAAGCCCAAGCCGCCAGCATTGACAAACAAAGGCGGAATAAGGTAAATCATCGGGGCAAGGAACAGCACCTGACGCGATAGGCTGGTGACAATGGCAATCCAAGGCTTGTCGATGCTTTGGAAGAAATTGGAATTGGTAATGGTGAAGCCCACCAAAGGGAACATCACCATCATGAAACGCATAGCGGGAACGCCGATTTGGATGAGCTCCTCCTCTTTGGTGAAGGCTCGGAGCAACACTTGCGGAATGGTCAAAGCCAAAAGTGCACCTACGAATCCTATCAAAACGTTGACTTTCATCGTCAAAGTGTAGACCGACTTCAATCGGAGAGGATGCCCTGCGCCGTAGTTATAGCCCGCAATAGGCTGCATACCCTGACACACACCAAGGATAAGCATGATGCTCAAACTACCAAAGGTGTTGACAATGCCGTAGGCCCCCACCGCCAAATCGCCACCATAATGTATCAGCTGGCTGTTGAGCAAAGCCACCACACCCGAAGCCGCAACATTCATCAGGAATGGACTCATGCCGATGAGCAAGATATTACGGAAGATATACAACTTAGGTTTCCACGCATGACGACGGAAACGGATAAACGAACTCCTTTGCAAGAAATGCCAAATGGCAACGACACCCGTGCAGCTCATGGAGATGGTTGTGGCCCATGCCGCACCAGCGATGCCCCAATCCAAGGCGTAGATAAACAAGGCATCGAGGCCTATGTTAAGGATGGCACCGCTCACCATAATCCACATCGACTTTTTGGGATAGCCCGTGGCACGAATCAAGCCAGTAAGGTTAAAAGTGACCGTGGTCATAAACATACCTGGAAGCACGATGTCCATATACTCGCGGGCGAAGGCGATGGTATCAGCGGAGGCACCAAACAAAGTCAGGATTTTGTCCATAAAGAGGTAGCCACCTGTAACGAAGAGAATGCCAAAGAAGAAGGTCAGCAACATGCTGTTACCCAAAATATCTTCGGCCCAGTTGTAATCTTTTTTGCCTAATACGATGGACATTCGTGCCGAAGAACCTACGCCCACCAGCGATCCGAAAGCGTGGATAATGTTCATGATGGGCATGGTGATGGCCAAGCCCGCAATAGCAAGCGCACCCACACATTGTCCCAAAAACACGCGGTCTACGATATTATATACCGATGCAATAATCTGGCTGACGATAGACGGCAGTGCATACATCCACAGCAAACGGCCAATACTCTTTGTCTCTAATTCCTTCGTCCTGTCGATAGATTCCATTCCCCTTGAATTTGAAGGCGCAAAAGTAGCAAAAAAATGGTTATAGTTTATCGAAATAGCAGGTTTCAAATCCAAAAGATTTCCGTATCTTTGCCGTTCCTTTCTTGAACCCACCAAAAAGGTTCTTCAATTTTTATAAAATAATGAAATTCAAAGCGTTACTCATATTATGGTCTTTCTTTTTCTGCCTTGCGGCAAACAATTGTTGCGTGTCGTCGGGCAGTGATGAAATGGCTAAAGAGCTGAAAAGCATGGAAAAAGACATTCCATTGCCCTATCATGACGCTTTGGACAAAACGATGGAACAATTGGCCGACAAAAACCTTCCCGAGACTTTTACAAGGTATCAAGCCTTCGTGGATACTGCATTGGTTCAACGCGGTATGCCTTTGGAATTGAGGTTCTTGCCCTACGCCCTCAGTGGCATGAAAGCCGACTATCAAAATGGCGACCGCTGCGGCTACTGGGCTTTGCCTTCTTTGGTGGGAATGCATTATGGCCTACAGATTGATGAAAGCCACGATGAGCGCCTGTCTGTAGAAGCCTCTACCCTTGCCGCTTTGAATTACCTCAACGACCTGTACAACAAGTACAACGACTGGTGGTACAGCATCTTAGCATACGCCAACAGCCCCACCTCTTTAAGTCATGCCTTGATTCATCAAGGGGGCGAACCTGAGTTGTGGGACTTCTACGAGCAAGACCTGATGCCTGATACCGATGTCATTCCTGACTTCATCGCCTGCGTCTACCAAGGCAAGCAAGACAAGCTTAACTTCACCGCAAAAGCCATTGAACCTGATGTCATTAAGCCTAAGCCTACGGCCGCTGACCAAAGCCAAAACATCGAAGGGCAGAACACCAAGGTCGAAATGCCGGTGCAACAAAAAACGACTTCAAATACAGCTCCTTCAACAAGCCCAGGAGTCAAAAACTATAAAATCAAGAAAGGCGACACCTTGTGGGGTATCGCTGCCAAACATCATGTCACTGTGGACGACTTGATGAAGTGGAACCATTTGAAGAACGACACAATCCGTGAAGGACAAACATTGATAATCAAGAAGAAATGAAACCCATACGTATATTAATATTCATCTTTTCCGTTATACTCCTTTTAGTGGTAGCTTGGTATTTTTTCCCCGCTGAGGGACTCGCCGTCGGCAATCACACCTTGCGCTTCCCCTCCTACGAAGAGGACATGGACCCCACCCAGGAGAAAAAGGAAATAAACGTCGACTCGGTCATCCACAAAGTAGACCAAAGCCAAATAATAAATTACTCTGACAACCTATTGGACAGCTTGCGCTCCTACCGAAGCTACTTGAAAGAAAACCCTAACCGCATTTATCTGCCCAACGACGACTATACCTTCTTCGACACATTGTTCTACCAATTGGAACATGCCAACGAAGAGGGCAAGACCTACCGCATCATGCACTACGGCGATTCTCAAATCGAGATGGACCGCATCTCGTCGGTGCTGCGACAGAATCTACAGACTCTCTTTGGCGGCTCAGGACCCAACATGATTCCAGCCATCCAACCTGTGGCCACCATTTCGGTGACGCAAAATGCCACCAACCTCAATCGTTATATGGTGTATGGAGATGCCCCTCGTGCCCGACACAACCGCTACGGCGTGATGGCACAGTTCAGCCAAGTGATAGGTAACGGCAGCATCTCCTTCATCCAAACCAGCCATTCACAGGCTTATCCGAAAGTCAAACAGATTTCCACTGTCTCCGTACTTTTGGGAAAGAACAGCCAAGGTTTTTCTGCCACGCTGAAATGCCAGCAAATACCATCAGAAACCAAGGTGCTGGCCGCTAATGACGGCGTCTCGCTCATCACCTGGATTTTGCCTGAAAACGTGAAACGCGGCACCATCAATTTCGTTGGCAATGCCGAGATTTATGCGGTGTTATTAGACGACGATGCTGGTGTTGCTGTCGACAATGTGGCTTTGCGCGGATGTTCGGGTAACATCTTCTCCCTCATCAACGAAAACACCTTGCGCCAGTCGTTCGACCTGCTCAACACGCGACTGATTATCTTACAATTCGGTGGCAACCGTATGCCTGGCATCAGCTCGCTGAGTAGCATCTCAGCCTACATGGACGAATTGGAAAAACAGATCAAATATCTCAAACGCGTTGCCCCAGAAGCCACGATGCTCTTTATCGGTCCCGCCGACATGGGCAAGAGCTACAAAGGCAAGATGGGCACGTGGAAGAACCTTCCCCAATTAAACGACTCGCTTCGCGCTATGACCTTACGCAACGATGTGGCGTATTGGGACATGTTCCACGTGATGGGCGGCGAAGGCTCGATGGTGCATTGGGTGAAACACAGTCCCCCATACGCTGGCCCCGACTACGTGCACTTCACCTTCAAGGGCGCACAAGAAATCGGCAACCAATTGGCCAAGTCGTTTACCACCTATTACGATTTCTATAAGCTGCGCCAGCATGTGCCGAGCGATAAGGTCATCGAGTTCATCAACCTCGACCAAAAAGAAGACTCTATCCAAACCGCCCGCCGTATCAAGATGCCGTTCTATCAACCTGATTACGTCACGAAGAAAAGATGAAAAAGTGGCTGGTTGTCATAGGATTGCTGTTGGCTTATAGGCTCATTGTGGCCCAAACTTTGCCTTTGGTGAAGTCGGTGCCTGACTTTGAGTTTGCCCATTTCGAGCACAACCAAATCCTGTATCCTGGCGACAGTGCGGCTATGGAACGCTTCTTCCAAAAGATGGATTCCGTCATCTTCCTCGGCGAAGGCAACGTGAGTATCATGCACATCGGTGGCTCACATGTGCAGGCAGGTGTGTTTACCCAACAATTTCGCGACAACCTGCTGAGTATCAGCCCTGATTTGATTGGCGGACAATACTTCGTCTTTCCTTTCTCAGCTGGAGGCACCAACAATCCCACCCATTTCATCGTCCGCTCAACAGGCGCATGGACCTATTGCCGCAACGCCGTCCGCCGAGAGACCGACAAACGCATGGGATTGGCAGGCGCCGCCATCACCACCACCGACTCGTTGGCCACGGTGAGCATCATGACACGAGAAAAGAATCCTACCCAATACCCTCCTCGTTTCGATTTCAACAAAGTGACCCTCATTGGCTACTCGGAAACCGAAAATGTGGTGCCTGTAGTCGGTTACGACGGCACCATCCTCCAAGGTCAATACGATGAATGGCAATCCACCTACACCTTCTCCCTGCCCGACTTTACGGATTCCATCTGCATCCTATTTGACTCCGTCCCAGGCGAATTCACCCTGACGGGGGTGCTTTTAGAAAACAACATGCCGGGCATCAGCGTGCATGGTGTTGGCGTCAACGGTGCCAGCGTGCCGTCGTACCTGCGTTGCGACGACTTCGAGCGCGACCTTGAACTCATCCGCCCCGACCTCATCATCTTCGGAATCGGCATTAACGATGCATCAGAGAATAGCTTTGAAAAACAAGCCTTTAAGAAAAACTACGACAAACTCATTCAGATCATCAAGAGCGTCAATCCCGACTGCGCCTTGCTGTTTATGACCAACAACGACAGCTATAAGCGCGCGAAGGGCAAAAAGAAAAAACGCTATGAGGTCAATACAAACGGCCTGATCGTGGAAGAAACCTTCATGGAGATGGGCAAGAAATACAACGCCGCAGTGTGGGACCAGTTCGACATCATGGGCGGACTGAAATCCATGCAGGACTGGGAAAATGCCGGCTTGGCCAAGAAAGACAAGGTACACTTCACCAAAGAAGGCTACCAACTCTTGGGTGACTTACTTTACAATGCTTTGATTACCAAATATATAGAACACATCCAACTGAACGCTAAACAAAATGACATTTAATCCCGAAATAGCATTGGACTTCCTGACCCGAGTCTTTTCGTTCGACAAGGCCCATCCCTTGCTGTTCACCCAATTTTATTTTTGGGCGTTCTTTGCCATTGTGTTCGCGTTCTTCTACATGTTCAGAAACAAGTGTCTGCTGCGGAATACCTTCTTGTTCTTTGTGAGTTTGTTTTTCTACTACAAGACCAGCGGACTCTTTGTTTTAATCTTGATTTTCACCACTTTATATAATTTCACTGCGGGCAAGTGGTTGCATACACGAAAGAAAGACGGTAGCCGAAACTTTGTGTTGGCACTCAGTGTCATCGTCAACCTTTCGACGCTGTGTTACTTCAAATACGCCTATTTCCTCACCGATGTACTCAATGACCTGACTGGCTTGGAGTTTCGCGTGTTCGACGTGTTCTCGTGGGTGGGCAACCAAATCACGGGCGACAACCGTTTCAGCGTGGATACCATCTTGTTGCCGGTGGGTATCTCGTTCTACACCTTCCAGGCCATCAGCTACATCATGGATGTGTACCGAAAGCGCATCGAGCCCGTGCGGAATGTCTTCGACTTTGGCTTCTACGTGAGCTTCTTCCCACAGTTAGTGGCTGGTCCCATCGTGAGGGCCAACGAATTCATCCCACAATTGCACAAGAAATTCTTCCTCAGCCGCAAGCAGTTTGGCATCGCTGTGTTTTGGATTATGAACGGCTTGGTGAAGAAAATCGTGCTCAGCGACTACATCGCCGTCAACTTCATCGACCTCGTATTTGAACAGCCATTGCTCTATACGGGTTTCGAAAACCTGATGGCTTTGTTCGGCTATTCGTTGCAGGTCTATGCCGACTTCTCGGGCTACACCGACATCGCTATTGGTGTGGCCATGCTGATGGGCTTCTATCTACCCAAGAACTTCAACTCGCCCTACAAAGCCAAGAACCCAGGCGAGTTTTGGAAACGTTGGCACATGTCGTTGTCGCGTTGGCTGCAAGATTATCTCTACATCCCGTTGGGCGGCAACCGTAACGCCACCTTCGGCACTTTCTGCATCATCGTCGTGATTTCGGCCATCGCCGTGTTCCTTTCGGGCAGCTGGTGGGTCGGTTTAGGCGTTGGCGTAGTGGCTGTCATCTTGGTTTTGGTAGCCATCTTCAAGCCCGAAAAACGCAAGAAAATCACGACCAACATCAACGCCATGGACACGATGCTGCTCGGTGGATTGTGGCATGGCGCCTCATGGAACTTCATGATCTGGGGCGGACTGAACGGCATCGGCATGATATTCTACAAGTTCTGGAAAGATTGGAGCATCTACGGACGCACCTTATTTATATTAACCACCACTTTCTTACTGCGCATTTTGTGTGTCTTCGTGCCTCTGCCCGTCTTCACCGTGCTGTTTGTATGGTGCATGATTGTGCTGACGGGCAACATGATACGGATGCTCTACAATCTCTTTGGCGGCAAAAAGGCATGGCAGTGGCTACAAGACGCATGGGCCATCTTCCAAACGTTTACCTTTATCACCTTTACCCGACTATTTTTCCGCAGCGGTTCCAACCTCGACCCCGCCGTGGCCAACGAAACCGCCTGGAACACTGCCAAAAGCATGGTCAACCAGATGGGCAGCCATTGGGATTGGAGCAAGGTGCCCATCATCATCACACATTACAGCAATGTATTCATTCTCATTGTGATAGGATTGATTATTCACTGGCTGCCAGAGAATTTCAAGCGTCGCTATCGCATTTGGTTTGCCAAGATGCCGATACCTGTAATGATTGTCGTCTGCGCCCTCATCGTGTTCGTGATTTACCAATTTATCACGGCCGATTTGCAGTCGTTTATCTATTTCCAGTTTTAATTAGATACGGCGTTACACCGTCTCTCAAAAAAATTCCTATTTTTGCGTTCTAAACCTTAACACTACAACGCCAATGAAAAAAGCATTTTTGTTTGCCCTATTGTTTGCTATCACTTTAGGCGCATGGGCACAGGAAGAATCGAAACGCTATGAAATCAAGTCGGGAATCATCAAACTCGTTTCCACCACTGGAGGCCATGAAACCGAAGAAACACAATGGTTCGATGACTACGGCGCAATGGAGTCACTGGTATTCACCACCGAAATTCCTGGTCTCGTAAAATACGACACCTACACCATCACCAAAGGTGACAAGGCATGGTTTGTCAACGACACGGAAGGAAAAAAATCCACCAAGGCTTTCGACAATCCGACTCCCGACCTCAATTTCCTAAATCCGACGACTAATGCCATTGAGAAATACAAAATAGAAGAAATCGGCGAAGAAACCTTCCTCGACCGGCTCTGCAAAAAGTTCACTTACGAAACTTCCCAAGGCCGAAAAACCTGCCAATGGACCGTTTGGGTTTACAAAGGTATCACTCTTAAATCGATTGCGAAAATGGGTAGACGCGAGGTAATCGTTGAAGCAACTGAGTTTCAAGAAAATGTACCCGTTCCTACCGAGGTTTTCGAGATTCCTGAATAAAGTGTTTCGACTTGGCGCAAATATTTTAATGCGTCAAAATCTCCAATCCCGTCTCGGTCATTAAGAAGGTATGCTCCCACTGGGCTGAAGGCAATTCGTCCTCGGTGATGACCGTCCAACCGTCGGCACTGTCGACGAAGACCTTCCATGTGCCCATGTTAATCATCGGCTCAATGGTAAACACCATGCCCGGGACGAGTAGCATGCCTGTGCCTTTCTTTCCGTAATGCAACACTTCAGGGTCATCATGGAACTTCAGTCCCACGCCATGGCCACAGAGGTCGCGCACCACGCTGAATCCGTTCTTATGGGCGTGTTGTTGGATGGCATTACCAATGTCACCGACAAAACCGAAAGGCTTGGCGGCTTCCATGCCGACATAGAGACATTCCTTAGCCACGTCGACCAATTTTTGCTTGCGGGTTGAGGTCTTTCCAATGACATACATACGTGAGGCATCGGCATAAAAGCCGTCCAAAATGGTGGTGCAATCCACGTTGACGATGTCGCCTTCTTTCAGAATCTCCTTGGCAGATGGGATGCCGTGGCAGACCACCTCATTAATAGAGACACAAACGCTTTTCGGGAAGCCTTCGTAACCCAATGTGGCAGGAATAGCGCCATGTTCGATAGTGTAATTATGCACCAAATCATTGATTTCCAATGTGCTCATACCCGCATGAATCTTCTCGCCCACGAGGTCAAGGATGGCCGTGTTGATAACGCCACTCTTCTTGATGCCTTCAATCTCTTCGGGAGTGCGGATGAGGGTACGTTTGGGCACCATCGCGCCTTTGGCCTCCATTGCCATCACCTTTTTGTCCAATGCTGTCGGTTCCTGTCCAGCTGGCACACGCCATTTTCTACGCCTTGTAAACATGTTTATCAAAATTTGCCGCAAAAGTACGGAAAAAAGTTTGCCCTATCGCATTATTTCTTACTTTTGCAGATTGTATCAATACAATTGATTAGTCAAACAAGAATATCAATTAAATACAACAACATGGAAGAAAAAAAGAGACTCTTTGAGGAGTTTCCACCCGTGACGACCGAAGAATGGGAAGCCGTCATCGAGAAGGACCTCAAAGGAGCTGATTACAACAAGAAACTGGTTTGGCGCACGGCCGAAGGCTTCAACGTGAGGCCCTATTACCGCGCCG
Source organism: Bacteroidales bacterium (assembly GCA_016290215.1). Classification (GTDB taxonomy): domain Bacteria; phylum Bacteroidota; class Bacteroidia; order Bacteroidales; family F082; genus Limimorpha. Next base: position 101,684 of record JAEETH010000001.1, read on the forward strand.
AGAACTTAGCCGACATCCCGTGGACAGGCCAGAACCCCAACGAGTTCCCCTACGTCCGTGGCAACAAACCCGAAGGCAACGAATGGCTCGTCCGTCAGGACATCACCGTGAAGGATGTGCATGAAGCCAACAAGATTGCCCTCAACGCCATCAGCCGTGGTGCCAACAGCATCGGTTTTAAATTAGAGTACGACAAGCCATACGACACCATTGCCATCTCGACGCTGCTCAACGGCATCGACCAGAAGGCTGTGGAAATCAATTTCTACAACAACAAGTACCATTTGCCGCTTTTGGAAATGCTGTCGAAGATTCCGGACATCAAAGGTTCGTTGAACTACGACCCGCTGACGCGTTACCTGCGTCGCGGCGTGTGGTACATCAACGAAGGTGCCGACATGGAACTGGCTTATATCGTTGTCAAAGCCGATATGCCTAATTTCCAAACGATTGGCGTCAACGGCCACGTGTTCACCAACGCTGGTGCCACCATCGTGCAGGAGATGGCCTTCAGCCTCGCCGTGGGTGCCGAATACCTCGACAAACTCACCGAGAAAGGCCTGACCATCGACGAGATCGCTCCAAAGATGCGTTTCAACCTCGCCATCGGCCAGAACTACTTCATGGAGATGGCCAAGCTGAGAGCTTATCGACTCTTGTGGGCCAACATCGTGAAGGCCTACGGCGGCAAGGAAGAGAACGCCAAGATGCACATCCACGCCACCAACGCCGAGTTGGGCATGAGCCTCTACGATGCATACGTCAACATGCTGCGTACAACGACTGGCACCATGTCAGCCGTCCTCGGTGGCGTCGATTCGTTCACCGTGATGCCGTTCGACACGCCGTTTGAGATCCCCACCGACTTCGCCGACCGTATCGCCCGCAACCAGCAGCTCATCCTCAAGGAAGAAGCTCACTTCGACAAGGTGGCCGACCCCGCTGCAGGTTCCTACTACATCGAGAACCTCACTGAGAGCCTGGCTGCTGCCGCTTGGGACCTCTTCAACAAGATCCAAGACGAAGGTGGTTATCTCGAAGCCGTCCGCAAGGGCATGATTCAAGGCCTCATCAAGGAGAGCGCCGCCAAGAAGTTCAGCAACGTGGCCACCCGCCGCGAGACCATCCTGGGCACGAACCAGTTCCCGAACTTCACCGAGAGCTTGAAGTTCACGCCCGAGGCTTGGGTCTTCGAGGCCGACGACCGCCGCGACGAGAAAGCCGAGGTCGAGACCATCGTAACCTTCCGTGCTGCCCAACAGTTCGAGAAGCTGCGCTTCGCCACCGACGTCTACGCTCAAGACCACAAGCGTCCTGTGGCTTGGATGTTCACCTACGGCAACCTCGCCATGCGTAAGGCACGCGCCAACTTCGCCTCCAACTTCTTCGCCTGCGCCGGCTTCCAAGTCGTCGACAACCCAGGCTTCAAGACCTTGGACGAAGGCATCGCTGCCGCCCGCGAGGTGAAGCCCGAAATCTTAGTCATCTGCTCGTCCGACGAGGAATATGGTGAAGGCAACGCCCTCAAGATCTTCGAGGAGCTGAAGAACGACACCATTGTGGTGCTCGCTGGTAACCCCGAAGGCACCGCCGACATCCTCAAGGAGGCTGGCCTGAAGTATTTCATCCATGTCAAGAGCAACGTGCTTGAGACCTTAACGGAGTTCCAAAAGCAATTAGGTATAACAAAATGACACGAAGTGACTATGACTTGTGACAATGACAATGACTGCTTTAACGCAGTGTAAAACCACAACCATGCGTAAAAGCTGTCATAGTCATAGTCAGTGGTCATAGTCAAAAAGAAAGAAAGGATTAAACGATGAAACCGAATTATAAAGACATCAACATCAACGCTATACCTAAGCACAGCGGCCTCATCCTGCCGAATGGCGAGCCTTGGGAGACCTCTGAACATATCATGGTGAAGCCTGCCTACACCGAGAAAGACCTCGAAGGCATGGAGCACCTCAACTATGCCGCCGGCATCGCCCCCTTCCTCCGTGGACCTTACTCGACCATGTACGTGATGCGTCCTTGGACCATCCGTCAGTACGCCGGTTTCTCCACCGCTGAAGAGTCCAACGCCTTCTACCGCCGTAACATCGCTGCTGGTCAAAAGGGTCTGTCAGTGGCCTTCGACTTGGCCACCCACCGTGGCTACGACGCCGACCACGAGCGCGTCATGGGCGACGTAGGTAAGGCTGGCGTGAGCATCTGCTCCGTCGAGGACATGAAGGTGCTGTTCGACCAGATCCCGCTGAACAAAATGTCCGTCTCCATGACCATGAACGGCGCCGTGTTGCCGATTCTGGCCTTCTATATCGTCGCCGCCTTGGAGCAAGGTGCCAAGTACGAAGAGCTGCAAGGCACCATCCAGAACGACATCTTGAAGGAGTTCATGGTGCGTAACACCTATATCTATCCGCCTGAGTTCTCGATGCGCATCATCGCCGACATCTTCGAGTTCACCTCGCAGAACATGCCGAAGTTCAATAGCATCTCCATCTCGGGTTACCACATGCAGGAAGCCGGTGCCACCTCCGACATCGAGATGGCTTACACCTTGGCCGACGGTTGGGACTACCTCCGCACCGGTGTCAAGGCTGGCTTGGACATCGACGCCTTTGCGCCGCGTCTGTCCTTCTTCTGGTGCTCGGGCATGAACCACTTCATGGAGATTGCCAAGATGCGTGCCGCCCGTATGATCTGGGCCAAGATAGTGAAGACCTTCAACCCGAAGAACAGCAAGTCGCTGGCCCTGCGTACCCACACGCAAACCTCGGGCTGGTCGCTCACCGAGCAAGACCCGTTCAACAACGTGGCCCGTACCTGTATCGAGGCTATGGGTGCCGCCCTGGGTCACACCCAGTCGCTGCACACCAACGCCTTGGACGAGGCCATCGCATTGCCCACCGACTTCAGCGCCCGTATCGCCCGTAACACCCAGATCTACATCCAGGAAGAGACCAACGTCTGCCGTGTCGTCGACCCGTGGGCTGGCTCCTACTATGTGGAGAGCCTCACCCGCGACCTCTACGAGCGTGCTTGGGGTCACATCCAAGAGGTGGAAGCCATGGGTGGCATGGCCAAGGCCATCGAGACGGGTCTGCCGAAGATGCGTATCGAAGAGGCCGCTGCCCGCAAGCAGGCCAAGATTGACTCAGGCCGCGAGACCATCGTCGGTATCAACAAGTACCGCCTTGACCACGAAGACCCCATCGAGACCTTGGAGGTCGACAACACCGCTGTGCGTGAGTCGCAGATCAAGCGCCTGAAGGAGCTCCGTGCCAACCGTAACGAGGCCGACGTGCAGCGTTGCCTCGAAGCCATCACCAAGTGCGCCGAGACGGGCGAGGGCAACCTGCTTGCCTTGGCCGTCGAAGCAGCCAAGTGCCGCGCTTCGTTGGGTGAGATTTCGATGGCTTGCGAAAAAGTCGCTGGTCGTTACAAAGCAGTAATCCGTTCAATTTCAGGAGTATATTCTATGGAAACGAAAAACGATGCAAGATTCGAGGAAGCCTGCCGCAAGGCCGACGAGTTCGCCAAGATGGAAGGACGTCGTCCGCGTATCATGATTGCCAAGATGGGTCAAGACGGTCACGACCGTGGCGCCAAGGTGGTGGCCACCGGTTATGCCGACATCGGTTTCGACGTCGACATGGGTCCCTTGTTCCAGACGCCCGCCGAGGCTGCCAAGCAGGCCGTGGAGAACGACGTCCACATCCTGGGCGTGAGTTCGCTGGCTGCCGGTCACAAGACCCTCGTGCCTCAGGTCATCGAGGAGCTTGAGAAACTCGGTCGTCCCGACATCATGGTCACCGTGGGTGGCGTGATTCCTGCACAGGACTACCAGTTCCTCTACGACGCCGGTGCTGTGGCCATCTTCGGTCCCGGCACGGTCATCAGCGATTCGGCCATCAAGATGCTGGATCTGCTGATTGCAGCACGGAAACAATAATTGATTGTAAAATAATTGTAAATAATTGTAGAGACGTGGCGCGCCGCGTCTCTACATGTTTAAACAAAAAACACGATCATGTCTGGATTTATCTCTGCTTTACTCAAGCAACGTAAGGAAGCCAAAAAGGCCGAGCCTAAGAGCAACGGAAGGCTCAAGGAAATAATCAACATCGTGAATAAGTACAACTACGATGACGGCATCACGCCCGAAATCGTAGTGAATATCTTGCAGGACTTAGGACCCACTTTTGTGAAGCTCGGGCAAATCGCCTCCCAGCAGTCTGACTACATGCCTGCTGAGTATTGCGAAGCACTTGCGAAATTACGTTCGAATGTGGCCCCCATGGACCTTGAAACCGTCCACGCCCAAATCGAGAAGTATCTGGGCAAACCTACGAACGAAATTTTCTCTTCTTTTAATGAAAAAGCCTTAGGTGCCGCTTCTGTTGCGCAAGTGCATAAGGCGACACTGCTCGATGGCACTGTTGTGGCCGTTAAAGTCCGTCGTCCAGGGGTCGTTGAGACCGTCGCACGCGACTTTGCGCTCCTTGAAAAAGTCCTTGACAAATTCGTCAAAGGGAATGTAGGCGGAATCGACATCAAGGGTATGATTATGGAACTCGAGAAAACCTCGAAAATCGAACTCGACTTCACCAACGAGGCCAACTATCTCGACCGTTTCTATAACAACAACCTTGGACGCGAGAAGGTTATCTGCCCAAAATGCTACCGCGAGCTCACCTGTGAGGCCATCCTCACCGAGGACTTCGTCACAGGCAACGAGGTCAGCAATACCAAATTCCTCGACACCCTCAGCGAAGACGAACGTGAACGCCTCGCCGCACTCATTGCGGACAACTTCTCCACACAGGTCCTCGTCGACGGCTTCTATCATGCCGACCCGCACTCAGGCAACGTATTCATTAAGGAACCGACTCCTGGCGAGCAGGTCAGCGAACCCGTAGTGGCCGAACCCAAACCCGATGCCGTGGAAGGTGAAGAGAAGCCTGCCGAGGAGAAGAAAATCCCGCTGCCTGAACACAGCATTGAGTGGATTGACTTTGGCATGATGGGCACGCTTACCCAGAAGCAGCGTCAGACACTCATCGACATCGTCACCAACGTGGTGATGAAGGATGCCTACAACCTGAAACGCATCCTGATGACCATCGCACATCCAGAGGGCGAAGTCAATCACGGCGAGATACTTGGGCTTTGTGAGGACATGTGCAACCAGTTCTCTGGGACGGATTTCGGCGACTTTGAACTGGGCGACCTCTTGAACACCGTTCTCGATGCGCTCCAAAACGGCAATTACAAGGTCGATCCTTTCCTCACCAACCTTACACGCGGGGTCATCGCTATTGAAGGAACCGTCAGTACGCTCAGCAAAAAGGTGAATATCTTGAATTACTTCCTTTCTAAGGTTGACATGGGGTCAAGCTTCAACCTTAACCTCGAGCATCCTGAGGAGATGAATCCGGAGATTGCCTTAAAACTGTTGCAGCTCTTCAATGGCGTCACGGACTCTTCGGTCAAGAAAGCCGAGACGCTCGACATGTTGCAAAAGAACCAGATCACGTTACACACCGACTTCGCTTTTGAAGAGAAGGCTCTCGAAACGGTCAACCGTATCACGGAATATGTAATTCGTGGCCTCATCATCGTCGCGCTCATCATTGGTTCCACCCTTCTCTGCACAACGACCCCCATCGCCGAGGGCAATACTACGGGTGCCATCGTCTTCAGAGGAGTAGGAATCGCCGGATACATCGTCAGCCTGTTCTTCGCGCAACGTCTTTATAGAAACAAGAGAAAGAATAAATAAAACAGGGAGTTACAAAGCACATGCTGTCTCTACAGCAACAACAAAGGGGTGCGTTTTGGCGTACCCTTTTGTGCATTAATCTCACCTCTTCTCAAAATGCTGGTAATCCTTCGAGCCAGCCCAGCCTCCACCCCATGAGAAACCGTATGAGGTAAAAATTTTCTTGCAATAGTCGTCCCTGTCAATCTTGTGGGGAAAGTCCTGCGTCCTGTCAATGTACTCTTTCGCTGTCTCAGGATGCACGCGACCATGTTTAATGCAAGGATTCTGTAAAGGGTTGACATCAACGGCCAGACCCATGGCGTGTTTCGAAATCCTTCTGCTACCGACCACTGTACGGTAGTTGAAGCAAGAAGTGTTGTTGGCCTGCATGGAAGCCTCGTCGTCAGCGTCGAAGTCGTCAACCAAACGGATGCTATAGATAGGATAGACCTCGGCAAACAAGGCCCTAAAGATGCAAAGCAGGTCGTGGGCGATGACTTGGTTGCACACCATCTCGCCCTGCTGGATGTTGCCTTCGTAATCGTAATGATAGAGGGTAAGATAACGCAATTCATCAAAGCCGATGGTGGCATTATCGGGCATCGACTTGCCTTGCATTCTGGCTTTCACCGCATCGGGAATAGGTTGCGAAATGAAAACATAGTCTTTATACCTTACCGTATCGAAGCCGTCACCGTCAATTGAAAAAGCAGGCAAACGGAAGTCTTCTTGCTTTTCCTCAACGGTTTCAGTTGTTTGCTTTTGTTCCACGTTCTCTGTTGCTTGGTGTTCCGATTTTTCCCCACACGAAGCCATCATGGTCAAGCCAAGCAAGAACAGCATAACATAACAGAAAGTGTTTTTCATAAGCTCCAGACAGGCACGTAAAAATTGGGTGCAAAACTACAACAAATATCCGAACCACCATTTTAATAATTCACTATCTTTGCGCCAAAATACGTTTGAAATATGCCACAAACCCCTCTTTATCCTGTCATACGCCTCAATCCAGGCAAGGACGATGCCTTGCGTCGCTTCCATCCATGGGTGTTTTCAGGTGCTATCCATGATGCCGCCAAAGGCTTGCAAGCGGGCGACACGGTCACCGTCACCGACTATGACGGCAACATCCTCGGCACGGGCTTCTGCGAGTCGGACAGCATCGCCGTGAAGATTTTGAGTTTCGAAAACACCAAAATCGATGAATGGTTTTTCCTCGACCGCCTCAACCATGCCTTTGAGGTGCGCAAAATCATGGGTTTGACCAACAACCCGCATACCAACTGCTTCCGCCTCGTCCATTCGGAAGGCGACGGACTTGCTGGCCTCATCGTCGACATATACGGTCACACTGCCGTGGTGCAAGCCCAAACCGAAGGCATGGCACTCCACCTGAAGGAGATTGTCCGTGCCCTCAAACTCATGCCCGACCTTGGCCTGCAAGCCATCTACAACAAAAGCGCCGATGCCATGCAACGTATGGGCAAGGAAGATGCCATCGTGGACGATGGCTACCTCTTCGGCGAGCGCCTTGATGAGGTAATCTTGGAAAACGACAGCCGTTTCCTTCCCAATTGGGAAGAAGGCCAGAAGACAGGCTTCTTCCTCGACCAACGCGAGAACCGTGAGTTGGTACGCCATTTTGCGCAAGGTAAAACCGTACTCAATGCCTTTGGCTACACGGGGGGCTTCTCCGTCACGGCACTGAAAGGCGGGGCCAAAAGAGCCGTCACCGTCGACGCCTCCAAAAAAGCTATCGCCATGGCCGAAGCCAACCTCGAACTCAACGGCTATTCGCAAGAAGAGAATCCCTGCCATGTGGCCGACATGAAGGAATATATCAAGGACATGCGCGAAGGTGCTTTCGACCTCATCATCCTCGACCCGCCAGCCTTTGCCAAACGTCATCAAGACCGTCATCGTGGCTTGAGCGGCTATAAATTCCTCAACGCCGAAGCCATCAAGCGCATCGCCAAAGGCGGATTACTGTTCACCTTCAGCTGCTCGCAGGCCGTCGACAAAGCCACCTTCCAAGGCATCGTCACCGCAGCGGCGATAGAGGCCAAGCGCAACGTGCGCATCATCGACCAGTTGTCGCAGCCCGCCGACCACCCCATCAACATTTTCCACCCTGAAGGAGCGTATTTGAAAGGCCTGATGCTGATAGTGGAATAAAAAAACATTGCCGTGCATGTCATTCCCTTGGGAATCTATGCACGGCAATGTTTATTCTAATATTGCCTTATTTGTTTCCAAAGATTGTTCCTTGCATACGATGCGGATGCTTCACCGGGCTGCTGCCGCGGTCAGCCGACTTGGTAGGCTTATTGCTGATACGTTTCAGGTAAGCTTTCTCAACATAATCCGTGCCGTATTCGTTCTCGTAGACAAATGTGTTTTTGGTCAATTCAGAAACAGTCATCCTATACGGACGTGGACTTTCGCTCGTCGTCATATAGATAATTTGTGCAGATTCGTCGTAAGAACAAGTGAATGTAGTCACTAAAACTGTGTCGGGACAAGCTATATAGTCATCGTATTCACCTATTTCTTCGTTCCAGAGCCAAATTGTATCAATGGCGCTATCACGTATCTCACCCGTTTTGTTATCCCTAAATACCATTTGGATACCATTGTCGGATGAATTCGGATCGTAAGAATAGGAACTCGAATAGGGTTCAATCGGGTGGCCCGCATAGTCGATGTTGTAATACTCAATCCTTTCAACACCCCAAGTGCCAACCAAATCATCGTAATCAGGCTTACAAGAGGTAAACAGCATGGCAACAAAAGCCACTGCAACAATTAATGTCAGTTTTTTCATTTTTTTCATTTTTTTTAATTTATTTAATTGTTAATCAATTCGTTTCAAGAAAAAGCGTTCAAAGAACGGTTCGGGCTCCGAAAAATGGTTGATCCACGAAGCCCTGATAGTATTGGCGGCCAACTCCTCAATGTCCATGTCGGCGCTGGTAGCGTCAGAAAACATGGAGATAATCCATGAGGTGTTGTAAATCGTAAGCACATGACTTACGGAATCATAATCATAATCGCAATTGAACTTCTTAATCAACGCAGGACTATCGTTGAGCAGCAACTTGCCCGATCCATCATCATAAAAATACACCTCATAGCCATGACCTTCACCCACTTCATAATGCAAAGTATCCCACTTTTCGACGCCATCGTCATTGGTGCGGCAACTGATGTATTGCTCACAGCCCCAATGCCCTACGAGTGGCGAACCAGCATACTTCTTCTCTTTGCAGCACGAACCCAATGCCAACAAAGCCAAGGTTGCCAAAGCCAAAAAAGCGTTTCTGAATTTCATCTCCATAACTAATTTCGTTGCAAAAATAGGATTAATTCAAATATCGCGCCAATTTTTCTAATTTTGCTGCACAAATACTTCTGAAATGAAACGCAAAATATACCTTATTATTGTATTTCTTTGGTCTTTCCTGCTGGCCAACGCTCAAGACACGCTGACTGTTCTACAATACAACCTCCTGCAATATGGGAACTTCCAAGGTTATGGGGGCTGTTCCGAAAGCACCAACAACACGCAACTCAAAGACGAGTGCATCCGCACCATTTTGGATTATGTAAAACCCGACATTTTCACAGTTTGCGAGTTTGGTGCCACCGCTAAGCTGCAAAGCGACTTTTTGCGTCATAACCTCAACCTTTCCGGCAAAGATTACTGGCAATCCGATAATATCATCAATTACGCGGGCAGCAATATCATCAACCATATTTTCTACAACTCGCGAAAGTTAGGATTGAAGAAACATGTGGCCCTTCGTACCCATCCGCGCGACACCGATGTCTACGAACTGTATCTCAAAACCAATACTTTGGCCGTTGGCGACACCGTGAAACTGGTTTGCATCGTCACCCATCCCAAGGCTGGAGAAGAATATGCAGGCTCACGCTACACCTTGATGCAAACGGTGATGAACTATGTCAGCCAAAACTACGCCACTGAAAATGTGTTGATTATGGGCGATTTCAATATGTATGGTGCCAGTGAGAGTGGTTACCAGGTGCTTACCCGAACCTACAGCAACACCAATGCGCTCTTTACCGATCCATTGGCCAACCTTGGCGGCGTGGGCGAATGGAACAACTCCTACCAGTTTGCCCGATTCCACACCCAATCTACCAGAAATGGAAACACTACATGTTTCTCCGATGGTGGCCTTGACGACCGCTTCGACTTCATCCTGATGGCCGACGAGATCAAGTACAGCTACAAGCACTTACGCTATGTGCCCAATTCCTACAAAGCCATCGGCAACGACGGTTACCACTTCAACCAAAGCATCAACCAAGGCTACAACTATGTTGTGCCTGCCGAAGTCGCACAAGCCCTCTTCGATTGCTCCGACCATCTCCCTGTGACGATGAAAATCTTCACCGATGTTCCAGGTTTAGGCGTTGACGAGTCGGAGGTGACTACTTTGGAAGCCTCTGTGGCACCTAATCCAGCTTCTGACGTTACCATGGTTCACTTTTTCAACCCATCAGCAGGCTTGGTGCAGTTTGAATTGTATTCGCTGCAAGGACAACTGGTGCAACGGCAATCCGAGCATTTCGGGAATGGGGCGCAGCGGTTTGAGCTTAACCTTCAAGATGTTTCTCAAGGGTTTTATTTGTTGCGCATTAGGCATCAGAAGGGTTGGAGACAAACAATCAAACTCATCGTTCGGTAAAAACAGGCTTCAGAAAGCATGTCATTCCTGCATTAGGCTGGTGCAGGCCTCAACAGGTATGTCATCCCTGCGTAGGCTCGTGGGCAAAGACATGGGATCTATAGCTGTTGAGGCCGTCCTAAAAGTTTTTGCTTCTTGAACCGCCTCCTATAGATTTTCCCTAGCGTCCCGCTGCCCATAGATTCCCTCCTACCCACTTGCCAATGCAGGAATGACATGTGCAGCGAGGTTATGGCCAGGAGGCTTGATTCTACCACGGTTAAAACAGGCACTTGAAGTTATGTCATCCCTGCATTAGGCTGGTGCAGGCCCCAACAGGTATGTCATCCCTGCGTAGGCTCGTGGGCAAAGTCATGGGATCTATAGCTGTTGAGGCCGTCTTAAAAGGATTTTGCTTCATTGTTCCGCCTCCCATAGATTTTTCCTGGCATCCCGCTGCACATAGATTCCCTCCTACCCACTTGCCAACGCTGGAATGACATGCGCAGCGGGGTTATGACCAAGAGGCTTGATTCTAACACGGTTAAAAACAGGCACTTGAAGTCATGTCATTCCAGCGTAGGGTAGTGCGGTGGCGGGAATCTATGACTTCAAGAGCCGTCATTAGATGTTATTCTCGAACAAATCCTTCCTTTCAGGGTTTATCCTATCTATCAGTCTTTCTTTTTCTGCTCTTGATAGTTTCTTTAATTCTTTTTCCCTAACTATAGCTTGGTCTATCAAACCAAAATCTTCACAATACACCAGCTTGTGGCATTTATATTTTGCCGTAAAAACAGACCCACTACCTTCCTTGTGCTCTCTAACACGTCTATCAAGGTTATTAGTAACACCTATGTATAAAGCCCGCCCATTAGTACTTTGCATCATATATACCCAATAGGTTTTCATCTGTTGAATCTTTCAATTATTACTTCTTTAAACCGCCTCCCATAGATTCCCGCTCTCGCACATTCCTCTGCTGGAATGACATGGGAGACTGGCTTTTACTTTTTACATGGTTCTTGCAGGCTCCAGAAAGCATGTCATTCCTGCTTTGGGCTTTGCAGGCCTCAACAGGTATGTCATCCCTGCGGGGGCTGGTGGGCAAAGGCATGGGATCTATAGCTGTTGAGGCCGTCTTGAAAGGATTTTGCTTCATTATTCCGCCTCCTATAGATTATTCCTAGCATCCCGCTGCCCATAGATTCCCTCCTGCCCACTTGCCAATGCAGGAATGACATGCGCAGCGGGGTTTTGACATGGGAGGCTGATTCTTACTCTCCTACCCTAACCTTCATTCCATCCGAATATGCACTGAACTCAGGAGCATATTGGCACTGAATCAAGGCGTAGCCATTGTTGAGGTGGCCTTCCTTGGTCACGAACATGCTGTACTCCAGCTGATGCGTGCCCTTGGGCAGGAACTCGATGAAGAACTCCATGTCGGTGTCGGTGTTGCTCTGGTAGTAGCTCATACGGTCGTTGTACTCGTAGCGCGAGATTTGCTCAATGGGCTCGAAGCCAGCGGCACGGAGGTCCTTGACAAAGACAAAGCTCATATCCTGCTGGCTGGTAAAGGTGATCTTTACGGTAAGTTTGTCGCCAACCTTCAGCGTACGCTTCTCCGCAGGCACCAAGACCCTGCCCTTGTCGGTCACCGTCTCCACAAACAGTTCGCGCTTGATGGTGAAGCCCGATTCGTCGCTCTTCACCTCGTCAATCGGGACGAAATACTGGCGGAACAGGCCGCCCCACACAAGGTGGTTGGTCGGGTTGTTGACGGTGAGCTGACGCATGTCCTCGGTCACTTCGTTGGCATTCCAACGACGTTGGATGAAGCCCGTGCCGGCCACGCCACCTTCGGTGCTGACGGGCGTGTTGCCAAAGCGCAGGGTGACTTCCTTGCCTTCCTCGAACCAGTCGCTGCCGCGCATCAGCAGAGCATAGATGGCATCGGCGGTGGAGGCCGAGTTCTCCCACATCGTGGTCTGCTTCTGGGTGAGCAGCCACACGCGCAACTCGTCGATAATCTCTTGGTTTTGGTCGATTTCTGCAAAGGCGGCCATGATGTTGGCGTGGGTGGCGATGTGCGACTCAAACGCGAAGTATTTCTTCGGCCAGTACATGCCGATTTGCTCGTTCTTCTGAGCGGTTTCCTTGAAACTCTGAATCATCAACTTGGCGGTCTTTTCGTTGCCGTTGCGGTAAAGTACCAAGGCACCCTTCGAGCGTTGGTTGAAATTGAACGAGGTCCACTCCTTGTCGAGGCTCTTGAGGTAATAGTCCTTGGCCTTAGCGAAGTCGCGGTCGGAGTTTTGCACCTCAAAGAAACTCAATGCATAGAGCTCGTTCAAAGTGCTGGAACCAATGGGCCAATCCTTGCCTTTGCTATGGGCTTTCATATAGCGGTAGGTCTCGGCCACTTCATATTCAAGGTAACGCACGGCCTTGTCGCAGATGCTTTGGGCGGTGTTTTGGTCGGACTTGCTCAACGTACTCCAAGCGCCCATCTTCTGCAATTTGCCGAAACCCGTGAGGATGTAGGTGCTGATGTACGGACTCTCAGGCATACCGTCCATCCAAGGCCAACCGCCATTGTATTTCTGCTTGTCCTTGATGAGTTTCAAGGCATTGGTCTGCTGGTTACGAATGGTGTTCACTTCGAAGAGCGTGGCGATACGGCTGCGTTGCTCAGTCTCGCTCTTGGCCTCAAGCACCCATGGCGTCTCTTGCAGCATGATGGCCTTCAGGTCTTGGTCTTTTTCGAGTTGCGAGAGCAGAGCATCGGGGGTCTCAATCTGCCACTTCTTGATGTAGTTCAAGAGGTTCGGGGTGTGGTCAGCGATGTAGGACGAGAGCGTGTTGGCGTAGAACACGTAGAAGGCGGTCTCGGCGCGGTCGGCCTTGACGTTGGCTAAGTAAGGCAGAGCCTGCACGGCGTACCACACGGGGTTGGTACTGAAGTTGAGCGTCAGGCTGTAGTCGCGCTCGTGGCTGTCGGGGTTGGCGATGGCTTCGAAGTCGAAGGTTTTTTCGGTCTCAGCCTTCACAGTGATGGGCAGGGTCTGCGTCATGAAGATTTCGCTGCTCAGCACAGGCAGGAGGTGCTGCTCGGCATCGCTGAATTGTCCTGCGTAAGCCGTGAAGCGGAAGGCCAAAAGGCTCAAATCATATTGACCCTTCACCTTCCAACGCACTTCCTTGCTACGACCGGGTTGGATAGTCTCCATCGGGATGGTACAGGTCCCTGAGCCCGTCGAAGGGCCGTCATTAATTATCAGATTCACAGGCTGCATCGTGCCCGCATCAAAGATTTCGAGTTTCGCCGTGGGCGTGACAGGCTCGTCGCCCGTGTTGATAACGTTGGCCACAAACCACAGTTCGTCGTTGTCGTACATGAAGCGCGGCATGTCGGCCATGATCATCACAGGCTTCGAGGAAGTGAAGGTGTATTCGTTTTGGCCTGTTTTGCGGTCTTTGGTGTAGGCCATCAGCATCAGGCGCCAGCGCGTGAGGGCGTCGGGCATAGTGAAGCTGAAGGTCGCGCTTCCGTCGGCGTTGGTGCGTAGCTGTGGGAAGAAGAAGGCCGTTTCGTTGAAGTTCTCGCGGAGGGTAGGTTCGGCGGATTCCTTAGAGGTTGCTATACTTCCTGTTTCGGAAGTAGCTTCTTGCTCTGCGATTTCTACCATTTCTTCTTCGCCGTCTGTTGCGAGAACTGCCCCTGAAACAGAATTCTTCTTTGCAACCATAGGCACCTGGTAATCCATCGCAGCCGATTCTTCCACACACATATAAACATCATTTACCCTTCGGCTTCCTTTCCTCAATCCACGCCCACCGTATACATACCCATAATCGAAGAAAGGTGCATCGGAAGGCAGGCTGAAATTGAACAACTCGGCAACGTGGAAAAACTCCACAACGGTATTGGACGAGGTGAAGCAGTGGCCATCGGAATTGAAACTACGTCCAACCACACCTGAAGGCGACATGCTGAACCACCAATGATTGCGTTCAAATTCATCCAAAGAGGCATCATACATTCCTGTGAGCAAGGCGGCTTCCAACGGCTTGTCCTTATAGTCGCGGACGGTCACCTCCCAGGTCTCCTCGGCACCAGGACTGAGCTTGTCGCGCATGGTGGCGAGTTTCACATCCAAGTCGTAATTGTCAAAAGGCACGGAAATGTCTAAACGATCCTTGTTGAACGAGTTTTCTTTGACAAAGGCATAACGCCAGTTGAGACCTCCTCGGTCGTTTTCGGTCACCTTATAAGATAAAGTCTGCACGCTATTACTGACGGTGATTTTCTTATCCAAACGGATTTCGTCGCCATGGAGCAGCTGCACCCAAATTTCCACATCCTTAGCCGAGCTGCCGATGCTGAGTTGGATTTCGTCGTCAGGATGGGCTGTCGACTTGTCTTGGTGCACCCATTCCATTGTGGTGAAAGGCAGCTTCTTGGAGTCGTTTTCAAACACGGTGAACTGTTGCGAAACCTTCGCCAAAGGGTCGTCCAAACTCACCAGTTCCACATAGTACTTTCCAGGTTCCAAAGCCTTGCCTTCGTAGAGCTTGGCCTTGTCGTCCACCATAACTTCATCCTGATAAACCAAGGTTCCTGAGCCCGTCGAAGGACCGGCTTGCTTGTCATAAAAGCTGTACTGTGGGAACAATCTAGCCAACTCCTCATCGCTCAGCACTTGCCTGTCAAGTTTTTCCGAATGTCCCATCGCCTCAAAGTAGTTGATTTTGGCAGCATCATCGTAGCGATAAATCTTCCTCGAGATGCGGCTCTTGGCGGGCTGCCAGCTGAGGTTGCTCACGGTGATTTGGTATTTGCCGATTTCAGATTTTTCAACCTCCGAAGGTAAGTCTGTGCTGATGGCGATTTCGTTATAGCCCGCGCGGATGCTATAGGTGTCGACATGGGTCTCGCCTTGCTTGCTCGTGGCAGTCACCTCAATTTCGTAAGTGAACACAGGTTGCTTCTCAGGTGCGATGCTCAACGAAGGTTTCAGGTTGAAGGTGACGGCGAACTTGCCGTTCTCGTCGGTGCGGGCCTTGCCGTGAGTGATTTGTTCGTCCTCAACAGTCGGGTACCACCACCACCAGCAACGCCACGGGAAGGAGGTCTTGCGGACGACGCGGTATGAGTATTCCACATCGTCCAAGCCGAATCCGGCGTAAGCTTTCACATCACCATGTACCGTAACTTCTTGGTTCAGTTTATATTGCTCTTTCGGACGCTCGAAAGTCACCTCAAAAGTTGGGCGTTTGTATTCTTCCACACGGATGGTACTAGTGCCATGGCCGGAAATGAGATGGAACACGCCATTCAGGCGGTCGGTTGGAATGACAAACGAGCCGCTGAACGAGCCGTATTCATCAGTAGTGAACTGGGCAGAGCTGATTTCCTGCCAGTTGGCATCCTTGAAGGTCACCGTCTCGTTGTAGCCGTTCACCAATGTCTGTTCCTTGCCTTGATAGCGCTTCACGACGCCTTGGAAGTAGACGGTCTGCCCGGGACGATAGATGGCGCGGTCGGTGAAGAGCATGGTCGTATGATACACTCCATCGTTCCTGTTCGGTGATCCTATACTGAAATTGATGTCGGACAGCAAGACATCGTCGCCATTGCGGAGATTGATGTAGAACGTGGTTATCTCTCTCTCTTTGCCAGTCATGACGGCTTTGCCGTTCTTGTCCGACTTCACCGTGTTTAAAACGATGGTCTTGTATTCGCGGGCTTTATAGTCCCATTCGCGGCGACAGAATTCCACAGTCACGCCTTCCACGGTTTTCCCCGTTTTGCGGTCCACCACCACAACGGTCATCTGCTCATATTTTGAGTCGGTGATGTAGCCAAGGTTAGAAACTTGGAAACTAATTATCAAGGTTTTATCCTCACTCTTGATGTCTTGTTTAGTGGTGGCAGTCAGGTAGTAGATGCCTTCCTCCAAGGCAGGCAAGGCAATCAAGGTGCTGTGGTGACGGTAGTCGGTTTCAGGAGCTAAGATAAGTTCCTGTTCTGCAACAGCGGATTTCTTGTTCAGCGCTTCGAGCAGTTCTTCTTTCCTCAACCCTCCCAGTTTCTTCAGTTCCTTTTCGCTGACCTTCACGATTCTATAATAAGGTGCGGTCGTGTTCTTGTATTCCAACACGGCAGGAATGGCCTCGTTGGGCAATTGAACCGAGTTCAGCGTGATGTCGATTTGTGGCTCCTCGATGCGCTTGATGAGATTCTGGCAGTTCTTTGCTCCCTTCGATTTCGGGAACTTGGCGATGGCCTCTTCGCACAACGCCTTAGCTTTTTTGTAATTATCAAAATAGGCGCTGTCGCTGCTGTTGTTCTCCAACTGGTTCATCATGCTTCGCGCAATCAAGGAAGTGATTTCGGCGGAGAGCGGATTGTCTTTGTGCTGCGCCTTCAGGTCTTCCATCGCAGCCTGATATTGGGCATCTTTCCGCAAAATGGAGTTGACGAATCCAAAACGCTTGAAATCGTTGTAAATCAACACATCCTCGTTCTTTTCCTTGAGGTTGTAGGCGATGAGGTCTTGATAGATTTTCAAGCATTTGTTGAGCGGATTATCTGTCGTGCCCAAGTCGACTTTTACAAACTCATTGGCAGGCAGCCACCACTTGTCGGTGTCGCCCTCGGCTTGGTCGGCATCGGCTTGACCTTGGTAATAATTGGCCACGCGGTGGAACATAAACTCGAACAGAGAGGCCTCATATTCAATGTATTCCTCATTGTTGTTCTTGTTTTCGTACAAGGCCATAAAATCCTCGGTCTTGGCCTTTTTTAAGGCTTCGATGGGTTTCAGAGCCTCGTCATAGTGTTGGTTGATACGCGTTTTGAAGCTTTCCTTGTCCCAGTATTTCATCTCCACCTTCGAGAGGTCGCCATCAATGGGCAGGTTCTCGTTGATGCGCCACTCATTGTTGTCCAAATAAGCAGCGTATGCCTTTGCGATTTCCTCGTGCAGCAAGGCATCATGAACAACATCCAACTTCCCGACTTTCTCTTCAATGTATTGGATGAAGGCCTGTTCGGGGTCTTCTTCCACCGTTCGCTGCATGATGTTCTGCCGATAGAGCCAGGTCTTCAGCAGTTGGGTGGAGTTGTTGTCTTTTTCGGCTTGCTTTTCGATGGCAGCCAGCTCTTTTTCAGCTGATTCCGGCAAGTCTTTCTCAAGGTTTTCCTTTACTTTTTTCCACATAGTCTCGTAATTGTTTTTCGGTTTTTCAGGCGAATCAGGAGTGTTAGGGGTCTTGTTCGGCGATGCGAAAGCCAACAAACCGATGGCCACTAAGGCGACGGTTGCGATGATGATTCCGGTGCGTTTCATGGTTCAAGCGTTTACAAACAATAACGTAGATTCTGCAAATATCGTGCATTTTTGGAGCCTTATCGAAAAAAAAGCGTATTTTTGCACACGAAAAAGTTATACATCATGTGCACCTATAGTATTACACTAAGCGACACTCTCATTGAACAGGCACGTCCCGCCATCGGAGCCAATACCGACATCTCAAAATGGATACAGCAACAGATGGAGACTATCCTGATTCGTCTCGCCACCGGTACGCATTGCAACTCAAAAGATGCTACAAATCAGTATGCACCTGATTTAGAGGCCATTCTTGCGATGCCTTTGCTTGATAAAGAAGAGGTAGGTCTCAATGGCGAGTATGCACGGATGGACTACTTAGCAGAAAAGTACACCTTATGACACACGTATTTATCGACACCAATGTGTTGCTTGACGTGTTGCTCCATCGAGAACCGTTCGTCCATGATTCGGCACGCGTACTGAATAGTGGGTTCAAAGGTGAGATTGCGTTATATTCAACTCCACTTTCATTCTCCACATGCATGTTTGTGGCTCGCAAGATGTTGGGATATGCCAACGCTTTAGAAGCATTGAAGATATTAGAACATCATATCAATGTCGCCACCATGGATTCAACACAACTCCATGAAGCTCTTTATGCTGTTGCTCCCGATTTCGAAGACATGCTTCAATATCATGCAGCACAAGCTTCGGGTTGCAGTCATATTGTGACCCGGAATGAGCGTCATTTTCCACAAGATGGAATCATTGTACTGTCTCCTACTGATTTTATGCAACTTTCACTTGAATAAGTGTGAAAAATCTTAGCCACATTATATTTCCCATCGTCTCTGAGTTGACACAGTTCGAAGCCTTTTTCGAAAAGACTTTGAACGCCGAAACCAAGCCCATGGACAACATCATGCACTATGTGCTTGATTCAAGAGGCAAACGCTTACGACCCATTTTGGTGCTACTCGGCGCGAAGCTTTTCGGTGAAGTCAACGAGCAGACTTTGCGGGCAGCCACCTTCGTGGAAATGGTACACAACGCCACGCTCATCCACGACGATGTGGTGGACGACGACGACCAACGTCGCGGCCAAGCCTCGGTGAAGGCGCAATTCGGCAACCTGTCGGCGGTGTTGGCGGGCGACTACCTCTTAGCCAAAGCCATGCTGCTCCTCGCCCAACCCAACGACTATGCCATCCTGCAAGAGATGCTCAGCACCACCGCCGCCATGAGCGAAGGGGAATTGATGCAGAGTACAAGGTCCCTGAGCCCGTCGAAGGGCCGGGACAAAAAGGTTGAATCTTCTATAGGTCGGCCCTTCGACAAGCTCAGGGACCTCGACTATTTGGACATCATCACTCGCAAAACCGCCATGTTGATGCGTTCCTGCTGCGCCTCAGGTGCCCTTTCGGTGAACGCTTCGCCGGAACATGTCCAACAAATCGCCGACTTCGGACTGAATTTCGGCATCCTCTTCCAGCTCCGCGACGACATCCTTGACACCGAAAATGTTGCGCAAGCCCAGGTCTTGCTACCCATTTATTATGAAAAGACCTTGAAAGCCTTGGAAGGCTTCCCTCCTTCGGAAATCGTCGAGGCGCTGCGTGATTTGGCTTCGTTTTGCGCTAATCGGGAAGTATAGATTCACTTCGGGAATGGAATAATTGACTCGTTGTTATCGGCGGCTTGAAACAGTTGCAGATGAGAAATCGGTTTATGCCGCCGCTTGTAACTTTATGCTTCACACCATTCCCGTAGGGAACCTCCAAATAGTTTTTTTCATATTTCTAGCACCCATTCTCTAATTAATTGTATCTTTGCCATCAAATATGATAATATTTCTTATTTGCTGTTTTATTAAATTAAAGATACAATAATATGTCTTTACTTTACGACTTTAATATGGATACTGCGGATGAACTCGCTGCACACCTATCAGAGAATGTCAAGCACCGCAGACTGGAAAAAGGCCTCTCGCGCAAAGCACTTTCGATGATGAGCGGCGTGCCTGTTCCCACTATTACCAAGTTTGAGCAACAGCATAGCATTTCATTAATCGGTTTCATAGCCTTGGCCAAGGCCTTAGGCTATACCGATGCGCTGAAGTCGCTACTGGCTGAGCCCATCTATTCCACTATGGAAGAATTAGACACCATCAACAAAAACAAGAACCGAAAACGCGGAAGAAATGAATTCCATCAGTAAACTCCATGTCAAATACCACGGGAAACCTGTCGGCGAGCTGACCATGACCCCTGACGAAAAACGCTGCGTGTTCTGCTATGACAAAGAATGGCTCGCCTCAGGTTTTTCCATCTCGCCTTTGGACTTACCTTTGAAATCGGACTTGTTCATCGCGCCCGAACGGCCTTTCTGGGGCAATTTCGGTATCTTCGAAGACAGCCTGCCCGACGGCTACGGACGTTACCTGCTCAATCGAATGCTCCGCCAACAAGGGATAGACGAGTCGCAACTGACACCGCTGCAACGGCTGAGTATAATAGGGAATGCGGGCATGGGTGCTTTATGCTATGAACCAGAAACCCGATTGGAACCCGTCAAAGAAACCCTGTCTTTTGACCATCTTCAGGCACTGGCTTTGGAGGTACTATCAGAACGCAATGAGAAAGACACTGCCCTTCTTTATTATAACAGTGGCAACTCGGGTGGTTGTCGCCCAAAATGTCTTTACCACGACAAGGATGGCGATTGGCTGGTAAAATTCCGCCACACCTACGATCCGAAGAATTTTGGACTGTTAGAGTTCCAATACAACGAAATCGCTCGACGATGCGGCATAGAAGTCACTGATTTCAAGCTATTTGAAGGCAAGTATTTCGCCTCAAGACGTTTCGACCTCGCCCATGGCGAACGACTCCATGTGGCCACCGCTGGAGCCTTACTCAACGAGTCTGTCGAATTCCCGAAACTGGATTATAAGACTTTGCTGCACCTCACAGGTTTTCTTACCCAAGACCCCAAACAAGTGGAGGCCATGTTCCGATTAATGGCATTCAACGTTTTTACCGACAACAAAGATGACCATGCCAAAAATTTCAGCTTTATTTATCGTGAAGGGCGTTGGCATTTGGCTCCTGCTTATGACCTAACCCCTGTTCCCGAAGGCTATCATGGAGAACATGCCACCTCTGTCAACGGAAACGGAAAGCCTTCTATAGAAGACATGATCGTTGTAGGAGAAAGCATCAGAATCCCCAAAAAGCGCGGCTTAGAAATCATCAACTTCATAAAAGAACACTGCAAAGAAATTCTCTCAAAAGATTATATGTAGTAGAATACAAAATTTTTCGTACTTTTGCCCCTCAAAATAGAAGCATCATTTTTATGAAAAACAACTACAAGGAATATAAACAGCTGAATCTCACCGAGACAGCTGATGCCATCCGCAAGTTTTGGGAAGAAAACGATACCTTCCAAAAGAGCCTTGACAACCGCGACAAGGACAACGCTTTTGTTTTCTTCGAAGGTCCACCGAGTGCCAACGGTACTCCGGGCATCCACCATGTGATGGCCCGTTCCATCAAAGACGTGGTGTGCCGCTACCAAACCCTGAAAGGCAAACACGTGGTGCGTAAAGCCGGCTGGGACACCCACGGTCTACCCGTCGAACTGGGCGTGGAGAAGAAACTCGGCATCACCAAGGAAGACATCGGCAAGAAAATCAGCGTCGACGACTACAACCGCGCCTGCCGCGAGGAGGTGATGAAATACAAGGACATGTGGGACGACCTCACCCGCAAGATGGGCTATTGGGTCAACCTCAACGACCCCTACATCACCTTCACCAACGACTACATTGAGACCTTGTGGTTCCTACTGAAAGACCTCTATAACAAAGGTTTGCTCTACAAAGGCTACACCATCCAACCCTACTCGCCTGCCGCTGGCACTGGCCTCAGCTCACACGAACTGAATATGCCTGGCTGCTACCGCGATGTGAAAGATTTGACTTGCGTGGCGTTGTTTAAGTTGAGAGTTGAGAGTTTAGAGTTTAGAGTTGAAGGTTTGACTACGTATGCAATAGCTTGGACTACTACACCATGGACTTTACCCTCAAACACGGCTCTCTGTGTGGGACCGAATATTGATTATGTCCTTTTGAAGACCGTCCATCCTTATACGGAAGAACCTTGCTGTATTATCATGGCCAAAGCCTTGGTGGAGACGATGTTCAAGGAAGCTCCTGAGGTCGTCAAGGAATTCAAGGGCAAGGACCTTGTCGGCATCGAGTACGAACAACTGATTCCTTGGGTCAACCCGGGAGAAGGAGCATTCCGCATCATCCCTGGCGACTACGTCACCACCGAGGATGGTACCGGTATCGTCCACATCGCGCCCACCTTCGGTGCCGACGACAAGCGCGTTGCTGCCGCCGCTGGCATCCCACCCTTGCAAATGATCGACAAGGACGGCAAGCCGCAGCCTATGGTGGACCGCACGGGTAAGTTCTTCCGCATCGAAGACCTCGACCCTGAGTTCGTCAAGAACTGCATGGACGTGGAGGCCTACCGCCCCTACGCCGGCCAGTTCGTGAAGAACGCCTACGACCCCAACAAGACCGAAAAAGACAAGTCGTTGGACGTCGACATCGTGATGCTCCTCAAGGAACAAGGCAAGCTCTTCAAGAGCGAGAAACATACCCACAACTACCCGCACTGCTGGCGCACCGACAAACCCGTGCTCTACTATCCCCTCGACAGCTGGTTCATCAAGACCACGGCCCTCAAAGACCGCATGATCGAACTCAACAAGACCATCAACTGGAAGCCCGAGGCCACAGGTAGCGGCCGTTTCGGCAACTGGTTAGAGAACCTCGTCGACTGGAACCTGTCGCGTTCGCGCTACTGGGGCACACCGCTGCCCATCTGGCGTACTGAGGACGGCAAGGAAGAAATCTGCATCGGCAGCGTCGAAGAGCTCCGCAACGAGATTGAGAAGAGCATAAAGGCGGGCTTCATGAAAGAGAACCCATACGCCAGCGACGACTACACCAAGTTCGACCTGCACCGTCCTTACATCGACGGCGTGGTTTTGGTGTCGCCAAGCGGCAAGAAGATGTTCCGCGAACCCGACCTCATCGACGTGTGGTTCGACAGCGGCGCCATGCCTTACGCCCAATACCACTACATGGGTGACAAGACCGGTCTCCCCTTCCCCGCCGACTTCATCGCCGAAGGCGTCGACCAGACCCGTGGCTGGTTCTTCACACTACATGCCATCGCCACGATGTGCTTCGACAGTGTAGCCTACAAGAACGTCATTTCCAACGGCTTGGTCCTTGACAAAAACGGCAATAAGATGTCTAAACGTTTGGGCAATGCCGTCGACCCATTTGGTGCCATCGAGAAATTTGGTGCCGATGCCGTGCGTTGGTACATGATCACCAACTCGCAGCCTTGGGACAACCTGAAGTTTGACGAGGCTGGCGTAGACGAGGTGCGCCGCAAGTTCTTCGGAACCTTGTACAACACCTATGCTTTCTTCGCCTTGTATGCCAACATCGACAAGTTCGACTACAGCCAAGCCGACATTGACATCAAGAATCGTCCCGAAATCGACCGCTGGATTTTGTCGGAGCTCAACTCCCTCATCCTCGAAGTCGACAATGCCTATCAGAGCTACGAGCCCACCCGTGCGGGTCGCGCCATCGCAGAGTTCGTCGATGCCCACCTCAGCAACTGGTACGTTCGCCTTTCGCGCCGCCGTTTCTGGAAGAGCGAAGACAACCAAGACAAGCTGTCGGCCTACCAGACCCTTTATACCTGCCTTGAGACCGTGGCAAGACTGAGTTCACCCATCGCACCGTTCTTCAGCGAACAGCTCTACCGCGACCTGAACAACGTCACGGGCCGCAATGCCGCTGAATCGGTGCATTTGACCGACTTCCCCGTCGCTGACAAGACTTTTATCGACAAGGCTTTGGAGGAACGCATGGAAGCCGCACAACTCATCTCATCGCTGGTGCTCTCGCTGCGTAAGAAAGCCAACATCCGTGTGCGTCAGCCCCTGTCGAAAATCATGATCCCCGTCGCCAACGAGGCGATGAAAGCCCAGATCGAGAAGGTGTCGCACCTCATCAAGAGCGAGGTCAACATCAAGGAAATCGAGTTCCTCTCGCCCGACAACAACATCTTGGTGAAAAACGTGAAGCCCAACTTCAAGACCTTGGGCAAAAAGTACGGCAAGCAGATGAAGCAAATTCAAGCCTACTTCACCAACATGAGCCAAGATGAAATCCATGCCTTTGAGAAGAACAACGGTACCCACTTGAATGTGGACGGCGTTGACGTAGAATTAACCCTTGAAGATGCTTTGATTTCTACACAAGACATCCCCGGCTGGGCCGTCACTTCACAGGACGACCTCACCGTGGCCCTCGACATGACCATCACCGATGAACTGATGCAGGAAGGCCTCGCCCGCGAAATCGTGAACCGCGTGCAGAACCTCCGCAAGACAGGAGGATTCGAAGTCACCGACCGCATCGAACTGCTCATCGAGAAGAACGAAAAGACCGATGCTGCCGTCGAAAAGTTCGGCGACTACATCTGCACTGAAACCCTTGCCACGATTAATAAGGTGGATGCGCTGGAAGGCGTGGAAGCCGAAGAATTGGTGGAAGGAATAAATGTTAAACTAATGATTAAAAAGAAATAATTTATAATGCTAAATGCTAAATGATGAATGCAGAATGAGGGCAAAGCCCAGCGTCGCATTGCGACATTGACTCCATCGAATACTTCGTATTTCAGCATTCATCATTCAGCATTCCTAATTAAAACTAACCGCTATGGAAAAGAAAGAACCCCAAGTGCGCTATTCCGACGAAGACCTTGAGGAATTCAAAGCACTGATACTCGAAAAGCTTGATCAAGCCAAAAACAGCTTGGAAACACTACAGGCCAACCTCTCTGGTGGAGAACATAGCACCGACGACACAGCCCCCACCTTCAAGGTGTTGGAAGACGGCTATGCCGTGGCACAAAAAGAAGAAAACGCCAAACTTGTGGCTCGTCAGGAGAAGTACATCCACAACCTCGAGCTCGCCCTAATGCGCATCGAAAACAAGACATACGGCGTATGTTGTGAAACAGGAAAATTGATTCCCAAAGAAAGATTGCGCTGCGTGCCTATCACCACACGCTGCCTCGACGCCAAACTGAAAAAGAAGTGAAAAAAGAGGGCAACCGCGGCCTTTGGTGGTCGTTTTTTGTGATTTTTATTGTTTTATTGATTGACCAAATCCTCAAAATTGGGGTTAAAACCAATATGACCCTTGGTCAGGAGATACCTGTCATCGGGAATTGGTTTAAGTTGCTGTTCATCGAAAATAACGGCATGGCCTTTGGTTGGTTAGGCGGTGGCGGTTTCTTGAAATTGGCTTTAAGCATCTTCAGGATTGCAGCCATCGTTACCTTGTTTTGGGTGCTCGTCCGCCTCTCGAAGAAAAACACCAAATTCGGTGTGCTGTTTGGCATCGCCCTCATCACGGCGGGAGCCATGGGCAACATCATCGACAGCGTGTTTTACGGGCGTATCTTCAGCGAAAGCACCTACTCACAAGTCGCCACCTTCTTCCCTGATGGCGGCGGCTATGCTAGCTGGTTGCATGGGCGCGTGGTCGACATGCTTTATTTTCCTATTATTGACGTTGCTCGCGAGAACGCTACCTGGCTGCCTGGGTTCTTCTTCGGTCCCGACAACCATTTTATCTTCTTCCGCCCCATCTTCAACTTCGCTGACGCCGCAATCACTATCGGTGTATTCTATATGTTGATTTTCCAGTGGAAATGGCTGAAAAGCATTAAATGACAATACGGCCCTTCGACAAGCTCAGGGACCGCAATGACCATAAAACTAAGGTCCTTGAGCCCGTCGAAAGGCCGACCTATTACAATAAACCCCACCATCAGCACGTTATCATCCCATGAATCGATTGCTATAGTCCAAATCAGACCATCATGAAAAGACTGAAATACTTTACCTTATTCATAGCCGTATGGCTTGTTTTCCCCTTTGCCCAAGCCCAAGAAGGCGTCTCCATTGGCCATTGGCGCACACATCTTCCCTACCAAAAGGTGATTGGGGTGGAGCCTGTCGGAAACAAAATCTACGCTGCCACGGAATACGAGTTGTTCTATTACGACACGGAGGACAATTCCGTCAACATCCTCAACAAAATCAACGGCTTATCGGACATAGGCATCAGCACCATCCGCTACAACGACAGCCAACGCAAGCTGTTTGTGGCCTACGCCAACGCCAACGTCGACCTCATCGACAATGAAGGCAACGTTACCAACATGAGAGACATCAAGGACAAGAACATCGTGGGCAACAAACGCATCAACCATGTCTACTTTGATGGCGACCTCGCCTATGTGGCTTGTGGCTTTGGCATCGTGGTCTTCGACCTGAAAAAAGAAGAAGTGAAAGACACTTATTATATTGGCAACCAGGGTGATGCAGTGAATGTAACTGACGTTACCCTTTTCAACGGTCGTATCTATGCCTCCACCGACAATGGTGTGTATTACGCCTCACAAAACGTCCCAAATTTAGCCAATTATTCTGCATGGCACTTTGACAACAGCCTGATACATCCACATTTGGCTTACACTGAAATGGAAGTCTTCAATGGGAAATTGTATCTGAACTATGACGGTGGCTTCCAAGCCGACACACTTTTCGTTAACGACGGCAACCAGTGGGGTTATTTCGACAGACAAGACGTCAACCAAAAAATGGAGTTAAGGGCTTACCCTGACCAATTCATCATGGCCAACCGTTACAGTGTGAGCGTTTTCGACCAAAACCTGAATCAAGTCCACAACGTCTACTCACCTGGAGGCAATATCGAGCCCTGCTCAGCGGCCCGCGACAACAGTGGCAACTATTGGATTGGCGACAGCCATCGTGGCCTCATCAAAACGTCTGACGGATGGAACAACATGGATGTGAAACCCAACGGTCCAGCCTCCAAAAACGTGTTTGAACTCAAATCCTTTGGCGACCAGGTATGGATTGCCACGGGAGGCCATGCCGCCAACTGGGGCAAACGCTATATGAAAGAAGGTGTGGCCCGCTTCGATGGCTCATGGACCATCCTCAACAGCAGCACGCTTCCCGACTTCGGCGCCTATTCCGACTTTGTTTGCACGGCTACCGACCCTCACGACCCATCAGTGACCTACGTGGGTACATGGGGCAGTGGCATCCTGAAATTCAAAGGCAACGAACTAGTTGAGGTTTATGACGACAGCAACAGCACGTTAGAAAGATGGGTGGATGACCCCAACCTCATCAACATCAGTGGCCTCGACTTCGACAGCAAAGGCAACCTTTGGGTGGCCAACACAGGCGCCACCAAGCTCCTCTCGGTGATGGAACGCAATGGCACCTGGCATTCCTATAACCTCGGTGGTAGCCTGAGCGGTACCTACATTGGGACGCTGCTCGTCGACGACAACGACCATAAGTGGATCATCCGTCGTGGTGGTGAAGTCATTGTCTTCAGCGACAACGGGACATTGGACAACACAGCCGACGACCGTACCGTCAGCTTGAACACAGCTGCGGGAAGCGGCAATCTGGCTGGCTCGGTCAACTGCTTGGCCGTCGACCAGGACGGCGCAGTATGGGCAGGTACCAACAATGGCCCTTGCATGTTCACCAACACCAACGCCATTTTCAACGGAGGCAATTACGATGCCACTCAAGTACGCGTGCCTCGCAATGACGGCACCGATCAATACGACTACTTATTTGCCGGTTCCAACGTGCTCTCCATGGCCACCATCGCAGGCACTAACCAAATGTGGTTTGGCCTTGAGTCGGGCGTCTATCTGATGTCATTTGACGGCAAGCCCAAGGAAATCCATTACTTCAACACCGACAACAGCCCGTTGCTCGACAACGCCGTCACCACCATGGCCATAGACAAGAGCGGAGAGGTGTTTTTCGGCACCGACAATGGCATCATCTCTTATCGTGGCTCCTCATCGACACCCGAACCCGAAATTAGCGATGTGGTGGCCTATCCCAACCCCGTCAGACCTGGCTATACGGGATTTGTCGGCATCAAAGGCTTGGTGGCCAATTCATTGGTCAGAATCACCACCGTCGACGGCGCCTTTGTCACCCAACTGATTTCGGAAGGTGGGCAAGCCGTATGGGACTGCACCACCATCAATGGTGAAAAGGTGACCCCTGGCGTCTACCTCATCTTCGTAAGCACCAAAGAAGGGGCCAACAAGTTTGCCACTAAGATCCTCATTCAAAATTGATGGACGACAAGACAGAAGGCATTGTCCTGCAATCGGTGCGCTATGGCGACACCAGCTTGATTGTGAAGGTGTTCACCCGAAAGCAAGGTCTGAAGTCCTATATGCTCAAAGGCGCCTTCAACAGAAGCTCTAAAAACCGAGCCGCCTTATTCCAAAACCTTAATGTCATCAACTACGTGGAAGTGGGCAAACCCAAAAGCGGCACGCTCAACTACCTGAAAGACGCCCAACTCTCCTTGGTGTATCACAGCCTGCCCTTGGTGATGAACAAAAGTGCCATTATGATGTATGTCAGCGAGTTGCTTTCGAAAACCATCACCGAACAGGAGCAGAACGAAGGTCTTTTTGACTTCATCGTCAGCTCTTTGCAATGGCTCGACTTGGTGGAACAAGACTATGCCAGCTTCCCTTTGTTTTTCACTTTGGAACTCACCCGTCATCTTGGGTTTTATCCCAAAGCCAACCATCAAGCAGGTTTTTGTTTCGACATGATGGAAGGGACCTTTGCGCACGATTATCCCTTACATCCTTATTATTTCGATGCTGAAACGGCGGCTTTGCTGGCCGGTTTACTTAATGTGGGCATTGATGAAGCAAGCCGTTGGCCGTTTCGCTTGAGTCAGCGTCGCGAGTTGCTTGACGGCTTGATTGTCTTTATGCGGCTTCATGCTCCGGTGATGAAAGACTTTCATTCCCACGAGGTGTTGAAGACGGTTTTGGAATAAAAGAAATCGCCCATCTATAGATTCCTTGCCGCCGCACTTTTCGGCGCAGGAATGACATAGATGGGCGATTTCGAAACGACTTCTTTACCTCAAATCCACAGAAGTCTGTCCGATGAGCTTGCCACCTTGTTCGTAAACGTCAATGAAGTAAGTGCCAGGCCTAAACTCACGGTCGGCGGGCTTAGTGTAGTATGCCCTAACTGGAGTCTCCTTGCCTTCGTAGTTGACTCTGATCTTCTCGGTGAACTGCAAGGTCTCGCCATTGGACTCAAAGGCATATTCATCGCCCGTGCCCTTGCTGATGATGGCCCTTGTCGGGTCGGCAATGCGCACATAGAAAGTCTTGGAGCCTGGCTGAATCAAGTCGTTAGCTGCAACGGTAAAGTCAATCCTGATGCGCTCGGCACGGTCGGCACGGTCGGTGCTGCTTTCCTTACTGCCGCCTTTGAAGCGCACGGCTTGGGCTGAATAGTTGTAGAGCTTCAATACGGCCGCCTGGTTGACCATGTTGGTCAACTCTTCCTTCTGTCGGTTAAGATTAGAGTTTTCGCGGCGCTCGGCTTGGAATTCCTCTCGGATACGCTCGTTTTCGGCCACCAACTCTTGGTTGACAGTGTACAGTGAATCCATCTGACGCACATACTTCTGTGAAATCTCTTGCAATGAAGCAAGTTTCTTCTTGATACGGTAGTAATCCCATTGTGAATCAAGGAGTTTCTTAATTTCAACGGCATCGGCTTGGATGATGCTGTCTTTTTCGGCTAATTCTTGGCTCAACTCGCCATAGCTTTCCTTCAACTCATTGTGAACCCGCATCAAGCTATCCACTTCGGCTTGGAAATCAGCGCGTTGCATCTCCTTTTCAGCCTCAAGCTCTTGCAAGTCGGTTTTCATCGAACTGTTACGTACCAACAGAACGACCAAGGCTATCGCCAATGCACCGA
This sequence comes from Bacteroidales bacterium, assembly GCA_016290215.1. GTDB lineage: Bacteria > Bacteroidota > Bacteroidia > Bacteroidales > F082 > Limimorpha. Next base: position 131,482 of record JAEETH010000001.1, read on the forward strand.
GGATGGCATAAAGCCATATCGGTTGTTTTGCTTTTTTCCTATTTTCTGAATCCATATCTTTTGTAATTTGTCTTGCAAAAATAAGTAAAAATCCTCGAATGTCATCACTTTAAGCTCAACCTTCGACGACCGGCTCCACCTTTGCCCTGGGAAGATGGACGGGGATATATTGACCCACCACCTCGATGTAGACGATAAGATGGCGTTTGTTGTGGATGGTTTGGAGCTTGCCGGTCAATCCTTTCATCGGGCCATTAATAATTCTGACCATCTGTCCCACCTTCAAATCCTCGTTATTCTGCATCTTATACTCTTCGCCGTGCTCATAATCCTCCACAAACTTCTTGATGGCTACAATCTGGTTGTCGGGCACCACAACAGCCTCACGCTCAAAGGTCACAAACTTCAGCACGCCATACACATTCAATATCGGAAGATATTCCTTCGCGTTAGAACGAACAAACACATACGACTTGAACAAAGGCTCCTCGATTTTCTTGCGACGGTCGCTCCACTGCTTGACCTTGGTCACCAAGGGGAGATAAGCCTCCATGCCCATCTCCTCGAGTTGCGACAGCACCTTTTTCTCCGACCTTGACCTCACATACAACGCATGCCAATGCCGTTCCAAGAGTTCGAGGGGATTCATGCTTTATCCTCTTTTTCTTTCCTGCTTCTATGCTTTTTCTTCTCTGTCGGGTTGCCCTCACCATAATAGTCGGAGCCATAATAGCTGTCTTCCTTACTGCCATACTTACCATAGCCATAACCGTATGCATAACCATAGCCATACCTATAGTTGCCGTATGACTTGCCATAATAGCCCTTGTTCGTCTCAATACCATTGATGACGATAGACATATCCATTTTACGGTCTTCCAAATCCTTGATAATGCTACCGAAGATGTTCTTATTAGTCACACCTTGACGGACAATGAACAACTTCACATCGGCAAAGCGCATCAACAGGAAGGAATCGGTCACCAAGCCCAAAGGCGGAGTATCGATGATGATATAGTCATACCTTTCTTTCAACAATCTGAACAACTCGTCGCACTTCTCAGAGGCAATCAACTCAGCCGGGTTGGGCGGAATGGGACCACTCGTGATGATATCAAGATTGGACACCATTGAGGGTTTTTGAATGATTTTATCCAATGGCTCTTTGTTGGAAAGAAAAGAAGTGATACCTATACTATTGCTCAACTCAAATTCTTGGAAAAGCTTAGGTTTACGCAAGTCGAAGCCCAACAACACCGTCTTCTTTCCATAAAAAGCGTAAATGGAGGCTATATTGATGCTACTGAATGTCTTACCCACGCTTTGCATATCACCCGTGACAAGGATGGTGCTCTTCGTCTTGCCTTGGGTCAGGAACTCAATATTAGTACGCACTGAGCGGAATGACTCGGCAATAGGAGACTTGGGTGAATTGATGACCACCAAGGGATTCGTACTGGAAGTTTGTGCCACCTGCCCGATGATGGGGAAACGGGTGAGTTTTTCTACATCCTTGCGATCTGTAATGGTCATGTTGAAGAAATCCTTAAGGAAGAGGTACAAAGCGGGAATCAACAGACCAATAATCAAAGCAATGAGATAATTTATCGCTATGCGCGGCGAAATCTTGACGATTCTATCCAAGCGGGCTTCATCAAGAATCTCGTTGTCAGGCGTATTGGAAGCCTTTAGAATTTGAGCCTCGGCACGGCGTTGCATCAAATACTTATAGGTATCCTCGCTAAAGTGGAAGTTACGCTGGTAATTAATCAAATCCTGTTGTTTCTTTGGCAACTTACTTGATTCGACTTCGTATACTGCAATCTGGCGTTCAATCTCAGCAAGGCCCATTCTGGCATTTTCAACCAAATTATTGACATTTTCAAGCAAGGCTTTTTTCGTGGTAATAATCTGTTCGTTAAGTTTGATAACCTGTGGATGTTGTTCTGTTTGGGTAAGCAACTGTGCGGACTTAGTCCGAGCCATAGTAACAAGGTCATTGGTCAAACTGTTCAGCAAAGGATCCATAATACCCATCGTGCTAGGTGCAGCAAGGTTCTCGGGGTCGTCTATCTGAACTTGAATATAGTCCTGCAAACGTTGGTAGATTTTCAAATTGACAGTCAGCTCAGACCGTTGTTTTTCCAAAGCACGCAAATTATTATAGATTTGTGAGGCTTGCATGTTAATATCAATCACATCATTTTCCACACGGAAATCCTTCAAGTCAATCTCAGCGGCACTCAACACTTCCTGAATGCCTTCCAATTCATTATCAATAAATGCAATGGTACTTTCCGAAACATGATTCTTCTTTTCCAAACCTCTCGAAACATATTCATTCATTAGGGTGTTGATGAAATCAACAATCTTCCTCTTGTTATAGCCATGGGCAACTACTGATATTATTGAAGACTGCTTACCAGTAGGACTCACAGAGAACGAGCTCATTTGTCGCACCAAACTGGAATAGCTGTTAAGCCAAAAAGAGAGAATTCTGCTATTATCGACCTCTGGATTGTAATTATCATTCATCACGATGCGAAAACGATTATAGCCGTTGTCGACCATTTCGCCCAATTTACATTCCGTTGTCACATCAATTTCTTTCTTTGGATCATTATATACTGGTTGACTTAACACATAGTCATAAACGTTCAGTCCATCTGCCATTGCATGTAAAATCATCTTACCTTCACCTATACTCATAACTTGATACTCCAACCCCACTGCTTGTGGTACACTACGGTCAAACTCGACGGTAAACGGCGAGGATTTATACAACTCAACTTTGGAAAAACGTCCTTTTTCCATGTAAGTAACCTCCAAATCCATCTTTCTGATCACGCGATCAATCATAGTGTAGGAACTTAAGATAGCAATTTCATTGTCAACCACTTGATAGCCACTAAAGGCACTACTAGTCATAATGGCAGTGGCATCATAACTTGAATGTGCATCTCTGATAAGCACTGTGCCAGAGGTCTGGTAAACACTAGGTTTGAATCGGTTGATGACATAGCCAACTGCCAATGCCAAAACCGCACCTATCAGGAACAAGTACCAATGGCTGAGAAATATGAAAACCAATTGCTTGATGTCAATAGATTGTTCCTCGTTGTGTTGCTGAGGTTTAGGTGTCACTTCGTTTTGCATTTTATATATTCTTTATGGATTTATGGAAAATCAAATATTATTTTTTAAACGCTAAATATAAGGTTACTGCGAGTGAAACGATAGATAGTACCGTGGAATAGGGGAACGTGGTGAAGCCCCATTGCTTGATCTTGAGCGGCTCCACATAAACAATGTCGTTCGGCTTCAAATAATAATAGGGAGATTCAAGAATATCTGCCACACCCATATCAACAGTAAGAATCTCGGAACCGTTGTCAGTTTGTCTAATAATTTTCACATCTTCCTTATTGGCAAAATTAGTCATGTTACCCGCCAATGCAACTGCTTCAAACAAGTTAATCTGGGATTGGTAGACCTTAAACGTACCAGGACGGTTGACCTCTCCCAACACAGTAAGGTTGAAATTCGACAGCTTCACGATAATGGTAGTCTCGTTGATATACTTATCGAGTTCCGTTTGTAACCTGTCCTTGGCTTCATCAACAGTCAAGTTTTGGAGTTCGATTTTTCCTATCAAGGGCATCTCAATAAAACCTTCCTCATCCAATGTGTATGAATTAAGATAAATGGAAGCATCGTTTGTAAGACGATTAGCATCACCATTCAGCAAAACAGTACTACGTTCATCAATGGTGTTGATAAAGCGTATGTAAAGGTTGTCGCCAGGTTGCAGTCTATAGTTAACAGAGCGTTCGTTGACATAGTTGATGGATTGGTTTTCGGCAGCCATCTGAGCTTCTTTCAGATACAGCATTTTCTTCTGAGGCACACAAGAAGCGAATAGCATCGCCATCAGCAATGCGGCCAGCCCAAGTTTCGTGATTTTACTCATATTTCTCATAGTATTCGATTATTAATTTCGCATTAAAGTAAGCTCTTTCACCCCCACCAAAGGCGTGATGGGCATACGGTATTCTATTTGGAAGGTGTAGGTGCCTGCATCCACAATACGCAAGTCCCTATTGATGGGCAGGACGAAAGTGTAGCAACCTTCTTTTTGCTCCACATTCCAGTTGCCTTCCTTATCTTTCAGATTGAACTTATAGCCTTTGGAACGATAAGGTTGACCATCGCCTGTAAACACGGTGAAGACCATCGAAAAGTCATTGTAAGTATAGTCGTCAGTGAAGGCGATTTTCAGGCTTAAATCAAAACTTGTTTCAGACTTAATATCGATGCTATCCTTCACATAATCAAAACGTTCCCACATCGTATCAAAGAACTCACGATGCAACAACGCTGTGTCTTTTTCTTGCTGCGAACAGCCGAAAAAACACAAGATGAGGCATCCAATCAAAACAATTTTTTTCATTTAATTAAGCCAAAAAATCGTGCAAATATACGAAAAAACAAACATACGATACAATATTATTCGGATTTTCAAGGAAAAGAAAAAAACATTCAAAAAAATCTCTTCCAACACCCCTTCAAAATCAAGAAAAACTTATACTTTTGTCATTCACGATTTTTACCATGAGAACAAAAAACAACAATCTGTCATCCAGAAGGTTAGTGATTATGGGCATCTTCATTGCCGTGGGGGTGGTCTATGTCATGAAGTTGTTTTTTCTCCAAGTCGTCGACGACCAATACAAAACCATGGCCGACAACAACGCCCTCCGTTTCGTGACACAATACCCTGCCCGAGGCAAGGTCTTCGACCGCAACGGCCAGCTTTTGGTGTTCAACGAAGCTGTCTACGACCTCATGGTGATTCCCAAGCAAACCATCATCAAGGACACTCTCGACCCTAATTATCCTTTCGACACACTCGGATTTTGTCATCTATTGGATATAGACAAGGCGTCTTTTGTTGAACGGATGAACAAGGCTAAAAAGGAATCCTTCTTGAAGCCTTCAGCTTTTATGACTCAGGTGTCAAAGGAAAACTACGCCCACATCGCTGAGGTGCTTTGGCGCTATCCCGGTTTTTATTTCCAAACCCGTACGGTGCGCCACTATCCTCTCTCCATCGCTGCCCACACCTTGGGCGACATCGGCGAAATCAGCCAAGCCGAATTGGATAAGGACAAAAACAACGAAAACTACTACAAGCAAGGCGATTACATCGGCAAGTCGGGCATCGAGAAGTCATACGAAAAAGAACTGCGCGGCGTGAAAGGCTTGAAAGTGATGATGGTTGACGTGCACAACCGTATCATGGGTAGTTTCCGCGAAGGCGAACTTGACAAGGAACCCGTGGCTGGTAAAGACCTCTATCTTGGCTTGGATGCCGACCTGCAAGCCTACGGCGAACAACTGATGGTGGGCAAAATCGGTTCCATCGTAGCCGTCGAGCCTTCCACAGGACAGATTTTGGCCTTCGTCACCAGTCCTACCTACGACCCCAACCTCCTTGTGGGTCGCGAACGTGGCAAACATTACCAAGAGCTGCAAGACGACCCGATGAAGCCCCTCATCAACCGTGCCATCAGCGGCACCTACCCGCCTGGATCCACTTTCAAAACGGTCGTCGGCATGATTGCCATGCAAAGTGGCAGCATCACTCCAGCCACCTGCTTCCATTGCAGCGGTACGGGCTCACTGCCTATCAAATGTACCCACTCGCACGGCTCCAGTCCCGACTTCGCCAACGCCATCATGAACTCATGCAACCCCTATTTCTATGAGTCGTTCAGGGTCACCATCAACAACCCGAAGTTTGGCAACTTCAAGAATGGCTACCAGTATTGGAAGGACATGACTTACAAGATGGGACTCGGACATAAGTTCAACACCGATATCCCTTACGAACGCTCGGGTAATATTCCCTCACGCGAATACTACGACCGTATGTACAACGGACAATGGAACGCTGTGACCATCCGTTCTTTAGGCATCGGACAAGGCGAGGTTTTGGTCACCCCGCTACAATTGGCCAATATTGCAGCCTTGATTGCCAACGAGGGCTATTACTATCCGCCTCACCTCATCAAATGTTTCGGCGACTCCACGGCCATCCCCGAGGTGATGACCACCAAGGTCGACCCAGGCATCAATCCGAGATATGTCAGGGTAATGAAAGAAGGGCTGCGCACTGTGTTCAGCGGTCCGGCAGGCACGGCACGGCGTTACGAGATGAAAGACATCCCACAATGCGGCAAGACGGGTACCGCCCAAAACCCGCATGGTAACTACCACTCCAACTTCATCGCCTTTGCCCCAAAAGACAACCCGAAGATAGCCCTTGCCGTCATCATCGAAAACGGCGGTTACGGTGCCACTTGGGCCGCACCCATTGCCAGCCTGATGATAGAAAAATACATCCGAGGCTACTCAACACGCGAAGATTTGGAGAAACGCATGATGGAGGGCAGAATCTCATATAAAGACGAACGATGAACGAAAGAAACAGCATCATAGGAAAAATCGACTGGGTGACCCTACTTATCTATTTGGCTTTGGTTTTGATAGGTTGGTTCAGCATCTTCTCTGCCCGCTACAATGAGGCGCATCCCAGCATCTTCGACCTGTCGCAGGTGTATGGAAAACAGTTGCTTTGGATTGGAGCTTCCTTGCTGATTGGCTTCATTGTCCTCCTCATCGACGCAAAGTTCTTCAACGCCTTCTCGCTATGGATTTATATCGCGGTACTGGCCTCGCTTTTCATGGTGTTAGTGTACGGTAAGGCCACCAAGGGAGCCACATCATGGATTGACTTGGGGGCAGGCATCAAGTTCCAACCCTCGGAATTTGCCAAGATGGCTACGGCCTTGGCGGTGGCGGGCTACCTCGACCGATTGGATGTCGACTTACAAAAACGCAAGGATCAGATTGTTACAATTGCGCTCATTCTCATCCCCATGGCCTTGGTGTTGTTGCAAAACGACACAGGCTCAGCTATCGTTTTCGTATCCTTCATCTTCATGCTGTATCGCGAAGGCTTTCCGGGCGCTGAATTGGTGATGATTGCTGGCGTAGTGGCTATTCTCTTGTTTATCTTCACCCTCGTTTGGTCCCAAACGGTCATGTATATCATCTTGGGTAGCCTGCTCGTCCTCACGTTGACTTACTACCTGATTAACAAAAAGAAAAACATCGTTAGGATGGTAGGGGTGTTTGCCGTCGCTTTCCTATTTGTGTTCTCGGTCGACTATGCCTTCAACCATGTGCTCCAGACGCACCAACAAAATCGTATCCTTGTCATGCTCGGCAAACTTAACGATACCAAGGATGTAGGCTACAACGTCCACCAATCCAAGATTGCCATTGGCTCTGGTGGCTTAACGGGCAAAGGCTTCCTGCAAGGCACACAAACCAAATACGATTTCGTCCCCGAACAACATACCGACTTCATTTTCTGCACCATAGGCGAAGAAGGCGGCTTCTTGGGCACTTTTGTGGTGGTACTGCTTTATGTGGCCTTATTGGTGCGCATCATCATCCTTGCCGAACGACAGCGATCTACCTTTAGCCGAGTATATGGCTATTGCATTGCGGGCATTATTTTCGTGCATTTCGCTATTAATATAGGTATGACCATCGGTTTGGTGCCCGTCATCGGCATACCGCTGCCTTTCTTGAGTTACGGCGGGTCGAGCATGTTGGCTTTCACGATAATGCTCGCCATCTTCGTGAAACAGGATGCCAATAGATTAAATGTCCTTTGATTGTTTCTGCGATGACAAACCCATAGATTCCCGAGGGAATGACATGGGTTTGTCATCGCAAAACTTATTCATACACAGAGGTGATAGCAAACCGCTTCACGTCAAACAGCCCTTGGTCGCTCATCTTCATTTCTGGAATGACGAGCAAGGCCATGAATGCCAAGGTCATAAACGGTGCATAAAGCGTTGAACCCAAACGTTTTGCCAAGGCATCAGCGTTTTGGTAGGCTTGAGCCACCTCGTAACCGTCTTCGTTGCTCATCAGTCCCGCCACGGGCAGAGGCACCGCCACCATCTCCGTGTTGCAATAAGCTGTCACGCCGCCTTTGTGTTCAATAAGCAGGTTAACGGCATGAAGGATGTCCTTGTCAGTGACGCCCACGGCTACGATGTTGTGGCTGTCGTGGGCCACGCTGGAAGCCAAGGCGCCACGTCTCAGTCCAAAGCCCTTGATGAAAGCCACCGCAGGTTTCGCGGGATGGTATCGATTCACCACCACCAACTTTAGGATGTCGTTTTCCACGTCGCTGACGATACCCCCATTCTCCACCTTGGGTTGGGTGATGAAACTTTTGGTAATCAATTGACCGTCAAGACATCGTATTACCTTGATTCTCTTCCCCATATCAGGAACGAAGAGTTGATCGGCGTTGATATACTCGGTATTGAACTTATTCGGGATCTCTGTCTCCTTGTAGTTGATGTTCGACACACCGTTTTCGGCCACCAACACACCTCTAACATAGGTTTGCTTGGCAACGGGGTTGCGCAAATCATCCACCACGATGAAATCGGCATCATCGCCTTGTTGCAACAACCCAACGGGAAGGTGATAATGTTTCACGGCATTGAATGACGCCGCTCTCAGCACATCCATCACATCGTATCCTAAAGCGATGGCACGGCGCACCAACACATCGATATGGCCGTCGTCCAGTTCATCAGGGTGCTTGTCGTCGGAACAGAACATCAGCTTGTCGGGACGGGTGGCCATCAATGGAATCAGTGCCTCAAAGTTCTTGGCGGCGCTGCCTTCGCGGATGAGAATCTTCATGCCGAGTTGGATTTTCTCCAAGGCTCCCGCCAACTGAAAACACTCATGTTCAGTGGTGATACCTGCCTCAGCGTATTTCCGCAACATGGAACCGGTTACCGCAGGAGCATGGCCATCGATGGGTTTGTTGTGTTTCTTGGCAGCATCGATTTTTCTCATCAGTTCGGGGTCGCCGTTGATGACGCCAGGGTAGTTCATCACCTCCGAGAGATAATAGATGTCTGGCATGGCCATCAGCTCCTCAACGGCATTGGCATCGAGGGTACATCCTCCCGTTTCAAAAGCCGTGGAAGGCACACAACTCGGCGCGCCAAAGAAAAACTTGAACGGCACCTTCTTTCCGTTGTCAATCATGTAGCGGATGCCTTCTTTGCCCAATACATTGGCGATTTCGTGCGGGTCGCTGACCGTGGCCACCGTGCCGTGGCAGGACGCTAATCGGGCAAACTCCGAAGGCACAAGCATGGAGCTTTCGATATGCACATGGGCATCGACAAAGCCCGGCATGATGTACTGTGTGTTGCCAACGGGCTGTTCTTCAATCCTGCTGATTTTGCCGTCTTTGACGACGACAACACCTGAGAAAATCCTTGAATTGACAAGGTCAACAATCTGGCCTCCGATGGTAAAGCTGTTTTTCATTCATCTAAATTACAGTTAAATACATGTCATCCCTTATGTACAAATCAGGCTTCAGAAAGCATGTCATTCCTGCGCTAGCATGTGGGCAGGTTGGAATCTATGCTTTCTAAAGCCGTCAATTTAAGGTATTGCTTTTTTGAACCGCTGTGCATAGATTCCCTCTCACGCACATACCCACGTTGGAAATCGAAGATTCGACGTAGTCAATGACATGCACAGCTAACTTCTACCTTGGTTTAGCCTACGAATTATCTTCCAAAGATCTTACCTAAGCCACCGAGGATGCTGCCTAAGCCGCCACTGTTGTTGCTTGAACCACCACCAAGGAGGCCACCCAGCATACCAGCCAAGTCACCGACGTTGATGCCGTTGCTTTGCTGTCCCCTACCGAGAAGGGCGAGCAGGCTGGGAGCGATGGAAGCGAGAATGTTGCTCACTGCATTGGAGGCCACACCCGTTTGCTTTGAGATACCATTTAACACATTGCTAAGGTTGCCGCCGAAGATATGGCCCAGAATTTTAGAGCCATCGGTCAGGTCGGCACCCTTCAGGTTGTTGAGGATGTTACCAGCATTACCGGCATGGTCGCCAAGGGCTTTGGCTAAGGATTCAGCACCGCCCGGTGTGGAAGCGTTCTTCTGCAAAGCACCTAAAAGCGTTGGCAGGGCGTTGCTGATGACGGATGAAACTTGATTTGAATCAATTTTGAGGTTGTCTGCGATGGCACCGACGGCATCATTGCCCGTCAAAGCGCCTAAGATGTTCGTTAAGTCCATGTCTGTTTGTTTAATTGTTGAATTGTTGATTGTTGAATTGTTGTTGTTTGACTGCAAAATTAGAAAAGTATTTGATACTTTCATCAAAGAAAACGGAAAAATATTGTATTTTTGCGCTCTAAACCATAACAACATATCGCTATGAAAAAAACGGTTTTATTAGTTTTATTGGCAGCCATGACGTTGGGTGCTTCGGCGCAAGACTGCTGCTCTTCTGCAAAATGCAAACAATCCACAAAACAAGACAAACAGATGAAAACATTAGTGACTTATTTCTCAGCTTCGGGCGTAACCCGCAATGCCGCGAAACAACTGGCCAGCATCATTGGTGCCGACCTCTTCGAAATCACCCCCGAAAAGCTTTACACCGATGCCGACCTCGACTGGCGTGACAAAACTTCGCGCTCGACCATCGAGATGAACGACAAGAGCTCACGTCCCGCCCTCAAGGACGGCGGCAAAGTGAAGGACCTGGAACAATATGATGTGGTCTACATCGGCTTCCCCATCTGGTGGTACACCGCCCCGACCATCATCAACACCTTCGTCGAAGCCAACGACTTCACGGGCAAGACCATCGTGCCTTTCGCCACTTCAGGCGGTAGCAACATCAAGAAAGCCTGCGAAGACCTGCAAACCGCTTATCCGAAATACAAATTCGGCGAGGGCAAGTTGCTCAACAGCATTGACAAAGGTGAAATCGAAAAATGGGCGGCAAAGGTGAAATAACCTGTGATGCTCTGACAAACAAAAAAACCTCTTGGCTTAGCGTCAAGAGGTTTTTTCATTTTGCAAGCTTCAAAGAACAAGTCATACAAAAGCCTGGGTATCGCAGGCTCTTGAAGCCATGTCATTCCTGCATTGGACGGTGCGCAATGGCGGGAATCGTATTGGAATGACACGGGAGACTGAAAATCTACTATAATTCAATCGACTCCTTAATGCAGTTCACAATGTAATGCACATCCTCGTCGCTGACATACGGTCCTGAAGGCAGGCACATGCCCACTTTGAACAAGGCTTCCGAAACACCGTTGACATAGGCTACAGCATCTTTATAAATCGGCTGCTTATGCATTGGCTTCCACAGTGGACGAGCTTCAATGCCTTTTTGATCTAGGAAGACACGCAAGGCTTCAACATTGGCGTTGGGTTCGCTGTCGGAAAAAACTGTACGCTGGTTTTCCTGCCCTTTTACTTTGATGGACGGATCCATAGTAATAGTAGTCAGCCAAAAATTGCTATCGAACTTCGTGGCTGGATTGTCGTGAATCACAATACCATCTACCATTCCCAAGAGCTCCTTATACAAAGCATGGACATGTTGATGATGACGAACGTGCTCGTTGAGTACTGTCATCTGTCCTCGGCCGATACCTGCACTAATATTACTCAGACGGTAATTAAAGCCAATAGTCTCATGTTGGTAATACGGAGCATTCTCGCGAGCTTGGGTAGCCAAAAAAACCATGTGCTTTTTGATGTCCTCATTGTTGCACAAAAGTGCTCCCCCTCCACTAGTTGTGATAATTTTGTTGCCATTAAAAGAAAAAGTACCGATTTCACCAAAGACGCCACAAGGCTTCTTGTCATAATACGAGCCCATGGCGTTGGCAGCATCTTCGATAATAGGAACGCCGTATTCCTTTCCAATCGTTTCCAACTCATCCCATTTGGCAGGCATGCCATAAAGGTCGACGACAATAACGGCTTTAGGTTTCTTGCCCGTCATTGCGAGACGATCTTGGATGGCCTGCTCAAGCAAGACAGGGTCTAAATTCCAAGTGTCTGGTTCACTATCGATAAATACAGGCTTGGCACCACAATAGGTAACGGGATTTGACGAAGCGCAGAAAGAGAACGTCTGACACAGAACCTCATCGCCTGGTCCAACACCAAGCTGTAACAACGCCAAATGCAAAGCGGCCGTGCAAGATGACAAAGCGACAGCCTTTCTTTCATCCTTTACAAACGTTTCCAAATCGGCCTCGAACGCAGTCACATTGGGTCCCAACGGCACCACCCAATTGGTATCGAATGCTTCTTTGATATACTGTTGTTCAAGGCCTGCTTCACTCATGTGAGCTAAACAGAGATAGATGCGTTTGTTGTTTGCCATGTTGCTAAATTGTTTCTCCATTGTATTGTATGTGTCTTCCCAACACCGTAGCAAAAACCATCTTGATATCTATCCAAAACGAATAATGGTGTAGGTAATACCGATTGATGCGCACTTTGTCGGGGAAAATGACCGTGTCGTTATATTCCTGAGGGTTATCAACCGTGGCTAATAGCTCTTCTTCATCGCGGTATTTCAATGAAGCAGGGCCCGTAATGCCTGGACGCAATTTCAGCACCTCACGGTCTTCACCTTGTAACTGGTCAGCATAGCCCGGCACATCAGGGCGCGGCCCCACAAAGCTCATCTCCCCCTTCAGCACGTTCCATAGCTGGGGTAATTCATCTAACTTGTATTTCCGCAGATTAATGCCCGAGGGGAGGATACGTTCGTCGCCTGCTACACAAACTGATGAACCATGATTTTCTTCCTCCATCGTGCGAAATTTCAAAATAGTAAACAACTTACCGTCTTTGCCCACACGCTCTTGTTTGAACAACACCGGACTCCCTATTTTGACACGAACGAGAATAGCCACAATTAGTATTACGGGAGAAAGGAAAATAAGGCCCAACAAGGAAAAGATGCGGTCGAAGAGGTGTTTGAGAATCATAGTGTTTTTTAGTTATTGGTCTTGTCTAACAAGCTGATGGGATAAAAATGTTCAATTAATGCAAAGATAGTATATAATCTCATAGATTACTCTGTCGAGAACTCCTTGATTCGCTGCTCTTCACTGCGTTTGCATACGAGCAACCTTCCACCTTTTTCCGACACGATGTAATCGTCTAAACCCTGAAGCACCACTTTCTTTGCTTCTTCGGTATGTACCACACAATTATGGCATTCATAGAAATAGACATTGCCAACACTACCATTGTTATTTTTATCATGTTGCAGTTTGTCATACAACGAGGCCCAATTGCCCAAGTCACTCCAACCGAAATCCGCTGGGTGGGTGTACACCTTACCATCCGCTGCCGCAGGCTCCATCACCGCAAAGTCAATAGATATCTTCTCGCATTGTGGGAAGACCTCTTTCACGTCATTGTCGGTCTTCATGCGCTCCATGTCGGCGGCAATATTCGGCTTATACTTAACGATGCTATCCGTAATGGTTTCTATGTTCCAGACAAAGATTCCAGCATTCCATAGATAATTACCTGCTTTGAGGTACTTCTCAGCAGTATCATAGTCAGGTTTCTCCTTAAATTCATGTACTTTCCTTATCTCGCCACTCTCAACTCTCAACTCTACACTCTCAACTATCTCCACGTAACCATAACCCGTCTCGGGTCTCGAGGGTTTGATGCCGATAGTGACAATGGCATTGTTTTCGGCAGTGAAATCCAGTGCATTCTTTATCACCCTTTTGAATTCTTCGGGATTCATTACCACTGCATCGGCCGGAGTCACCACCACATTGGCCTTGGGATCTTCCGCTTTGATGCGCCAACAAGCCCAAGCAATGCATGGCGCTGTATTGCGAGCCGCTGGCTCAGCCAAGATGTGTGCCTCGGGAATTTCAGGGAGTTGTTGCTTTACGATTTCCACATAAGCGGCGTTGGTCACCACCCAAAAACGCTCCATGGGACAAACGCCTTTGAATCGGTCCACCGTCAGCTGAATCAGCGTGCGACCACAGCCAAGGATATCGATAAACTGCTTGGGAAATTCGGGGGTACTCAGAGGCCAAAAACGGCTTCCAATACCACCTGCCATGATTACTACATGTGTATTCTTCATTATCTTTTCAACATTAATTGCCGTTAATGACTCGTTAATCTTTCATTAATTTCTTTTCTGCGATGCAATTAAAGGTGAATTACATGACCAATTTTATGGTAATTACATGTTTACCTCTCTGCCCGCATGGGATTATTCAAAAAGTCGTCGTAGGCCAAACGGATACCATCTTCCAATTCGGTCTTGTAAGTCCACCCGAGTTGGGTAGCCTTGCTGACATCCAATAGCTTTCGTGGTGTGCCATTCGGGCGCGAGGTGTCCCATTTGATCTCGCCTTCATAACCGATGACTTTGGCAACGAGTTCTGTCAAAGCCTTGATGGTCAATTCTTTGCCTGTGCCTGCATTAACAGTCTCATTGCCGCTATAATTATTCATCAAGAAAACGCAGAGGTTGGCAAGATCGTCCACATAGAGGAACTCACGCAGTGGGCTGCCGTCGCCCCAGCAGGTTACTTCTTTCAGGCCATTGACTTTGGCCTCGTGGAAACGACGAATCAAAGCTGGCAGCACATGGCTATGCTCGGGATGGTAATTGTCGTTGGGACCATAGAGATTGGTCGGCATCACGCTGATATAATCCGTACCATATTGACGGTTCAAAAACTCGCAGTATTTCAAACCGCTGATCTTTGCCAAAGCGTAGGCCTCATTTGTTTTCTCCAATTCACTGGTCAGCAGGCAGCTTTCAGGCATCGGTTGGGGTGCCATGCGGGGATAGATGCAAGATGAACCGAGGAACTCCAACTTCTTGCAGCCGTTTTTCCATGCGGCGTGAATCACGTTCATCTCAAGGACCATGTTGTCGTACATGAAATCGGCCAAAGCCGATTGGTTGGCGACAATGCCTCCTACTTTTGCCGCTGCAAGGAACACATATTCAGGTTTTTCCTCAGCGAAGAACTTTTCCACTTCAATCTGACGGGTAAGGTCAAGTTCCTTGTGGGTACGAGTGATGATGTTGTTGTAGCCTTGCCGCTGCAACTCTCTGACTATGGCCGATCCCACCATACCACGGTGCCCAGCCACGTAAATTTTACTATTTAATTCCATATTCGTTTTTTCTACATTAATTGCCGTTAATCTTTCATGTAATTGTTCGTTAATTTTCTTTTTCATCACTAAGCAGGTCTTCATAATCTATCTCAGAAATAGGTTCCATGTTGCGGTCGACTATGAAACATTCTTAGAGAAATCCGTCATAAATCAACGAAGAATTATATGGATAATTAGATGATAATTAACGTTTTACTTCACTATACCTTTCTCCAAATATTCAGCGAGGTTGGTGCGGACTTTCGCGGCGGCGCCTTCAGAGGCCACTTTAGCGATGTCGTGCTCCACCATCAGCTTCACCAATTGCTCAAAACTTGTCTTTGCTGGATCCCATCCCAGTTTGGCCTTGGCCTTGGTCGGGTCGCCCCAAAGGTTGACCACATCGGTAGGACGATAGAAGTCCTTACTTACGGCAACCAATGTCTTGCCGACGAGTTTTTCGGGACCTTTCACACAGATGCCTTTCTCATCAATGCCCTTGCCCTCAAACTTGAGTTCAATGCCCGCATGACGGAAAGCCAACTCTGTGAATTCACGCACCGAGTGTTGCACACCCGTAGCGATGACAAAGTCCTCGGGCTTGTCGTTCTGCAAGATGAGCCACATGCACTCCACATAATCCTTGGCATAACCCCAGTCGCGGAGGCTGTCGAGGTTGCCGAGATAGAGGCAATCCTGCAAGCCTTGAGAGATACGAGCAACAGCCAAAGTGATTTTACGGGTCACGAAAGTCTCACCACGGCGCTCACTCTCGTGGTTGAAGAGGATGCCCGAGCAGCAGAACATATCGTAAGCCTCGCGGTATTCCTTCACAATCCAATAGCCGTAGAGTTTGGCTACAGCGTAAGGGCTATAAGGATGGAATGGCGTGTTCTCATTCTGCGGCACCTCTTCCACCTTGCCATACAACTCTGAAGTGGAAGCTTGATAGATACGGCAGGTCTTCTCCAGATGGCAGGCACGCACGGCCTCCAACACGCGAAGGACGCCCGTGGCATCCACGTCGGCGGTAAATTCTGGAGAGTCGAAACTCACCTGCACATGGCTTTGAGCCGCCAAGTTATAGATTTCATCGGGACGCACCTTGTCGACTACCTTGATGAGGCTCATTGAGTCGCCCATGTGCCCATAGTGGAGATGGAAGTGAGGGTGTCCCTCAAGATGGGCGATACGCTCGCGGAAGTCGACGGAGCTACGACGGATGATACCATGCACATCGTAGCCTTTTTCCAAAAGAAACTCTGACAGGTAAGACCCGTCCTGACCGGTTACACCGGTAATTAAAGCAGTTTTTGACATATTTAGAAATTATTATTAATCAAGATTGTATATCCTCTGGTTTTGTCGGTTCAAACGGTCCGTCTTTCACCTCCAAAATCACCGATCCAGACTCCAAAGAACGCAAGGTATGCCATTGACCCTTAGGAACATTGACGGCAAAACAAGGCCCCTTGTGGTCCAACTCAATGGTGTCCGTCTCTCGACCCGATCCATCAAAAAAGACTTCTTCTATTTTTCCTCTGACTACCACCACCGTCTCTGAAGATTTCTGATGCCGATGGATAGGAATGACCGAATCGGGTTCGATGGCATTCAGCATCCGTTGCGATTGGTCGTTTTCGCTATTACGCAGATCATAATTCATCCTCAAGCGTGGAGAAGCCTTGGCTTGCGTTGTTAAACTATCCAACAAAGCCTGTGTTATCTTCATACTTCACAAATGCTACAATCTCCTTAATGCGGTCTCAAAAGCTTCGGCATAGTTGCATCCCGCCTGACAGCCTCGATATGCTGCGAAACCTTCAATTGCTTCGGAAGAACGCGGATGCGGATAAGGCCTCATCACACCACGATACATTGACAAAGCTTGCACTTTGGCATCAACACCCTCTTTGCCGACCTCCACCCATGTGTTGGGGTGGAAACGGTTCATCGAGGTGTTCAATGCCCATTCCGTGCATGATGGCACCTCCATATACCAAAACTCGGCTATTGGCTTCACTTCAGGCCTACGTTGAAACAGACGAATAGCCTCCTGGCAAGCCATTGAGGTTTGAAGATGGTCGTTGTTGGTATCCGCGGAATGGTGTGTAATCACAACGTCTGGTTGTGAATCCAGAATGGCTTTTTCGATAAATTGAACGAGATGCAGATGCGGCACAGTGTTCATTTCTATATTTGGGAATGAGCCTTCATACTTTCTCCCTATGCCCAAATAATCTGCTGAAGCATTCAAATCGTCATTCAATTCGTTATCTTTTGGACGAAAGGTGCGAGCTTTGGCTTCGGTACTCATGATACATACGTCAACCTTGTCGCCCCTATGTGTCCACTTATAAATCGAAGCGCCCGCGCCCAAGACTTCGTCATCGGGGTGGGCTACAACAATCAAGTATTTCATACTCGTATTTCCTTATTTAATGATACCCTTTTATTCGCTTGTCCTGAAAGGCCACAAAGCCTTGAACAGCAAATAAGTCTTATTACTTTTGCCAAATATCAGTTTGACGACGCTATACCCACAAACCACCATCCAACGAGGGAATCGCAATACATGTTTAGCTCTGCCTTCTGCTTTTTCTCTATTGATCAAGTCGTTGACATCAAGCAATTCCTGGTCTTTTATTACATGTATGGTGTTATCCACCTTCTTTTCAACCCAATCCACCATGGCTGCAACAGCACCATTTACGTTCAACACTTCAAATCTACCTCCTTCACCAATCTTATAAGCCCAGTTCGGATATTTCAAATAATAGCGTTTCTCTATATCACGCTTCTGACTTGGTGTATACACAGGCGAAAAACGATAGATGTTCCACTCACCACATATCTCTTTCAGACGCGTTTCTGCCATTGCCTTACTCTTACCATAGTTGGAAATAGGATTCAGTTCTGTTTCTGGTCTGATAATCCCCTTCACCATCCCGATAGCATCAACGGTACTAATAAACAAAACTGGTACGTGATGTTTTTCACATGCCTCAAAGACATTTTCCGCACAATCCACATTCACTTTTTTGAATGCCTCCCACGATGTATCCTTCACACCCGCAGTATGTGCCAATGCTGCAAGATGAATGGCTCGGTCAATTTTGTATTCGTCAAATAGACTCATCGTCTCAGTCTTCGACGACAGATCCAAAACCACCTGGTGAAAGGCTTGATACTGATCCGATGATGCTCTGCGGTCAACGCCAATAACCGCATGTCCCTTCTCTATCAGTCCTTTAACAACATATCCGCCAATCATTCCCGCGGAGCCAGTCACAAGAATATTCATTACTTTATTGATTCATCGTTTTGTTTGCTTCTTCAACAAGTTCATTGAGAATCCACTTGCATTCTTTCCCGCAAAGTGAATACACAATGCAAATTACTGTATAGATAATCATTTTCAGGTCATAGCCAATACCCGCCTTCTGCACGTATGTATACTCCAGTTCACGGCGAGTGGGATACACTTTTTCCATATATTCTTCTTCATCAGTAATCTGGTCGCCGTATATATAGTCATACAACGCAGCTGGCCCACTTAAACCAACGGGGACTTTAGCGGCTTCGTTCCACTTTCCGTAACGGAACATTTCAAATTGATCCTCTGCAACAGGTCGTGGACCAACTATGGACATTGTACCGTTCAAAATATTAATCAACTGTGGCAGTTCGTCAATCTTTGCCTTGCGGATAAAGCGGCCAAACGCAAATATTCTGTCTTCATCCGGTCTCAGAGAAGCTTCGTTGGCCGATTTCGCTACTCGCATTGACCTAAACTTATACATTCTAAAAGGTTTATTCCCTTTTCCAATACGATTAGCCTTATAAAATATCGGCCCCCAGTCACTGACCAAAATTCCAATAGCAGTCAGAAGGAATATAGGGGAAAGAACGATGAGCGCTATTAGCGCACAAAAAAAATCGAAGCACCTTTTGATAATTGAATACATCATTCGTAGTATTTCTTGCCAGTGAGTTTTCTGTATTTGATGTTTACCCAGTATCCAAACAAAATGAAAGACCGTCTAAAAGTAGACCAAATCCTTGCCAATGGGTTCTTTTTACTGATAAACATACCTCCCATGCCCGACTTTTGTGCCCATTCAGGTGCCTCTTTCACCATATCAATGGATATTCTGAAAGCCCTTCCTACGCCGATAAACAGCACATCAGGCATCC
>JAEETH010000067.1 GCA_016290215.1 Bacteroidales bacterium
TGTCGGTGAACGAAGCGGAGTCGATATTCAGGGTCTGCACGTCGATGAGGATCTCGTTGTCCCAAATCTCGTCCATGTTGTTGTTCAGTTTGTTAGCGGGTTGCGGCAGCACGCCGACGGGTTCGATTACACGGTGAGTACCGTATTTGTTACCATGTTTTTGCATTGATTTTAATGTTTAATTGTTTATTGTTTAACTGTTTAATTGTTGTTTTGTTTGTATCTACAAGTGACTTTTTATAAACTATGTGTTTATGTTATTTAGAAACAGGACGGATAGAGTAACCGTAATATCTTAATCCATGATTAAACACATTAATTACTCGTGAATCAAAAGCGATAGACCATGCTCTATTTGAAGCAACCATGTTTGGAGATCCAGTCCAATAACCCCCATTGGTACCAACCATATGAGTATCAATATTTTGAGCATATCCAGCGGCTGGCAAGAAAATAGTGGTTCCATTTATTTTACTAACTCCTAACCTGCCATTAACTCCTGATTTGTCATAATCATTTACCCATTCCCAATTACAACTATCTATGAGTTCTTTTGCTTGTTCGCCAGAAGGAATCCTCCATTTTTCACCCAAAATACGGGCTGCTACATCATAATTTGCAGATAACAGATTGTCTCTGTTTACATAATCATGATTTTTGAGGTCGTAGATATCTAAATCATAAGTTGCACAAGTTCTACCAACATAGGTGCTTTTTTTTGAAATGTCGCCCCATGCAAAATGGTCTCCATATTCTGATGGTTTATTTGCACCTATATTGCATGTTGCCCACAAAGTACCACTTGGTAAACCAAGATCAACATATTCAGGTCCATTCATTGTAATATGTATTTAATATTGTTTGTCTTTTTGACTACGGGACTTATTCCGCATTCTTCATTCATTATCATTTGCGTGGTTTCAAACCAAGGATCTCGCGAGCCTCGTCGGAGGTGGCAATCGGGCGACCGAGTTCGTTGGCGATGCGGACGACCTTGGCGACCAGTTCACCATTCGATTGGGCGAGAACGCCCTTCGAGAGATAGAGGTTGTCCTCGAAGCCCACGCGCACATTGCCGCCCATAGCGATGGCAGCGGCGGCCATCGGGAAGGCATGACGACCTACGCCGGTGACGGTCCAAGTGGAGCCAGCGGGGATGCCGTTCACGAGCCAGCAGAGGTTGGCGACGGTGGCGGGAGTGCAGCCGGGCACGCCCAACACGAAGTTGAACTGCATGGGAGCGCCAGGGGCCTGACCCTTCTTGGCCATGTTGAGGATGGTGTCGAGGTGACCCATCTCGAAGCATTCGTATTCGGGCTTGATGCCGCGTTCCATCATGCGTTTGCCGAAGGCGCGCATGGTCGGCATGGTGTTGTCGAAGATCTCGTCGCCGAAGTTGCAGGTACCGCAGTCGAGGGTAGCCATCTCGGGCAACGGGTTGGTGTCGGTCGATTGGAGACGCTCGTCGGGAGTCATGCCGACGGCACCGCCGGTCGAAGGGATGAGGATGACATTGGGACACACCTTCAGGATGGCCTCTTCGCACTCTTGGAAACGGCCACGGTCTTGGGTGGGCGTGCCGTCGTCCCAGCGGACGTGCAGGTGCACGATGGCGGCACCGGCGTCGACGGCCGACTTGGCCTCGCGCACGATTTCCTCAACGGTATAAGGCACATTGGGATTCTGTTCCTTGGTGACTTCTGCGCCGCAGATGGCGGCAGTGATGATCAGTTTATCCATAGTATTCTTATTTATTCTTTCTTTGGCAATCCTTGGGAGTCACGCAGGTACCCGAAGCACGGCAAACGAGGATGGGCTCATCCAGTTCGTCGGCGGCTGAGGCAGAAATGTCGGGGCGGGCCACGGCCACCTTGCGGGCCTCAAACATCATGTGGCGCGAGGTGTTGCCTTCGCGGTCAATCCAGCCTTCGGCTTCGATGAAGTCGCCTGCATAGACAGGGGCCTTGAATTCAATCATGTCGTATGCGCAGAAGAGGCCTTCGTCGCCGTCGCGCATAATCAAGAGTTCGGTAGCCACGTCACCGAAGAGGTGAACCATGTGGGCGCCGTCAACCAAATTGCCACCGTAGTGGGCATCCTTTGCGCTCATGCGCAGTCTGATCTTTGTTCTGTATTCCATAATTCTCAATTTTCAATTATCAATTCTCAATTATTTCTCGACATAAATTGCATCGACATAAATACCAGAGGCATGCACGCACTCGGGCTTAATCTCGCCGACTTTCACCAACTTTTCGGCTTCGACGACGACATAGTCGGCGGCGGTGGCCATCAGCGGGTTGAAGTTGTTGGTCGTGCCAAGGAACACCATGTTGCCGAACTCGTCGACGATGTTGGCGCGCAGGAAAGCGATGTCTGCTTTCAGGGGCTTCTCAAGGAGGTAGTCCTTACCATCGACGTTCACGATTTGCTTGCCGTCAGCCATGATGGTGCCAAGACCCGTGGGAGTCAGAACGCCGCCGAGACCTGCACCGTAGGCGCGGATGCGCTCTGCGAGGGTGCCTTGGGGAACGTATTCCACGATGAGGGTGCCTTCGTTCTTCTGGATGGCGGTCTGCTTGTTAGTGCCGGTGTGCGACACGATGGCTTTCTTCACCTGATGGTTGCTGACCAGTTTGCCGTGGGCCACTTCGTCGTAGGCCGTGTCGTTGGCAATGATAGTGAGGTCTTTAACGCCTTTTGCAACAATAGCGTCAATGATTTGCGTGGCGCTTCCAACACCGAGGAAACCGCCGAACATAATCGTCATGCCGTCATGAACCTTCTCGACGGCTTGCTCTAATGTAATCTGCTTGTTCATAATGTGTTATGTTTTAGATTTTAGATTTGTAACTCGTATAAAAGTCTGCAAATTTACTGAGATTTCCAGCATTTTCCAAACAAATTAATATTTATTTTATAAAGAGGTGTGTAACCCTATTAGGTTCAAGGTTTTGCACAACAAAAAAAGCCGCTGAATGTTCAGCGGCTTTTTGTCTTCATCATCCGTATGGCTTAGTTGTTCATGTAGGCGACCTGCCCCATCAGTCCGGTGTTCACCGTGTCGTAGGCAGCGGCATAACCCAAAAGGAACTGCATGACATTGCGGCTAGGTCTTTGATTCTCGCTCTCTCTCTCGAAAACGCTTTTGATTTGTGATACTAATATGTCGTCGTCAACGGATGAAAGGTAAGAGGTGTAACTATTTCTCATAGGCGTTTTTTAGGTTTGACTTTACCTAATTAACGCAGCCTCTCCCCGATTATTATATCTCGTTGAGAAATTTTTCTCAGAAATTAATATGTCAGCGTCATATTATTGGCCACCATCATCTTACGCAAGTTGATCAAGGCGTAGCGCATGCGGCCCAGCGCCGTGTTGATGCTCACGTTAGTGATGTCGGCGATGTCCTTGAAACTCATGTCGTCGAAGATGCGCATCCTCAACACCTCGCGCTGCTCGTCGGGCAGGAAGGCGATCATGCGGTGCAGGTCACTGTGTACCTGATCCACAATCATACCCTGTTCGACGGAATGGTCGGTAATCGGCACGTTATCAATGTAGTTGTAGTCCTCGCTCGACGACTCCACCGTGGGAATGCGGTTCTCCTTGCGGAAATGGTCGATGACAAGGTTATGGGCGATGCGCATGGCAAACTGCACGAAACGTCCGTCATCCTTGTAGCCCTTCGACTTGATGGTCTGGATGACCTTCACGAAGGTATCCTGAAAGACATCGTCAGCCAACTGCTTGTCTTTCACGAGCGTGAGTATGTAGGAATAAACTTGTTTCTGGTATCTACCAATCAATAATTCAAAACTGTGAACATCACCGTCCTGGTAGCGTTCAATCAGCTCTTTGTCGCTTTTCACTATGTTGGACATCAGGTCCCCCTTTCTTTGTACACTCAATGTAAGTGCTTGTTAATAAAGGGTATAGATCTTTCGATAGCGTCAGTTTTAGTTTTGAATCCTTTAGTTATGTCGGTGCAAATATACGGCTTTTTTGGAAAAACAAGCAAGAAATAAGATTTTTTTTCATCGTTGGCACAATAATCTTGCCAAAAAATAGTAGCGCTATTCTTTTGCATACCTATTCCAAAACCAAATTTTTCCGTACCTTTGCAAATTCAATTTTTCCGAACCTTGAAAGAGCAAACAACTTCCTATATCACCATCCGCAATGCGAAGGTCAACAACCTGAAAAGCATCAGTTTGCAGATTCCGAAGAACAAGCTGGTGGTCATCACTGGCCTGTCGGGATCGGGCAAGTCGTCCTTAGCGTTCGACACTTTGTATGCTGAAGGCCAACGCCGCTATGTGGAGAGCTTGAGTTCTTACGCACGACAGTTCATGGGCCGACTCAACAAGCCCGACGTGGAGAGCATCACAGGCCTCTCGCCCGCCATCGCCATCGAGCAGAAGGTGAACTCGCACAACCCGCGCTCCACCGTGGGCACCAGCACCGAGATATACGAATACCTGAAACTCCTCTATGCCCGCATCGGCAAGACCTACTCCCCCGCCTCGGGCAAATTAGTCAAGAAGCACCAGGTGATGGATGTGGTGAACCATATCCTCGGCCTGCCGACGGGCAGCACGGCCTACATTGTCGCGCCGCTTCACCTGCCCGAAGGACGCAGCCTCGAAGAGCACCTCAACATCCTCATGCAACAGGGCTTCTACCGTATATTATATAACGGCGAGATCGTCAAAATCGAGGATTTCCTCGACCAGAAGAAAAAGGTCAGCGAGAAGAAGGTGAAGCTTCTTATCGACCGCATCAAGGTGAACGAGAGCATGGACGACGCCATCGGGCGCATCTCCGACTCGGTGCAGACCGCCTTCTACGAGGGCAAGGAGACCTGCCAAGTGATCAGCGAACTCGACGGCGAGCGCAAGGAAGCCGACTTCTCGTCGCGTTTCGAGGCCGACGGCATCACCTTCGAGCCGCCTACGGCCAATATGTTTGCCTTCAACAACCCCTACGGTGCCTGCCCCACATGTCAGGGCTTCGGCAGCGTCATCGGCATCGACCCCGACCTGGTGGTGCCCAACAAGAGTCTGTCCATCTACGAGAACGCCATCGCCTGCTGGCGCGGCGAGAAGATGAGCGAGTGGAAAGACGCCCTCATCCGCGTGGCCGACAAGGTGGGCATCCCCATCTTCAAGCCGTTCTACGAACTCACCGACGAACAGGTGAGCCTCCTCTGGACCGGCAACCAGTATTTCGAGGGCATCGTGGACTTCTTCAACTATGTTGAGACACAGTCGTATAAGATACAATACCGTGTGATGCTGTCGCGCTATCGCGGCAAGACGGTCTGCCCCGAATGCCACGGCACACGCCTGCGCCGACAAGCGCAATATGTGAAGGTGGGCGGCAAGAGCATCACCGACCTCGTGTTGATGCCCTTGGACGAGCTGAAGGCCTTCTTCGACCACCTCAAACTCGACGAGACCGACAGCAAAATCGCCTCTCGCCTCCTGGTGGAAATCAACAACCGCCTGGATTTCATCATCGAGGTAGGTTTGGGTTATCTGACCCTGAACCGTCTCTCAAACACGCTCTCGGGCGGCGAGTCGCAGCGCATCAACCTCGCGACTTCGTTGGGCAGCAGCTTGGTCGGCTCCACCTATATCTTGGACGAGCCCAGTATCGGTCTGCATTCCCGCGACACCGAGCAACTCATCAAGGTGCTGAAACGCCTGCGCGACATCGGCAACACCGTCATCGTGGTGGAACACGATGAGGAAATCATCCGTGCCGCCGACTACATCATCGACATCGGGCCGATGGCAGGTGCCTTTGGCGGCGAAGTCGTGTTTGAAGGCGAAATCAAGGACCTGGTCCACTGCGAGAAAAGTCTCACCACGCAATACCTCACTGGCAAGATGAGCATCCCCGTGCCCACCCGCCGGCGCAAGAGCGCCAACGCCATCGTCATCAAAGGCGCGACACAAAACAACCTCAAGAACCTCACAGTGCGCTTCCCGCTCAACATGATGACCGTCATCACGGGCGTGAGCGGCTCGGGCAAGTCGACTTTGGTGAAAGATGTGCTCTACCCCGCCATGAAACGGCAGCTGGGCGAGAATGCCGAGAAATGTGGCAGCTATGGCGCCTTGGAAGGCGACCTGCGCCTCATCCAGGCCGTCGAGTTCATCGACCAAAATCCCATCGGAAAGTCATCGCGCTCCAACCCAGCAACTTACCTCAAGGCCTACGATGAGATTCGAACGCTGTTTTCGGAGCAAAAACTAGCCAAATTACGTGGCATCAAGCCCGCATTCTTCTCGTTTAACGTGCCAGGGGGTCGCTGCGAGGAATGTGAGGGCGAGGGCGTGCAAAAGATCGAGATGCAATTCATGGCCGATGTCTATCTGCCTTGCGAGGCCTGCCACGGCACGCGCTTCAAGGAAGAGGTCTTGGAGATCAAATACGACGGCAAGCACATCTCCGACATCCTCAACATGAGCATCGAGGAGGCCATCGACTTCTTCGAGCACTCATCCGAGCGGCAGACACCTATCGTCGGGCGCATCGTCAACCGCTTGAAGCCTTTGCAGGAAGTCGGTTTGGGTTATCTGAAACTCGGGCAGTCGTCGAGTTCGCTCTCGGGCGGCGAGGCGCAGCGCGTGAAGTTGGCCTATTTCCTCATCAAGGGACAGGTGGAGAAGCCCACGCTCTTCATCTTCGACGAGCCGACCACGGGCCTGCACTTCCACGACGTGAACAAGCTGTTGGAGTCGTTCAACGCCCTGATTGCCAATGGCCACAGTGTCATCATCATCGAACACAACATGGATGTCATCAAGTCGGCGGACTGGGTCATCGACCTGGGTCCAGAGAGCGGCAACAAGGGTGGTGAAATCGTCTTTGAAGGCACGCCAGAGGACTTGGTGAAGTGCAAGGCATCATATACAGGTAAAGCGTTGAAAAGCAAGTTGTAATTATGCCACAAAACCGACAAAACATACAAAACCATCATCTGGCGTGAGCGGCTGCGCAACCGCGTCGCCGCCGGAAAGCCGCCGTTCCGAATCAAGTTCGGAATGATGGGCTGGCTTTCCACAACCAAGCAAAAAAGTTTTGTCAAGTTTTGAAAGTTTTGTGATTAAAAACAAGAAAATGAAACCATCAGAGATAAACCAACCCTTGAGTGAGCGGCAGCAGAAGGTAGTGGACACCCTGCTTAGTCTCGGCATCGACTTCGACATCAAGTTCCACCCGCCTTTAGGCTCCATCGAGGAGTCGTTGGCCTACTGGGGCAAGTTTGAGGCCACGCACTGCAAGAACTTGTTTTTCAGGAACCACAAGGGCAACAAGCACTACCTCGTTGTCTTCGAGTGCATGCACCAGATGGACATCCACGACCTCGAGCAGCGACTGCACCAAGGCAAACTCACTTTCGCCTCGGAGGCCCGCATGGAGAAATACCTCGGCCTGAAGCCCGGTAGCGTCTCCCCCTTCGGTCTCATCAACGACGAGAACCACGAGGTGCACCTCTTCATCGACAAGAACCTATTGAATGCCCCTCGCCTGAGCTTCCATCCCAATGATAATACAGGGACGATTATCATTAGTCAGGAGGACTTTATTAAGTTCCTTGATGCTATGGGGAACACATACGAATTTATTGAACTATACGACTAAACGAATGTGCGTTTGGTTATTTGGCGTGATTTCGTTTGGTTATTTGGCGCACGACCTGTTGGATTACCATATAAATAAACACAGGTACCACCATTATCTAAAGCAAAGCTTTATTAAGTTTCTTGGCACTATGGGGACTTCTTATGAGTTTGTGGAGTTGTATGATTGAAATATTTTACATTTTTTGACCACATTCAGAATAATTGTATATCTTTACCGCGTTCAGCTCATTAAAACATTATTTGTGTGCTGTTGAACATCCTAGTGTTAATCTTGTAGGTCAGAATGGAAGTAAAAGTCGTCTAGATTATCCATATAAAACTGACAACTACCATTTTATTCATTCTAATTGCTTTATTGCAATTAATAAACAAATGTAGTATGACAAATAATAGAGAACTTGCTCAACTTGTATGGGCAAAAGGAGAAAAAGTTTCTGGGAGGAACGAAAGAGATTGGCGTTTTGATAATTGTGGTGCCTTAATTTGTTTTGCCGATTATGGTAAACATTCAGAATATGGTTGGGAAATTGACCATATTATTCCAAAAGCTAAAGGTGGTAACGATGACATTTCTAATTTACAGCCACTACAATGGGAGAATAATCGCACAAAGAGCGATGGATTAGAAGTTCCTAGGATTGTTGCCTACCATGGGCGAAATGTCAAAAAACGGCATTTAAACTTTTTGTTTGAATGAGATTTTGTCCGAAGAAAGACTGGTTTTCCCCAGTCTTTCTTTTTCGATTGATAGACAAATGTATTAGTAGACTTTTATGTAAACAACATATGGCGAAAGCGTTTTCACAAGTTTAGATAGATCTTTCTTTGTGGTGTCTATGCCAATTTGAACCTTAATATTGATTGGAGCAGAATCAATAAGATTCAGCAAATATGAGCTTTTAATTGCATATCCAACATTTTCTGCATTTTGTACTCCAGCATTTGTTATACCAATAAGATTACCGTTTTTATCAAAGAGTGCTCCGCCACTATTCCCAGGTTGAATAGGCGCAGATATCTGATAAGTAACAATATCACCATCATAACCCGATTTTGAACTTATAATACCATCCGTAACCTTAATTTCTTCTCCCAGCACATTTGTCATTGGATATCCCATGGTAAACACCGAGGTACCGACATCCACCACATTTTGTGTTATTTTAAAAGGAGGTGGTGCAATACCATCATATTTTTCATCTTTTATTGAGAGTAGAGCAAGATCGTTTGTTTTGTCAACACACAAAACCCGCACACCGAAAGTCTTTTGTTCCCCGTTTATATTTTGAACTATCTCAACCTTTTTTGCACCATCTATTACATGATTATTGGTGACTATAATACCATCTGCAATCATAATTCCGCTACCCGTAGCAGATATACCATTATTATCAAGATCTATCGTTTCATTTTCAGAAGAAGGAAATACTTTAATAAATATATCACTTTCATTTGAATTTTTTGCAACAGATAATTTTCTACCTTCACGAAATGCTAATACATTATCATGTTCATTATCAATATAAGTGTATCCCTCAATTACTTGTGTCTTATATCTGTAATAAACAGTTGCATCATAAACACTATTCTCAATATGGTTCAATTCAAAAATCACATCGCCTTTTTTTGTATACCAATCTTGGAATAAAGCAATCCCGTAATATACACCATTCTCTTTAATAACTGCTATTTTGGAAATTGCTAGACTTTTGTCAAAGCTTTTATAAACGCCTTCAATTGGTGAAATCTGTTTTGAGGTCAAATATGAACAAATGCTATCCTCGCTCCATGATGAAATAGAGAGTTTGGGTTGGTCTTTTGTTATCGACCAAGGTTGAAAATGATAATTATGGTTTTCTAAATTTTTAAAAGCATTACCAACTGTCTTCGTGATTCGCTTTTCTTCCGAATATGAATCGTATCTGTCACCATACAGATTAAGAAGGGCGGCTTGTCCAAAAGAATCACTCAAACAGATCCAGATATCCCCTGTGCTGGGAATTCCCCACGCCCAATAACAATATAAAACATACCTTTTCTCATCATCAACGTCATTTGAGCTTTGTAATACAATAAAACCCATTTCGGAAAACCGTCGTTCTATTTCTTTTCGTGTAGCTTCATAGAAATCATTCACGGCATTTCGTGTTGTTCTATCTAAATCAATGTCTGGAAGATTTCTATGAACAATCACATATTTGTATTTGTTTAAATCTTGTGCTGACACTGGTGCTATTACCATAAAAGCAAATAGTAAAGTCAAAAAGATCATATATTTTTTCATAGCAATGATACCCTTATTCGTAATCGGGCGCAACTTTTTATTTCGCCTACTCTTTGGTGCAGTTTTCGGCTTCCCTGCTAATGGATTTATTTAGAAGCATTCCCCTATTCAGCAAAAAAAGCGCGGCACATTTCCCTATCCACACTTCAGAGGCTCTGCAAAGCCTGTGTCAATTGATAAGTCAACGTCCGCGCAAAACGCAGACGTTTGCTGACTTATTCGTAATTGACACTTTATTTTGAAATTTGCAGATTTCTGAAGCCGTGCCGAACAAATAGCAAACTAGATTATAACTATGTTAGTTTATTTCTATCTTTTTGTATTTCAATATTTTAATTTCAACAATTTGTTTTTATTCTCTTGATTTCATCCGCAAATATACAATTTTTTTAATCTATGTCACTTTCAATTATATTCCAAACCAGTAACAATTTGTTTCATGTTGGATTTCTCACCGTTTTCAACCCGTGACAGATTGTCACAGGTTCATTTTCTTCCATTTTCAGATGGTTACAACTTGTAACCTACTAATACCAAGAAGTTTTCCAAATGGTTACAATTTGTAACCGATTCATTTTAATTAAGTTTTTAACTGGTGACGATTTGTCACCAATTGTTTATCGTATTGTTTTCAACACGTTACATTTTGTAACGATTTCAGCCAGTATCAATTTGTTACCAACTGACAACAATTTGTAGTCGGTTCAATTCCATTTTTTATATAACTTTGCACAAGAAAATCAATCTTTAAATCTTTGAATTTTAAATCTTAAATCCATGAATAACTCAGAAAAAATCAAACAAGCCGCTGAAATCCTCTCCAAGGCGAAGAACATCGTGGGCTTCACCGGCGCAGGCACTTCGGCCGAGAGCGGCATCCCGCCTTTCCGTGGCGAGGGCGGCATCTGGAATCAGTACGACCCTAACTCACTCGACATCGACTTCTATTACCGCCATACCAAGGAGTCGTGGAAGATCATCCGCGAGGTGTTCTATAACTTTTTCAGCAACAAGGACATCAAGCCCAATCCCGGACACCTTGTCCTGGCTAAATGGGAGAAGGAAGGCCGCCTGAGCAGCGTCATCACGCAGAACATCGATGACCTGCACACCGTGGCGGGCAACAGCGTGGTGTATGAATTCCACGGCAACATGTCGCGCTTCGTATGCACCAAATGCGGCCACAAGGTCGATGCCAAAAGCCTGACACTCACCGAGGAACCGCCCCGATGCGCCCAATGCGGCGGACTGATGAAACCCGACTTCATCTTCTTCGGCGAAGGCATCCCTGAGGACGCCTATTATGGCTCTGTACGCGCTGCCGAGAACTGCGATGCCTTTGTCATCATCGGCACCTCGGGACAGGTCAGCCCGGCCAATATGATTCCTGGCATCGCCAAGCGCAACGGCGCCAAGATCATCGAAATCAACAGGGAACCTTCGACCTATACGAACTACATCACGGACATCTATCTCGAAGGCAAGTCGGGTGAGATCCTGCCCGCAATCGATGCTTTGATGAAATAGTAGGTGTGTTATTATGGTTTTTGAAGGCATGTCATACCGAACGGAGCAGCCCATAGATACGCTCCCTCCTTCGTCGGTCGGTATGACATGGGCTGCGGAGCGAGTGTATCTATGCCTTCAAAAATCACCAAACACCGCTTCGAACATCCTGCAGTAGGCTTCAACCTTTTTGTCAAATGATAAAGGATATGCTCTTGAAGATGAGGGTAATCTATAAAGCGTTAATCCTTCCCTTAGGGTGAGTTGTTCATTAGGCGAAGGAATAGAATTCTTATTGTAATAAGTGCAAACTTCCGTAGTGGCTTTTTCGCCCGTCGTGGCGATGGCATGGCATTGCGGCATCTGTTTTAGTAGTGCCTCAATATCGGTATGCTCGACGATTTCCAAAAAGGCGTCCGAAGCGTTGTCTTTCAGCCTATTAACTGCCGTAGCCGTATCGAACAGTGCAATGCCTTTTTCATTCAGAAACGCAATGATTTCATTCATTTTGAAGCATTTACGCTCGGCATCCACGAAATGGTTCTTGTCGCCGAACCAAATCTGCCCTTCAATGCGCCAATGGTCGTTGATGAAGTTGGGATAGAAAAAGTCCATGCACCAGCGCTTCTTTGGAGGCGGGAAACTGCCGAGAAACAGCACTTTAGCATTGGCAGGCAGAAACGGTTTCAAAGGGTGATATTCAACCATAGCCTATTTTTTCACCCCCGGAAAGGCATCTACAATCTTGACCTTGATATCAGGAAAGCTATTGACAATCTGAACCTTAACATCGGGAAAATGTTCCACAAGCTTCACTTTGCCACACTGGTCAGGAAAATGCTCGACAACCTTGACGTCGAGGTCCTCAAAAGAATCCACAATCTGCACCTTGATGTCCGGAAAATGCTCTACGATCTTTACTTTACCGTAAAGGTTGAAGGTTTTGCCGTCCTTATTGGTGAACGTACAATTCTCTTTGTTGATGCCCGGTTTCTTGTTCCCCGACTGAGCCACCATCGGCAAGGCAAAGAGTACAAATAATGCTAATACCAATGCTTTTTTCATAACGCTATATTTTAACTATTTTTCAACCATAAAAGCCCCCACTCGATTGATGCACAAGGTCCCCTTAAAGACCTTAAACCTAATTCTTAACTTATCAGCCTTAACGGTCTGGAAACGAACAAGTCGCTTGTAACCGATTGTCGTAGTAGGTTCGTTGGTTTCAATAGGCAACCATTTATCATTAAAGTAATAGTCTAAATAAAATGCATCAACATTCTGTCCTAAAGGAATATACTCTTGTAAAAGTAAACGATTAAAGGCAGTGGTTTGCGGGAATTCGAAGATAAGTTCAGCCTGCTGCACATCATCGTGGGTTGCCCAATAATGGGTGTACTCGTCGCAAAGCACATGTTTAGCCTTGAATCGCCAGCCTCTTGTGTCGCTGGCGGTCACTTTGCAGCCTTGGAGCAAATCGTAAGCGAAGTCCTTTTGCAACTTCTGGTACCATTGAACGGCATTGGCTGAGTCGATACTGGGTATCCTACCCTCTTGATTCACAGGGAAATTGAGCAAGAGATTGGTGTTATGGCCCACACTTTGGTAATACAAGTCCATCAGTTGTTCTACGGTCTTCACTTGGTCGTCCTCGCTCTGATGGTAGAACCATCCCGGACGAATGGAGACATCCACCTCGGCAGGTAGCCACGCCTCACCATCACGATAGCCTTGTTGCAAGGCTTTTTCATCGTTAAGCGATTCGAAATCAGTTTTATACATGCACCACTGCGTGGCGTTGGCCTTGCCTTCCTCATTGCCGATCCAGCGCAAGGTGGGCACCGTACCGCCAAAGATGCTCGCTTCGGGGCTGTATTTCCAAACGATACCCCTCGCCTTCCCATAGTCATAATATTGCTCGGCTACGATGGAACGCATCTCGTCAGCGCCTCCATACCAGCCTGTACCCCCGTTGGCACCATCGAACCAGAACTCAAACAAGGGCCCATAGTTGCTCACAAGTTCCTCAATTTGTTGATGATAGATGTCGACGTAACCCTTGTACCCATACTCGGGTTGGCTGCGGTCCCAGGGCGAGAGATACAGCCCAAACTTCAAGCCGTGCTTCTTGCAGGCATCCGAAAGCTCGCGCACCAAGTCACCCTCCCCTTTCTTATAGTAGGTGTTCTTGATGGAGTACTCCGTAGTTTCGGTCGGCCAGAGGCAGAATCCGTCGTGGTGTTTTGCCGTAAGGATCACGCCTTTCATGCCCGCGGCCTTCAAGGTCAAGACCCACTGTTCGCAGTCCAGATTGGTGGGGTTAAAGGTATGGGATGGCGTGTTGCCATAGCCCCATTCCATGTTATTAAATGTGTTTAAGCCAAAGTGTATAAACGCATAGTTTTCAAGTTGTTGCCATTCCAATTGTTGTTGGGTCGGGATGGGATAACTACGCTCAGGTCGGTGGGCACAGGAAGCCAAGAGCAGACTGCCTATGAATGCCCATGTAAGATGTTTACCATTCATTGTTTTACGAATTTACGAGCCTCGCCATTAACACGAAGAACATAAAGCCCCTTGGGAAGTTCGCTGATGACCACCCTATTCACCTCACTGTCAAGTTGGACGGTCATCACGATTTTCCCGTTAATGTCGACAATCTCCGCTTGGCTACCTTCCTGGTTTACAAAGACATCGATAAAATCAGTGGCGGGATTGGGGCACACGCGAAGCGAAGATTCAGGCAACACATAATCAGATTTTACCGAAACTGGATGATCAGAATGGGCTTCTATCATGTCTTCAAGCGTCCTGTAGCACACGGCACAGAAAGGCGCATAATTGCGCATCATGCAGTTGCGTTGCGGCCTATACATGCCATGCGATAGATAGCCGCCACCCTCGAAGGCGCCTACCGTGTTGTTATACTGATTGCTATTAGGTGTAGGAATAGGTGTTTCAGGCGAGACCAGGTCCGCCCATTTCGAGTCAAAGTCGACCAAGGTGGTCAGGTTGGGCTCCCAAGGCTCCACATCAAGATTATAAAGCAAAGCCAAGGGATTGCCGGGTTCCTCGTATTCGTCGGCCAGACCTCCGAAAGCATGGCCAAACTCGTGAACAATGACATCGGAAGCCGAAATATTGCCCGCCGTGCTCATCGAATAGAAGTTGTAGAATCCACCACCACCATACTGGTTGCTGTTCACCAAAATGTAGATCTGGTCATAAGGTGCATTCGCCGCTACATCCTTGACCGAGAAATAGTTGCGCGTGGTGCAATAACGATCGATATAAAAGGTGTAGAAATGCGCGTTGAGGATGGTACGAACCCAGGTATGGGAAGCTGGAATGTCGATGCCACTCTCCTCGGAAGGAGCAAGCACAGCGCGGAAATTGAACTCGTCGATATGGCTCGCAAACGGCTCCGCTTGGGTGAACACATTGGCCAAGTTCTGGCATTGTTGTATGAACTGTGGCATTTCTTCTGCGGTGTAACCCTCAGGAAGAATCACAATGTCAACCTTGCTATCGGGGGCACCGTTGACCATAATATCCTGAACAGGAAACACATAGCGTTGCTCGGTGGTGTTGAACATCTCATCGGGTTCATAGAGTTTGGAGAACACTTCTTCAAACTCACCATCGAAATTCCTGATTTCGAGAATGACATACACCTCGTTACGTGGCAACGGGATACTCACCGATTCCTCATAGCAGCGTTCCATCTCCCTGGCTTCGTCGGTGGTTTGCCATTCGCGGAACAAGGTGTTGTAGCCTCTCGAATAGATAAGCGTATTAGTTTGTGCGTCAATCACTTTCACTCGGTTGGTTCCATAATTGAAAGGATCAATCAGGTTGACCTTGGAGCCACCAAAATACGGCTCGATGACAAAGCGCTCAAACACATAGTGCGAACCTTCGGAATTGCCGCATTGGAAAACATCCATTCGCAACGAGCCCTCGTCGAGAAAAAACTGCTCAAAGTTAACGCTTTGCGCGCTCAAAAACAGCGAAAACATACATAATAACAGAGTAACGTAGGTCTTTTTCATAGATAATGAGTTTTTATTAGAAATCGGAAGGTTTGGATGTGCAAATATAAAGAATTCTCCCACAATTGGCGTCCGATATCGTTTTTTTTACTAATTTGCGCCCAAATTGAAAACACCACTGTAATGATCAAGAAAGAACTACAAAACATTTTCATGCAACGTTTTGGCTCAGAGGGCGTTGTATACACTTCCCCTGGTCGTATCAACCTCATCGGCGAGCACACCGACTATAACGGAGGCTTTGTCTTTCCCGGTGCCATCGACAAGGGCATCTACGCTTGCATCAGTCTCAATGGAACGGATAAAGTTCGCGCCTACTCCATTGATTATGACGAATATACCGAATTCGGCATGAACGAAGAAGACAAGCCTGCCCAACATTGGGCTTGTTATATCTTTGGTGTCTGCCGTGAGATACAGAAGCGCGGGTATGCCGTCAAAGGTTTCGACACAGCCTTCTATGGCAATGTGCCGCTTGGCGCCGGAATGTCGTCGTCCGCTGCTTTGGAGAGCACTTTTGCTTTCGCGCTCAACGACTTGCTGGGTCTCGGCATAGGCAAGTTTGAACTGGCACGTATTGGACAGTCTACCGAGCACAACTACTGCGGCGTGAAATGCGGCATTATGGACCAGTTCGCCTCCCTCTTTGGCAAAGCCGGCAACCTGATGCGACTCAACTGCGCCACGATGGAATTTGAATACTTTCCATTCAACCCTATGGGTTACAAGCTGGTGCTTTTGGACACCGTCGTAAAACACGAGCTGGCCTCATCGGCCTACAACCGTCGTCGCGAGTCGTGCGAAAATGCTTGTGCACACATTGCCGCCAAGCATCCCGAGGTGAAGTACCTCAGTGATGCCACCATGGCCATGCTCAACGAAGTAGATACGGAAATTCCTGCCGAGGACTACATGCGTGCAGAGTACGTCATCGGCGAGAAACAACGCGTCCTCGATGTGTGTGACGCCTTGGAAAAAGGTGATTACGAGACCGTTGGCGAGCGTATGTACGGAACGCATTACGGCATGAGCAAACTCTATGAAGTGAGTTGCGAGGAATTGGATTACCTCAACGATATCGCCAAAGAATGTGGCGTGACGGGTTCACGCGTGATGGGTGGCGGCTTCGGCGGCTGCACCATCAATCTGGTGAAGGAAGACCTTTACGATGCCTTCATCGCCACGGCCAAACAGAAATTCGCCGCCAAATTCGGGCATGAGCCGAAGGTTTATGATGTTGTGATTTCGGATGGTGCAAGGAAACTGTCATGAAAAGACTTGCCTTGATATTGCTTTCGGTCTTTTTGACTTCTATGCTTTGGGCACAGGAACTACTACCTGTGACCAACCTGCAATACGAAGTGAAAGGCAGCAATAGGGTCCGTTTCACATGGGATTACCCAGAAAACTACACGCCAAATCTGCATCCTATCACATGGTCAGACTGCGAATACTATAGTCTCATCGGGGCGGGAACCCATATCAACTGGCCCTGTGCCCATCGTTTTGACACTGAAGATTTGCAGGATTATGTAGGCTGGCGCATCAAGGCGGTCGGATTCATGCCCACACAAGATAGGACGAATTATTCCATCAGGGTTT
>JAEETH010000068.1 GCA_016290215.1 Bacteroidales bacterium
CGGTGAACGCGGAGGCGTGCGACACGTACACGTGGACGGACGGCAACGGTCAGACCTACACTGAAAGCGGCGACTACGTGTGGGAGACCACGACGGAGGACGGCTGCGACAGGACCGTGACGCTGCACCTGACGATCAGCAACAGCGTGACCGAGACGGTGAACGCGGAGGCGTGCGACACGTACACGTGGACGGACGGCAACGGTCAGACCTACACTGAAAGCGGCGACTACGTGTGGGAGACCACGACGGAGGACGGCTGCGACAGGACCGTGACGCTGCATCTGACCATCAGCGAGGCGGTCCACAATGAGTGGTATGCCGAGGCTTGCAACAGCTATACCTGGAACGGCGAGACCTACACCGAGAGTGGTGATTACGAGCAAATCTTGACCACCGCCCAAGGCTGCGACTCGATAGTCATCCTGCACTTGACCATCAGCGAGGCGGTATATAATGAATGGTATGCCGAGGCTTGCAACAGCTATACCTGGAACGAAGAGACCTACACCGAGAGTGGCGACTACGAGCAAATCTTGACCACCGTCCAAGGCTGCGACTCGATAGTCATCCTGCACTTGACCATCAGCGAGGCGGTATATAATGAATGGTATGCCGAGGCTTGCAACAGCTATACCTGGAACGAAGAGACCTACACCGAGAGTGGCGACTATGAGCAAATCTTGACCACCACCCAAGGCTGCGACTCGATAGTGACCTTGCACCTGACAATCAGCGAGGCGGTTCACAATGAGTGGTACGCGGAATCCTGCAATAGCTATATCTGGAACGGTGAGACCTATACCGAGACCGGCGACTACGAGCAGACCTTCACGACCGCCCAAGGCTGCGACTCCATCGTGACGTTGCATCTGACCATCAGTGAGGCGGTTCACAACGAGTGGTATGCAGAATCCTGCAACGAATACACCTGGAACGATGAGTCCTACACCGAGAGTGGCGACTACGAGCAGACCTTGACCACCGTCCAAGGTTGTGACTCCATTGTGACCCTGCACCTGACCATCAGCGAGGCGGTATATAATGAATGGTACGCGGAATCCTGCAACGAATACACCTGGAACGATGAGTCCTACACCGAGACTGGCGACTACAATCAGACGTTCACGACCACCCAGGGTTGCGACTCCATCGTGACCTTGCACCTGACCATCAGCGAGGCGGTATATAATGAATGGTACGCGGAATCGTGCAACGAATACACGTGGAACGAAGAGACCTATACCGAGACCGGCGATTACGATCAGACGTTTACGACCCTCCAGGGCTGCGACTCCATCGTGACCCTGCACCTGACCATCAGCGAGGCTGTCCACAACGAATGGTATGCCGAGTCCTGCAATAGTTACACATGGAATGAAGAGACCTATACCGAGACTGGCGACTACGAGCAAATCTTGACCACGGCCCAGGGTTGCGACTCTATAGTGACCTTGCACCTGACCATCAGCGAGGCGGTTCACAACGAGTGGTATGCGGAATCCTGCAACGAATACACTTGGAACGGCGAGACCTACACCGAGAGTGGCGACTACGATCAAATCTTGACCACCGCCCAAGGCTGTGACTCCATCGTGACCCTGCACTTGACCATCAGCGAGGCGGTTCACAACGAGTGGTACGCGGAATCCTGCAACGAATACACATGGAACGGCGAGACCTATACCGAGACCGGCGATTACGATCAGACCTTCACGACCGCCCAAGGCTGTGACTCCATCGTGACCCTGCACTTGACCATCAGTGAAGCAATTCACAACGAGTGGTACGCGGAATCCTGTAACGAATACACATGGAACGGCGAGACCTATACCGATAGTGGCGACTACGATCAGACCTTCACGACCGTCCAAGGCTGTGACTCCATTGTTACGTTGCACCTGACCATCAGCGAGGCGGTTCACAACGAGTGGTACGCGGAATCCTGCAACGAATACAGCTGGAACGGCGAGACCTATACCGAGACCGGCGACTATAATCAGACGTTCACGACCGCCCAAGGCTGTGACTCCATTGTTACGTTGCACCTGACCATCAGCGAGGCGGTTCACAACGAGTGGTACGCGGAATCCTGCAACGAATATAGTTGGAACGGTGAGACCTATACCGAGACCGGCGACTACGAGCAGACCTTCACGACCGCCCAAGGCTGTGACTCCATCGTTACGTTGCACCTGACCATCAGCGAGGCGGTTCACAACGAGTGGTACGCGGAATCCTGTAACGAATATACGTGGAACGGCGAGACCTATACCGAGACTGACGACTACGAGCAAATCTTGACCACCGTCCAAGGCTGCGACTCGATAGTGACCCTGCACCTGACCATCAGCGAGGCTGTCCACAACGAGTGGTACGCGGAATTCTGCAACGAATACACATGGAATGGAGAGACCTACACCGAGAGTGGCGACTACGAACAAATCTTGACCACCACCCAAGGCTGCGACTCGATAGTGACCCTGCACCTGACCATCAGCGAGGCTGTCCACAACGAATGGTATGCCGAGTCCTGCAATAGTTACACATGGAATGGAGAGACCTACACCGAGAGTGGCGACTACGAACAAATCTTGACCACCACCCAAGGCTGCGACTCCATCGTTACATTGCACTTGACCATCAGCGAGGCTGTCCACAATGAGTGGTATGCCGAGGCTTGCAATAGTTATACTTGGAATGGCGAGACCTATACCGAGACCGGCGATTACGATCAGACGTTCACGACCCTCCAAGGCTGTGACTCCATCGTTACGTTGCACCTGACCATCAGCGAGGCAGTATATAATGAATGGTACGCCGAGGCTTGCAATAGTTATACTTGGAATGGTGAGACCTACGCCGAGACTGGCGACTACGAGCAAATCCTGACCACCGCTCAAGGCTGTGACTCTATTGTGACCCTGCACCTGACCATCAGCGAGGCTGTCCACAACGAGTGGTACGCGGAATCCTGCAACGAATACAGCTGGAACGGCGAGACCTATACCGAGACCGGTGACTACAATCAGACGTTCACGACCGCCCAAGGCTGTGACTCTATTGTGACCCTGCACCTGACCATCAGCGAGGCTGTCCACAACGAGTGGTACGCGGAATCCTGCAACGAATATACGTGGAACGGCGAGACCTATACCGAGACTGGCGACTATAATCAGACGTTCACGACCGCCCAAGGCTGTGACTCTATTGTGACGTTGCACCTGACCATCAGCGATGTGTTGTCATACGAGTGGTCGCAACAAGCCTGCATAAGCTATACTTGGAACGACAGCATCTATTATGTCACGGGTGACTACACGCAGGAATTTACTTCGCTGCAAGGCTGCGACTCTATCGTCACGCTGCACCTGACTATCAACGATGTGTTGACAACCGAGTGGTGGCAAGAAGCTTGTGAATTCTTCGAATGGAACGAAGTCACTTATGATACTACAGGCGACTACACGCAACAGTTCACTGCAGTTCAAGGTTGTGACTCCATCGTGACCTTACACTTGACTATTAACCATTGCGTGGATGACGAGTTCTTCGAACAGGTTTGCGAAAGCTACACATGGAATGGCATCACTTACGATGTTTCTGGTAATTACATCCAAGAGTTTACTTCGATGTACGGCTGCGACTCCATTGTTATGCTACACCTCACCGTTAATGGAACCGCTCATAGCGAATTCTATGAACAGGCTTGCGAAAACTACACATGGAATGGCGTTACCTATACTGAGTCGGGTGACTACGTTCAAGAGTTTACCTCGATGCACGGCTGTGACTCTATTGCTATGCTGCACTTGTCCATCAGCGATGCTGTCCACAACGAATGGTATGCCGAGTCTTGTGTGCCTTACATTTGGAACGGTGTGACCTATGACAC
Organism: Bacteroidales bacterium; assembly: GCA_016290215.1. Lineage (GTDB taxonomy): Bacteria > Bacteroidota > Bacteroidia > Bacteroidales > F082 > Limimorpha. The sequence continues at coordinate 3,896 of JAEETH010000068.1, forward strand.
TACTGGTGACTACGAGCAGACCTTGACCACTGCCCAAGGCTGCGACTCTATTGTCACCTTGCACCTGACCATTAGCGAAGCAGTCCACAATGAATGGTATGTCGAGTCCTGTGTGCCTTACACGTGGAACGGCGAGACCTATGACGCAACTGGCGACTACGAGCAGATCTTGACTACCGTCCAAGGCTGTGACTCTATCGTCACACTGCACCTGACCATTAGCGAGGCGGTCCACAATGAGTGGTATGCTGAGTCCTGTGTGCCTTATACCTGGAACGGCGAGACCTACGACGCAACTGGCGATTACGAGCAAATCTTTACTACAACCCAAGGCTGCGACTCCATTGTCACCCTGCACTTGACTATCAGCGAGGCGGTTCACAATGAATGGTATGCCGAGTCCTGTGTGCCTTACACGTGGAACGGCGAGACCTATGACGCAACTGGCGACTACGAGCAGACCTTGACCACTGCCCAAGGCTGCGACTCTATTGTCACCTTGCACCTGACCATTAGCGAAGCAGTCCACAATGAATGGTATGTCGAGTCCTGTGTGCCTTACACGTGGAACGGTGAGACCTACAATGTGACTGGTGATTACGAGCAAATATTGACTACCGCCCAAGGTTGCGACTCCATCGTGACCCTGCACCTGACGATTAGCGAGGCAGTTCACAACGAGTGGTACGCCGAGTCCTGTGTGCCTTACACCTGGAACGGCGAGACCTACGACGCGACTGGCGATTACGAGCAAATCTTGACTACCGTCCAAGGCTGCGATTCGATTGTCACCCTGCACCTGACCATCAGCGACGCGGTCCACAATGAGTGGTATGCCGAGTCATGTGTGCCTTACACTTGGAATGGCGAGACCTACGACACGACGGGCGACTACGAGCAGATATTGACTACCGCCCAAGGCTGTGACTCCATCGTGACCCTACACCTGACCATTAGCGAGGCGGTCCACAATGAGTGGTATGCTGAATCCTGCGTGCCTTACACTTGGAACGGCGAGACTTACGACGTGACTGGCGACTATGAGCAGATTCTTACTACCGTCCAAGGTTGCGACTCCATCGTGACCCTGCACTTGACCATCAGCGATGCCGTCCATAATGAGTGGTATGCCGAGTCCTGTGTGCCTTATACGTGGAACGGCGAGACTTACGACGTGACTGGCGACTATGAGCAGATTCTTACTACCGTCCAAGGCTGTGACTCCATCGTCACCCTGCACTTGACGATCAGCGAGGCTGTCCACAATGAGTGGTATGCCGAGTCCTGTGTGCCTTACACTTGGAATGGCGAGACCTACGACACGACGGGCGACTACGAGCAAATCTTTACTACAGCCCAAGGCTGTGACTCCATCGTGACCCTACACCTGACTATCAGCGAGGCAGTCCACAATGAATGGTATGCCGAGTCCTGTGTGTCTTACACCTGGAATGGCGAGACCTACGAACAGACTGGCGACTACGAGCAAATCTTGACTGCCGTCCAAGGTTGTGACTCCATCGTGACCCTGCACTTGACCATCAGCGAAGCTATCGAAGCGGAATGGGAAATCCAGTCTTGCAATGAGTACATTTGGAATGACGAAACCTATTCTGAATCTGGCGACTATCTCCAAGTGTTTACCAATGATCAAGGCTGCGACTCGATTGTCACACTCCATCTGACCATCAACGAAACAGAGTATTCGGAATGGAACGCAACCCAGTATCCACCGTTCGAATGGAATGGTGAGACCTATACCGAGTCTGGTGACTATGTCCAAATACTGACCTCTCAATTTGGCTGCGATAGTATCGTAACGCTGCATTATACCGCCCTCCAAACCATCACTTACGAATGGAGTGAGACGACTTGTGATGCCTATGATTGGAATGGATCCACTTATGATGAATCCGGCGATTACACGCAAGAGTTTGTTACCCCGACTGGTTGCGACTCAATCGTCACGCTGCATCTCACCGTGAACTATACCGTGAAGAGCGAGTTTGAAATGGAAGCCTGCAGATTCTATGATTGGAACGGCGTTGTTTACGATGTCGCTGGTGATTATACTCAGTTCTTCACTTCGCAACAAGGCTGTGATTCCATAGTCACCATGCACCTGTCGTTTGTGGAGAAATATGTCACTGAGGTTGATACTACCGTTTGCGGAAGCTATCTCTGGAATGGTAAAGAATACAGTGTATCAGGTATTTACCAAGAGGAATTAATTAGCATGAATGGTTGCGACTCGTTGGTGACACTTACACTTACTGTTAATCCTTATCCTAACGAAATTCCGGCTATCCAAGGACCAGGAAGTGTTTATGTAGCAACCAACCTCATCATGGGTGTGTATTCTTATACGATTGATCCAGTTCCGAATGCCGATTACTATGAATGGGATCTCTCTGGTGTGGATTGGGATGCCGATACAACGGGCAGAAAGTGTACGTTGACCGTCACTAGACCTGGAGAGGGCAAGTTGGTGGTTCGTGCATGGAATGAATGCGGCTTCACAGAGCAGTTCATCATCATCAATGCGGGCTTCTTCGATGTTGGCGAACAAGAGGAAACCCCAAGTCAGGTGGTGCTTTACCCGAACCCGACTTCCACTAAGGCATTTGTTGAAGCTGATGAAATCATTAGGGTGAGACTGTACTCTTTGAAGGGTCAGTTTATGCAAGAAATTCCTGGCAACCACAGCGATAGGGTGGAACTGTATGTCCGCAATCTCCCGCCTGCGATTTACATGGTTGAGGTCTTGACGCCTCAAGGTGTGACCAACTTGAAGTTGGATGTGCATAGATAAGAGTTTTTTGTTACTTTTGCACATTATTGTTATTTGATGTGTCGAAGTAATGGATTTCAAATTAGTTTCCGATTTTCAACCTACTGGTGACCAACCCGAGGCCATCAAGGAATTGGTGGATGGATTGAATCGTGGCGACCGCGCCCAGACTTTGCTCGGTGTGACAGGCTCGGGTAAGACCTTTACCATCGCCAATGTTTTGGCCCAATTGAACCGTCCTGCTTTGGTTTTAAGTCATAATAAGACCTTGGCGGCACAGCTTTACGGTGAATTTAAGCAGTTTTTCCCCGATAATGCGGTGAATTATTTCGTCTCCTATTATGACTACTATCAGCCCGAGGCCTTTATTCCCGCCACCAATACTTATATTGAAAAGGATCTTGCCATCAATATGGAGATTGACAAGATGCGCTTGGCAACCACATCCGCATTGCTTTCAGGTCGAAGGGATATTATTGTAGTTTCTTCGGTTTCATGCCTTTATGGTATTGGCAATCCTGATGATTTCGGTAAAAACATCATTTACTTGGAACGAGGAATGAAAACCAGTCGTGACGATGTAGCCAAGGCTTTAGTCGGTGCCTTGTATGTGCGCAACGAGATTGAGTTTACGCAAGGCAAGTTTAGGGTGAAAGGGGAGACGATGGATGTGTTTCCGGCCTATGCCGACTATGCCTACCGTATCGTGTTTTGGGATGACGAAATCGATAGCTTGGAGATGTTCAACCCTGTGACGGGCAGAAGGATGGAGGAACTTTCGGAGTTGACTATTTTCCCCGCTAATATTTTTGTAACCTCACAAAGTAAGTTGAATGCTGCGGTGGCCGAAATACAGGATGATATGTTCAAACAGGCCGAGTATTTCCGTGAGATTGGTAAAAATTTAGAAGCCAAGCGTTTGGAAGACCGCGTGAATTTCGATATTGAGATGATGAAGGAACTTGGCTATTGCTCTGGCATTGAAAACTATTCGCGCTATTTCGATGGACGTAGCCCAGGAACGCGGCCTTTCTGTCTGCTTGATTATTTTCCTGATGATTTCATTACCATCATCGACGAAAGCCATGTCACTATTTCGCAAATCCGTGGCATGCATGGAGGCGACCGTTCACGCAAGCAGACTTTGGTGGAATACGGGTTCCGTCTACCTTCAGCATTGGACAACAGACCCTTGCAGTTTGATGAATTTGAAGCACTCACAGGGCAGACCATTTATGTCAGCGCCACGCCTGCCGATTTCGAGTTGCAACAGAGTGAAGGCGTGTATGTGGAGCAGGTGATTCGTCCTACAGGTTTGCTCGATCCAGTGATAGAGGTAAGGCCGAGTTTGAACCAGGTTGATGACCTTATTGACGAAATTCATAAAGTGGTGGAGAAAAACCAGCGTGTACTCGTCACTACCTTGACGAAACGCATGGCCGAGGAATTAAATACTTATCTCAACAACTTGAAAATTAAGACGCGATATATCCATTCCGATGTGGATACTATGGAGCGTGTGGAGATTTTGCAAGGCTTGCGTATGGGCGATTTCGATGTCTTGGTCGGCGTGAACCTGTTGCGAGAAGGTCTGGACCTACCCGAAGTGAGCCTCGTGGCCATTCTCGATGCTGACAAGGAAGGCTTTCTCCGTTCGGAGCGCTCGCTGACGCAAACCGCAGGTCGTGCAGCCCGTAATGCAGAGAGCAAAGTTATCATGTATGCCGACACCATCACTGACTCCATGCGCAAAACCATCGATGAGACGGCCCGCCGTCGTGCCAAACAGATGGCCTACAACGAGGCGCACGGTATCGTTCCCCAAACTATCGTCAAAGCTATCGACAATTCTTTGGGCACTCTGAAAGGACAGCCTGCACCAGTTTCCTATTCGCGGACTGGTGATACGGTTACGATGGCTGCCGAAAGTCAGACAACCTATAAGTCTAAAGAACAAATCCAGAAAGCCATCCAGCAAGCCAAAAAGAACATGGAAAAGGCTGTCAAGGAGATGGACTTCCTTAGTGCTGCTCAATATAGGGATGAGATGGTGGCGTTGCAGGAACAATTGGAGAAATGAGTTTATGAGTGCCCAAACCCGTTCCATATTACAGCAATATTGGGGCTATCCTTCGTTTCGTCCCCTTCAGGAAGACATTGTCGACTCGGTGATGGCGGGGAAGGATACGCTGGCCTTGTTGCCCACGGGTGGCGGCAAAAGCATCTGCTTTCAGGTGCCTGCCATGGCCATGGAGGGCCTCTGTTTGGTCATTACACCGCTCATCGCGCTGATGAAGGACCAAGTGACACATCTCGTGGAAAAAGGCATTCCTGCCGCAGCCATTTATTCAGGTATGCATCCTGACGAGCTGGAATTGGCCTATAACCAGGCGGCTTTCGGTCGGTTGAAGTTCTTGTATGTCTCTCCAGAACGCTTGCAAACCAATGCCTTCATTGAGGCGTTAAAGCGGATGAAGATATGCCTCTTGGCAGTCGACGAATCGCATTGCATCTCGCAATGGGGCTATGATTTCCGTCCACCATACCTGAAGATTGCAGACATTCGTCCTTATATGCCCAACACTCCCGTTTTGGCGTTGACCGCTACTGCCACGGCAAAAGTAGTGGATGACATCCAGTTTCGACTTGGATTTAAGCAAAAGAATGTCTTTCAAAGCAGCTTTGAGCGCAAGAATGTGACTTACAATGTTTTTCACGAAGCAGACAAATATGGTGTGCTGCGCCGCAAGTTGGAAGCCATGAAAGAAGGAAGTGCCATCGTATATGTTCGCAACCGTAAGCGCACGCGAGTCATCGCCGACTGGCTCAATTCGGTGGGGATTAGTGCCACTTTCTATCATGCTGGATTGGATGCCAAGACCCGCGACGAGCGGCAAGACCTATGGATGAAAGGCAAGGTGAAAGTTATTGCCGCTACCAATGCTTTCGGCATGGGTATTGACAAGCCCGATGTGCGACTCGTCATCCACATTGACCTGCCCGACAGCATCGAGGCTTATTTCCAGGAAGCGGGTCGAGCAGGTCGTGACCTGAAACCCTCCGAGGCTTTTTTGCTTGTTTCTCCTGCCGACATCAAGAAGTTGCAGGAGAACTTGACGCAGTCGTTTCCAGAGTTGGATCGAATTAAGTTGATTTATAATGCGTTGGGGAATTATTTTAATATCCCGGTCGGAGCGGGAGAGAACGTGTCTTATCCTTTTGTTATCAGTGATTTTGCAAACCGATATGGATTCACTATTGTGGAGGTGTTTCATACATTGAAGATTTTCGAAAAAGAGGGCTTTATTTTGCTTTCCGATAGCTTCGATGAGCCTTCCAAGGTAATGATTAAGGCCTCACGAGATGACATCTATGGCTTTCAAGTCAACAATCCGCAGTATAGCGAACTGATTAAGTGTATGTTGCGCAGCCTGCCAGGTGTACTTTCCGATTTCGTGAAAATCAACGAAGAGGTCTTGGCAAAGAAGTCTGGACTCACTGTGGAAAAGGTTATTGATCAACTGAAGAAATTAGAAAAATACAATTTCCTTTCTTACGCGCCGCGCAACGACAAGCCTCAGGTCTTGTTTCTTTCGGAATTTGTTGACACAAAACATTTTGGTCTTTCAAAAGAGAATTATTACGATCGAAAGAAAGATGCTGAGGAACGTGTGAAGGCGGTCATCGACTTTGTGAACAATGACGATGAATGCCGTAGCGTGCAATTGCTTCGTTATTTTAATGAGAAAACGAAGAAGACCTGTGGACGATGTGATGTTTGCTTAAGGAAATCCAGTAATAGGATTTCTTATGACTCTATTGAGGAAAAGCTGCAAAGCGTAATGGGTGAGTCGGCTCATCAGGTAAAAGACGTTTTGGCTCAATGTGCAGAATTTGATGAAGCCAAGGTGTTAGATTCCATCAGGTTTCTTGTTGATAATGGAGTGTTGCAATTAGAAAAAGATGGCTCCGTGAAACGGAAGGAAAACAAAAAAAGCCGTCATTAATGACGGCTTTTGTGTTACATTGAGCAATCTTATTTGAGAAGATCCTTTGCAGCTTTGAATTTGACGATTTTTTTCGCAGCAATCTTGATAGTCTTTCCTGTTCTGGGGTTACGGCCTTGTCTGGCAGGACGAGTGAGAACACTCAAGGTTCCGAAACCGACGAGAGCGATTTTACCATCCTTCTTCAGTTCATCCTTTGATACTTCCAAAACGGCATCGATAGCTTTTCTTGCATCGACTTTGGTCATGCCAGCCTTTTCGGCAACAGCGCTGATTAATTCTACTTTATTCATAATTAGTTATTATTAGTGGTTAAACTTTTACCCGACAAAAATAATGTATTTTTGACAATTGCAAGCTTTTTTGATAAAAAAAGAGCTATTTTTATCAAAAAAAACGTAAAAGAAGTCGGATTTGCTGCATTTTGTTCATTAAAATCGAGTTTTCCAAGCACCATGCAGCTGCGTGCCTCTTAAAAACTCATCTATATGCATGGCTTTTTTCCCCGCTTGTTGGATTATGGTTAGATGAATGAAACCGTCTTTTAATGCGACTTTAAGGTAATTTTTGTTGTCGGTGACGATGCTACCGATGGGCAAATTGGGCTGACAGCGTTCCATCTCAGAGGAATAAATCTTTATTTCTAATGCCTCACCGTTTTCTGATTGAAGTAGGGCATGTGCAGCAGGGTAGGGCGACAAACCTCTAATGTGGTTGTAAACAGTTTGGCAGTCTTTACTCCAGTCCACGTTACAGAATTCTTTTGATATCTTTGGAGCAGGTTTAAGGATTTGGTTTTTCGATAGTTTTTCCTGTGCTAAGGCGCACACTTCGCCATTTTCGATTTTCTTGATGGTTTCAACGACCACTTTGTTGCCTAAAATCATTAACTCATCATGGAGCTCTCCAGCGGTTTCATCAAGGTGGATGGTCACTTTTTCTCGCATGATGATGGCACCTTTGTCAATTTCTTCGTTAAGGAAGAAGGTGGTGAGCCCAGTTTCAGTCTCTCCGTTGATGATGGCGAAATTGATGGGAGCTGCACCTCGGTATTGGGGCAGAAGTGAGGCATGGAGATTGAATGTGCCCAATTCAGGCATTTGCCATACCACAGCGGGCAACATCCTGAATGCCACTACGATGAAAAGGTCGGCTTGGTAGGAGGCCAATTGCTCCAAAAACATCGGGTCTTTCAACTTCTCAGGCTGTAGCAAGGGCAGACCATGCTCCAACGCGGTTTTCTTCACTTCGGAATACTGTATTTTCCGCCCGCGTCCTGCCGGTTTGTCGGGCATGGTGACGACTACGGCCACCTCATAACCGGCTTTAATGATGGCTTCTAACTGCGATGCGGCAAATTCGGGCGTGCCGAAATAGGCGATTCTGATTTTTCTCTCCATGGCTGTCAAAAAAAATCCTGACCCTTGGGCCAGGATTTTACTATGAAAAACAAAATTTTACAATTATTTCTTATGTTCGAGGTTGGCAATGTTCTTGCTGATCTCAAAGGCTTCGTTGCTCTGGGGATAATCCTTCTTCAAAGTCTTGTAAGTTTCCAAAGCCTTGGCGTTGTTGCCCATGATTTCGTAGGTCATGCCCAATTTGACGAGGAACATGGGAGTGGTGAAGTCGTTGGGGTTCTTCTTGGTGGCCTTGTCGTAGTAAGAAACGGCGTTTTGTTGATCACCGAGTTGCAGATAGCAGTCGCCGATGAGCCCTAAAGACATAGGAGCCAACACTTTATCATCATTGGTGTATTTCTTCAGGTATTCGATGGCGTTTTTGTAGTCGCCTTGCTTCAGGTAGCAAAGTCCTGCATAATAGGCGGCTAATTTGCCGGACTTGGTTGAACCATAATCGTTGACAATGTCGAGGAGACCGGGATTTTCGCCGTCGCCGTTCAAAGCAGTGGCGTAGTTTTCGTTTTCCACATAATATGAAGCGAAGTCAACGGCTTTGGCGGCCTGCTCTTCAAAATTGATTTCCTGCGGGAAGATTTGGTTCATGGCTGCTTGGTTGCGCTTTTGGTTGTATTTGGTGATGCCAAAGATACCAAAGGCGATGACCAACAGGACAATAAGGATAATCCACAGGGTCTTCTGGTTGTTTTCAATCCAAAGTTCGGTTTTACTTAAGGCTTCTTCTACGTTTTCGAGTCTTTCTTCTGCTTGTTTTGTGTCTTGTTTTGCCATAACGATTCAAAATTTTGCGTGCAAAAGTACGCTTTTTCGGTTTACACTCAACCAATTTTCTTGTTTTTTTTCTTTTTTCGTATTTTTGCATCTCTTTTTAAAGGATATTGCCGATGAAGAAATCCATTGTGTATGACGGACGTGAATTGCAGGATGTTGAAATGCAGGAAAATGCAGCTCGTGATGCGGCCATGCTTGAGTTCATGAGTCAGTTTATCACCGATGATCGCAAGCAGCGTTTTGAGGAGGTGCTCGATTTCCGTACGCGCCATATCACCGTTGTCCTCGAAGATATTTTCCAACCTCATAATGCCAGTGCCGTGTTGCGCACCTGCGACTTGCGTGGCATACAAGATATTCATATTGTGGAAAATACTAACCACTATGACGTGAATCCAGATGTGGTGTTGGGCAGTACCAAGTGGCTCAATATGTATTATTACGAGGATAATGAATTCAATACGCCAACGACTTTTGAACAATTGCATGATAAGGGTTATAAAATTGTGGCCACCTGTCCGCACCGTGATGATTTCATGCCCGACACGCTGCCTTTGGACCATCCCATCGCTTTGGTTTTTGGAACCGAAAAGTTAGGACTTTCTGACTATGCCGTTGAAAATGCGGATATGCATGTAAGGATTCCAATGTATGGGTTTACTGAGAGTTACAATATCAGCGTTTCAGCGGCTTTGCTGCTTTATTCGTTGACAAACCGACTCCATGCTTCCACTGACATCAATTGGCATCTATCGGAAGAGGAACGCAATGCCCTTCGCTTGGTATGGACACGCCGCTCACTCAGCCGCATAAGGCAGTATGAACGGAAGTTCAAGGAGCTGCATCCTGAGTTTTTTACCGACTAATTGGCACAATTTGACATTATTTTTCCCGTTTTCACATCATGACAGTAAAAAATTGTAATTTTGCACTGAAAAATTCCCTGAAGATGAAAAGGTTTTTGATTATTGCCCTCTTTTTGTCAATAGTTGTACTTCCTTCATGTAAGAAGACACGCTATTGTAAGTGTACCACCATTCAGAATGAGGAAGTGGTTGACTTGGGCGAAGATTACTATACTATTGAGGACGGTTCTTCCTGCTCCGACAAATCCAAGGAAATCGTGGGTTGGGGACAGGTGATATGTAATGAAGTGTCGGAATATGAGGTGACGGGTGAGAAACCTAGCTGGTGGGAGAACCTGTTTGGCGGTGGAAACAATAACAAACCCTAAGTATTGTCCAATTCGCTCGGTAAATCGGCCTTGAAGGTCCTGCTGGGCCTTGTGTTCATCGTCTCGGCTGTCCTCAAGATTCTCGATATGGACAAGTTCGAGATTTACATTTACAGTTATCATTTTTTCAGTCTCAATTTCTCGTTTTTGGTGGCTCGATTGGCCATCATCCTCGAGTTGGTTTTGGGTATCGGCTTGATTGCGAATTATCTTCATAAGCTGATGTGGTGGGGTAGTGTGTCCATGTTTGTGGGCTACTCCTTATTATTAATATATGCCATCGCCAATGGGCGTACCGATAGTTGTCATTGTTTCGGCGATTATCTTCAACTCGACCCAAAACAGAGTCTTATCAAGAACGGATTTTTGTTGGTGCTTTTCTTGTTGATTTACAGGGACGAAGGCTGGAGGACTCCGTTTCATTGGTTGTTTTTGTGTCTCACCATTTTGGCTTCCACTGTTGCCGTTTTTCTGGTTTCGCCCCCCGACAACTATACTTCAATTTCTGACCCCGACCAAAACCTTCAGGTGGAGATTTTCGATGAAATGCTCAACAAGGCTCCTTTGGATAGCTTGGATTTGCAGAAGGGCAAACAAGTGGTGTGCTTCTTCTCTACTGGATGTGAGGTTTGCCAAATGGCAGCACACAAGCTCTCGCTGATGCAGCAGTTTTATGGCTTTCCTCCCGAAAATGTCACCTGTCTTTTCATGGGGAATGAAGAGGGGGTGGCAAAGTTTTATGAAGCGTCGGAGTCGGTGCTTTATCGAAATGTACTTTATCCTGATGTGACGCTCCTATTGAAGGCTGTCAATGGGAACTTGCCTACCATTGTTTTTTTGGAGGATGGTGCGGTGGTTCATGAATATGGTTTCCGGAATATGAATGAGGTTGAAATCAAGGCATTTATGGTCATGTAGGTCTGTAGCACCGTGACAGCCGCAGCGTTATTCCCGATGCTGCAGCCATAATATGACAGCACTCCAAGTGTCAATGCAATAATCATTCAGGTCTCCTAAACCTATCTCCTGTCTCTTCAATCACAGCCTTTTTCCATGAATCGGGATAACCGGGTTGTTTGGGCTTGACGGGATAACCGTAACCATTGCGTTTGAACTGCCCGTTTTCCTCTTGTTTGACGTTGCTGTCCAAATACTTCACCAATAAGTAGTTGTCCAACTCTTTCCAAGTAGCCACGGTGTTATGTCCAGCTTGGTTGGAGAAGTCGGTGAGGTAGGCGATGGCCATCTGAGGATCTTGGGCATATAGGTTCAAGGCTTCATTGTCGGCATAGTTGACCTGCTCTTGATAGCCAATCTCCAATTCGTTTTGCACGTCTTGGATGTCGCCGATAACGCGATCATAGAATAGGTATTTGAAATGGGCTAGTCGGTTGAAGACCCAGAAGGCGGCGTTGTCGCTGTAGGTGAGCATGTCGCCATTGCCGACACGGTATTCGATAGGCACCTCACTAATGGAGCAGTAGAAAGGCGTGTAAACCGTCGAGTTGGTGTCGTCCACACCAAACCAGATGATGCCACCGATGGGGTTGGGCAGCCACGAACGGCTTTGAGCGATGAAGGAGAAACCTGTCTGCACCACCTCGATGCTGCGTTCGTTGAGGTAAGGCTTACCTTCGTATTCCCAATATAGCGGGTTGTAGCGGAAGGGCGAACCAAAAGGACCTGCGCCTACATCTTTGGTCTTGTCGTACTCGGTGCCTTGGAAATGGTCGCGCTGGAAAGCCATCATGTCGGATAGGCTAATTTTGCGATTGGGCTTGACATACAGTGGCATGCGATGTGTTAAGTCCTTACCCGTGACATAGTCCCAGTATTCGTACATGCCTTCGCAAACCTTGTTGAACATGGTCCAAACACGGAAGTCGCACACGCGTGCGGCACTGAAATCGACAGGAGCGTATGCGGCACTGAAGTCGAAGTCCTTGTCCTTGCCGGTGAAGTAGCCCTTGCGCCTGGCAAAGTCGATGATGTCGTGCTTGTAAATCACCTCAACTTGCTCATTGTAAAGTTTTTTCCAATCTTTATCGGTGATGGAGGTCTTGCCGTTGCGCAAAGGGAATGTGGTGATACGTGCTGCATTGGCGTGACCGCTCACATAGCCATCGGGGATTCGGATGGCCACCCACACTGCGCCACGGTCGGCGTTGATGGTGTCGCCGGTTTTGGTTACCATAGGAGTGTATCCCTTCGGCATGATTTCCATGTACCACACCTCGTTGGCATCGCTGATGCTAAATGACTCACCATCGCTGCCATAACCGTATTCTTCAACGAGATCGGCCATGATTTTGATGGCTTCTCGGGCGGAGGTGCTGCGTTCCAAGGCAATGAACATCAGGCTACCGTAATCGACGATGCCCGTCGGGTCCATCAGTTCCTCGCGGCCGCCAAAGGTGGTCTCACCGAGGGCCACTTGGTTTTCATTGATATAGCCCACCACTTGGTAAGTGTGAGGCGGTTGCGGAACGCTGCCACGGGGTGCATTGGTGCCGCGGTCGTAGCACACGCGCATGCTGCCCGCCGGCCAGTCGGCGGCAGGAGTGAAGTAGAGCTCGCCATATCGGATGTGCGAGTCGGCGCAATAGCTGATGAAGTTGGAGCCGTCGACGCTGGCGCCTTTGGTGATCAAGAAGTTGGTGCAAGCCTGCGATTGTCCAAAAGCGACAAGCAGGACGAAAATAAGGAGGGTTTTGATGCTTTTCATTGATGAAATACTTTTGGGGCAAAAATACTATTTTTATGGTCTGATGCAAAAAAGTCGTTTGAAATTGTTATTTTTGCAAAAAA
>JAEETH010000128.1 GCA_016290215.1 Bacteroidales bacterium
TCCCCGATGCTTACGACGGCAAGCAAAGCTATCCATTGGTACTTTTCATGGCCGATGCCAGCACCGTTGGCAAAGATGTCACGACACCGCTCACCCAAGGTTATGGTGCTTTGGAGTTCGCCTCCAAGCGTGACCAACAGAAGCATCCTTCGTTTGTGTTGGTGCCGCAATACACGGAATGGACTGTCGGCGAGGGAGAGGTAAAAAGTGACGAGGTGGAGATGACCATCCGCATGTTGCAGTCTGTGATGGAAAACTACAATGTTGACCGTAGCCGCATCTATACTACAGGCCAGTCGATGGGCGGCATGATGTCGTTCCATTTCAACATTGAGCATCCTGATTTGTTTGCTGCTTCGTTGTTCGTCAGTTGCCAGTGGGACACCACATTGATGCACTCCTTGGGGCAGAAGAAGTTCTTCTATATCGTGGCAGGCGGTGATGAAAGAGCTTCTGAAGGAATGCGCAACCTTACAAAATTGTTTGAAAACCAAGGCGTTGAAATCCATTCCGCCACATGGAGCGCAAAACTTCCCCAAACAGAGCAAGACTCATTGGCTCAAGCGCTCATCAATAAAGGCGGCAACATCAACTTCATTGTGTGGGAAAAAGGTACTGTTCTTCCCGAATCAGGCCAAGGCATGGAACACATGGCTTCGTTCGACTATGCCTATAAACTGGCACCCGTCAGGGATTGGCTGTTTAAGCAAAGCAAATAAGATAAGTGTAGTTATAATGACTAAACCGTCGCAAGGGTTTTTTGAGACCTTTGCGGCGGTTTTGCGCATCATTTATTCCATTCTTATTGTGATTATTCATACCTTTGCGCAATCACAAAAGACAACCATACACCATGGCAAGCAATCCTGACTTCGTTCAATACATCGCCGACCAATGTGCTGGTGCAGGCAAGATTACGGTGAAAAAGATGTTCGGTGACTACGGCATCTATTGCGACGGCGTCATCTTCGGCATCGTTTGCGACAACCGCTTCTACCTGAAGCCGACCGAGGCGGGACGCTTGCTATTGCGCAGCGTCGAAATGCGTCCGCCTTACGATGGCGCAAAAGACTATTTCTTCATCGAAGATGTGGACGACAGAGATTATTTGTCGGCGCTTGTCAGCGAGACCTGTAAGGCATTGCCACAGCCGAAGTCGAAAAAGAAAAAAATGAAATAAATGAATTTTTCTCTTGACTCGTCTCAATGAAACGGAAAAGCGGCCACCTCCACTTCCCCGACACATCCACCTTCGACCCGTTTATGGATTGTTTTTATAACTTTGCAGCCGAATTGCGAAACAGATAAAACCATGCTACATCTAAACAAAGTACACCATATCGCCATCATCTGCTCCGACTATCAGAAGAGTTTGGATTTCTATACGCGAGTCCTTGGATTCAAGGTTATTGCTGAACATTATCGTGCCGAGCGTCAGTCATACAAAACCGACCTCGCTCTTGACCACGATTATATCATCGAGTTATTCTCTTTTCCTTCACCACCGCGCCGATTGACGCATCCAGAAGCCGCTGGTATGCGACATTTGGCTTTTGAAGTCGACAACATAGCAGCAGCCATCGGTGAATTAGATGCACTGGGGATTACACACGAACAGATTAGGATAGACGAGTACACTGGCAAGCAGTTCCTCTTCTTTCAAGATCCTGACGGACTGCCCATTGAATTATATGAAAAGTAAAACCTATTATGAAGAAAGTTAAGATTACCATCCTCAAAACGATGCTGAATGAGGACTTGGCAAAGGAATATGGCATCTGCGGCCTGAAAGCATGTCCGATGATGAAGGTTGGTTATGTGTTTTACGCTGACTATGCAAAGCCTGAAGGTTTTTGTGATGAAGCATGGAAAGCCATTTATCAGTATGTGTTTGCACTGGCTCATGGTGCAGACAAAGGACTATTCTATTATGGTGATTGGATTAAAGAACCTGGCGTGGCCATTGTCAGCTGCAATGACGGTCTGCGCCCTGTGATTATGAAACTTGAAGCGACTGATGAGGAAGCCAAGATTGAATATACGCCAATAGACCGATAAATCAGAATTTGCAAAGGACTTGGTGATGAGAAAAGAACTGTCGGAAATGACGTTGGAAGAGTTGTGGGAATTATTCCCCATCTTCCTTGTTCAGCCCAATGATCAATGGAATGAATACTTCAAGGAAATAGAAACTGAACTTACCAAACTTTTGACAGGTTATCCTGTTAAAAGAATCAGTCACATTGGAAGTACAGCAATCCATGGCATTTGGGCCAAGAACATTGTTGATGTGATGGTCGAGATATCCGAAAATGCCGACATGGAAGCAGTATCGCACGTTATGGAGCAGAATGGTTTTATCAGAATGTCTGATGAAAAGGGACGTATTTCACTCAACAAGGGATATACAAAAGAGGGATTTGCGGATAAGGTTTATCACATTCATCTTAGATACGCAGGAGATAATGATGAGCTGTATTTCCGCGACTATCTGAATGAGCATCCTCAGATTGCAAAGGAATATGAAACATTAAAGCTTGAATTATGGAAGAGATACGAGCATGACAGAGATGCCTATACCGTTGCAAAAACTGATTTCGTTCGCAAATGGACAAAAGAAGCCCGTACATTATTTGGCAAAAGATACTGACAAATAACGATTTGTCAAAGCTCCATGAACATGGTTGACTATCGAGAAGGAAAGTAAATGTGAACGTTTCGAACAAGCGAGAACAGAGCATACTTGATCGCTACAGTTTGAGACCTGATTTACGGATTTTTGTTTTTCACGGTAACATTTGTTACGCTCCAAGTCGTTCCTCGTATGTAGTTTTGCGGCAAATTTCACAACTAACCCAACACGCAATACTATGAACGAGAAAATGTTTTGTTTCCAATGTCAGGAAACCGCCGGATGCACCGGCTGCAAGATTTCTGGAGTATGCGGAAAGACCCCGCAAGTAGCTCATGCACAAGACCTTTTGATCTATGTCCTTAAAGGATTGGGCGTCATCGCCAACCATCACCAGCACGGGTGCGGACACGATTATTGCGATTTCCGCAAGAGTATCCACGCCTTCGTGAACGACGCACTGTTTTCGACCATCACCAACGCCAACTTCGACGCGGAGAGCATCTACGCCCGTATCGATAAAGGCTTGGAATTGCGCGAAATGTTCAAAGACCGAGTGACCAACAAGAAAGGCATCGTGCTTCCGAAACTTGATGTATTGGAATGGGATTGCCCCCGCGAGAAATATGACGAGAAAGCCCAAACCGTCGGCGTGCTTGCCGAAACCAACGAGGACATCCGCTCGTTGAAAGAGTTGACCATGTACGGCCTCAAAGGTATGGCCGCCTACTTGGAACACGC
>JAEETH010000129.1 GCA_016290215.1 Bacteroidales bacterium
TCATGTTGTTGAGGTCGTTGCCCGCCATCAGGGGTGCGGCCAGCATGCACCACATCGAGAAGTGGCTTTGGTCTTCGGTGGCGTTCATCCCGCCGTTGCCCACCTCCAGCATGTCGGGGTCGTTCCAATGGCCGGGGCCGTTGTATGGATGGAGGTCATGCACCAGGTCGATGATGTTGACCATGCCATGGCCGCCCCAGTCCGCTTTGCCGTCCCACAGGTTGATGATGTCGCCCGTGGCTCTCCACAGGTGGCCGATGCCTTGGGCCCATTCCCAGGGTTTGGTACTCCCCCACTCGCAGATGCTGAACACGATGGGACGTCCCGCTGTCTTCAGCGCTTCGCGCATGACCGTGTAGGCCGTCTTGGAGTTGGTGCCCTGGTTGTTGCAGAAATCATATTTCAGGTAATCGACTCCGGTGCGGGCATAGTAGAGCGCGTCTTGGTATTCGTGGCCCATGCTGCCCGGTCTCCCGGCGCAGGTATGGGTGCCGACGCAGGAGTAGATCCCGAACTTAAGACCTTTGGAGTGGATGTAGTCCGCCACGTATTTCATGCCATGGGGAAAACGTTCCGGGTCGCACACGATGTTGCCGTCCGCATCGCGGTCGATCTGCCAGCAGTCGTCCACCACGATATATTGATAGCCGGCGTCTTTCATGCCCGAGGCCACCAGTGCGTCGGCGGCTTCCATCAGCAGCTGCTCGCTGACGTTGCAGCCGAAACGGTTCCAGCTGTTCCATCCCATGGGCGGGGTCGGACACAGGCTTTCGAACTGTTCTTGGGTAAGCGGTTGTGGTTTTGCGTTTTGTGCAGAGGCTGTGAAGGCCAGCAGTAGCATGAGTAGCAGTGTGCAAAAGTGTTTCATGATGAGTACGGTTTGAATTATCAAGGACAAAGATACATTTTTTTGTATTTTTGACCCAGCAATCTCAAATTCTTGACAAAAAAAAAGAAAACCATGATGAGACGGAGCATTATTGTGGCCCTGATGCTGTTGATGTGTACCTTGACGGCATGCCACCGGCATCAGGACGCGTTATTGGTGATGACTTACAACGTGCGCCATTGCGCAGGCATGGACCTGGTGGTGGACTACGACCGCACTGCCGAGGTGATTCAGCGGGAGCAGCCCGATGTCGTCGCTTTGCAGGAGCTCGACAGCATGACAGGTCGCAGTGGGCATTGTCACCAGTTGGGTGAGTTGGCCCGTCGCACCGGTTACGAGTCCGTCTTCGGGCCTGCCATCGACTATGACGGTGGCCAATACGGTGTGGGCGTCCTTGTCAAGGAGACTCCGTTGAGTACCAAGTGTATCCCATTGCCAGGCGAGGAGCCCCGCGTATTGTTGGTGGTGGAGCTGAAGGACTATGTGATGGCTTGCACCCATCTCGACTTGGAGGAGGAAGCCCGGCGTTGGCAGAAGCCCTTCGTGTTGGCCGGCGACTGGAACGACACGCCTGGATCAGTGTTTTTGCAGGAGATGGAGAAGTACTTCACCATCCTTTCTGTTTCCGAGCCCTCCTACCCTGCCGATGTGCCGGTGGATTGTCTCGACTACATTGCCCTCTTCAAAGACCGGGAGGCTGAAGTGATGGAGTCCGTCGTCATCGAGGAACCCGAGGCCTCCGATCATCGGCCGGTGATGGTGAGGGCGTTGATAGGGTGAAGTTTGACATATTTTTTCACTTTTTTTCTGAAATGTTATCAGATATATAAAAAGTTTGTATATTTGCAGACAAGAAATAGCATCGGAGGCGACAGCCCTGCCTTCATGAGTGTTATCAGGGGTTACTATGGTGATATCAGATGCTTTTTTGCTTTTGGGTTGTTATTGTCGAAAGACGTGACAACCCAATTTTTGTTTTCAATGATAATATTTCCTTGGCTATCGCGAACGTTTTTACTAACAACTACACGATAACCATCATTTTCAAACGTCACCTTATCCCATCGTATTTTAATTTTCTTTCCGCTATTGATAACCGATTCCATAACAGCTCGAACCTCATCTATTGATGAGAAGTCCTTCCCTTCTCCAACATGTTTGAATAGGATATGATCCAAACCTTTATTACCAGTGATGCTACCCCAAACTAAATCAATATCTCCAATTTCATTGTCATGAAACACACCAAGAAGGTCGCCACTTTGTTTGGCAACAAGGAATTCAAAAGCCTCTTTAGCCTTTCCACGGAACTGATCGTAAATATCTCCAAAATACCCCACACCTATTGGCTGCAGATTTAATAAACTAGATTCTTCCATGCGAGATCAATTTTAAACTCGCAAATGTACATTAATTTTAATAAATAGCAACAATTTAATTGAAATAACGATATTGACTATATATTAATTATGATAATAAAGAAGTAGCAGCAGGATGCCCCATGCCACCGTCCACAGCGGCACCAGGACTTTGAATCGGATGTGTTTGGTCTTATGGCGGAAGAGGAGCATGCCGAGCCAACAGCCCACTCCTCCTCCTATACGAGCCGTCCACAGCAGCACTCTTTCCGGAATGCGAGGGTGGCCTTTCTGTTTGGAAAAGAGTTTGTCCAGGCCATAAAGGAAAAGACCTATGGCGTTGATGGCGACGAGGTATGGAAGGAGGATCTTGTTCATGGCGCAAAAGTGTTTCAGCCTTTCGTCCAGGTCATTTGGATATGCGGGATGCCGTCGAGCATGAAAGTCTCGGACGACTGCTTGAAGCCGACTCCTTCGTAGAATCCTTTGGCGTACTCCTGTGCCTCGATGGTGATGCGGGTCGCACCAAAATGATCGACGGCGGCGTCGATGGCATGAAGCATGATCTGTTTGCCATAGCCTTTGCCCCTTTCGGTGGTGATGACCCTGCCGATGGAGACCGCTTCCATGTGGGTGCCGGCCGGACACACCCGTGCCAAGGCCACCACCTTCTCCTCCACGCTCAGCCAAAGGTGGAGGGATTGTTGGTCGTCGCCGTCCAGATCTTGGTAGACACAGTTTTGTTCCACCACGAACACCTCGCTACGCACCCGCAACAGCTCGTAGAGTTCGTCCGTGGTCAGTTCCCGGAAGGTTTTCTTATGGAGGATTGGGGGCATATTGCAAAAGTAGTCATATATTTTATAATCGACAATATTTCCTTGGATGGAATTATTCCACCCTCCAAAGAGGTTCTTGTTCCCATCTTTTGGGGAAACCCAAGGCGGTTGCATCAATCGAAGGGTAGTCTTTCATTAGTTTTTGAATGTTGTTAGCAAAAGCATTATGTGGATCAATAGCATTGAGCAAATAGGCGATGCAGCATAGTTGTGGATATA
>JAEETH010000130.1 GCA_016290215.1 Bacteroidales bacterium
ACGGAAGCGTGAACCAGAGCAGGTGCCCTAAGGTGGCATAGCCATCGGGCAGGATCAGCAGATTGACAATGGGCACAATGACAGCCATGGCCATCGTGCAGAGGCCTGAGATGTAGAGCGATTGCCCTGTACTTTTGGAAACAGCCCTGCGGCTGCGTTCGATCTGTTCGGTAATGATCGCAAGACTGCGCTCGGCAGTCATATTGTTGTTTTCTTCCATAGTTTTTCCTTTTTTGTTAGATGAAACTTGATCTGTTTTCTCTTGCCTCCTCTTCCCTCCTGCAGAAAGGTCCGATTCGGCGTCGCATTACCGGTTTTGCGCTGCAAAGATAAATAAGTTTATTTTATAAACCAAATTATTTTGTAAAAATCTTTTATAAATTGCGAAACTTTAACATTTGTTTAGATTTCGCCCTTGGTTTCTTTCGTTCGTCGCATTGCAGGATGATAATAATTTAGTCTGTTTTGGTTGTTAATTAAAATTAATCGAACTGAATAGAAATGGCTGATTTTCAGCAATGGTTTCCAACAGAAAGTAAGAAACATACATGTCTCTTCTTTGTTTTTTCAAGAAAAAGCTGTATCTTTGCGGCGGTTACAATCAAAAAGTGACTATTAGTGTATAATCTTAATTATTAGACCCAATGAAAAGAACAAATCTGAATTTTGCGCACAGCGCACAGGGAATTTTGAGACAAAGTGAGAAACCCTCTGCTTGTGGAGCTGCCTGTGGAGCCAGTGACAAGCCTGCCGAGAAGCCCGCTGCTTGCGGAAGCGCTTGTGGAGCAGGGGACAAGCCTGCCGAGAAGCCCGCTGCTTGTGGAAGCGCTTGTGGAGCAGGGGACAAGCCTGCCGAGAAGCCTGCTGCTTGCGGAAGTGCTTGCGGAGCTGGTGAGAAGTAAATAACCGATCTTCTCTTATCGACAATGGACTATTTCGCCTTTCAGTGGCATATCACCGACAAGTGCGATCAGCGTTGCAAGCATTGCTACATCTTTTCCGAGGGACATCCGCTATTGGTGGAGATGCCTTGGGAAAAGATGGTGGCGGTGCTTGCCAACATCGAGCGGATGTCTGCAAGGATGTCCTGCTTACCTTATTTATATATTACAGGCGGGGATCCCATCTTGCACCCACGTTTCTGGGATTTGCTGGAATTGGTACATAAACGGGCCATTCCATTTACAATTATGGGCAATCCTTTTCACCTGACGGATGAGGTTTGTCGAAGGCTGAAGGAATTGGGGTGCCGCAAGTATCAACTCAGTCTTGACGGACTGCGTGCCACCCACGATCGTTTCCGCAAGCCTGGTTCGTTTGATGCTACGCTTGAGGCTATCGGCACGATACGACGTGCTGGTTTGCATTGTGCCATCATGTCAACCATTTCAGCTACAAATATTGACGAGATTCCAGCGCTGATTGATGTCATTGTGGAGCATCAAGCCGACATCTTCGCCTTTGGCCGTTACTGTCCCACAAGCGAAGACAAGTCGCACCAGGAGACATGGCATATCGAGCCGCAGCGCTATCGTGCTTTTTTGGACAAATGCTGGCAGAAATTTGAGCAATATAAAGATAGCGAGACGACGTTCAATCTGAAAGATCACCTGTGGACACTCTACCTCTATGAGCGCGGACTCTTCAAGATTCCCGAAGGTTTGGCCGAGGATACTATCTACGATGGCTGCAACTGCGGCAATTGCCATTTCACCATTGCCGCCGACGGCAGGCTGATGGCTTGCCGACGCTTTGAAAGTTATGTGGGCACCGTCAGCGAAGAAATGTACGATGTGTTCCATGGCCCGCGCATGGAACAGTATCGCCAGCACGAACGCTTCGAGAAGTGCAGGAAATGCGAACTGCTCCGTTTCTGTCGAGGCTGTCCTGCCGTGACCTACGGATATTCCAAGAATTTCTATGCTCCTGACCCACAGTGTTGGAAGAAACTTTTTTGACTAATCATACCACCTATGGACGCACAAACTTGTATCAAGAAACTCGGCTATGTCGGCATCCTCTCGTTCGCCACTGTCGATGAAAAAGGGCATCCGCAAGTGCGCAGCATTTCGGCTGTTCACTTTGAGCCTGACGCCATCTATTTCTATACAGCCCGGGGAAAGAACTTTTGCCGACAATTGCTTGACGATGGTCATGTGCAGATTCACGCATTGACAAAATTCAAGGAGATGATTCGCTTGTCGGCTGTTGCCAAACCTGTGCCGGAAGAGGAACAGGAGCACTGGAAAAATGTCATTTTCGAGGAACAGCCCTATCTGGTCAATGTTTATCCTGGCGATACTCGGAGCATAGGTATTATCTTTTCAATTCGTGATGCCCAGATAGAGTATTTCAACCTTGGCGTGCGCCCCATCGACCGTTATTATTATACTATGGGCGATGCAACACCTGAAGTGAAAGGCTTTTCTATTACTGATGCATGTATTCAATGTGGCACTTGTATGGCAAATTGTCCACAGGAATGTATCATTGAAGGAGAACCATTCCGGATTCAGGCAGAACATTGCCTCCATTGTGGAAACTGTTTTGAGAACTGCCCTGTGGAAGCTATTGTACGATTGGATTGAGAATGATGAAAGCGATTGTGATTAACGGCTGCTGTAACGCCGAAGATTTTCAGGTCAGTGAGATACCTGTTCCAAAGGTTCGCACCGGATGGGTATTGGTGAAAGTGTATGCAGCCGGACTGAACCACAGCGAGGCGCTGCTTCGCATGTTCGAAGCCGACAATGAATATATCAACACGCCCATCGTGCCGGGTATTGAATGCGTGGGCGAAATTGCGGATGCGTCAGATTCCGCATTTTGCAAAGGCGACAAGGTGATTGCCCTGATGGGTGGCATGGGGCGTTCGTTCGATGGCAGCTATGCCGAGTATGCCCTGCTGCCGATAGGAAATGTCTTTCGGGTGGAAACGGATCTCGATTGGATTTCGCTTGCTGCCATCCCTGAAACCTATTTCACCGCTTACGGCTCGCTGACCGAATGCCTGATGCTCGGACGCGATGACACACTGCTTGTTCGTGGAGCCACCAGTACCGTGGGCCAAGCCGCCATCCAGCTGGCCAAAGCCATGGGGGCAACTGTAATCGCTGCGGCACGCCGTATATCTTCGTTCCCGATGCTGGAGCGTATAGGCGCCGACCATTGTATCATCGACGATGAGGCAATCAGCAGGCAGCAGTTGCCAGTGCAACCGAACAAGGTTCTCGAACTCGTTGGCCCAAAGACCCTTCGTGACTCGTTGTTTGCCGTCACACGTCCCGGCTATGTCTGCAACACG
>JAEETH010000069.1 GCA_016290215.1 Bacteroidales bacterium
GGTTGGCGTAGTTGCGTGCGCCTTTCGACACTTGCAGGATGACGGGCGACTTGGTCTCGACGGCAGCCATGATGATGGCCTGCATCTGTTCCATATTGTTGAAGTTGAAAGCGGGGATGGCATAGCCACCGTCCACAGCCTTGGCGAACATTTTACGGGTGTTCACAAGCCCTAATTCTTTGTAGCTTATCATTTTATTATTGTTGAATTGTTGATTGTTGAATCGTTTAATTGTTTGGCCGATGGCTAATGGCCTATAGCTTATGGCTCGCTTCACCCAAGGCGTGAAACCAGAACTTTGGGTGAAGCGGGTCATAAGCCATAAGCTATCGGCCATAGTTATTTCCTGCAAAAATAGAAATTACTTTCCAATAATCGTCACCTGACGCTCACTTTCTTTGTGCAACTGCCGTTTGCCGTACTCAATTTGATGATATACAGCCCCGGAGCAAGGCGGCTCAAATCAAGGGTAATCGTCTCGCTTTGTTGCAAATGTCCGAGGCTTTTGGCCATCATTCGCTCGCCCAACAGGTTATAAACTTCCACCACGGCCTTGCCTTGCTGCGTTTCTCCAACAACGAGGTTGACTTTGCCGTCAGTGGGGTTGGGGAAGAGGTCGAAGCTGGTGATGTGCCATTCGGGTGTACTGTATCCGATGAGACTGATGCTTTTGGTTACTGGCTCCATGTCGCAAGCGTTGTCGGCAGTCACGGTGAGGGTGACTTCTGCATATCCGTCAATCAGGTTCCAAAGGATGTCGATTTCGTTGCCTTGGTCGAAGATGGTGCCCGCCTCGGCAGGCTCGAGTTGCCACAGGTAATGTATGCCCTCTTGTTCGTCGATAGCGTAATGGCTGACTTGATTCTCGTATTTGTTGACGATGCTGTCGCCGAAAATGTTACCCAAAGTGATTTCATCGGCAAACCGAATCACTGCCGAATGGGCGAAGATTGTCTTGCCGTATGCTGTAAGTGTCAGTGTCACTTGTCCATTCGATACATCTTCATGACCTGGTACGTACACGGTGTTGACAATGGCGGCGTCTTCGAAATGTCCGTCGCCATCGGTGGTCCAGCGTACTGAATCACAGCTGTATGCATAAGCGTCACCAAGATGAATGGCATCCTCATTGCAGACGATTCTGTCGCCACCCGTAGAGGCGATAGCGGTGTGCGTGGGCGGGAAGCAGAGATTGTCGAGTTTGGCTTGCGTGCTGTTGGCATCCGACAATGCATATCTCCAGTTCATCTGCATGTCGGTTCCGTTGTAGGTCACTTCACCATATTTCCATTCGGTGTTGGAGAAGTCTGTGGTCTCGGTCTGGTGCATCGTATAGTATTGCAATGACTCGTCATTGTCCGTTTGGTAATAGAAAGAGATTTTGCAGTTGTGGCCGACGTATGGATTTCTTAGTTTGGCTTTTAATAAAGAAGACGTGGTGGTGTCGGCTGCAGCTACAAGGCAACGTTGTCCTTCATACGGGTTTTCGGTGCAGTATTGCCATGCTCTTCCAATATTTGTCCATCTGAAGTATGGATTTAATGTGTCGGTCTCGAAGTTTTCAAAGATGCCGCCGTATTGTACAATAGTGTCGAAATAGGCGTGCTGTTCCCCAAATTGGACATCAAGATGTGCTTGCAACCATGCACCTGTGATGTCGTTAGGAGTGGCACTCAGGTCAATGGAGAAGGTGCATCCTTCGTTAGGCATTAGGCTTTCATGTTGGGGTGCGTTCTCGATGGTGACGAAGGGCGCCCTGACGTCAAGGTTGGCCTGTAGCAGGTCAGCGGTCGAATGGCCAGTGTTTTTCACGGAGAAGACGATGCTTGACTTGCCTTCAGTGTTGATGTGTGTCGAAGGCTCGCCCTCGGCGGTTTTGGGCCAGAACTCTTTGCCAATCGTGATGACCGGGGCGTTGGCCACGAGGTTGATGTCGTCTTCGTGCGTGTTCTCGCCTTCGTTGAAGCGTGCTTTGAGCTGGATTCTGGCCTGGTCGGGCACGTCGTTAGACAATCTGATTCTAAAGGCGTTGTCGATATGGATGGTGGCATTGGCAGCCATCTGCGGATAGCGCGTTGTACCTTGCACGATTTCGATGTATGGTGACTCGCAATGCAGCGTGATTTCGCCGCCTACCGAGGCGATTTCACTAAGGTTGTTCAGCGTGATGTCAATGTCGGCATATTCTCCGTAGTCAAGCTGTCCGTTGCTGTCTTGGTCCTTGATGTCGGCGTTTTTGACATATACAAAAGGCAATTCATTTGAAATGACAGTGACAGTCTTTTCGAAGCGGAAATGGTTTTGTTTGGTTACGGTCACGACAAACCGTTCGCCAATGGGCAAATTCGGCAGTGCGAAGTTTTGGGGTTGCCCTGTGGCTTGGACCACTGCGAGGATTTCGTTGCCATGCGATAGGCAGATGGTGGCCCCTGCTTCCGCCGTCATGGTGTAGTGAGATTGGTCATTAGTGAAGGCATTGGCATCGATAACCATGTGTTGAGGCACTTCGGTATAAAGGTTGAGGTAGGTCTCGCCTAAATAATGAAATACATTTTGGGTTGTTGTGACCTTTTGTGGCCACCAGTTGGGTAAAAATGTGTATTGGTTGAGGAACAGCTTTCCGGCGACGAGGGCGTAGGCAGGTCTCGTAAATGTAGGTTGTTCCATAGTCCCAATGTTGGGCATGTAGTTTGGCCAGAAGTTGTCGATCATCCCCCAGGTAAGGATGTCGTTGTAGTGGGAGTGCGTGACCGTGGTTGCCCCGATGCCGCCAAGGGCACCGACTTTGGCTTTGCAGAACTCGTAAATCATGGGTTTTTCTCCCATCGACCAATAAGAGTTGTCTATTTGGAAGTATTCTATGTCGGAATACGCTGCGGTATGGCAGCCGATGGAGAATAAGAAGGTTGGCTCGGTGTTGCTGAGTTTCTTGATTTCTTGACTATAGAAATAAGGTGAACACCATACGTCACTGCCTGAATGGTCACGGTATAAGGTGAGGAAAGATCCTTCGCTCATGGCGTCAATCAGATATTGGTTCTCGAACATGTCACGCCAGTCACTGAGCGTGTCGGGCTGTTGTGCCATGTAGTTCTGCCCGTTAGGCCCGAAATAGTCTACCACTACATTCGTGTTGTAGCCTGTTGACCATGCCGTGTCGGGAAATGCAATTTCGTCACTGGTGTACTCATAAATCATGTAAAAATTTTGGGGACGTTTGCCGAGTTTGTCGCGGCAGAAACCATTGAAACTTTGCGAGGTAATCAAAAACCATTTGTTGTTTTCGTAGCTGGACGAAATGACAGGTTGTTCGTAATAATTGGGTCGGGTAGGAGGATTGGTTTCGTATTGGATGAGTTTGTTCACCTGCGTGCGGTATTCTTCCAAGGTCAAGGCGGGAAGACGGCTCAGTGCCAAGTCGGGGATGCTGTCGTCGTTCATGTCGGCGTAGGGATTATCGGAGCTGTAATGGTTGTCTTGCAGATAGATGCCATTGTCGTATTCCTTGAAAAGAAGTGGGAAACCTGGAATTCCAGAGGACCACCAATAGTATTGGCTACCTATGTCTAAGGTGTCGATGCCGCTGAAAATCATCACGGCCGCAGGCGGGATGGCCCAGTTGTCGTAGGCGTTCTTGATGTAGCTTTTAATGGTGTTGGCATCGTTGCCGCCACATTCCGTGGTGGAGACTACCTTGGTGAGGACGCCCTGCTTGGTGCGAAACTGTTTTAAAGTATCGGCGTATGCTAAAATGTCCTCATCGTCAGGGGAGATGATAAGGTATTCACAGCCTTCCTCACGGTTTTTTACGGTTTCGTTGAGGAGGTCGTAATAATGTGCATCGGGCAGCATGTCGCTGTTGATGACCAAGTCACGCAGGATGCCGTCCCAAGCCGGATTGCGGTATCTTGCCTCTCCGAATTGTCCGCTGCCACCTTCAAAACGGATTTCGATGTCCATATCGTAGATGACGTCCAAGGTCTTTCTGACAGGGTTGTAGCGGAAAGGTGTCACGTTGAGCATGACCACATCTAAACCGCGGATTTGAGTGCTTTGGGCGACGGCGACGTTTTGGATGGGGTAGTTGGCGTCTTTGCCGTAAACGTTCATGTCTTTCTGCAACTTTGGCATTCCTACAGCGGCATTGCCTTGCACGGCGGCAGAGGGAAGTACTTCGATGTCACTCAAGGTCTGGCAACCTTTTTCTTTGACTTCGATGCTGACCGTTGCCCCTTTGGGCACGGCGATGTAGCGATTTTCAAAAGGCAGGTTGGGCATGCCTTCGGCAAAGGAGCCAAAACTGCCTTTCATGATGATTTCCTGTCCTTTTGCTTCCCCGTTGTCGATATTGGTGATGTCGATTTCCGAGAGGGAATAATGCAAGGAAAGACCAGTTGCGGTGCTGCTTTCGATGCTGAAGCCTTGCGGATGGTCGGTGCGGAAACGATAGGTTTCTTGTGCGTTCAGGATGTTGAACGCTAAAATAATGTTCAGAAGTAAAAAATGGCGTTTCATGATTAAAATTGTTTGGTTTACACGGCAAAATTACAAAATGAAAAAAAATCTGTCAAGGGTTTTGACAGATTTTTTTCAATGCTCTTGAGATTTTTTTACCTGATGCTGACTTTTTGGCTCCAGCAACCTTCGTCGTTACATAGCTTGATGATGTAAAGCCCCGGCGCGTAATGTTGCAGGTCGATGTCGATGCTTTGGCCTTGCGATAGGTTCTGTAAGGTCCTGTTCGTCATCAGGTGGCCAAGCACATTGTACACTTCCACCACCGACTTGCCTTTCAGGTCTTGTTCCACGACGAGGTTGACCTTGCCATCGCTCGGGTTGGGGTAAAGGCTGAAATAGGATTGGGGCCGTTCCATAACGGAAAGAAGGTCGATTTGAATGGCTTTGCTGAGCGGCTGGCTGCAAGTGGCATCGGTGGAGACGGTTAAAGTGGCTTCGAGAATGTCGTGCCCAAAATCCCAAATGATGTCGACATCGTTGCCGTAGGGGAAGATGTGACCTGCTTCAGCGGGTTCCAGCTGCCAATGGTAGTCGATGCCTGCTTGGTTTGCGACGGAGTAATGGCTGACATTAGTCACTTGTGGATCGATG
Organism: Bacteroidales bacterium; assembly: GCA_016290215.1. GTDB lineage: Bacteria > Bacteroidota > Bacteroidia > Bacteroidales > F082 > Limimorpha. The sequence goes on from JAEETH010000069.1 coordinate 5,110, forward strand.
ATGTCATCGCCGATAATGGCATCACCCAAACTGATTGCATTCGTTAGGATGAGTTGCAGGTCACTGGGTGAACCTCCATCGGCGCGTAGCCTCAGCGTGGTGCCTCCGTTGGCCTTGTCCTGTGTGCCTGGGATGTAAACAGGATGTAGGACTTGATTGCTCTCAAAGTGACCGTCGCCCAGGGTGGTCCAAATCAGATTCTGATAATTGTAAGCATAACTGCAATCAATGGTGACATTTTGGTTCTTGCAGGCTCTCAAGGTGCCACCCGAAGAATAGATGGGCGAATGTACCGGCTTGATGTTGATGTCGTCAACCCATGCGCAGTCGGAGCCTATGTCTACCGAATAGTCTTTGATGTAGGACCATTTGAAGGTATGGGTGCCTTGGCTCACGGGGTAGGTCTCCTCGCTCCATGGAATGTAGCCTGACCATTCTCCCATATCCTCGTCATCGATGTAGAAATGAAGCTTGTCATATTTGGCTTCTGATGACACTTTCTTGAAAAAGCTGATTTCAGTGGCTTTGGTGGTTTGGGTGATGGACATGGAGCTGCTTTCGTTATGGGTGATTACCCCCGACTTGGCGCTGTAGTCTCCATTGTGGAAATCGTCATCCGTTGTCGCCCACGGTGCATTGTCCGACATTTGCCAATCATGTGCGCTGAAATAACCTAGGTCGCAGCTCTCGTTGAAACCGCCAAAGGGCAGCTCGGTGTTTGTCAAAGTCTGGAAAATGCCGTCCCCAAGCCCGATTTTAGTCTTAATCCATCCATCTGTAATGGGGCTGTTGTGTGCATTCACTCTGAAGACCACATCGGTGGTGCTGCCTTTTTCGAGTGAGTTGAACATGCGTGAAGGTGAGGTGACGGTGATGAAAGGTGCCATTATCTCGATTTGCAGGTTGGCGGGGCCGCTGTTGAAATGCCCTTCGTTGGCGATTTGAACATGGATGTCGGTGATGCCTTCCCTGCGGATTTGAAGCATGGATTGCTGCCCCGAGGTCTTATAGGTGATGTCGGGTTTGATGACAAACAATGGTGCTGCAATGTATTGTACGATGTCGTACTCTTTTTCGCCATTCCCGTCGTCAATACGGATGGTGAAGGTCACAGGGGTCATGTCGCGAGTGTTTTCGGCAATGTTGAAATAGAAGACATTGGAGAAAGTGGCGGTTTGATAAGGCGCAATGTTCTGGCATTGGTAGCTGTCTTCTATGATTTCGATGGAAGGCGAAGTGCAGGTAAGGCGCATGGTGATGTTTTCGGCCATGCCGTTTCCGTAGTTGTGGAGTTTGAGGCCTATGTGTGCGTTCTCGCCGTTGTGGAGTACATCGAATTCGTTTTCCACCAGCAGTCCGTCTCTTTCAACGGCAACGTATGGGCCATGATCGGAAACAACGGGCACCTCATACTCATAACGAAAATGGTTTTGTTTGGTCGCGGTGACGATGATACGTTCATTTTCCTCCAAAGTTGGCAAAGCGAAGGTGCAAGGCTGGCCATTGCTCCTGCTCACGCCGATGATTTCGCCATCTCTTGACAGGCAAACAACGGCACCTTCTTCTGCGTCCACCGCGAATTCGGTCGCGTCAGAAGGGCAGAAGATGCCATGCGTGACTTCCAAAGGTTGCGGGACCTCGGTGAAAAGGTTGAGATAGGTGTCGCCTGTGTAGGTGAAAATGTGCATAGTGGACACATCGACACCTGGCCACCAATTGGGAAGGAAGAAGTAGTAAGAGAAATAATGCTTCGCTTCAGACAGAACGTATGAAGGCCTGATGAACTCAGGGGGTGTGTCGCTGCCCATGTCAGGAAGGAAATTGGGCCAAATGCAGTCGTAAATGCCCCAGTTGAGGACGTCGTTGAAATATGAATGCGTAAGGGCGAGGGCACCAATGCCACCTACAGCACCACTGTTTTGCTTCACGCAAAAGGCATCAATAATGGATCTGCCTGCGTTGGTGAATTGCGAGGTGCTGCAACTGATGGAAAGGACAAAAGTCGGAGGCCCGAATAGGAGGGAATCCATGTAGATGGATTTGAATGTAGGGCACCACCAGGCATTATAGTTGGAATGGTCGCGATATAAGGTCAGGAAAGAGCCTTCGTTGAGGGCGTTATACAATGGAATTGAGTCGGTTTTGCTTTTCCATTCATGTAGCTCTCCAATGGATTGAGGAATGTAATTCAGCCCGTTGGGACCAAAATAATCCATCAGCACCTCGACGTTAAAGGCCGTCGACCATTCATTGGTGGGAACGGATCCAGAGTTGACCATGTAGAGGTCGGTGGGGTGTTTGCCGAGTTTGTCACGATAGAAACCGTTGATGCTCTGCGAGTCGATCATAAACCATTTGTTCATCTCGTGACCCGAAGAGATGATGGGACGATCATAGTAAGCCGGGTCAGTGATGGGATTGCTTTCATATTGGATAGTCTTCTCCACAAAGGTTTGGTATTCTTGCGCGTTTCTCGCGGTAATACGGCCGAGGGCCACGTCTGCCAGGCTGTCGCCGTTCATGTCGCAATAAGGATAGTCGGTAGCATAATATTGGACATTGTAATCGCCTTGGATGGTATGATGATAGAAGGGCCGGATGCCTGTGTTGTTGTACCAAGCTCCGAAGAGGAGCACTGCCGCCGGAGGGATGGCCCAGTTGTTGTAAGCGTCGAGGATATAGTTGCGGATGGTGCTTGCGCTGTTGCCGCCACATTCCGTTGTGGTGACCACCTTGGTCAAAATGCCTTGTTTCGTGCGGAAGGCTTTCAACGTGTCGGCCCAAGCCAATGCGTCATCGTTGTTGGGCGTGATGATGAGGTATTCACATCCTGCTTCGTCATCGTCGCGGACGGCGTTGATAAGGTCGTAGTAGTCTGTCGCGGAAAGCATGTCATTATTAATGACGAGGTTTTTCAGGATGTGCATCCAGTCGGGGTTGAAGTAGCGGCTTTCCCCGAATTGCCCGTTGCCCCCTTCAAAACTGATGTCAATGTCAATGTCGTATATCACCTCCAACGTCTTTCTCACGGGGTTATAGCGGAAAGGCGTCACGCTGAGCAGGACCACGTCGAGGCTTCGTATCTGCGTAGGGGAGGCAAGCACGATGTTTTCTGTCGGGAAATCGGCGTCTCTACCGAAAACATTGGCATCCCATCTCAGTTGGATAGGGCCTTCGGCAAGGTCTGTCCTCGCAGGCATTGCGGGTAGCAGGTCAATGTCGTTTAGCGTGGTGCTGGCGTTCTCCCTGAATCGAAGGCTGACCGTGGCACCTTGTGGGATGGCGACAAATCTGTTCACGACGGGCAGGTTTGGATGGCCTTCAGCATTGGGGGCGAATTGCCCTTTTAGGATGATTTCTTGTCCTTTTGCCTCCCCATTGTCGATGTTGGCGATGCCAAGTTCCTGAATGGAGTAATGCAGCGAAACATGCGATGCAGTGCTGCTTGTCACACTGAGACCTTGAGGCGCATCGGTGCTGAAACGATAGGTTTCTTGAGCGTTTACAATGCCTAAGGCAAGAAAAATGGTTAAAAGTAACATTAGACGTTTCATAGCTGATATATGTTTTTGTTATTTGATGCTTACTTTTTGGCTCCAACAGCCGTTGTCATTGCATAGTCTGATGATGTATAGGCCCGGTGCGCAATGCTGTAGGTCGAAAGGAATGTTTTGGTCTTTTGCCAGATCGCTGAAGGTTTTGATGGTCATCCGAGTGCCTAACATGTTATAAACTTCGACCGTCGACTTGCCTTGGAGGTCTTGGCCTATAATGAGGTCGACCCTGCCATCGGTCGGGTTGGGGTAGAGGGTGAAAATTGAGGTAGCCTCGAATCTGTTTTCGTCTTCGTCACTTTCAATGACACCCTGAGGGCCACCGTTCGGGATGACGGGAACTTCAAACTCGTAACGGAAATGGTTTTGCTTGGTGGCCGTGATGGTAAAATGGTCGCCCTCTTCCAATTGAGGCATAGTGAAGGCGTGGGGCTGCCCACTACTTCTGATGACACCTATAATTTCCCCGTCTCTCGACAAACAAACTATGGCACCTTCTTCTGCCGTTACCGTGTATTCATTTACTCCCGCCATACAATAAGGTTCATGCTCGATTTGTATGGGTTGAGGCACCTCGGTGAAAAGATTGAGATAGGTTTCTCCCGTGTAGCCGAAAAGGTTCATGGTGGAAAAGTCGACATCAGGCCACCAGTTGGGCAGGAAGACGTGATAGGCGAAATAATGCTTTGCCTCAGATAGCACGTAGGAAGGCCTGACGAATTCTGGTGGCGTGTCGCTACCCATGTCGGGAAGAAAATCGGGCCAGATGCAATCGTATATTCCCCAAGCAAGTATGTCGTTGAAATAGGAATGGGTGAGGGCGGTTGCACCAATGCCACCCACGGCACCACTGTTTTCTTTGATGCAGAAGGCATCGATGAGACATCGTTTCCAATTGTCAAAAAGCAAGGTGTTGCAACTAATAGAAAGGACGAAGGTGGGAGGACCGTATATATCAGTTTCGAGGTGATGGCATGAAAATTGCGGAAACCACCATTGATCCATGTTGGAGTGGCCACGATATAAGGTCAAAAATGACCCTTCATTGAGCGCGTTACACAACGGCGTCGCGTCACGCATGTCTCTCCAATCATGCAGTTCGCCGATGGACTGGGGGATGTAATTCTGCCCATTGGGACCAAAATAGTCCATTAGAACGGAGGTGTTGTAGCCTGTTGACCAAATGGAATCGGGAATGGGGCCCGATTGGACCATGTAAAGGTCGGTGGGATGCTTGCCGAGTTTGTCGCGATAGAAACCATTGATGCTCTGTGAGCTGATCATGAACCATTTGTTGTCCTCATGACCTGATGAGATGATGGGGCGGTCATAGTAGGCGGCATCAGTGGGAGGGTCGCTTTCATATCGGATGGTCTTCTCAACAAAGATACGGTATTCGTCCAAGTCTCTCGCGGTCACCCTGCTGATGGTGATGTCTGCTATGCTGTCGTAGTTCATGTCACAATAGGGGTAATCGGTGGGATAAGAGTGCGCTTGATAGGGAGGGTCTGGGATTGTGGTCTGATAGCATGGCCCGATGCTGATATTCAAGTCGTAGTAGCCCGCAAAAATAAGGACAGCGGCTGGCGGAATCGCCCAATTGTTGTAAGCACTTCGGATGTAGTTGCCGATGTTGTAATAGTTATTCCCTCCACATTCCGATACGGTGGCCACTTTCGTCGAGATGCCTTGCTTGGTGCGGAAGGCTTTCAGCGTGTCGGCCCAGGCTAAGATGTTGGGGTCGTCAGGAGAGATGATGAGGTATTCCCATCCATCTTCATCACGATCTCGAACCTCTTTGACTAAGCTGTAGTAGTCTACCGAAGGGATCATGTCTTTGTTGATAACGAGATTGCGGAGGATATGCGTCCAATCCGGGTTGAAGTATCGGCTTTCCCCAAATTGCCCGTTGCCACCTTCGAAACTGAGGTCAATGTCAATGTCGTAAATCACTTCCAAGGTCTTTCTCACAGGATTGTATCGGAATGGCGTCACACTGAGCAGTACCACATCGAGGCTCCGGATTTGTTTGGGTGCCGAAAGCACGATGTTCTCCGTTGGGAAATGAGTGTCTTTGCCGAATATGTCGGCATCCCAGCGCAACTGAATGTCACCTTCGGTCAAGTCGGTGCGAGCGGGCATCGCTGGAAGCAGGTCGATGTCGGTCAGCACGGTGCTGGCATTTTCCTTCACTTGAAGGCTGACGGTGGCACCTCGTGGAATGGCGACATAGTGATTTACGACGGGCAGATTGGGATGTCCTTCGGCATTGGGCGCAAACTGCCCTTTCAAAATGATTTCTTGCCCTCTTACCTTGTCGTTTTCGATGGTGGCAATACCTAGTTCCTGAATGGAATAATGTAGCAAAAGGTGTGTTGCAGTACTGCTTGTCACATTGAGACCTTGAGGTGCATCGGTGCGGAAACGATAGGTCTCTTGGGCATTGATGATGCCGAAGGCTAATATAAATGTAAAAAGGGTAAAAAGTCGTTTCATGGCTAAAAAAGTTTGTTTCATGCGGCAAATGTACAAAAAATACAAAATGTGTCAAGTGTTTTGACACATTTTTTTCAAAGGAACAGATTTTTTTTCCAATTAGGGCATCACAACGACCTTGACACTGGTCGCCATGTCGTTTTGGATGACTTGCAGCGTATAAATGCCCTCTCCACCGAATTTGGAAGTCGCAATGGCCGTGGTCTCTGAGTTTGTCGAAGGGCCACTCCCTTGCATTTTGCATTCATACACAACTCTTCCCCACAGGTCAATGACACGCAAAGTGGCTTCACTTTCAAAGTTGGACTTCACATAGATGACACCTTTTGCAGGATTAGGATAAACCTCAACGGCAGGAGCTTTTTGCTCTTCCACTCCAGTGGAATTGAACACCTTGATGGCAATGGCTTCTGAAACCGCAGTGGAACCGCATGGATTCTCATAGCGATAACTGATACTGGCTTGGCCACTGAAAGCATTGTCCCATTCGACTATGGCGTGGTGATTGTCGCTAACGATGGTACCAGCCTCAGAAGGTTCGAGGTTCCACGTATAAACGACATCCGTGATTTCCTCGCCTGTGTATTCGCTTTGGCTCATCAAGCGCAGGTCGACTTCGGTCATACCCGAAGGTGTTTGAGGCATGTAACTTGGGTCGAAATAGGGTAGCAAACTCACTGCAACTGTACTGCTTTGTTGGTTTCCATTGCGTGGGTCGGTGCCTGTGAGGGTCAACTCCACTTTCCCTTCCGCCTTGTCGGTTTCACCAAAGGTATAGGTAGGATGCTCCGCTGTGGCGTCGTCGAAAGTGCCGTCGCCGCTGGTGGTCCATGATAGTGTCGATTGGTTGTAGATGTAGCCGTCGGGCGTAAAGGTCATGTTGGGGCAAGCCTCGGTGTTGTCGCCGGCATAAAGCACCATCTTGGCGAAGGGTGGGAAACGGAGGTCGTCAATCATTACGGCATCTTCGCCTGCACTACCTTCTCTGTCTTTTTTGAAGGAAAAACGAATCAGGTTGGTCCCAGCGGGCAGCTCAAATACCGAGCGTTCCCACTCACTGATGCCGCTCCATGTGCCCATTTCCTTGCCATTTAGTGTAAGAATGAGCATGTCGCCCTCGTCGGTGGAGGTTTTGTGCTCGAATGAGAAAGTGTCGTCTATTTCGGTGGTGATGCCGATATTGAGGTTGGCAATGGCGTTGTTGTTGATGGAAGGCGACCTCAGGCAGTGACCGTCTTGGGTGGTGACATCTTCCGTGATGAACCACTTCTTGTTGCCCGAACCCAAGTTCCATTGCATATCTTCGTTCAGTGTCTCGCCTTCAAAGTCTTCGGTGGTATAGCCCAGCAGGATGGACCTTTCGGTGTGGTCGGTGTGGTAACCGCTTTCGGCTTGCAGGCTGTAGTTGATGATGCCGTCGATGGCGTTTTCGCTCACTTCGGCACGGAAAGCGACTTGGGCCGTTGCCCCCGCATCGATGGCGGGGATGGCGATTTCGGCATCCGCTACATTGATGAAAGGAGCCATGAGATTAAGTCGGTTGTTGATTTCCATCGACTTGCTTTCGCCTTGGTTTTCAATATCGAAAGACAGATAGAAAGGTTGGCCTTTCAAAAGGCGGTCCGTTTCGTTTCCGTCCAAATCGGTGATGCTGAGTTGACCGTATTTCAGGTTTGGCGCTTTCACCGTGAGCATCACGCTATCGATAAAAGTATAGTTTGCATTCTCCATTTTCAGGTAGAACTTCACCTTTTCTTGGTCGTTCAGCTCGTCGCCGAAATGCACGGTGAAGGCGTCGTTTTGCAACTGAATCTCGTCGGCATTCATGCTTCCAAAGGTGGATGAGTTATTGATGATTTCCACGGAAGGATGGGGACTCGAAAGCGTGACGTTGAAGCCGTCGATAGGGGAGAAGCCCGCGTTATGCAATCGGAGACTGAAATTGCCGGTCTCGTTGTAGTCGGGGGCGTGGTTGCCGTTGCCCGCTGCATCGTTGACTTCGATGGCGTTGAAAATCACGTAAGGCTCTTCGGTGGAAATGGTCTTGATGTAGTGCTCGTAGCGGAAATAATTCTGCTTGGTGATGGTGAGTTTCACCGTGGTACCCACCTCTTGGGGCGTGATGTCGATGGCTTGAGTGTCGCCCGTCGCCATGTCGAAGCCGATGATTTGTCCGTTGGCGGTGAGGCAGATGGTCGCGCCTTCCTCGGCTTTCAGCTGATATTGTTCGTCGCCAGCGGGCAATACGGGCAACATGGTGACATCAAGTTCTTGCGGCACCTCGCTGTAGAGTTTCATATAGGCATCGCCAAATTGATGGAAGAGATAGTAGGTGATAGACTTCCAGTCGCCTTCGGTCCACGAGGATTGTCTGAGGAAGTATTTCCCGGCTGCGTTGCCAAAGGCAGGATGAATGAAATTGGTGGCGTGTTGTGTCCCGTAGGTGGGCATGAAGTCGGGCCACATGTTGTCGTAGGCGCCCCAAACATAGATGTCGTTGACGAAGGAATAGGAGACCTGTGTGGCCGCGATGAGTCCCAAAGCCCCGTGTTGATGGCGGTGGAAGACCTCGGCGAAGCATTCGTCGCCTCCTGCACTGCCATAGTTGAACCGACCTGTGAGGCAGTTGTTCGACATGACGTAGGTAAGGTTGGGATTGGTTAGTTTTTTGATAAAGCCGATGCTATAGCTGGGCTCGCCCCAAAGTTCTTCGGCGCCGTGGTCACGGTGTTGAATGAGGAAGGCACCGTTGTTGATGGCTTCGTTCACCATGTTGCCTGTCGCGCTCCAGTCGGTGAGGTGCGACATGGTCTGAGGAATGTAGCCACAGCCCGTAGGCCCGAAGTAGTCGAGCACTTCGTTAGTGTGTTCGTATGTCGACCAAAGGCTGCCAGGTGTGCCTTCGTAGATGGCATTCAGGCGGACGGGATGCTTGCCGAGTTCGTTTTCCCAGAAACCGTTCACCACTTCGGAACAGAGTTGGAACCAACGCTCCAACTGGAAACCCATGGCGGTGACAGGACGGTCATAGAAGTAGGGGTCGGTGGGAGGCCTGCGCTCGTAGTCCAGGTCTTTCTTGATCATGTGGTACATCTCGTCGTAGTCGCGCCCCGTGATGCGGCCCAAGATGACTTGAGGCATTTGGTTTCCGCCCATCACGGCATACGCATGGTCGGAGATATAGGGGTTGTAACCATCGCCGCCAGGGTGGTTGTTCATGGTGAACGAAACTATGCCCCGGGTGGGGTCGGCGTTGTGGTCGCCCAAAATGAGGACTGCCGCAGGGGGCATGTCCCAAGTGTTGTAGGCGGTGCGGATGAAGTTGCGAATGGCTGTGCCTGTGTTGCCACCGCATTGCGATATGGTAAAGACCTCGGTAGGGATGCCTTGTTCGGTCCTGAACTGCTTGATGCTATCGGCCAGCGAGATGAATTCTTCGTTGTCGGGCGTGATGATGATGTATTCGCAACCCGTCTCGCGGTTTTCGTAATGTTTGCGCAGGCGTTCTCCATAGTCCACTTCGGGCAGGTCGTCGCGGTTGAGGATGATGTCTTGCAGAATCTGGTCCCATTCAGGGGTGCGGTAGCGAAGGTCGCCGTAGCTGCCGTCGCCGCCTTCCACGTCGAGTTGCAGTTCCATGTCGCTATAGACGATAAGCTCTTTGGTGACGGGGTTGTATTGGAATGGCATCACGCCCACAAGCACTACCTGCACGCCTCGGATTTCGGTGACTTCCGAAATCTGAAATGGCGACTCAGGATAGAAGGCATTGCGCCCATAAATGCTGGCGTCTTTTTGATAGAGGGCAGGGGAGTTGTCGTTGTCGAGTTGAGGCATCGCTGCAGGGATGAGGTCGACGTTTTCGATGACCTTGGTCTTGGACGAAACCATCCTTAATGAGGCTGTGGCTCCATTGGGAATGGCGACATAGGTGCTGGCGCTTGGCAGGTCGGGGGCACCAGCCTCATTGGAAAGATAGATGCCCGATAGGGTGATGACCTGGCCCTGCACTTCGGCACGGTTGGCGTCCTCTATGGTGACTGAGCCAAGGTTGTGTTTCAGGGTCAATTGACTCTTGTTTCTGTTGCTGATGCTGAACCCGTTAGGTTCGCTGTTGAAGCGGTATTCTTGGGCTTGTAGCATGACGCCCGTCACAAGGGCCAGGACGAAAAGTAGTGCTTTTTTCATAGTTGATTCATTTACAGGCGACAAAGATAGGGATATTAATTGAAAAAGGTGGAGTTTCCCCCACCTTTTTCAATCGGATTTGTATTCCTTTAGTCTTTTGCCAAGAACGGATACCCGTAAGCGGCAGCAGGAACGAAGGTGTTCTTGATGGCGCGCGGGCTGGTCCAGCGGATGAGGTTCCACAGGCCACCGGCCTTGTCGTTGGTGCCGCTGGCGCGGGCGCCACCGAAGGGCTGCATGCCGACCACGGCTCCCGTGGGCTTGTCGTTCACGTAGTAATTGCCTGCTGCATGGCGCAGCTTGTCGTTGGCAATCTTCTGGGCCTTCAGGCAGTTGCCGAAGAAGGCACCCGTGAGGGCGTAAGGTGAGCTCTGGTCGCACACGTCCAGCATCTCCTCGAACTTGTTGTCGTCGTAGACGTAGATGGTGATGATGGGTCCGAAGATCTCTTGGACCATGCTCTCGTAATCCGGCACCTTGGCGAGGATGACGGTAGGCTCCACGAAGTAACCGACGCTCTTGTCGCAGTTGCCGCCGAAGACGATCTCAGCGTCCTTGCTGGCTTTGGCGCGGTCGATATAGCCCTTGCAGTTGTCGAACGAAGCCTCGTCAATGACGGCGTTCACGTAGTTGGTGAAGTCTTTCACGTCACCCATCTTGATGGTGCTCATCATGTCGCCCACGCGGTTCTTCACGTCGTTCCACATCGAAGCGGGGATGTAGGCACGCGAGGCAGCGGAGCACTTCTGGCCTTGGT
>JAEETH010000131.1 GCA_016290215.1 Bacteroidales bacterium
CAAGTTCAGCCTTGCGCCCCATGCTTGGGCGGAACCCGATTCAGTAGCCCACGACATCGCCGAACGCAATTCCATCCGTTTACTTGACCAACCTATTGGGACGGTGGTGGAGTTTTGAGAAAAAAAACCGCAACTCTGGCACAGGCTTGGGTTGCGGATTTTTAATGGTGATGTCCCTCGCAGTGGTGATGACAGTTGGGATCACCGTAAACGATGGTGCCGTTGAGAAACATCGACAAGACCTGTTCCACAGGAAGCTCGGGTGCACCAGCGTGGATACTTATACCTAACTGGTTCAGTAGATTGACAGCCCCTTGGCCCAATCCACCACAAAGCACATCAGTGCAACCTTGTTCAGCCAAGAACCTCGGCATGGCACCGTGCTCATGCTCGGGCGCTTGCAGCACCTTTTGGTCAACAATTTTTCCGTCTTCTACATTAACAATAGTGACTTGTGGCGCCTTTCCGAAGTGCTGCCACAGTTTGCCCTCGTTGGTGGGGATGGCTATTCTTTGATTCATGATAGAATGGTTTTGAAATCGTTAGATTCAACGTAGTTAAATTTTCGGCAAAGATAGTACTTTTGCAGCAAATTCGATTCAAAATGAAGATCAAAGCCATTCTCACAACACTATTCATTCTGACATCATTAGGCCTGTCGGCGCAATACAACACCGAAGGCGAAACATTCCAACTCACCAAACAGGGAGCGCATTATGTGTTCACCGCCAACATCAACGACACAGCAGATGCCACAATCCTGGTGGAATCGGGCATACCTGCCTTGCTGGCCGACTCGGCTTTTGTTTTCAGCAGTGGCATTCTGTCGGACATGGAACTGACTGTCGCCAGCAAAGAGAAACTGAGCCTCGCCGGACGCGTCTACAAGATCACCCACAAGGCGAATGGGACGGTGCGCATTGGCAACAACACCTCCTATATCGGCGACGTGTTTGTGCTGTCAAATTACGACTATGGGCCATACGAAGTGGCCATGCCGGTAATGTATCTGCACAACGACCTCGACGATGGCAGTCGTATCGTCAGCCTCGACCTCGGCAATCACAGTCTTCAGATGCTGGGCAAGGCATCGCTTAATGGCATCAAGGCAGACTATTCGAAGAGTAACATGAACACAGACACCTACGAGGGGATGTTCGCCATTGAGACAAGCATGACGCTTGACGACGGGATAAAACCAAGAACGCTCAGCGGCAATTTCATGATCGATTTTGGCAACCCAGAACTGTTATTCCTTTTACATCAGACCGAAGAAGTCCAAAAGTTTCTTGCCGACAACGCCGACATGGAACTGCGGGAGGCCACCACTCCTAGCGGTGAGGTGGTGGGGCAATTCATCCTCACAAAACAATGCCAACTTTGCGGTATTGCTTTCCCTGACGCAGTGGTTGTCATCACCAAAAACCTGCCTTTGTTTACAACACCTGGCAACATTGGTCTGAAATTCTTTGAAAGAACCCATGCCATTTTAGATTTTGACCAGTCTGTTGTTTATTTGAAAGGGAATTAGCTGACGAACTAAAACTTCGCTTGCCGCCAGATAGAACAACTATAACTGCTCTTCCAACAACTCCGCCGCGTCGGCCACACAGTCCGTGCATTGGCGGAGAACAACACCCGTACCGACACCCTTGAGCATCTTGCATTGTGTGGCTCCGTTGCGTTGCTGAAACTGGGTCATAATTTGCCTCATGGCTTTTCTAGCTCCTACCCTTTCCTTTTTATCCAATCCCAAGACGATGCCTGCCCCGACAAGTGCGCCACAGGTGCCTTCCATGTTACCCATGCCCGAGCCGAAGGCGTTGCCTAAGTTACGGCCTGTTTCTTCATCGATTCCAATCAAGTCGGCATAAGTGCAAATGATGGCTTGGGCGCAGTTGTGTGTGCCGTTCTCCAACTTCTCCGCTGCTATGTGTTTTCTGGTTTCCATGAAATTTGTATTTTTTTGCAAAGGTACTCCTTTTTCTGTGTATTTTTGCAAAGTGCTTTATTTAAACAAAGGTCTAATGGACAACAAACCCCAATTCCGTCCCATGCGACGGTTCAAGCAACAGATGACTGACGAGGCGTGCATCGCCCTGCTTCAGAAGGCGCCACGCGGTGTGCTTGCCGTATTAGGCGACAGCGGCTATCCCTACACCGTGCCGCTCGACTTCGTGTATGACAATGGCAAGATCTATTTCCACTGCGCTAAAGAGGGGCACAAACTGGATGCCATAAGAGCCTGCGACAAGGTCTCGTTCTGCGTCCTCAGCGAAGGCGTGAAAGAACCCGACAGCTGGTGGTATCATTTCGAGAGCGTGGTTTGTTTCGGTAGGATGCACATCGTGGAAGACCCCGCCCGCAAGAACACCCTTTTGCGCCTGCTGGGTGCCAAGTATTTCCCGCAGAGCTATGACATAGATGCGGACATGGCACAAGATGCGCCCAATGCCTTTGTGCTCGAACTGCAAATTGAACACATGAGCGGCAAGCGAGTTAAAGAAGAATAGGACAATGGACAACATTCATAAACTATACGGAGTCCTCCAATTCGCCGACGCCGTGGTCATCGGCGCAGGAGCAGGCCTTTCCACTTCAGCAGGCTTTACCTACTCGGGCGAGCGCTTCCAGAAGCATTTTGCCGATTTCATCGAGAAATACGGCTTCACCGATATGTACACGGCGGGATTCCATCAGTTCCCGACCGAGGAGGAACATTGGGCCTATTGGAGCCGTCATATCTACTATAACCGCTATGTGCCCGCACCGAAACCCGTTTACGACAACCTCCTGAAACTCGTGCAGGACAAGGACTATTTCGTCATCACCACCAATGTCGACCACCAATTCCAAAAGGCGGGCTTCGACAAACAACGGCTGTTCTACACCCAAGGCGACTATGGGCTGTTTCAATGTGCGAAACCTTGTCACCAAAAGACCTACGACAATGAGGAAACCATCAGGGAAATGATTGCATCGCAACATGTAGAGACGTGCCATGGCGCGTCTCTACAAATACCGACAGAATTGGTTCCCCATTGTCCCGTCTGCGGCGATTCCATGAAAGTCAACCTGCGTTCCGACGACACCTTTGTGGAGGACGAGGGCTGGCACAAGGCCGCACAGCGTTACCTCGATTTCGTGAACGGTCACCAACATGGCAAAATCCTGTATTGGGACCTCGGCATCGGGAGCAACACCCCGACCATCATCAAAC
>JAEETH010000132.1 GCA_016290215.1 Bacteroidales bacterium
ATCAACCCGCTCATCGCCGACGAGAAGGAAGTTGTCGCCGTCGACGCCCGAATCCGTATCGAAAAATAATTATCCTCCGTAACCCACCACAATTGTTAATTGTTAATTATTAATTGTTAATTGACCATTGTTAATTATTAATTGTTAATTGTTAATTGAAAAAGATCATCAACCCCTGGCTTGGCATCAAAGGCTACAACTGCATCTGTTGTAGCCCAGGTAATCCACGTGGTCTCCATCTTGACTTCTGGGAGGATGGCGACGACATCGTCACCCAATGGCATCCCGATCGTGACTTTCAAGGTTGGCTCGATACCCTGCACGGTGGGGTGCAAGCCATGCTGATGGACGAAGTGGGCGGTTGGGTTGTCACACGCAAACTGCAAACCACCGGTGTCACCAGCAAGATGGAGGTGCAGTATCTCAAGCCTATCTCGACCAACGAGCCCGTGCTTACTATCCGTGGTCATATCGTTCGTCAGATGCGTAATGTCGCTTTCATCGAGACGGAGATCCTTGATTCCTCTGGTGAAGTCTGCACCCGCTCCACCCTTGTCTATTTCTGTGCCTCGAAAGAAAAAGCCGCTGAAACCATTGGCTTCACCGGCTGTGATGTCGAAGAATAAAATAATTGACTCAAGTTTCGCATTTGCTCAACTTGATGGATAATAAGGGATATCTCTTTTTTGGGATATTAGGGGATATTATGGATATTAAGGGATATTAAGGGACGATACCTTAGCCTGTAGAGATTGGGACCCAAGAAACATACGTCCCTTAAAATCCCTTAGAATCCCTTAGTTCTACTTACGCTTCATACTCTGTGGGGTCGAAACCTTCGAGAGCTTCCTTGCGCTCGATGCAGGTGCCGCAGGTACCGCAATGTCGGTCGTGACCCTTGTAGCAGGAGTAGGTGTGCGAATAATCGACGCCCAATTCGCGACCACGCAGCGCGATTTCGCGCTTCGAGAGGGGAGTGTAGGGGGCGAAGAGCGTAACGCCGTTGGTGGTGCCTTCTTCGATGGCGTGGCTCATGGCAACGACAAAGTCGGGGCGGCAGTCGGGATAGACGAAATGGTCGCCTGAGTGGTTGGCCATGAGCACGTGCTGCAAGCCCTGGCTTTCGGCAATGCCGGCGGCGATGCTGAGCATGACACCGTTGCGGAAGGGAACGACGGTCGATTTCATCGTCGTTTCGTCGTATTGTCCGTCGGGTATCTCTTCGTAGCCATTCTTGAGGAGACTGGAGCGGAAGTACTGCTCCATGAAGTCGATATTGATGACGAGATGGGGTATGCCGAGTTTGTGACACTGCCAGCGCGCGCAGGCTATCTCGTGCTCGGCGTGGCGTGAATGATAGTCGAAGGTGACGGCCAGGGCGATGCGCTCCTGGAATTCATGGAGCAGTGTCACGCTGTCCATGCCACCGCTGAGGATAATGATACTGTCTTTCATATTGACGCTTTTAATCCATATATCGCTGCAAAATTACGGCTTTTTTGGCATTTTTCCAAGTATTTCAGTTTTTTTTAGACGAAAAATTTGCTTTCTACGGATTTGTTGCGTAAATTTGCCCCCAAATTTGATAAAAATATCTATTACTTAACCCAAATAAATATGAAGAAGACACTCTTGATGGCCTTTGCCATTGTTGCAGCTGTCGCAATGACTGGCTGCAAAAGTTCTAAAACCCTTTCCGACGCTGCTACCGTAGCATCTCCTACCGAGGAAGTGAAGGAGGTGGAGCCAATCACCTACACTACTCCTACCCGCACTACGACCCGTACCACACCAGTGGCCCAGGCCGGTGACCGCCAGGAGAAGGTTTCGGTGGTGAATAGCGGCGATGCTGGACTCCTGAAGGACTACAATGTTGTGGTAGGCGCATTCAGCAACAAGACCAATGCCGACAACTTCAAGGCCAAGATGGTGAGCCGTGGCTACAATGCCTTCCTCGTACAGAATGAGGCTGGTCTCTATCGTGTAGTAGCTGGCGGCTATGACACCCGTGCACAGGCTGTGAGCGTGCGTGACAACATCCGTTCGACCTACGCCAACGATGACCCAGGTACATGTCCTGCTGCCTGGCTGCTCATCCCCGCCTATTGATCGGACGCTTCTTTTACGATTCATAAAGCCAGATACTTGGGGAAATGCTCCAAGTGTTTGGCTTTTGCTCATTTATACTAATTATCAGTCGAATTTCTTTTGCCGTGTTGGAAAAACGGACAAAATCGACCGATTTTATGTTGGAAAAACGGACAAAGCTCTTCTTGGCAAGCCTTGCGCTTGGTGTGCTGCCAGCGACTGCCTCGGCTGACGTTCTCGGTTCGAATGAATCGGGGCACCTCGTCATCAACGAGATCATGCAGTCGAACATCGACCAGCTGATGGTGGAGCATGACTTTCCCGATTCTTGGGTGGAGCTGTATAACCCCACAGACAAAGCTGTCAACATCAGTGGGTATAGGATTGGAAAGGAACCCGATCTCGAATCATCGTATCTTTTCCCCCATAGCCATAACGTACCAGCTCATGGATACCGACTAATCTATTGCGACAAGAAAGGGAATGATACCCATCCAGACTTTCGTTTGGAATCGACTTCATCGGGAAGCATTTACTTGTTCAGTCCAGATGGAGAGGTTATCGACAGCCTTCGTTATCCCGAGATGCCTGCTCCGAACATCGCATACGGTCGCCGAGCGGATAGCGACGCAGATTGGCAATATGAACTAATAGCCACGCCTGGAGCGGCCAACGAAGGCGGCGGTTCGTCCACGTTGTTACCATCGCCCGTCTTCAGTCTGTCGGGTCGCATCATGTCAGAATCAGCAGAACTGCAAATCACGATGCCTGAAGGATTCGATCTGCCCTCAGACACCCGCATTTATTTGACCAACAATGGAGAGGAACCTACCTTCGAATCTCCTTCTGCCACCGAATTCCGTCTGACGATCGATCATACCCTCACTGTCCGTGCCAAACTGCTTTCGGCACACGCTCTGCCTTCGCGTGCTGCCACACATTCCTACATCTTCCATCCGCGCGAATTGCATTTGCCGATTGTGAGTCTGGTGACCGACAGTGCATATCTTTATAGTGAGGACAACGGCATACTATTAGGTGGTCTGCCTCTGGGAACGGGTAACTGCTACAAGGACTGGCGTCGTCCCGTCAACATCGAGTATTTCGAACAGGAGGACGATGATGCCACCAT
>JAEETH010000017.1 GCA_016290215.1 Bacteroidales bacterium
CGTACCTTTGCCCATCGTTATTCGTGTTTTGTAGCAGAAACAAAGGTAACGAAAAAGGCTGGAACCTCCTCGGAGATTTCAGCCTGTTTTTTATCTCAACTCACTAAAGCTTTAGCGGACACCAATATTTTGTTTTAGGCGATCAACTCGTCAGAAGGTGTAGCCGATGGAGAAATAAAGGCTAACGCGTTTTGTGCAGTCTGACCATTGCACACTTAGCGAAATTGGACCGAAGAAACTATTGTAAGCATAGCGCAAGCCTACACCAGAGAAATGCCTTGTTCCATTGATGATGCCTTTCCCAAAGGGATTGAAACCATACAGGAAATTATATGTGGCTGTAACATAATGCTTTTCCAGGAAATTATAGCGGAAATCGCAGCGCGCAATAGCGGTAAAGTCGTTGACATAGGCTACATGGTTGATGCCGATAAACGGCATTTGGTGGTCGAAATGCCGTCCCTCGATTTCGCCGCCCACGACATTCCAAAGGTTGGCATAGGCGGCTTCTCCAAACAGGCATCTTGCATAAAGCTGGGGAATGATGGTGAACCTTTTGTCATAGGGCGTGATGTAGCCTTGGATGCTATACCCAACTTCGTATGTGGTGCTTGATGTGCCTTTTAAGTCGAAGTGTATTCGGCCATTTAAGCTCGTGTTAATACCATGTTTGGCAAAATAAGGATCGTCGAGGTTGTCATATTTGAACGTGACGAAAGGCGTGAGCAGGATGTTGTCGTTGTAATAGGAGGAGGAAATCGCCGATTGGTCGATGGTGTCGTTGCTGAAATCGAAGGGAGATGCGTTGGAGAAGGAGGTTGAGGCAATGGAAGCGCCAACGGCTGTGCTGATGTCAAGCAGATGGAATTGCGACACATAGCCGCTGAATTTGTGTTGGTTGTAATGGAGGTTGGAGTAGTTGTTTTCTTGGGCCAGTGATTTGTAGTGCACACCTCGATAATCGTAAGCCAAACTGAAATTGGCCAAATTGATGCCAGAGTAGGTAGCAGTGATGTTGAATTTTGGGTTGTAGCTGAGCTTGCCGCTGAGGTTGAGTTTGAATCCGGTGAGATGCTTCTCGTTGAGTCCAATTTTGAGTAGCAGCGCAGCCCCTTCTTCAGTGTCGTAACGAAGCCCAAGACCAAAAACATTGGGTTGTGTCGGTTTGAAGTTCATCGTTAGGTCGTAGGTGTCGCAAGCTTTGCCATCGATGGTGTCGATGCCGCTTTCCGTCAGGTTGTAGGTGATGTCATCGAAGGCGCCAGTGCCTCTATAGATGTCAACGGCATGGTTGATTTCGTTTTCCGAGACAAATTGACCTGCCTTCAACTTCCCTTTTCTGAGCAGCCAGGCGCTTGTCACTTGGTCGTTTTGGTTGATGACGATGGAATTGATGTAAACAGGTGCGTCACCTAAGTTTTTTGCTTTCGTGGCACGAAGTTTCTTTTCAAGAGGGCTGCCGTTGATGGAATCTAGTTTCTGTTTGATGCTCTTCAAAACGGCATCGTTTCTCTTCGCTTCTTGATAACCGCGGTTGACCAAAGTGTCGATGGCGTCGTGGCTGAAGCTTAAGGTGCCATAGCCCGTTATGTCGGGAGTGATGTGCACATTGCATAAAGCTTGGTTTTGGTATCTTTTCTTGTTGACGGCATTGTCAATCAGTCCGTTGAGTATGTCGGTTAGGGTGACATTATCGTCTGAAATGAGGGTGTCGGCATCCGTGACTTCTACTCCGATGATGATGTCGGCTCCCATTTCCTTAATCAGGTCGGCAGGGAAGTTGTTGACCAAACCGCCATCAACGAGCAAGTGATTGTCGATGGTGACGGGGGTGAACACGCCAGGAATGGCCATGCTTGCCCGCATTGCGGTAGGCACACTGCCATGCCTGATGTCGATTTCCTTGCCTGTCCTGATGTCGGTGGCCACGCAAGCAAAGGGGATAGGCAGGTCGTTGAAATCCATTTCTTTTTGATAGCCAACGCACAAATCATTGAAAAGGTTGATCAAAGCCGTGTTGTTGACAAATGCACTGGGTATGAAGCCGATGGTCTGCTTGTCTTGGTTGGGATTGAAAATTTTGCTCAGGCTGAAAGGAAGAATGGCCAAGTAAGTGCTGTGGCGTTGCCTGGTTTCAAGCGACATGGCGGAACGGTCGATGCTGTTGCCCACATATTGCGACCAGTTCATGTTGGCTATCAAAGTGGCGAGCTCGTCGGGCGAGTAGCCCATGGCATAGAGTCCGCCGATGATGGAACCCATGCTGGTGCCTGCCACGTAGTCGACAGGGATGCCTATCTCCTCAAGGTATTTCAATACGCCAATGTGTGCGGCACCTTTGGCTCCACCGCCACCGAGCACTACGCCTACTTTTGGGCGAGGGGCTTTGAGGTTGATGTGGATTTTGTGTTGCGCCTGCATGTTGAGGGCCATCAGACAAGTTACCATTATCAATGTAAAACGTTTCATATCTAAAAGGTTATAGTCATTACGGTTTGAATTATAGTCTCCCGGTCATACGTCAGACAGTCTTGTTGTCCGTGTCCCATAGTCTCGCGTCAAAACGTGTATCCAAACGAGAAGTAGGTGCCAAAATGGTTGAGGAATCCATCACCACCCCAGAATCTCAACCAGTGGCCAGTCAGTGAAACAGGTCCCACTTTGGTGTTGTACGAATACTTCAATCCTGCACCTTGTGAACTATAGGCAAACACTTCGGAGAAGTTGCTGCCAATCCAATTGGACCAATTCGCCATGATGTTATACATGGCTGTCAAATAATGCTTCCCATAGAAATTGTACCGCAAGTCGCAGCGAAGAATACTCATTATGCTGTTATTGGTAGCGTCAATGCTGCCAATACCAATAAAGGGCATCTGTTCCTCGAAATGACGGCCTGAAATCTCGCTGCCAAACAGGTTGGCCAAGCCTAAAGGCATGTTTTCAAGGTTGGGGACATACGAGAAACGGCCGTAAAGCTGTGGAATGATGGTGAACCTTCCATTTTTGGGAGTAATGTAGCCTAGAACGGAGTAGCTGAGGTCAAAGTATTTGCCTTTTTCCTTGGTCTCGTAATAGAAATGGGAAGTGATGTTGGCCGAAACACCATGCTTGGCAAAGTAGGTGTCGTCAAGATTATCGTAAGTAAGGATGACAAAAGGCGTGAGCATTCTGGTGTCACGGAGAAGAATGCTGTCCGTCTCGCTGTCTTCCTCTAAAGAGGCGAGGTCGTATTTCGTTCCGGTAAACGACAAGCCAACATTGGTGCTAAAATTGAGCAGGTGGAACTGCGAGACGTAACCACTCACTTTTTGCTGCTGGTAATGCAAATTGAGGGATTTTTTACTTATCAAGACGCCGAAATACTCGTTCCTATAGTCGTATGCAACGCTGAAATTGGCTAAAGCAGGCTTGGAATAGGTGTAAGTGAGGCTGATTCTGGGGTTGTAGCTGAGCTTGACCTTTAAGTCGAGTTTCGAGCCCTCGAATTTCTTCTCGTTTAGGCCCACCTTGAGCAACAAGGCGGCACCTTCCTCGGTATCATAGCGGAAACCTAAGCCCACCACATGGGGCTTTGCTGGTTTCATTTGGAAAGACAGGTCGTAGAATTCGTCAAGTAGCCCGTTGCTATTGGTGGAATCTTGCTCTTTTAAGGTGTAAGTGATTTCATCATAGCAACCTGTGCCACGAAACAAGTTGACGGCATGGTCAATCTCGTCTTTGTTGTATTTGTTGCCTGCTTTGAGTCGGCCTTTGCGCATCAGCCAACGACTGTCGCGTTCAGGTACGTTGTTGAACTCTATGGAACTGATGGTCACAGTCTCGTCCATAAGGTTACGAGCCTTGGGCGCATGAAGTTCTTTAGTGACTGGGAGGCCAGCCGCCTCATCAATTTTCCGCTTGATTTCCAACAGTTGGTCGTGATACTCGGCGGCTTTTTTGAAACCCCTGCCGACAAGTGTGTCGATGGCTTCAGGCGTGAAGCTGAGCATGCCGAAGCCGCTGACGTCAGGGATGATATGTACCCTGCAAAGTTCGCGATTCGCCTTGCGTTTGCTTTGGGTGCTGTTCACGACCAAACGACCGAGCAGTTGCGGTAGCGATTGGATGTCTTTTTGGGTAATCTTTTTCTCGTTGGTGACTTCTACACCGATGATGATGTCGGCACCCATTTCTTTCAATACATCGGCAGGAAAGTTGTTGACCAAGCCACCATCGACGAGCACCTTGTCGCCAATGGTGACAGGCGAAAACACACCTGGGATGGCCATACTGGCTCGCATTGCGGTTGGCATGCTGCCACTGCGCATCACCACTTCTTCACCGGTGGCGATGTCGGTGGCGATACAGGAGAAAGGAATCGGCAAGTCGTTGAAATCCATCTCCTCTTGATAGCCAATGCATAGGTCGTTGAACAGGTTGACAAGCGAGCTGTTGTTGACGTATGCACTGGGCAGGTTGTTGATCAGGCTGGTGTTGGGGTCTTTGTCGAAGAGGCTCTCATGACTGAATGGGATGGAGAGTTGGGTGGTGCTGCTGCGCTTTCGCGTCTCCAGCGACATGGAGGAACGGTCGATTTTGTTGCCTATGTATTCGCTCCAGTTCATGGAGGCGATAAGTTTGGTCAATTCATCGGGCGTGTAACCTAAGGCGTAAAGACCACCGATAATGGAACCCATGCTCGTGCCCGCCACGTAATCAACAGGAATGCCCATCTCTTCGATGTATTTCAACACACCAATATGCGAGGCACCTTTGGCGCCGCCGCCACCCAACACCACGCCAACTTTAGGGCGATTCGGTTGTGAAATGGAGGAATTTTTTTTGCTTTGGGCGTTTGCGTAAACAACCAAAAGACTAACAACCAAAAAAATCACTATTCGTTTCATAATATCGTATTACTCAACTTATTAACTGTAAACTTCAAACTGTCAACTGTCAACTGATAACTGCCAACTATTTCAGTCCCCTTGCTTTCAGATAGGGCTCATAGTCAGGGTCTTGACCGCGGAATTTGCGGTATTGCACCATGCCTTCGTCATTGCCGCATTCCTGCAGGCAGTTCTTGCGGAACGAGGCTGCCAGTTCGGGATTGAAGAGGTCTCCGGAACTCTTGAAGTAGTTGAAAGCATCCTTGTCCAGCACTTCGGCCCAAGTGTAGGCATAATAGCCGGCACTATAGCCGCCGTTGAAGATGTGGGCGAAATTGGTGCTGCGGTAGCGAGGCAGGATTTCGGGCATCAGGCCGATAGCGTCCATCTGTTGCTTCTCGAAGGCATCGACGTCGAGGTCTTGAGGCTCAGTCAGTTCGTGGTACTTCATGTCAAGGATGGAGGCAGCGATAAGTTCAGTGGTCATAAAACCTTGGTTGAACAAAGCGCTGTTTTCAATCTTGGTGATGAGGCTGTCGGGCATCACTTCGCCGGTCTTGTAGTGCTTGGCGTACATGCGGATGACTTCAGGTTCGGCTACCCAGTTTTCCATGATTTGAGAAGGCATCTCCACATAGTCGTGAGGCACATTGCCACAGGTACGGCTGTAGAGACCGTCGCTGAAGAAAGCGTGCAGCGAGTGGCCAAACTCATGCCACATGGTTTCGGTTTCGTCCCAAGTGAGCAGGGCAGGGGTGTCGCCCGAAGCAGGAGTGAAGTTCATCACCAAGGAGACGACAGGATAAATCTTCTTGCCATGGATGTCGTAGCCGCTTTCGCGGAAACTGGTGCACCATGCGCCGCCGCTCTTCGACTCACGCGGATAGTAGTCCATGTAGAGGATACCCAAGAAATCGCCATTGGCTTCTTTCACCTCGTAGGTTTCCACGCCTGGATAGTAGATGGGCAAGTTGGTGTTTTGCGTAAAAGTGATGCCATATAACTTATTGGCAGCCATAAACATGCCATTGCGGACATTGTCGACGGTGAGGTAAGGCTTGATGTAGTTTTCGTCGAAGTCGTATTTGGCTTTGCGGAGTTTTTCGGCATAGTACCACCAGTCCCAGCCTTCTAACTTGATGTTGGCACCTTCCTTGTCGGCAATGGCTTGCATCTCGGCTAACTCTTTCTTGGCCAATTGTTGCGCGGGGTTGAAGATGTCAATGAGGAACTTGTCGACGGTCTTTGAGTCTTTGGCCATGTTAATGTCAAGAACATAATCGGCGTAGTTTTCGAATCCGAATAGTTTGGCTTTCTGTACGCGCAACCTGCACATCTCGTTGATGAGTTTCTTGTTGTCGTATTCGTTGTTGTTGTCGCCGCGGTTGTAATAAGCCTTATACATCTTTTCGCGCAGGTCGCGGTTGTCGGCAAATTGCAGGAAAGGAATGAGGCTGGGCTTGCTGAGGGTGAACACCCATTTGCCTTCCATGCCATCGGATTTGGCTTGCTCGGCGGCGGCATCGATGCTGGTCTGCGGCAGACCCGCAAGGTCGGCTTCATTGTCGATGATGAGTTTGTAACCAGCGTTTTCTTTCAAAAGGTTGTTGCCGAATTGCAGGCTCAAGGTCGAGAGCTGCTCGTTGATTTGGCTCAGCTCGGCTTGTTGCTCGGCATCCAAGCCGGCACCGTGGCGCATGAAGTCCTGATGGTATTTTTCCACCACACGGATTTGTTGGTCGTCCAAGCCCATTTCGTTGCGGTGCTGATACACGTAGTCGATGCGCTTGAACAGTTCGGGGTTCATCATGATGGCATCGCTATGCTTCGAGAGCATAGGCAGCACCCGCTCGGCGATGGCAACCATTTCGTCGTTGGTGAGACATTCGTTGAGGTTGAAAAACACATTGCTGACACGGTCGAGAATTTGGCCCGACTTGTCGTAAGGCAGGATGGTGTTTTCGAAAGTTGGTGTTTCTTCATTGTTGACAATGGCGTCAACTTCAGCTTGTTGTTCGGCGATACCTGCCTCAAATGCAGGCATATAGTGCTCGTTCTTGATTTGGTCGAAAGGCGGCACTTGGAAAGGTGTCGTGTATTCGGTGAGGAAAGGATTGGGTTTTTCGACCTCGGCTTTTTGTTCAGGCTTCGAGGTGCATGAAGCCAAAGTGATGACGCTTAATGCGATCATGTTGATGAGTTTTTTAGTCATTATATCAATATTTAATGTGTTTTCGAGGCTGCAAAGATAAAAAATGTTGTTTTTTTCTTTGCGAAAACTTAAAAACATTATCTTTGTACTCGGTTTTTTATGCAAATTTTGAAATAATATATATGAGTTACATTTCCTGGGATAAGAAAAAAGTTATCAATCTAGAGTTTACTCTTAACCGTGAAGTGTTGCGCTCTAATGCATTAGGTGCGTTTCTTGCCACCACAATGATTGGCTGCAATACGCGAAAATACCACGGTCTGCTGGTTGTGCCTCAGCCTCAATTAGACAACAACAACCATGTTCTGCTTTCGAGCCTTGATGAAACGATTATTGAAAACAAGGAGGAGTTCCACCTTGGCGTACACATGTACCCTAATGGCATCTTTGCTCCCCGCGGACACAAATACCTCCGCGACTTCACCGCCGACCCCATGCCGAAGCTGACCTATCGCATCGGCAATGTGGTGCTCGACAAGGAGTTGATCTTCTCTGCCACGGAGGCACGCCTCTTTGTGCGCTACACGTTGCGCGAGTCTGTGGTGCCTATTACCTTGCGTGTATTGCCGTTCCTGGCATTCCGCAATGTCCACATGCTGACGCATGAGAACCATGAGGCCAGCCGTAAGGTGGACTTGGTGAAAAATGGTGCTTCATGGCAGCTATACAAGGACTATTCGAGGTTGTACTTGCAGTTCTCGAAGGCAGCGGAGTACACCCATGTGCCGCATTGGTACTACAATATGTTCTACATCCGCGAGCAGGAACGCGGCTACGATGCCGTGGAAGACCAGTTCGTTCCTGGTTTCTTCGAGTTGCAGATGAAACAAGGCGACACGGTGATTCTCTCAGTGAGCCTCAAGGAAGAGAGTCCGACT
Source organism: Bacteroidales bacterium (assembly GCA_016290215.1). Classification (GTDB taxonomy): domain Bacteria; phylum Bacteroidota; class Bacteroidia; order Bacteroidales; family F082; genus Limimorpha. Next base: position 7,962 of record JAEETH010000017.1, read on the forward strand.
TCTATCAAGCGTCAATGCGAGGCCGAGGTGAAACGGTTATTGCCGCAACATAGTTATGAGGAGTGTCTCGTGAAGGCCGCTGACCAGTTCATCATCCACGATGAAAAAGGCACCCGACTTTGGGCAGGCTTCCCGTGGTTCGGTTCATGTAGCCGTGATACTTTCCTCGCATTGCCAGGCATCACCTTGGCGCAAGGCGACGAGAAGACCTTTACCGCGGCTTTGGATTACCTTGTTTCGAGGATGCAAGGCCCGTTCTTCCCACACCGTTATTATCAGAAGAGCTTGTATTTCACGGCAGTAGATTCACCGCTTTGGTTCTTCTATGTGCTGCAACTTTACGAGAAGATGCTGGGCAAGGACAAGAAGGACATTTGGAAGAAATACAAGAAGCCGATGACGACCATCTTGGAGAGTTTCATCGCAGGCACGGACTTCAACGTGCATACTCTTGATAATGGTTTGCTCTATGCTGGCAACCGCGACTTGGCTCTCACTTGGATGAACGTCTTCGCCCAAGGCAAACCTTGGACACCGCGCACGGGTTTGGCAATTGAAGTCAATGCCCTTTGGTATAATGCTTTAAGGTATGCTGTCGAGTTGCTGAAGGCTGCCGATCCGAAGAGTGCACTGCTAAAGAAATGGAATGATTTGGCCGACAAGGTGAAAGCTTCGTTCGCCGACACCTTCTATAATAAGGTGACCAACGGCTTCTATGATTATGTGAACAGCAACGAGAAAAACGAGCAGGTAAGACCTAACATGATGCTGGCAGCAGCCTTGCCTAATTCGCCGATGACGGAGACCATGCAGAAGCGCGCTTTCGACATTGCCCATTCCGAATTGCTGACACCTCGTGGAATCCGTTCGCTGTCGCCTAACGACGAGAATTATAAGGGCATCAGCATCGGCAACCACAGCGAGCGCGAACGTGCCTACCACAACGGCACAGCCTTCCCTTGGCTGATAGCTTTCTATGCCGACCTCTCGGTGAAGCTGTTTGGAAAAACCTCGTTGCCTTATCTGGAAGACCTGTATAACGGTTTTGAGGAGGCCATCAAGGAGAACGGCATTGGTACGGTGTCGGAAATCTACGATGGCAACCCGCCTTTCGAGGCAAGAGGCTGCATCTCGCAGTCGACGAGCGTGGGTGCCTTGCTTTACCTGCATTACTTGATTACAGAATTAAATAAGAAAGGAGGCTCAAAATGAGAGTCCTAATGTTTGGGTGGGAGTTCCCGCCCCATATTACCGGTGGCCTTGGAACGGCTTGCTTCGGCATGACCAAAGGCTTAGCCAAAAACGATGTGGATGTGCTCTTCGTGGTGCCGCGTGCCTACGGCGATGAGGATGAGACCAATGTGCGTCTGCTCAATGCCAGCGACGTGACCATCGACATCGACCACGAAAAAGACCGCAGTTATTGGGAGCGCGTGCAGTACATGGAAATTGGCTCCAACATCATCCCGTATGTCGGGCCGGAGAACTTTGCCAATGTGCTGGAAAGCGACCGCCATGTGGTAGAGCATTTCAACCGCACGGGCTCGGTGTTTGCACGCAATTATCAGTTCTCGGGCAAATATGGCATGAACCTGATGGAGGAGGTGGCACGCTACGCCTTGATTGGCTCATCGTTGGCCACGAAATACGACTTCGACGTCATCCACGCTCACGACTGGCTGACCTATTCGGCAGGCATCGCAGCGAAGGAGACCACAGGCAAACCGTTGGTGGTGCACATGCACGCCACGGAGTTCGACCGCTCTGGCGAGAACATCAACACGGATGTATATGCCATCGAGCGCAGGGGCATGGAGGCCGCCGACCGCGTCATCACGGTGAGTAATCTGACGCGCAACATCGTCATCAACAAATACGGCATCGACCCTGCTAAGGTCGTGACGGTGCACAACGCCGTGGAACCTAACGACAAGCCCAAGTCGGAATACGAACGCAGCGGTTTGGATGCCAAGGTGGTGACCTTCCTCGGAAGAATTACCTATCAGAAAGGGCCTGAATACTTCATCGAGGCGGCCTATAAGATTCACCAAGTCGACCCGAGCATCCACTTCGTGATGGCGGGCACGGGCGACATGTTGGAGAAGATGATTCGCCGTGTGGCACAATTGGGAATGGGCAGCCACTTCCACTTCACGGGCTTCCTGAAGGGCGAGGCCGTCGACCAAATGTTCGCCATGACCGACGTGTTTGTCATGCCGTCCATCTCCGAGCCGTTCGGCATCGTGCCGTTGGAGGCCATGCGCCTCAACGTGCCGGTGGTCATCAGCAAGCAGTCTGGCGTTTCCGAGGTCGTCAAGCACGCCTTGAAGGTCGACTTCTGGGACATCAATGGCCTGGCCGACGCCATCTATGGCCTCTGCCACTACAAACCTTTGGCCGACTGCTTCAAGGACGAAGGCAAGGACGAGGTGGACAGCCTCAAGTGGGAAGCCGCCGCTAAAAAGATCAAGGCGGTGTATGAGTCAGTGGTATAATTAGCGAATAATAAATAATACAAAATATGAGCAAATCAATCTGTTTCTATTTCCAAGTGCATCAGCCTTACAGGCTTCGCACGTATCGTTTCTTCGAAATCGGTAAGAAACACTATTACTATGACGACTACAGCAACCGCATGATCATGCGGCGTGTGGCGGAGAAGTGCTACCTGCCCATGAATGAACTCCTGATGCGGCAGATCGAGAAGTTTGGCGACAAGGTCAAATTCGCGTTCTCGTTCTCGGGCGTGGTCATCGAGCAGATGGAGCAATTCGCGCCTGAGGTATTAGAGAGCTTCCAGAAGCTGGTCGCCACGGGTAAGGTAGAGGTGCTTTCCGAGACTTACGCCCACTCGTTGGCCTCGCTGTCGAATCCCGACGAGTTCAAACGTCAAGTGACGGCGCATAAGCACAAGATGAAAGAAGTGTTTGGCGTCACACCAAAGACCTTCCGCAACACCGAATTAATATATAGTGACGAAATCGGTGCTGCTGTGGCCGACATGGGCTACAACCTCATGCTTACTGAGGGTGCCAAGCACATCTTGGGCTGGAAGAGTCCCAACTACATGTACGCCAACGCCATCAACCCGAAACTGAAGGTGTTGTTGCGCAATTTCAAGTTCAGCGATGAGATTGCCTTCCGTTTCGTGCAGGACGGTTTCCGCGCTGAGGATTTCGTCAACTGGCTGAACGCCTTGCCGGAGGAGGAAGAAGTGGTCAACATCTTCATGGACTACGAGACCTTTGGCGAGCACCAGAGCGCCGAAACGGGCATCTTCAACTTTATGGAGACTTTGCCTGAGGCCATCCTGAAAGGCAGCAAGTTCAAGTTTGCTACGCCACAAGAGTTGGCCAAGAAGTTGCAGCCTGTGAGTGCCGTCAATGTGCCCAATGTATTATCGTGGAGCGACGAGGAACGTGACCTCACGGCCTGGCTCGGCAACCCCTTGCAGGACGATGCTTTCCGCTCTTTATATGAACTCAATGCCAAGGTGCATCGTATTAAAGACGAGGAATTACAGCAGGATTGGAACATGCTACAGACCTCCGACCATTTCTACTACATGTGCACGAAGTGGCTCTCCGACGGTGTGGTGCATAAGTACTTCAACCACTATGCCTCACCGTATGACGCCTACGTCAACTACATGAACGTGCTGACTGACTTCACCGATAGGGTGACGAAACTAGCTAAACGAAAGGTGAAAGCTGAATGAATCAAGATTCCCCTGCGGGGAATGGAGTAAAGTGTATCATTGTTTAGCGGCGGCTTGAGGATTTTTTGAATAGAATGCTGCCTGAAGCCGCCGCGAATAACAGCACGACAAATCTCCATTCCCGAAAGGAATCTCAATGTTAAATCTTAAATTTTAAATCTTTGAATCTTAAATCTGACATGAAAACCCCCGAATACCTTTTTGAAACCAGCTGGGAAGTGTGCAATATGGTGGGTGGTATCTATACGGTGCTTTCCACGAAGTCGAATGTAATGCGTCAACTGCTTGGTGACCACTATATTACGGTTGGTCCCGATGTGGTCAAGGAAGCGCATGAGACACTTTATTTTGTCGAGGATAACGAACTCTTCCCCGAATGGCGTGACAGGGCCTTGGCTCAAGGCTTGAAGTTCCGCATCGGCCGTTGGAAGATTGATAGTAGTCCCATCGCTATTTTGGTCGACTATACGACGCTTTATCAGTCTAAGAATGAGATACTTGCGCATCTTTGGGAGCAATATGAGTTGGACAGCATCCGTGGCCAGTGGGACTACGTTGAGCCAGTGTTGTTTGGTTATGCTGCGGGCCAGGTGATTGAGAATTTTGTCAACTACAACTTGCCCCAGACTTCCAACATTGTAGCCCAGTTCCACGAGTGGATGACCGGTTCTGGCGTGCTGTATCTGAAAGAGCATTGCCCGCATATTGCCACGGTGTTTACCACCCATGCCACCTATCTCGGTCGCGCCATCTCTGGCAATGGATTGCCGCTTTATGAAAACCTGAAGTCGTATCTGCCTTCGGTGATGGCCATGCAGTTCAATGTGGTCTCGCAACAGTCGATGGAGCAAAAGGCGGCCAAAAATGCCGATGCTTTCACGACGGTGAGCGACATCACGGCTCAGGAGTGCGAGCAGTTCTTATATCGCAAGCCCGATGTGGTGACGATGAACGGTATCGATCATGTCCTTTGCAAGGATAAGGAAGCCTTTGGCGCCAAACGTAAGGAATCACGTGAGAAGGTTTTGAAGATTGTCGAGACCTTGTGCGGTGAGCATATCGACCGTGACTGCCTAATGGTCATCAACAGTGGCCGTTATGAGTTCAAGAACAAGGGCATCGACCTCTTTATTGAGTCCTTGCGCCGCTTGAATCAAGACAAGAACCTGCCGCGTACCGTGGTGGGTGTGATTGCCGTTCCGAGCAATATCGCCGGTCCTTCCAAGGATTTGCAGCACCGTTTGGATGGTACCAATGAAATCATTGGCCACACAGACTTCCCTGCTACGCACCATGTGTTTGACTATGAGAATGATGCCATTCTGAACTCTCTCCGCAATGCTGGCTTGCAGAACGATACCAACGACAAGGTGAAGGTGATGTTTGTGCCGGCTTATCTCAACGGTAATGATGGTATTTTCAACATGACCTATTCCGAGTTCCTTGCCGCTTTCGATTTCTCGGTGTTCCCATCGTATTACGAACCTTGGGGCTACACCCCGCTCGAAAGCGTGGCAATGGGCATCCCGACTTTGACGTCGGATGTTTCTGGCTTTGGCAAGTTTGAGCAACAAGAATGTAAAGGCAATGAAGCAGTGACTGTGATTTCACGTCAGGAGGAAGATGTAAATAAGGTGATTGACGGTATTGTTGCAGCATTGCGCCGTTTTGTGACAATGACAGACAAAGGTAGGGAGCAGTTGTCGAAAGCAGCACTTGCGGTGGCTGAGAAACTCCTTTGGAAAGACTTGATTGTCAGCTACCAAAAAGCTTGGGATGTGGCTCTTGAAAAATCGGGAGGCCGCCACTATATGCTGGAACCGGTGCCCTATGCCGAACTGCTGCATGAGGTGGTCTATCAGAAGAATGACACGCCGAGTTGGAAGAAAGTGCTGGTGAAGCCTATTTATTCCGAAGAAATGCGCAAGTTGGAGGAACTTTCGCGTAACATCTGGTGGTGCTGGAATGTGGATGCCATCGAATTGTTCGAGTCCATCGACCCGGTGGCTTGGAAGACCACGGAACAGAACCCTGTAGCCTTGATGGAAGGTCTCTCGGTAGAGCAAATCAAGAACTTGGAGAACAACGAGGACTTTGTGAATCGTCTGAATAAGGTCTACGAACAGTTCAAGGATTATATGGCCCAGCCAACAAAGCAGAAGGACCTCATCGCCTATTTCAGCATGGAATATGGCCTGATGAAGAGCCTCAAGATTTACTCGGGCGGCTTAGGCATCTTGGCTGGTGACTATATGAAGCAAGCTTCTGACTCGAACGCCAATATGGTGGGCATTGGTTTGCTTTACCGTTATGGCTATTTTGCACAGGAAATCTCGGTTTCTGGCGAGCAAAGGGCTGAATACATACCTCAGAAGTTCTCGCAGCTGCCTTTGATACCCGTACTTAATGAAACGGGAGAATGGGTCAAGGTGAGCATTGCCTTCCCTGGCCGTTCGGTATTTGCCAAGGCCTGGCGTGTCAATGTAGGTAGGGTGGGACTCTATCTTTTGGACACCGACATTGAAGAGAACTCGCCCGAAGACCGTGGCATCACGAGCCGACTCTATGGTGGCGACCCCGAGATGCGTATCAAACAGGAGATGTTCTTGGGCGTGGGTGGCATTCGCTTGCTCGAAGCCTTGGGCCTAAAGCCTACGATATATCACTGCAACGAGGGCCACGCTGCATTTAGCGGTTTGGAACGCCTGCGTGTCTACATCAACAAGCACAACCTCGACTTCGATGTGGCGCTTGAGCTGGTCAGGGCATCCACTTTGTTCACGACACATACACCTGTTCCTGCAGGTCACGATGCTTTTGAGGAACACCTTATCCGTACCTATATGCCGCACTACGCCAACCGCATGAATATCAGCTGGGAACGCTTCATGGGTTTGGGCCGTTTCAACCCCAATAACCCGAACGAGAAGTTCTCGATGAGTGTGTTGGCCACTAACCTCAGTCAAGAGGTGAACGGTGTCAGTAGGATTCATGGTCGCGTGTCGCGTGAGATGTTCCAGTCGCTGTGGCCAGGTTATTTTGCCGAGGAGAACCACATCGGCTATGTCACCAATGGCGTACATTTGCCCACGTGGAGCAACCGCCTCTGGCAACGCCTCTACAAGACGACTTTTGGCCCTGATTACATCGACCGACAGTCGGATGTGAAGATGTGGGAGAAAATCAATGAGGTTCCAGATGCCACTATTTGGGACATCCGCAAGCAGTTGAAACATGAGTTGATGACCTATCTCTCTGAGAAAATCAAGGAAGATATGCGCCAACGTCAGGAGAGTCCGAAGCTCATCCTCAAGACCATTAGCAATTTGAACGAGAATGCTATCATCATTGGTTTTGCCCGTCGTTTCGCTACTTACAAGCGTGCCCATCTTTTGTTTGGCAATTTGGAGCGTTTGTCGCAGTTGGTCAACGACCCGAAGCGCCCCGTCATTTTCTTGTTTGCTGGTAAGGCACACCCCAACGACAAGGCAGGGCAAGACCTTATTAAGATGATTATCGACATTTCGCGTCGTCCTGAGTTTATCGGTAAGATTTTGTTTATCAGTAACTATGATATGGAACTCGGTGCTCGTTTGACCTCTGGTGTTGATGTGTGGCTCAACACGCCGACGCGTCCTTTGGAGGCTTCGGGAACGAGTGGCGAAAAGGCCGTGATGAACGGCGTGCTCAACTTCTCCGTTTTGGACGGTTGGTGGGCTGAGGGCTATCGTCCCGATGCTGGCTGGGCCATCCAAGAGAAGCGCACCTACCAAGACCAACGTTATCAGGACGAAATGGATGCCGAGACAATTTACAACACGCTTGAAAACGAAATCGTCCCGCTCTACTATGCCCGCAATGTGCAGGAGGTGCCCACGGGTTGGGTTGCTGCCATGAAGAAGTGCCTCAACGAGATTTCGCCGCGCTTCACGATGAAACGCATGATGGACGACTACTTCGAAAAGTATTACAATAAGCTGATTGAGAGGACCAACTGGATGCGTGAAAACCGGTACCAAAAGGCCTTTGAAATCAATGCGTGGAAGACCCGTGTGCGCAACAATTGGGACAAGGTGGAGGTGAAATCTATCATCCTGCCCGACACCAACGTGCGTCCGCTGACTTTCGGTGAGCAGTTCGTTGCCGAAATCACGTTGCTCACGCCCGACCTCGAGCCTGGTGATCTGGCCATAGAGTTGCTCATTGGCAAGAAAGATGATGATAAGGATGTGAAAATCAAGGCGATTGAGAGGATGAAACTCGTCGACTCGGGCGATGGCTGGGTGAAGTATTATATCAAGGCACCGATTACCCGTGCCGGTGTGTACGACTTTACTTTCCGAGTATTCCCGACTAACTCGATGTTGCCGCATCGTCAGGACTTCCCGTTAGTAAAGTGGATTTGATAAAATAAAATGAAAGGTTGCAACATTGCAACCTTTTTTTGTATTTGGAATTTGATTACCTTTGCATTTGAAATCAAAACAAATTGAATTATGGACGTTTATCAAATTTGGCTTGTTGTCGCCATCGTATTGGTGATTCTTGAAATCATGACCGCTGGGTTCGGTGTCATTTGCTTCGCTATTGGTGCTGTTTTCTCGGCTTTGGTTGCTGGCTTGGGCGGCACTATTACTTGGCAAATTGTGGTGTTTGCCGTGGTGTCGCTGCTGACCTTTATCTTTCTCCGTCCTGTGGTGATACGTTTTTTGGACAAAAAATCCAAAGATGTGAAAACCAATGCCGATGCCATCGTCGGAAGGAAAGGCGTTGTGTCGGAACGTATTGATGCCGAACAACATACTGGTCGCGTGGCTGTCGATGGTGACGATTGGAAAGCGGTCTCGGAAGACGGATCGGTCATCGAGAAAGGCGTTACTGTAGAAATAGTGAAATTGGATAGTATTATATTAACCGTTAAACAATAACAAAATGAATTTCAGCATTATTATTCTCTATGTTTTGGTTGCACTCGTCGTGATTTACATCCTTCGGGGCATCAAGATTGTTTCCCAGTCGGAAACCATGATTGTCGAACGTCTCGGCAAGTATAACCGCACGCTTAATGCAGGCATCAATGTCATCCTGCCTATCGTTGAACAGGCAAAGGAAACTATCGTCCGTCGCCAAAATGGGGCGATGGCTCGCACTTCGCGCATTGATATGCGTGAGCAAGTGTATGATTTTGACAAACAAAGCGTTATCACCAAAGATAATGTGATGACCGAAATCAACGCCTTGCTGTATTTCCAGATTGTTGACCCGATGAAGGCCGTCTACGAAATCCAGAACCTTCCCGTGGCTATCGAGAAATTGACGCAGACCACGCTTCGTAATGTGGTGGGCGAAATGGAACTCGATGAAACGCTGACCTCGCGCGACACCATCAACTCGAAACTTCGCAATGTGCTTGACGATGCCACTAATAAATGGGGCGTTAAGGTAAACCGCGTTGAGTTGCAGGATATTACGCCTCCTGAAAGCATCCGTCGTACCATGGAACTTCAGATGCAAGCCGAGCGTAACCGTCGTGCTGAAATCTTGAAGGCCGAAGGTGAAAAACAGGCTCAGATTCTGAATTCAGAAGGTGAAAAGCAAGCCGAAATCAACGCTGCCGAGGCTGACAAGCAGGCCAACATCCTTAAGGCTGAAGGTGAAGCCAAGGCCAAAGTGCTGCAAGCCGAAGCCGAAGCCACTGCCATCCGCAACATCGCTGAAGCGGTAGCCGACCGTGGCGCTGATCCCGTCAATTATCTGCTGGCTGTCAAGTATATTGAAGCACTTAAGGAAGTGGCTGGCGGACAGGATAATAAGACGGTCTATCTGCCGTACGAGGCTACTAATATGCTGGGCTCATTGGGTGGCATCAAGGATATGTTTGCGAAGTGATCAAGCGGAAATGAAAGGTTGGCAATACATAATTTCAGCATTATTGCTCATTATGGTTTCTTGCCAAAAGTCTGTTCCGTATGACCCATTGGCGGACGACAGTCATGGCTTTGCCAACGACAGTGTGCTGGTATCAACCCATGGATTCTATGATTCTGTCTTTGTTGACGCTAATAGTTCTCTGACACAAAAAGACTTGGCGTTTCAGCGGGCCAAAATCTATTATTACAAGGCTGTTATCGAAGAGAATGACCCGAATCGACATGTGGAGGCTTTTTCGGACTATCTGAATGCCTTGTGGGTAATGGATGGGTTGACACAAAAGAGGAGGATTTTCTCTATTTCGTCTGTTAATCCTGAATACGAGCATTTTACAGCCTTGATATACGATAGGTTGGCATGGTTTTGCTATACCTACGATGCCTGGGATATGGCATTGGAGTGTTTGGAGAACTCCAATGTCTGCTTCGAGAAAGAGGATAACCTGTTGGGCGTTGCCGATAATTATGAATTGATGGGTGATGTGATGTTGGCTCAGGATAACCGTTCGGGGGCTTTGATGTATTATAAGAAGTCGGACGATTTTTTCGAGCAATTAGGAGCTAACGATAGTTATCGGCATTTCAGCAGTTTGTATCATCATGCTTTGTATTTGTATAATACAGGTGAGAGCCACGCTTCTTGCGATTTGCTACATCATGCTCTAGAGATTACTGATGACGATATGTTGAGGCGAAAAGTGCATTTTGCTTTAGGCTATTTATTCTACGAGAAACAGCAGTACGATTCGGCCCTTTATAATTACGAGCATAGTTATCCATTGCTTCCGCGTCAGACTATCAAGTCTTATAGCCGTATTATCAAGTCGGCCAATATTTTAGGGGATTCGTTAAAGGCGGCGCATTACGGAGAGCTATTGTCGGATTGTATTTTGGATCGACTGACTTTGAATAGTAACAAGACACGTGTGGATATTTTGTATGAGGATTATAAGGCTTACCGGAAGGAGTTGAAGCAAAAAGACATTTTCAATTTTGTGTTGCTTGTTGTTGGGTTGTTACTGATTATTCTCACAATAGATAGCGTTTTAATTGAATGGCGCCGTCGTAAACATCGGAAGGAAATTGAGGCCCACGAAAAGGCGAAGGCATTGCTTGAGGAAGAAATTTTGACTACGAAAACAGCTTCGCGCAACAAGGAAGAGAAAATCAAGTCGTTGGAGATTGAATTGAAAAAGACCATTTCCAATCCCGACTTCCAAAAGCTGCCTTTCGACAAGAAGTTGGAAACCCTATATGAGATGCCGATTTGCAAGCGTGTTTGCTTAGTCAAATCCGCCAATGTGAAAGCCGGTGTCGCTTATCCTGAGATGGTTTTGTCAGAAAGCCAGATGACCACGCTGGTCAATGCAGTGGATGCGGTGTTCCCAAAGTTCTCTCTTGAACTCATCAAAAAGTATCCTCGATTGAAACGCATCGATGTGATGTACTGTTGCATGTATATTTTGGGCGTTACTGAGGTGCAAGCCGCCGCTTTGACGGGGAAGACCTATCAGGCGGTTTGGACACGCTCCATGAAATTGCACGAGATTTTTGGGAACGACTCGAATTTGCAATTGATGATGCATGATTTGCTAAAACACTGGTAATTTGTAAGCTGAGCCGTTTTGTTATCTCTGAATCAAATATTGATTTGTATATTTGATTTTATTTTATTATTCATTTATACAATTGAGAATCAACTAAATAATATTATTTTATTTTGATAATATTTGATTGTATTCTTTGGACACGATTTGTGGCTTTTTTTTCCAATGAGATATTTTTGTGTTTTGTTTTTAAAACGCACGACTATGAAGTTTAAAATGAAAGATGTCCACATTGGCAATATGATCCATGAAGAGTTGCTTCGACAGGGTCGCACTGTCAATTGGTTTGCCAAAGAGATTTATTGTGAGAAGTCGAATATTTATAAAATGTTCAAACGAAAGAGTATCGACTTGGCACAGTTGATTAAGGTGTCCAATGCGTTGGACCATAATTTTTTGAAAGATTGTTATGAAGAAGTATAATGATTTATTGAATTGATTTTTTTGCCGCAGCTCAATTGAGAGTTGCGGCTTTTTTTGTCTTGCTATTCGAGAGAATTCCGTATTTTTGCGGCATAAATTATCGTTGTCGATATGGAAATCTTGGATTTGTACGACAAAGACTTGAAGTTTACGGGCCAAACCATCGAGCGTGGTCAACGTGTTCCTCCTGGCCTGATGATTCCTATCGTTGCGGTGTATGTTTACAACAATCAAGGGCAATATCTGATTCAAAAAGTGGCTCCTCGTAAGGGCAATTACTATTCCACCACGGCAGGCCATGTTAAAAGTGGTGAGCGTGACTTTGCTTTGGCCATGTTGCGTGAAATGAAAGAGGAGATTGGGCTTTCGGCAACGAAAAGTGAACTGAAGCTTGTGAAAATCAGGCGCTACGATTATAAGTTCACTTTGCTCTATATGTTGAAAAGCAATGTCCCGGCTGAAATGTTGCGCCTGCAAAAGGAAGAGGTCGACTCGGTGATGTGGATGAGCCATGAGGATATTGAGTTGCTTTGCAAAATGGGCCTTTTCAATCGGGTTCACTATCAGTTGCTGCTCGATTGTGAGGAAAGATTGCAAAACTGGCATTGATTGTTTCTCCGTTTCGTTATTTTGGTTATATTTGCGGCGAATTAATTTTTGTCGCAACAAATACCTTAATTATTATGATAGCAAGAGAATTACTTGATCCGAAAAGCATCGTAGTGTGCGGTGCGTCGTCCGACATTCACAAACCTGGTGGAAAAGCTTTGAAAAACCTCTTGGAGAGTCCTTTCAGAGGTCCAGTCTATGCTGTGAATCCAAAAGAGACTGAAGTCCAAGGTGTTAAATGTTATGCCAAGGTTGATGACCTGCCGCAAGTGGAATGTGCCATCATCTGCATCGCCGCAAAGTTCTGCGCGCAGACCGTTGATGTGTTGGCAAAAGAGAAAGGCTGCAAAGGCTTCATCATCATCAGCGCGGGATTCTCTGAGGAGAATGCCGAGGGTGCTGCCATCGAGAAGCATATCGTCGACACCATCAACAGCGTTGGCGGCAGCTTGATTGGTCCTAACTGCACGGGCTTCCTCAATGTGAATTATGCTGGTTGTTTCGATGCACCTATCCCGACGCTTGACCCTCAAGGTGTCGATTTCATCACAGGCTCGGGTGCAACCGCAGTGTTCATCAAAGAGTATGGCATAAGCAACGGCTTGAAGTTCAATAGCGTTTGGGCAGTGGGCAACAGCGCTCAGTTGGGCATCGAAGACGTGCTGGAACACTTGGACGAGACATTCGACCCCGTGAAGTCGTCGCGAGTCATCATGCTTTATATGGAAAAAATCGGAGACCCGAAGCGTTTGCTCAAACATAGCCGCAACCTTATCAACAAAGGTTGCCACATTGCCGCCATCAAGAGCGGTGGTAGCGCTGCAGGCTCGCGTGCTGCCTCCTCACATACGGGTGCCTTGGCTACCAATGATGCAGCTGTGGATGCCCTGTTCCGCAAGGCGGGCATCGTGCGTTGCCAGAACCGTCAGGAGTTGACGACTGTTTGTGGCGTGTTCATGCACCCCGAAATCAAAGGTAATCGATGCGCCGTGGTGACCCACGCAGGCGGTCCTGCCGTGATGCTCACCGACGTGCTTTCCAACGGCGGCATGGAGGTGCCTTCGCTCAAGGAGCATCCCGCCAGCAAAGCCCTATTAGAGAAACTCTTCCCTGGCTCATCGGTGGGCAACCCCATCGACTTCCTCGCCACTGGAACCGCAGAACAGCTGGGTTATATCCTCGATACGGTGGAGAACGACTACACCGACATCGACTTCTCGGTCGTCATTTTCGGCTCGCCTGGACTCTTCTCGAACAAGGAGGTCTATGACCTGCTCGACCAGAAGATGCGCACCTGCAAGAAGCCTATCTTCCCTGTGTTGCCTTCCATCATTAACGTGAAGGACGAGATTGAAGATTTCATCGCCAAGGGACATATCAACTTCCCCGAGGAATGCGTGTTGGGTAACGCTATCTGCAAAGTTTACAATACACCTAAACCCAAGATGGGGAAAATCGAGGTGTTACCTATCAACAAGCTCATTGTGCCTCCCACTGACGAGCCTGACAAGGCCGAAGTGGACGAGGTGGCCAAGTCCATCCGCGAAGAAGGTATGCTCACTCCGATTTCTGTTTGCCCTATGGCAGATGGCTATCGTGTTTTGAGCGGTGCTAAACGTGTGCGTGCCGCCAGCTTGGTTGGCATGACCGAGATTGAGGCCTATGTTCAGGACGACATTGTGCCGGCTGACCAACCCGAAATTGATGTTGCACGTATTCGCAGAACTATTGACCGCTGCAAGGATGGTTACCTTGAAATGGCTGACTACAACGAGCTGCTTGATGCCGCTGGTATCAGCCGCAAGAAGAGCGTGGAAGTGAGCAAAAAAGAGGATGCCTTGGCCTTCGCTAAAGAGGTGGGCTGCTCGAAGGATGTGCCGTTGGTGATGAAAGTCGTCGGCCCGCTCCACAAGAGCGATGTGGGCGGTGTCACCCTCGGCGTGAAAGACCTTGAAACGGTAAGCAAGGAGTTCGACCGCCTCATGGCCATCAAGGACACATACGCCGTGGAGATGTATCCTATGCTCGACGGAACGGAGGTTTATGTCGGTGCCATGCGCGACCCGAAGTTCGGCCATCAGGTCTTCTTCGGCTTGGGCGGCATCTTCATTGAGGTGCTGAAGGACGTGGAGAGTGTGCTGGTGCCTGTCAGTAAGGACGAGGTGCTCGAAAAACTCAAACACCTTAAGGGTTATAAAATTCTGGAAGGCGTGCGTGGTCAGGCAGGTGTCAATCTCGACCTCTACGCTGAACAGGTGGTCCGCGTGAGCGCTTTGGTGCAAGCCGCGCCTGAAATCGCCGAGATGGATTTGAACCCGCTGCTCGGCAACCCACGTTATGTGACCGCTGTTGACGCACGAATTAGAATTGAAAAGTAAATGACTCGAGACGCGAGACAATAGGACGCGAGACATTGGGTCAGTCTCGTGTCCCGCGTCCCGTAGTTCCGCGTCAAATTGAAAAACTATGATTACCGAAAAAGCCACCTATTATTTGGTCTATGCCGCATTGGTTGTTATAACCTTTGTGCTTGACAATCTTTTGCTAAAGAAGACTGACAAGACCAGCCGCACCATAGGCTACATCCTCAGTGTCATCGTCGATTTGGCCATCTTTGGCTACGGCATTTATCTCTATCTTGCCAAGGGCGAAGACCAAACGGGCTTTGTGCTCGGCGGCATTCTCTGTGGCATTTGCCTGCTTTGCCTGCTGGGACGTTATTGGCAGAACAAGGAAGCCGACAAGAAGAATAAGCTATGAAAAAATCTGATGTCATTACCTTAATTATCGTTGCCGCCGTAGTGTGTGGCTTTGCCTTCATCCCGGGCGCATGGGATTGGTTCAACACGACCACAAAGAACCACGGCCTGCTGATGAGTTTCTTTAAGTTCGCCATCCTTGGCACATTTGGTGAGATGTTGGCTTTGCGTATCCGCGAGGGCGTGTATATGAAACAGGGTTTCGGCTTGCTGCCAAAACTTCTGATTTGGGGCGTGTTGGGTGTGGTGATTGCTTCGGCCATGACCATCTTCAAGACGGGCACGGTGAAACTGCTCGATGGTGGATTCCATCTCAATGGAAAGGCTGCCGAATGGTTTGCCGGTGACCTTAGCTGGGGTAAGGCCTTCGTCGCGCTCTGCGTCAGTGTGCTGATGAATACTTTGTTTGCACCGGTCTTCATGACCTTCCACAAAATCACTGACATCCATATCGCTGAGACGGGAGGCACACTGAAAGGCTTTTTCAGTAGTCCGCTGAAAATAGGGGAGGCACTTTCGAAGAAAATCAATTGGGACATACAGTATGGCTTCGTTTTTGCCAAGACTATTCCGCTGTTTTGGTATCCTGCTCATACCATCACTTTCTTGTTGCCTCCAACGCTTCAGGTGCTGTTTGCGGCCTTCCTCGGTGTGGCATTGGGCGTTATTCTGAGCATTAAGAAATAACAGTGATGCCTCGCTTGCGGATTTGGATATGGGTATTGGGCATGGTTGCCCTTTGCAATAAGGCCATTGCGCAAGAAGAAAAGGTGATGTTTTCCCATCAGGGGGGATTTTATTCCGAGTCTTTTTATTTGTCGTTGGGTTGCAGCGATTTTAACCATCACATTCGGTACACCACCAATGGCAATGCACCAACTGCAGCCTCGTCGGTGTATGAACAACAGCTATGGCTTTCCCAACAACTGTATTCCCATTCCGATATCTATAAGGTGCAGATTTCGCCAGAGTCCTTGCAGTATGTACCTGATTCCGTGAGTCATGCCATCGTGATTCGCGCCGCCGTCTTTGACGAGAATGGGCAGCGGATGGGGCCTGTCACCACCCATACCTATTTTATAAATGCTCTTGGTATCGATGCTCAAGGGCTGCCAGCACTGTCGATTTGTGCTGATTCTCTCGACCTGTTTGATTATCAGAATGGTATTATGGTGCCTGGTGTCTATTTTGACGCTAACGATCCTTTTAATTCGGGAAATTATTACCAGCATGGCAAGGAATGGGAGCGTTGTGTCAATGTGGAGTTTTACAAGCCCGGCGCTAATGGCAGCATTAATCAGCAATGTGGATTGCGCACGCATGGCAACAGGGCACGTTGTTATCCACAGAAGGGTTTGAAAATCTATGCTCGTGAGGAATACGGGAAAAAGCGTTTCAAGTACAGGTTTTTCGAAACCACGTCAAATGATAGCTTCAAACATTTGGTAATCAAGCCTTTCACTACCTTGTGGCCGTTTTCTGGTGTGCAAGACTATGTCTCCAACCGTTTGGCGATGGACCTCGCTTTAGATGCGCCCAACTCTTGCCCTGTGCGTCTTTTTCTCAACGGTGAGTATTGGGGAATCTATTTCCTGCAAGAGAAAATGGACGAACGTTATCTTGAGGACCATTATGACGTTGATATTGAGCAATGTAATATCATCGACAATTGGCACAGGGATGCGGAATATGGCGACAGCACCTATTTTGTACACATGATGGAATGGCTCGAAAATGCCGACCTCTCAGTTGATGAAAATTATGCCTATCTGAGCGGACTTGTTGACGTGGACAATTTCATCGACTACTGCGTTTTTGAGACTTTTATCGGCAATACCGATTGGCCCGCCAACAACATGCGGTTATGGCAGGAGGGAGACGGCAAGTGGCGTTGGCTGTTTTATGACGGTGATGCCGCTTTGATTGACGACACTTTCGCGGTCTTCGACAATGCCTCGTATATGGGCATCGAAGGGTGGCCGTCATCCACCAAAGCCTCGTTGATGTTCAGGAGGTTGTTTGAAAACAACGACTTCAAGCGTAAGTTTGCCGAACGTGTCGAGACCTTTTGCGCTTCCGAGTTCAGGTATGAGAATACGGTGACCTATTTGGACGAGGTCAAGAATCAAATCGCTGGTGAAATCCCATTCCACATTTCCCGATTCGGTTATCCCGAGTCTGTGGATTATTGGAATTGGAGCATTAGTTTGGTGGACGATTTTTTGCGCCACCGCATAGACTCTTATATGCAGCAGTATGAGAATTATCTTCCTGCAAAACATTCTGAATTCCAGTCGAACACGGATGATTTTGTCGTCTATTCCAACCCTGCGGATGATGAAATTCACATCAAGATGCTTGACGGACGTTCCCGTGTGACAACCTTTTTGCTTTGTGACGTGTCGGGGCGAGTCATCCAAGGCGGAACATGCTATTTGTCCGCATGTCAGGAAATCGTGTTGGATTCGGGGCTGTCATCAGGGGTGTATATCGTGAAAATCGGGTCGTATGTGCATCGTTTTTTGAAATTGTAGTAAATAAGTTCTGGTTTTGTCATCTGATTTATAACAATTTACAAAAATTTTCCTCTTTTTTTCAAAATTATTTGGTTTTTCTCTTGACAGTAATGAAAATTGTTGTACTTTTGCAGTGTTCTATTTGACTAATACACTAACACAAAAATACAACGACATGATTGAAATCAAGAATTTAGACTTTGGCTACAAGAATCAGCCAGTCTTTAGAAACATCAGCCTCGGCTTCGAGAAGGGTAACATCTACGGGCTGTTAGGCGAAAACGGAGTGGGGAAGACCTCCCTGCTGAAACTCATCAGCGGTTTGCAGAAGCCGACCGCAGGCACCTGCGAGGTGGACGGCATCGCTCCCTTCAACCGCTTGCCCGAAACCCTCCAAAAGATTTACTTCATCTCGGAAGACTTTGCCATACCAGAGGGTACACCTATTAATAATATAAAGGAGTTGGGTGTTTTCTATCCCAATTATGACGAGAATCTTTTCCATGAACTCTGCAAGGAAATGGAGGTTGATCCGACACGCAAATTTGCCGAGTTGTCATTTGGCCAGCAGAAGAAATGCCTCATCGCCACTGCTTTGGCACTGAACACAGATTATCTGCTTCTCGACGAGCCTACCAACGGCCTTGATATCCCCTCAAAGACCCTCTTCCGTCAAGTCATTGCCAAGCACGCCACGGAAAACCGCACCATTATCATCTCCACACACCAGGTGAAGGATGTGGAAAACCTCATCGACCCCATCATCATCCTCGACCACGATGAGGTGCTGCTGAAGGCCTCGTTCCGCGAAATCACCGACAAGCTCTACTTCGACTATGGCATGGAGAAAGACGACACAGCGCTCTACAGCGAGTTGATCCCCGGTGGCTATGTCAACGTGACCCGCAACCCCGAAGGCATCGACAGCAAAATCAGCATCGAGGTGCTGTTCAACACCGTGATGAAAAACAAGGAAACCATTAAGCAAATCTTTGGATAGCATCGCTTGCAATGATGACACGCTTTGCGTCATTGCGAGGCATCATTCCGTGAAAACGGAAGAAGCAATTCAAAGCAGAAACTATTATAGGAGATTATTGTTATGAATAATACATTCAATTTCAACCGTTTCAATAAGGTGGTGGCCTACGATTGGAAGCGTTATCTCTGCAACTTTGGCATCACGCTGCTGGTGTGGATTAGTTTGCCCATCATGTTTTGGGTGACAACTTTGATATTCGATTTTGAATTGCCCGTTGAGGCTCGCGAGAGCATCATCTTTGCCCTTGTCGCTATTACCCTCATGTTGGCACCCTCGCGTATCTATGGCAAGGTCAATTTGTCGCGTGAAGGTGTGGGCTTCGCCATGATGCCCGCCACCAGTTTGGAGAAGTTCTTCAGCATGATCCTCTATTGCTCACTTGTCACCCCCGCTGCGACTCTGGTGGGCAGCTGGCTGGTGGACTGCCTCTTAACCCTATTGCCTTTCGGCGATTTCAAGGAGTTCGCCATGTATGAAGATCTCTTGAAGAATATCAGCTTCGGCGACTTTATGATGTTTGTTGCCGCGATGGCCACTGCCGCATGGGCCGAGTCGTCCATCTTCATGTTCGGTAACATGGTTTTCAAACGCCGCAAGGCTGGCAAGACTTTCGCTTGGGGATTGCTGATTGTCTTTTCGCTAACCATGCTCATGCAGTTGTTCCATTTGTTGGATGCTTTCGGCACGTGGGTTGTTGACACTAGCGCCCAACTGGAAATGCGTTTCCTCCCTTGGCTCTACAGCGCCTTCCAACTGGTTATCGCCATCGTGTTCTATGTGCTAACTTATCGTAAAATCAAGACTCAAAAATACTAACCATGAATAACACTTTTAGTTTCAATCGTTTCAAGAACCTCTTGCTGAAAGACGGCAAGATGTATATCCGCAACTTTGGCACCTCGCTCATCGTTTGGTGCTGCCTGAACGCCATTTTCTGGATTTTCAATCTGCTTTTCGGTTCCGAAACCATGCCGCCAGTCCGTTTTGGAATGCTATGCGTTTGGACAGCATTGGCCATGATGATGGTACCTTCCAAGGTTTATGGTAATGCCAACCTTTCGCGTGAGGGCGTAGGTTTCGCCATGATGCCTGCCTCCTCTTTGGAGAAGTTCGTCAGCATGTTTCTCTATTGTGCCATAGTGACTCCCGTCATCGTCTTCTTTGGTGGTTACCTGGTTGACGCTTTCTTGTCGATTTTCCCCTTTGGCGGCTTTGACAAACCTATACGTCTCTATTCGATGAACGAAATTGTCCAGATGTTTAACGACACGGAAGGTGCAGTTCGTGCAGCAGAAATGGATCTTCCTATTGAACAGGTGTTCCCTATCGGCGTGATGCGTGCTTCATTATATTCAGGCATCATCCAGTGGGCGGCCATTTTCATGTTAGGCAACATGCTCTTCAAGAAGCATAAGGCAGGCAAGACCTTCGCTTGCTATCTCGGCATCGGCTATGTGCTTTCTACGCTCATGGGTTTGGCCATGGTCGGCAATTCCAGACGAATCGAGCTGTGGTTGGAAGGATTTAATGATTATTCCGCGGAGGAAATGGTCCACCTTTGGCACAATGCGACCATCTGGGGCATGATTATCGGTATCGTCATCACGGGCGTGCTACTGTACTTCACTTATCGTAAAATCAAAACCCAAAAATACTAAACCATGGAATTTAATGCACACAAACCCATATACTTGCAGATTTGCTCGCAGCTCTATGAGCAAATCCTGCGTGGCGATCTGAAGGCCGACGACCGCATCCCTTCGGTGCGTGACTACGGCATCCAACTCGGCGTGAACCCCAATACCATCATGCGTTCTTACGAGACCATGACGGCAGCGGGCATCATCTACAACAAACGCGGCATCGGCTATTTCATCTCCGCTGAGGCCAAGGACATCGTCCTCAAGCAAATGCGAGAGGAGTTTCTCGAAAAGGAACTGCCTGAAGTGATTAAGAAAATGAAATTGCTCGGCATTGGATTGGATGAGATAAAACTGTAGGAGATTCCCTGCGGGAATGGAGTATACAGTAGTTGTTTCCTGCGGCGGCTTATAGAATTTACGAGTCGTTAACGTTACAAGCCGCCGCTTGATACCTAACACAATACTCCATTCCCGCGAAGCGGGAACCTAAAAATCACACTTGACTGTAACTTTTTCACTTATTCTTCGTCTTACTACAAATCAATTAAAACAAACAAACAATGAAAAGAAACATCATAATCATCGCAGCGGCCATCATCAGCATGGCGCTTAATGCCTGCACCTTCAATTTGGACGGGGAAACGCTCGGCGGCAAAACCATCGAAGGCGACGGCAACGTCGTTACCCGCACTTACGACGTGACCGCGTTCAACGAAATCTCTACTTCGCTGCCAGCAACGGTCAACTTCACGATTGCCGACAGTTACTCCTGCACCGTCAGTGTGGACGATAACCTTTTTGACTATCTCGACATCAAGGTGAAGGATAACGAACTGCTTTTGGGCAAACAAAAGGAAGATAAAAACACCCACCTGAAAGCCACGAAATTTGTTATCGAAGTAACGACACCAAGTTTGGAGATCATCAACCTTGCTGGCAGTGGCACTTTTAACGCCAACAGTCCGTTGGAAGCGGAGAAATTTGAAGCCAACATTGCCGGTTCGGGCGACATTGTTCTCCATAAAACGGTCACTACTCAGAAAGTCGAGTTGAATGTGGCTGGTTCAGGCGATTTGTCTTGCGATGAACTGGTTGCTGATAAGTTAGATTGTTACATTGCTGGTTCGGGCGACTTGAAAGTCGTTAGTGGGAAGGTTCGGGAAGCCGAGGCTGGCGTGGCCGGGTCGGGCGACATCGTCCTGACCTGTGACATTGAGAACCTTGAAGCCAACATTGCTGGTTCGGGCGACATCAAGGCTCGGGTCAGCGGCAAACTCACGTATGGCATCTTTGGATCGGGCGATATTAGTTACTATGGCAACCCTGTCGTGGAAGGCGACAAAGCGGGTCGCGCCAAAGTAGAGCGTCTTGGCGACTGACAACAACGAAAGTAAATCACTTTTTCATATCCTTGTAAACGCAGAGCGGCTGACCTTCAGGCCAGCCGCTCTGTTATTCTATCTTGTCATCTCCCAACTCCTAACTCCTAACTCTTAACTCTTAACTCCTAACTCCCAACTCCTAACTGTCAACTATCAATCGTATTCTCCCCACTTCATGCAAGCGCCCTTCAACTGCTTCTTCAGCGGGAACAGCAGCGTGAACTTCACTGAGGCATCCGTGTTGAAGCGTTTTTGCAACAGGTAAGGGTCGATGTAGGAGGCTCCGATGACGATTTCGGAATCACCATGGTTTTCTTCCTTTGAGAACGAATTGACGACGGCAGCATGGGCCGAGGCATCAAGTTTCAGATAAATGTAGTAGTTGGCAATGTTGACTTTGAATCTTACGCCTGCACCTACCACAAGGCCAACATTCCAAGGACGCATGTTTTGCGCACTCATCGACACTGTATCGAGGGTGGCCGTTTTGTCATTGACATGTTGGTTCTCAGTGCCGTAATCTATGATTTCCATCTTTTGCCACTTCATGTTTCCCGACAGCGGAAGTGTGAAGCGTGGGGCGACATAGACGTATGGCCTGATGTTGCCTTGACCCATATAATAGGTCAACGGAACTTGCACGTCCACTTCCATGTAGTCTACGTCATATTGACGATAGAAATCCTTGTTTTCGTTGAGGGCAACTGGGAAATTGAGCACATAGTAGTCCATGTGGGTGTTGCGCATGGCAAACAATCCTTCCACACCGATTGACGAATAGTTGTTGAACATGCGCTCAACGGCTATTCCGCCGATGGGACTAAAATTGAATGGATGGTGGTATTTTGTCCCTGTTCCAGCAAAATGCACCCAATAGGTGGAGGTGAGACCTCCCGTGAGTCCAATGTTGTATCGGGCCTCTGAAAGCGTCTTAGAGCGTGATTGCAAAGGTTTCCTAAACTGAGCCGTGGCGGTGTTGCCAATCAGTAACAAGGACAGAAACAATATTATGCTTAGCTTTTTCATGCTGCAATGGTCTTTTTATTGTGGTAATTCGCCTGAATGTGCGTCGGAAAGGTTGCGGAGCACCATGAGGTCGCCCGGAGTGGGCAAGAAGCCCAAACGGATGATTTGGCTGATGCTGGAGGTTTCGTTATAGTATTTCATGGTTTGGATGCCCCATCTAAGGTCCTTGATGACAGGTCTCACGATGGTGTCGGAGGTGTGGTTGACGGTGTCGGTCACCACTTGGATTTCCTTGTCCATCTTGCCCGTGAAGATGACGGCATTCAAAGGCTCTGATTTTGATTTGACATCTCTAACCTCATAGTAGTATACAGTGAAATAGGGATCCTCACCCATGATATACACGGTTTTGAAATCTCTTGATTCGAGTTTGTCGTCTTTAAAGTAGATGGGCGAGATGGTGTCGTTGACGAACGCGTCTATGTTGCTGCGTGTCATAACAGAATCGGTCATTTGGGTGCTCGACTGCTCCATGAAATAGTCGTATTGGCCTGCCTGACCTTTGGGGCTTTTAAATCTCATCTTGGCTATTCCCTTATGTTGGTCGAAGAACTCAAAATATTGCGGATTGGGAATGGCATTGTTGGCAGGCTGCATCCATGCGCTCGAAGGCACTGTGTCAACAATGGAGACCCAAACGTTATCCGCAACGAAGACGCCTTCAATTTTTGGCGGCTCGTCACCATAGTGCAAGTACTCGTTGCCCAAGGCGAACAAGAGACGCTGTGGCATGAATTCGTTGATGTTGGGAATCTGTTGGTATGCGTAATAAACGGTAGGATTGTTCTTAGGGTCGTTTTTCAGGCAGGAGCCCAAAAGCATTGTGCTACATAAGAATAGGATGGTCCTGAATAAGTGCTTCTTCATTTGTCGTCGATTTTTGAAGAGGTGCTAGATATGAAAACAATAATCGGCAAATGTAAGGATTTTACTTTATTGTTTGACTTTACAAATGCACTTTTTTTTGTATTTGTTTCCTTATATATTGATATTCAGTTTATTGTTGGTTTTAGAATAAGAGGCGAATTAGTGTATGACAACGACTTTTTTCGTCAAAACACCACTTTTTCCTGAGGCAACGAAGAAATAGATGCCGTCTTCAACAGCTTTCATTTTGTAGTGGTAGGTGTTAGAGTCGGAGCCATTATTGATTTGGAAGTGGTCAATCATGGCGCCTTTCATGTCATACACTTTGACATCGGTTTTCCCTTCAAAATGCTCAAAGAGGAGGTCCATTTCGCCGTTGTTTGGATTAGGGGCGACGTCGAATTGGGCGTTGGCATGGTTTTCATCGAGGTCGTAGAAAGAGCAAAGCAACCAATAGCGGCGTTCAACACCTTGCGGATGACATTCATTGAATACAGTGGCTCGTATCCATACTGTGTCCTGTGTGATGTTCAGCACATAGAGGTTGCAGACTTTTCCGACGGGATAGGTGGTCGTGTCGGGCCTAAGAACCCATTCTGCGCTGGGTGTTTCCAAGGCCCAATGGACGGAGTCCCAATGACAGGCAGGATTGTTGTCCCATAAGGTGAATTGGTAGGCTTTGATTTGGAATTCGGTCGCCGTGACCACCCAATGCGGGGCGAGGTTATTAGTGTCGGCAGGGAAAATGGGGGAGGGGTCGGGGGTGTATTCCAAATCTAAATTGAGGCGGATGACGCTGTCGCAGCCCAACATGGTGGGGAAGACCTTGGTGTACACGCCGGATTCGGTGTATTCTTCGTCATACCAGGAGTAGGAGTCGCAACTGGAGATGGTGGTAGTGGCACCCTCAATGGTTTCGCCAACGGTCAGACGGCACACTACAATGCTGTCGCAGCCTTCATTGGTGGTGTAAACTTGGGTGTAGTCGCCTGATAGGTCATAGTCTTGTCCGTCCCAATGGAAAACGCCACAGCTGATGGTATCGAACGACAAATGTTTCTCGTTGCCAATGGTGAGGTGCATGATGACGATGCTGTCGCAGCCTCCATGCGATATGTATTGCTTTTCGTAGGTGCCCGATTGGGTGTAGGTGTCGCCATCCCAAAAGAAACTTCCGCTACATTCGAGATGATCGATCTCCTGAGTGATGCGTTCGTCCACAGTGAGGTGCAGGTAGATGACGCTGTCGCAGCCATACACCGATGGGAGGCTCAGCTCTCTGTCGTATTCTCCAGGGTTGGGATATTCGAAGGCAAAACCATAGCCGCTGTATATACCCGGCTCACCCTGCCAACAGCGGCTGTCGTCGATGGGGATGTGGTAGCTTGGACGTGCCGTGAGGTAAACCAACAAACTGTCTTTACATTCGGGATGCTCGGGGTTGTCGACTATCCGTGACAAAAGGGTGTCGTTGTTGATCAACACATTGTTGAAACCATAGTCTGAATACAAGTCTCCCATGCAAACCTCATCGTTTTCGGTAATGTATTGCTGCGTCAAATCGATGGTGAAATTGGAGATAAGTGTCCCTGTCGTTGAGCAACTGTTTTCATCTGTGTTCACGGTCAAAGTGACGGGATAAACTATCTTGTCGTGATAGACGTGTGTGGCGGGGTTGTCGTTGCTGAGGAAGCCATCGCCAAAGTCCCATTGGAGGGAGTATGCGGAGGCGTTGACATCGGCCAAGAAAGTCATGTTTTCTTCTGTGCAGTATGCGAAGCTTTCATCGGGTTTGACACTGATATCGTTGATGGTGACGCTGGTGCTGAGGTCGATGGCGTTGGAGCCTACCATGTAAGCGTAGCCTCGGGCATAGCCAAATCCGTAAACGTGGGCGTTGATGCCGTTTGCACAGGTCAAGTGATGCACGCCGTGGCTGACTTCTTTTCGAAGGAAAGAGTATTCAGAGGAACCGTTCACCGCCTCAAACTGAGTGTGAGGCAACAGCTCGTTGTCAAGATAGACCTGCTCGATGTCTTCTGAGCCGACGATGATGTTCACGTAGTGCTTGCTGATGTCGGTGTCATGCTCGCTTTCGTAATTGAACGTCGAGAAAGTGATTTCATTGATGCGCTGCTCGATAGGGGCAATCCACACCATGCTTGGCGCTCCGATGCCATCTTGAAACCAGCCGTCGTTGTCTTTTGAGTGGTTGTAGAGGTAGACGGCACAACTGTGAGAGGATTCAATGTAGCAGGATTTATCGGATTGCCGCAGCTCAAATGATGTGGATTCGCCTGTGTTGAGTGTTGCCAAGACTGCGCCGTTTCTGAGTATCACATTGTTGTCGTATGCCGATGTGATTTTTACGATGTCGTTGAATTGTCGATCGAGTGAGGCGGTGACGACAAATTTCTTTCCCCACGACGAAAGGGGCATGGCTTGCTCGAAAACGCAGTCTGAATCGTTACCTCCATTGGGCACCATGGTAAGGTTGTTGCCGTTGAACACAGCGATTTTCTTGCAGTCGCGGGCGGTGACGCGGGTGCCGGTGAGGTCGCGGCTTTGGCTGCCATAGTTGTTGTTACGCGATCGCACTTGGTAGGCTTGTCCCTGTTGTAGGGTGATGCTATATTCGGTGTTGGCGTTATGGCCGTCCAAGGTGTTTACAGAAGGCGTGATGTCTATCGTGGTTTCGCCTTGTTCGGTGGCAACGATGAGAAAGGCTGAGGTGTGGAAATCAGCATACGGGGAGCTGCCGGTCGATTGGTCGTAGGTTTGAATGAGATAGTCGTTACTCAGTGCGTCGGCGGGCAGGACGTATGAGGCGTCAAACGACATTTCGGCGATGTTGGCGCAATAAACAGAAACCGTGTCATCGGCGGTGATGACAAGCCCTTTGTTTAACGCTTGCCCGTGTTCTTCCAATTCCATATAGGCTTCTTCCCATGGGATGTCGTCAAACAGATAGGTGTTGTTGGCTTCCACGGCAAAGGTTTGTGAATAGCCGGTGTTAGGATTCTTGATGGTACAACTGCAATCGCGCTTTGCACTGACAATCAATTGTATACGAAGCCAAGTGAATTGAGGTATTTCCGAAAAAGCATCATATCGTGTCTTGAAGCCGTTTCCCATAAATGAGACCCAAAACTCCTTGCCTTGTGTGGAAGTGGTTTGTGCAAGTGTGGGAAAGGAAAGGGCTAAACACATACTAACAAGAAGTATGGTTTTGAAGAGCTTCATAAGTTTAATAAGTTGTTAATTAGTATATTATCGTTGTATAATCACTTTCTTTGCTATTGTTCCTTCCTTGCTGGTGGCGACGATGAAATAGATGCCTTCCGCTCTGCTCTTCATCTGATATTGGTAAGTGCTTGGGCCAACGCCGTTGTAGGTCTCAAATTGGTCAATCAAGGCACCATGCATGTCATATACCTTAATGTTGACTTTGCCGGTGAGATGCTCGAAATTGAGTGTCATCTGACCTTTGTTAGGATTGGGGACGACTTGGAAGTCAGCTTTGGCATCTTGTTCGTCGAGGCCATAGAACGAACACACGAGCCAATACCTTTGAATCACGCCCTCTTCGGGTGCACAGCGGTTGAAGGCATGGGCCGTCAGCCAAACCGTGTCATCCACATGGTTGAGCACATACAGCTTGCAGCACTTGCCTTGGTCGCCAAAGGGCTCAATGATCCAGTTGGGAGCGCCTTCGCTTGTCCAGGTGACCGTATCCCAATGGCAATTGGGGTTGATGTCCCAAAGGTTGAAGTCGTAGGCGTTGATTTGGAACTCAGTGGCTGTCACTACCCAGTGTGGCGTTGTGTTGTCGTTGTCCATGGGATAGATGGGCGTAGGATGGGGCGTGTAGTCAAATTGCACGCTCATCGTGACTAAACTGTCGCAGTCCGCCTGGTTTTTGTAGGTCCTATGGTAGATGCCTGATATGTTGTAGACTGGGTCGTCGTGGTCGGTGTAGACGATTTCGTGCCCTTGTGGATCCCAGAAGTATTCGTCGCAGTTCTCGTCGTCGGGTACGGTGAATGCGCTCTCGTCATGGTCGTTGATGGTGAGGTAGAGCGTGGCTTCACTCTCACAACCAAATGTGTTGATGTAATGTTGCGTGTAGACTGTGCTTTCGGTGAAAGTCATGTCTACATTGTAAGTATCGTCTTTCCAGCGGTAGTCATCGCAGCTCGACACCACGATGTCGTCATCGTGGATGGGACGCAGTTCAAGGTTAAGGATGAGGGTGCTATCGCAGGTGTTGGTGAAGTGCAGGGTGTCGTAATAGACTCCCGATTCATAATAGGTGATGCCGTTTGAGCCCCATGTGAATTCGCTGCCGCAGAGCGAGACGTTGTAGTTTTTGGAGTTGTATTCTGCTTCTTCGATATGGATGATGATGGTGCTGTCGCACTGTTTGACTGTGGGATAGCTGAAGATGTAAGGCTCGATTCTGGGTTGCAGGTATTGTCCAGCGTACAGATAGCCATCTCCCCCCTCGCATGTCGACTCCCACATCTCGAATTCGTAGACGGGGTCTTGCAATAGGGTGAGTCGGATGGTACTGTCGCAGCCATGGGAGGATTGTAGGGTATGGTAGTAAGTGCCCGCGGCATCGAGGGTTTGGTCGAAGAAATGATATTGGTCGTTTTGGCAGAAGTGATCGGTGGTGGAAGTCTCGTAGGTCTGCCAGTTGTCTAAATGAAGGTGCACGATGCTGTCGCAGCCAAATTGGGTATGCAGGGTGTGGTCATACACGCCAGGTGTATGCACGTCTTGGCCGAAGAAGGAATAGGTGTCGTTTTCACAGATGGTTTGGTAGATGTCTTTCTCCACATTGGGGTGAACATGGAGCGTGACGCTGACATTGATGTCGGAGAAACCATCGTTCACATGGCAGGTGTAAGTGGTGTTACCGAGACCAGGTGTGGCAACGGGATGCTGCGAATGGGCGTTATTGAGTGTGTTGGCGGGCGACCATTCGAAAGTGTAGTTGTCAATGGCTCCTCCGGATGGAATGGCGTGGATGGTGGTTGACTCGCCATCACAAAGGTCAGTTTGGTCGGCAGAGGCCATGGCCATCAACCCCGAGCCATCCAAGCTGACAATGACCTGTGCCGTGCTGGTGCAGCCGCCTTGAGGGTTGGTAATGGTGACGGTGAAAGTCTGCGATTCTTGAAGTGCTAAGGTTTGTGTGGTCTGGGCATTGGGGTTGACCACCAAATTGGCGGGCTCCCAGTGGAAGTCGAAGGTGCCTTGTGTGCCGGCATTGGCAGAAAGAGTCGTGGAGGCACCATAGATGACTGTGGAGGGTTGGGCTGTGGCACTGGCTACTGGCATGGCAAACACCTCCACCGTTTGGGTGAAGCTGTCGGAGCAACCACCAGAGGTTTGCACATTGAGTGTCACAGGATAGTTGCCCGCCTGTGTATAGGTGTGGCTGACGGTTTGCCCTGTTCCAGTTTGTCCGTCACCAAAGCTCCATTGATAATTGTTGATGTGATCGCCTTCAGCGGTGCTGGTGAATTGTGTGGGGTCGCCTTGGCAAACGCTAGTGGCAGTGAAGTTGGACGTGGGCAAAGGATTGACGGTTACGGTTTGGGTGATGACGTCGGAACACCCTCCCGCAGTTTCCACAGTGAGGTTCACCTGATAAGTGCCGGCTTGGGCGTAGGTGTGGTTTGTGGTTTGCCCTGTGCCCGTCTGATGGTCGCCAAAGTTCCACTGATAGCTTTCGATAGCTTGTCCTCCGGCAGTGCTGGTGAATTGTGTGGCTTCGCCTTGGCAAACCGTGGTGGCATCGAAACTGGCGGTGGGGGCAGGGTTCACTGTGACCGTTTGTGTGATGTTGTCGGAGCAAGTTCCGTTGCTTGACGAAACGGTGAGTGTCACTTGGTAAGTGCCAGAACGGGTGTAGGTATGGCTTGTGGTTTGTCCGGTGCCCGTTTGGTTGTCGCCAAAGTCCCATTGATAGTTGTCAATGTTATCTCCCTCGGAGGTGCTTGTGAATTGCGTAGGCTCGCCTTGGCAAACGGTGGTGGCGGTGAAATTAGCTTCGGGAAGGGCTTCAACGGTAATCGTTTTGGTGATTTCGTGGGAACAATGGCCGTTGCCTGTGGAAACCGTAAGGGTCACTTGGTAAGTGCCAGGCTGGGCGTATGTGTGGCTTGTGGTTTGTCCGGTGCCAGTTTGCCCATCGCCAAATCTCCATTGGAAGCTCGAAATCGTTTGTCCGGCAGGATTGGTGGTGGAGGTGCTGGTGAATTGCGTGGGGTTGCCTTGACAAACGGTAGTGGCATTGAAGTTGGCTGTAGGCTGTGCGTAAATCACGACTTCGGTGGTGGCACTGGTAGTTTGGGCACCCACGGTGGTAACGCAGGTGTAGGTGCCAGCCATGTTCAGCGTGCAGTTGGGACGCACTGGGTTTTGTTGCGATGAAGTGAATCCGTTCGGGCCTGTCCAAGTATAGGTGGCACCCGCTTGTTGGTTCACGGTCAGGTTGATGGTCTCGCCTACGCAGTAGGGACCATCGTTGCTCACAATGCCGGGAAGAATGCCGCAGTCGGTTTCGCCTATGCCTTCCGTCTTGGTGAACGAAATGGTACAGGGTTGTTGGGAATAGTTACAAATCATCAAAATGTAATACTCGCCAACTTCTGGTACATGGTAGGTGATAGTACCGTCAGCAAGGGATGAACCGCCATGATCATGTTCGCTTAATTGGTATCCAAGGAAAATATCTTCGGTGTAACTTGCTGAGTAACTGCAGTCAATAATCTTATTGGTCGTCAGTTGGGCAACGCATGGTGAGGTGGGGTCGTCAAAAGGTCCCCAAATGCAGAAGTCGATGTCTCTTGTCGTACCGTTGCTCGGGTCGTGTCCTTCCATGTGGATGACAAACTGTCCTCCTGTTTGTATTCTCATGTGGTACCATGAGGGATTGGGGGAAGAGCTGATGCAACCATCTTGTAGCGTCGTGCCTTCCAAATCGTCGGCCGTTTGGGAAGAAGTTGCCGCGTCAAAGGTGATGACATCTGAAGTACAGAAGGGGTCGGAATCGATGCAATGGTTGTTGTCGTTAGGTCTGGAATTCCTAAGAGTAATGTCCATCATTATTGATTGGAAATGGGCTGAAGCAACGCAACTTTTCCATTGCGGGAAACGAGATGAAACTTCCCTTTTGTCTAACATCCCAAAACTATTATAAGTGTCATTGTAGAAAGCATCGAATGACTCATAAAGGTTTGTGATGCCGCTACCTTCGTCCGAGCTGATGCTGAATTGTCCAGGTTCATCGTTGGCCATGAGGATGAAACGGCTATCCTGGCTAAGATTGTACAGGAGGCAAGCTCGGAAATACACGTCGTCAATATCATGGAAGTCCAGCAGAATGCCGTTGTCAGCGTATTGCCTGTAGGGTGTCTGTCCCCAATGTTTCAAAGGCAAGAAGGTCAGCAATAAGGCGATGAATAGAATTTTAGCGAGTTTTTCCATGGTGTTTTCCTTTAGCGTTGTTGATATTCTTGCTTTCAAATGGCATTAGTGTTGTATGACGACCTTCTTGGCTCTGGTGCCTTCGCGTCCGGAGGCCACAAAGAAGTAGATGCCGTCGGCCTTGTCCTTCATGGAGTAGGTGTAGGAGCCGGTAGGCTGTCCGTTGTAGGCCTCAAAGTCGTCGATGAGGGCTCCCTGCATGTCGTACACCTTGACGTTGACCTTTCCGGTCAGGTGCTCGAAGTTGAGCGTCATCTGCCCGTTGTTGGGGTTGGGTACGACGGAGAAGTCGGCCAAGTTGGCCTCCTGCTCGTCGATGCCGTAGAAGGAGCACACGAGCCAGTATCTGCGCTCGACGCCGTTGCCCGGTGAGCAGCGGTTGAAGGCACGCGCGGTGAGCCATACGGTGTCTTCAACCTGGCTGAGGACGTAAACCTTGCACTGCTTGGCCTTGTTGCCGAAAGGCTCGGTGAACCAGTCGGTGGCGCCTTCGAGGGTCCAGGTGACGGTGTCCCAATAGCACAACGGGTTGTTGTCCCAGAGTTGGAAGTCGTAGGTGTTGATTTGGAACTCGGTGGCGGAGACGACCCAGTGAGGTGCGGTGTTGGCCTCGTCCATGGGATAGATGGGCGTCGGGTCGGGGGTGTATTCGAACCTGACGTCCATGGTGACGATGCTGTCGCATCCGGCGTGGTTGAGGTAGGTCCTGTGATAGGTGCCGGAGTTGGTGTAGGTCAGTCCGTCATGGTCGGTTTGGACGATCTGGTGTCCCTGCGGGTCCCAGAAGTAGCTGTCGCAGTTCTCGCCATCGGGCACGGTGAACTGGCTGTGCTCGACGGGGCTGAGGCTGAGGTTGAGCTTGACGATGCTGTCGCAGCCCTGCTGCGTCTGCATGGTGTGGGAGTAGGTGCCTGGCGCGCTGAACTGCTGCCCGAAGAAGGTGTAGGTGTCGCCCTCGCAGAAATAGTCGGAGAGGGTGGTCTCGAAGACCTGCATCTTTTCGAGGTAGAGGTTGATGACGCTGTCGCAGCCGTGCAGGGTCTGCAAGGTGTGGTGATAGACGCCAGCCTCGGTCAGGTTCTGCCCGAAGAAGTTGTATGACGTGCCGTCGCAGATGGAACGGTTGATGTCGGTTGACTTGTTGGGGTGGACGGTGATGCTGACGCTGACATTTTGGTCGATGATGCCGTCGGTGATGTGGCAGGAGTAGGTGGTGGTGCCCACGGCAGGCGATGCCACGGGGTTCATGCCCGTGGGGTTGCTGAGGGTGGCAGCAGGTGTCCAGCTGAAGGAGTAGTTGCCGGTACCACCTGCGGGGATGGCGTGCAGAGTGGTGGAGCTGCCATCGCAAATCTCGTATTGGTCGGCGGTGGCTGTGGCGGTGAGGTCAGAGCCGTCCATGCTGACGGTGACGTAGGTCGTGCTGGTGCAGCCGCCCTGGGTGTTGGTGACGGTGACGGTGTACACCTGTGATTCAATCAGCGGGACGGTCTGTGTGGTCTGGCTGTTGGGGTCGGTCACCATATTGGCGGGTTCCCAGTGGTAGGTGAAGTTGCCTTCGGCACCTGGGTTGACCGTGATGGTGGAAGCCTCCGAATACTGCACGGAGTAGGGGTTGGCAGTGGCCACGGGAGCGGGCATGGCATGTACTGTGACGCTTTGCGTGACGTTGCCTGAGCAGGTGCCGCCGCTGCCTTCAGCGGTGAGGGTCACCTGGAAGTTACCGGCCTGTGTGTAGGTATGGCTGACGGTCTCTCCCGTGCCGGTCTGTCCGTCGCCGAAGTTCCACTGGAAGCCGCTGATTTGGTCGCCGGTGGAGGTGCTGGTGAACTGCGTGGCCTCGCCTTGGCAGACGGTGGTGGCGGTGAAGCTGGCCACGGGAGCCGCCACAACGACGACAGGAAGCGTCACTTGGCCTTCACATGCACGTGTGCTCACGTGGTGGGTCACACTGTAAGTGCCTGGCTCAGCGTAGGTGTGGCTTACGTTCTCTCCGCTTCCAGTGGTGCCGTCTCCAAAGTCCCAATCGTATGTGGATATTTCCTGTTGGTCGGAAGTGGTGGCAGTGCTGTTGAACATTGTAGGATTGCCGACACAAACCGTGGTGGCTTCGAAGTTGGCTTCAGGAAGGTCGAACACTGTGACGGTAGTGGTGGCCGTGGTGCTTTCGCCGCCCACGGTGGTCACGCAGGTGTAGTTGCCGCCCATGTCCAAGGTGCAGTTGGGACGCACCGGGTTTTGTTGCGATGAGGTAAAACCGTTGGGACCCGTCCAGCTGTAGGTCGCGCCAAATTGTTGGTTGACGGTCAGGTTGATGGTCTCGCCAACGCAATATGGGCCATCGTTGCTCACCACTCCAGGCAGGATGCCGCAGTCGGTGGTGCCAGGGCCAGAGTTTTCTGTCTTAGTGAATGAAATGGTACAAGGCTGACGTGAATAGTTGGTAATCAACAGAATGTAGTATTCGCCAGATTGGGGCTCATGGTAGTTTACCGTGCCATGACCTGCACTATGATAATGAGCATCTTCTTGATAGCCCATGTAAATATCCTCAGAATAACTACTGGAGTAGTTGCAGTCGATAATCTTATCTGATGTCAATTGTGCCACGCAAGGCGAAGTCGGGTCATGGAAAGGCCCCCACATGCAAAAGTCAATGTCTCTGTTTGTGCCATCAGACGGGTCGTGACCTTCCATGTGGATGATGAATTGTCCAGGGTCGTTGATTCTCATGTGATACCATGAAGGATTGTAGGAACTACCGATGCAACCGTCGTCAAATTCATCATTTTCAAGCTGATCGGCTGTTTGTGAGGTGCTGGCAGCGTCAAAGGTGATGACATCGGAGGTGCAGAACGGGTCGGAATCGATGCAGTGGTTGTTGGTGGGTCTGCCGTTGCGCATGATGACGTCCATCATTATGGAAAGGAAGTTCGTTGGGGCAACTGCATCTTTCCATTGCGGAATCAGGTTCAATAATTCATTCTTTGTGAATAATTGGAAATCGGCATAGGAGTCGGCGTAATAGGAGTCAAAAGCATCCATAAGACGCTTGCTCGACCTTGCGTCATCCCAACTGACACTAAACTGACCGTATTCCTCATTGGGCGTGAGGACGAATTGACCATCTTGGCTGAGGTTGTACATAAGGAATACCCTGAAGTCGACATTGTCGATTTTATGGAAATCCAATAAAATGCCATTGTCAGCATATTGCCTGTAGGGTGTTTGCGCCCAATGTTTCATGGGTAAGAAAGTCAGCGCTATGGCGAAAAATAAGATTTTAGCGAGTTTATTCATGATGCTTTTGTTGTTGATATGCTTGTAGTTTAGTGATTTTAATGTTGTATGACGACCTTTTTGGCTCTGGTGCCTTCGCGTCCGGAGGCCACGAAGAAGTAGATGCCGTCGGCCTTGTCCTTCATGGAGTAGGTGTAGGAGCCGGCAGGCTGTCCGTTGTAGGCCTCGAAGTCGTCGATGAGTGCGCCCTGCATGTCGTACACCTTGACGTTGACCTTGCCGGTCAGGTGCTCGAAGTTGAGCGTCATCTGCCCGTTGTTGGGGTTGGGGACGACGGAGAAGTCGGCCAAGTCGGCCTCCTGCTCGTCGATGCCGTAGAAGGAGCACACGAGCCAGTATCTGCGCTCGACGCCGTTGCCCGGTGAGCAGCGGTTGAAGGCACGAGCGGTGAGCCAAACGGTATCTTCAACCTGGCTGAGGACGTAGACCTTGCACTGCTTGGCCTTGTTGCCGAAAGGCTCGGTGAACCAGTCGGTGGCACCTTCGAGGGTCCAGGTGACGGTGTCCCAATAGCACAACGGGTTGTTGTCCCAGAGCTGGAAGTCGTAGGTGTTGATTTGGAACTCGGTGGCGGAGACCACCCAGTGAGGTGCGGTGTTGGCCTCGTCCATGGGATAGATGGGCGTCGGGTCGGGGGTGTATTCGAACCTGACGTTCATGGTGACGATGCTGTCACAACCGGCGTGGTTGAGGTAGGTCCTGTGATAGGTGCCTGAGTTGGTGTAGGTCAGGTCGTCATGGTCGGTCTGGACGATTTGGTGCCCTTGCGGGTCCCAGAAGTAGCTGTCGCAGTTCTCGCCGTCGGGCACGGTGAACTGGCTGTGCTCGACGGGGCTGAGGCTGAGGTTGAGCTTGACGATGCTGTCGCAGCCCTGCTGCGTCTGCATGGTGTGGGAGTAGGTGCCAGGTGCGCTGAGCTGCTGCCCGAAGAAGGTGTAGGTGTCGCCCTCGCAGAAATAGTCGGAGAGGGTGGTCTCGAAGACCTGCATCTTTTCGAGGTAGAGGTTGATGACGCTGTCGCAGCCGTGTTGGGTCTGCAAGGTATGGTGGTAGACGCCAGCCTCGGTCAGGTTCTGTCCGAAGAAGTTGTATGACGTGCCGTCGCAGATGGAGCGGTTGATGTCGGTTGACTTGTTGGGGTGGACGGTGATGCTGACGCTGACATTTTGGTCGATGATGCCGTCGGTGATGTGGCAGGAGTAGGTGGTGGTGCCCACGGCAGGCGAGGCCACGGGGTTCATGCCCGTGGGGTTGCTGAGGGTGGCAGCAGGTGTCCAGCTGAAGGAGTAGTTGCCGGTACCTCCAGCGGGGATGGCGTGCAGTGTGGTGGAACTGCCATCGCAAATCTCGTATTGGTCGGCAGTGGCGGTGGCGGTGAGGTCGGAGCCGTCCATGCTGACGGTGACGTAGGTCGTGCTGGTGCAGCCGCCCTGGGTGTTGGTGACGGTGACGGTATAGGTTTGCGACTCAATCAGCGGGACGGTCTGTGTGGTCTGGCTGTTTGGGTCGGTCACCATGTCGGCAGGTTCCCAGTGGTAGGTGAAGTTGCCTTCGGCACCCGGGTTGACGGTGATGGTGGAAGCCTCTGAATACTGCACGGAATAAGGATTGGCTGTGGCCACAGGAGCGGGCATGGCATGTACTGTGACGCTTTGCGTGATGGTGCCAGAGCAGGTGCCTCCGCTGCCTTCAGCGGTGAGGGTCACCTGGAAGTTGCCGGCCTGTGTGTAGGTATGACTGACGGTCTCTCCCGTGCCGGTCTGTCCGTCGCCGAAGTTCCACTGGAAGCCGCTGATTTGGTCGCCGGTGGAGGTGCTGGTGAACTGCGTGGCCTCGCCTTGGCAGACGGTGGTGGCGGTGAAGCTGGCCACGGGAGCCGCCACAACGACGACAGGAAGCGTTACTTGGCTCGCGCAGCCTGCGCGTGTGCTCACGTGATGCGTCACACTAAAGGTGCCTGCTTCGGTGAAGGTGTGGCTGACGTTCGCTCCGCTTTCGGTGGCGCCGTCTCCAAAGTCCCATTCGTATGAGGTGATTTGCTGCCCATCGGATACCGTGGCTGTGCTGTTGAATTCCGTGGGATTGCCAAGGCAAACCATGGTGGCTTCGAAGTTGGCCTCTGGGATGGCAAAGACGCTCAAGGTAGTCACGGCACTATTGGTTTCGCCCGCGAGGGTGATGGTGCAGGTGTAGTTGCCGCTCATGCCCAAGGTGCAATTTTCGATAACGGGGTTTTGAAGCGTGGAGGTGAAACCATTGGGTCCCGTCCAGCTATAAGTGGCTCCGGGTTGTCCTATTGCCGACAGATGGATGGTCTCGCCGAGGCAGTAAGGCCCGTCGTTGTCGACCAAGGGAGGCAGAATGCTGCAGTCGGTGGTGCCAGTGCCTTGGTTCTCGAAATTGATGTTGCAGGCCTGGTTGGAAAAGTTGGTGATCAGCAGCACGTAGTATTGTCCCGTTTGGGCATTGTTGATATGGCAGTGCTCGGTGGCGGCAGGGTCGTAGCTGCAGTCCACCATGTTGCTGCATGCCAATTGGTCGCAAGCGGTGGTGATGTCGTCAAACGGTCCCCAGCAGTCGAAGTCGATGTCGTGCGAGGGGGTGCTGTACATGTAGATGTCCAAATTGCCCGGCTCGTCGATTCTCATGAAATAGAAGGCAGGGTTGGGCGAGGTGGAGAGGCAGTTGTCTTGACCTTGGTGATCTTCACCGTAGCAATAATAAGGATCGCCCGAGCCGGCACTTCCTGCATTGACGCCAGCAGGGAAGTTGTACAAACCGTTGTTGGTACAGAAGGGAAGTGAGGTCTCGCAGGTGGGGTTCTCCGATCTCATGCCTTTGGTGAAGTCTTCATAGATTAGCTTGTAGATTTCATCGTCGAGGGCTTGACGCCATTGCACGAACAGGTTGCCGCGGGTGGCCTTGTCCAAAAGGCTGAACGCGTTGCGTTGCTCGTAGAGCAGGTTGTCGAAGAAGAAATCGAAATCCGACAATTCGTCGGAGGCGTCGCTCGACACATAAACGTCTATGGTGTTGCTGACATTAGGGCTCTTAAAGCAGAAATACCCTTGGTCGGTGATGGAGTGAATCATGAAAACGCGCTCTTCGATGGTCGCGATGTTGGAGACGCTGAATTCCGACACTTTGATGAGTTTCGGTTGTTGCGCAAGGAGGTTCATAGGCAGAACCAAAAGCAGCAATGCAGCGCAAAAAAACTTGTTGAAGAGTCTCATGGCAGTGGTATTTGAAATGAGTAGATGAAATAATTTGTTGTTTATCAATAATTTATGCAATAATACAATATCTTGTGAGTCGTTTTTAAGGCCCACAAATAACCGCCAAATATACACAAATTCCTTGAATAATAGTAATTTGTGGCAAAAAAATACAAAAAAAAGCGGCCTAAGCCACTTTTTTTCGTTGTATTGGAAATGTGTTTTTATTATTTCGGGTTTTCAGATCAGTTTATGTCCTGCTTATTTATAGTTTGGGAAACCGCCCGTCCAAGTGATTTGTTTGGTGAAGGTCGGCGTGTCAGAGTCTTCGTAATATTCAATGGTAGCGGAACCATTCTTGCTGTCGTCGAGGAGGTAAATGAGCATCGATACGAGTTCGTTTTGGCGCTGGGCTTCAAGGGTGAAACTGCCATTTGAGGATTCGGTCAAGACCCAGCCATTGTTGAGGTCACGCTGCACGCTGCCTGTGATTTTTACCTTAAGGCTCTTTCCCAAAGGCGTGATGGCGGCTACAACCCAAGCTTGGTTACCGTCGAACTGAGTGATATCTTTCACGAGGAGGTTCCCTACTTCGCCGCCAGGACCTGTCTCGGGTGCTGGACTGGCTTCGTCTGGATAGATGAATTCGGTGACCAAATCTTGTTGGTGTGCGGCCTGGAACAATGTGATATAGGACTCAAAATCGGGGATTTCCACACTTTGGCCTAACTCGGAATAGTAATTCTGGATGCTTCGCCTAATGTACACTTGGTTTTGTAATGAGATATTGTTAAGCAACTTATCGATCAAGGCTTGGTCGTTGATGGCACCGTCAGCAGCGAAGTCGGTGGAGAGATTGGTCATGAGCAAGGTCAGCTCGGCGGGAAGGGTGGGAATCTCCATCAAGTTGTTAGATGGTTTTTGCAGTATGATGGAGAAGGCCAGCAGCATGGCGTTGAAGTCGCCTGCCGAGGTGATGGACATCTGTTCGAAGCCTTGATTGAAATGGTTGGTCACGCCGAGAAAGTCTTGAAATTCGGCTTCGGCCTTACGTTTGGCTTCGGCAAAGCTCATGCCCTCGCTAACGAGTTTTTCGATACGGGCTTTGGTGATGTGGGTGAGCACGTTGATATTGACGGTCTCATCATTAGTCAGGTCGGCAAGAGCCTGCAGGGTGATTTGCGCTGACGAGAGCTGACCAAGTACTTCGTTGAAGTAGAAGCCATTGGCGGTGAGCAGGGCCAAATTCGATTCCATCTCAATGTTGTTAAGGTTGAAACTGCCGTCGTCGGAAGTGATAGAGGTGGTAAACGCCTTGCCAGTTTGCCCAAGGTTTTCGTTGAGTTCATTGACATTGATGGTCGTGCCGGTCACAAAGGGGCCTTTCTGCACCTTGCCCGAGAAAGTGAAGGTGCCTCCTGTGTTTTCATTAGAGCCTGCATTCTCTTTGGTGCAAGAGGTGAAGGCCAACATTCCGATGAGTGTAAAACTCAAAGCTAAGATTCTTGTTTTCATAATACTAAGATTTAAAAGTTAAAATACTAGATTCGTTGTGTAATCAATAATCAAATCACATTGCAAAAATAGCTCAAATGAGAGAATTGTCAAGTCTTCCAAAGGTCGTGTCTATCAAAACGCGAAGTGTTGATTTCGCATAAAGCTGTATTTCAAAATATTAAAAAGTCAAGAATTTTCTATTGTCTATGATAAAGTTGGATTTGGGTCAGACAAATTCCTATTCCTTCACCACCTTTTTCACGCATTTCCGTCCCTCACCGTCGGTGATGTTGACAAAATAGACTCCCGCAGGCAAATTGCTGATGTCCAACGTGAGCTGTTCGCCCTCGCCTTTGACCGTGGCCACGCACTGACCAATGGTGTTGAACACCTCAGCTGTTTTCAAATCCTTGCCCGTAATGGTGACTTGGCCTATGGTGGGATTGGGGTAGAGGGTATAGGGTGTATTATCGCTTTCAAACTCTTCCATATAATAATTTGGCATAGGGGTATTGGCATAATGAATTTCTATCCTTTTGGCATCTTTCCTGCAAATGAAGTCGTTTTGTCTTTTGAGATAATTCTCGGAGAAAACATAAAAACCAGATTTCCATGTGCCTTCCTCCCATCTTTCACCATTCCATTTCTCAAATGTGACAATAGTCGGGTAACCAATGTTGTTCAACTCATAAAGGGCACGATTGGCACTGACAAACAATCCGTTTTGCCATGTCTTGATTTCAGCAAGATTGAGGTAACCGTTCTGGTCATAGTGATATTCTATCAATTTGCTGTTGATCCATTCCAAACTATCCAAAACTTGGGTCAAGACGTTTAATACCCTTCCTGTTCCATCATACGAATAGGTCTCGGAAATAGTTGGTTTGCTATACGGCTCTAATGTAATGTTTATCAATATGCTGTCTTCGCCAAAGGTCTTTGTCTCTCTGTTCAGCATGACCCAATCGCCCCAGTAACCATATTCAAGACCTTCTGTCGTTATTTCAACCTTGTTTCCTTCGTACACATAATTGGCGTGTTTGGAATACTGTGAAAGGAAATCGTAAGTAATTTCCTTTTGGATTCTCCCCAAGTCATCATAAAAATATAGAACACTGTCTTCAATGCTTGAGTCGCCCATAAAATCTATATAATATCTTGTGTATAACAAAAGTTTGTCATCTTGATAGGTGTAATGGCTTTCATACATTCCGGGGCGAGGTCCCGAATACCATCTTTTTCTCATCTTGGAAATATTATGATTCAAATCATACTCATATTCGGTTTTGATTTGGATTGACGGTATGTTTCGATTACGTTCTCCTTTCATGCCATCATCCTCATAATGTTCTTTACATTGGATGAAAAAGCCTTCCGTGTCATAAGTATTGAATAGAAACATGGAGTCGCCTTCATCTATAATTGAACGGTCGTGCAACAGCAGTATTGTGTCGGGTTGGCAGACGTAGGCATTCTGTGAATAGGCTGCCAATGCAAGCATCAGTAGGAATGTTGAAATCAGAATGGACTTTTTCATGGCTGGTTATTTTTTAATTAGTTTTGTTGAAAAAGTATTTGTTTCGGCTTCGCAAGAAAGAAAATACAATCCAGAGGAAAGACTGTCCAAGCTAATTGTGAGGAAAGATTCTTTTCCCGCAAGCACTCGTATCATTCTTCCCTCACTATCGTATATTTTTACGACAAACGGTGTGTTTGACGGCATGGAAATGCTAACGCTTTCTTCTGCGGGATTGGGGAACACTTTCATACGGTCATTTTTTTGTTCAACAACAGCTTGGTATTCAGGATTGATGTAGTCGCAATTGTATGGGAAATTGCTTACATGGCCAATTTCTTCGTCTTCATAACAGCGAAAAGGACCTCCCTCGGTGGCATCAGCCCACCAATGCGTTTCAGGAAACATATAGCACCCAACAGGGCCTATGCGCTCATATATTCTCACCGTATAAGGGCTTTGGCCATATTGATAATCGCCATAACCCCATTCGGAATCTTCTCGATCGATGACATCGATGTATCTTAGTTCTTTGCCATTAATCACCTCGATCCCTTTTGCTTCAACAATAAGGAAACCGGCAGTGTCACTTATCATGTCGTCCACATTATTAGGCGGCGGAACTGGCCATGAATCCCCAACCTTAGCATCAAAATCGAACCATAGATTAAAGGTCTGGTTACGATAAAGATAAACCTTGTTCTCGTTGCTTGACACAAATTCGGGCCTTAATTTGACATCATATAGTCCAGGGCCAATTCCCCATGGATCCAAGGAATAGCCATATTCCCGTTTTTCAAGTTTGACGCATTCCATACCGTCTATGACAGTGTCTTTTTCGGCTTTGATATGAATGTATCCTGTGGTAAAAATATTGGCATAGCTATAATACCATTCCGCCCCTACGGGAGCGAACTCATGTGTTTGTGCCTTTGCCGCGCCTATTGCCATTAACAAAGCAACAAGGCTGCATAAGCGCTTGAAATGTAGGAACTTGTTCATGATACGTCTTTCTTCGATATTTAGTTATATTGTGAAGTCATTCCTTCACCACCTTCTTCACGCATTCCCGTCCCTCACCGTCGGTGATGTTGACAAAATAGACACCCGCGGGCAAGGTGCTGAGGTCCACCGAGAGCTGTTCGCCTTGGCCTTTGACCGTGGCTACGCATTGGCCAATAGTGTTGATGATTCTGGCTTGCTTAAGGTCTTTGCCAATGATAGTGACAAAACCAGTGGCGGGATTGGGGTATAGCGTGCAAGCCAAGCTCTCTTTTTCTTTTGTGTCCATGTAGACAGGCTCAGGGGTATAGGAATAGGTAAATTCGAACTGGTTGATGTTACCAGAACCCATCATATCTTCATACACATAGTATCTCAATGTTTTTTGCTGAATCTTTAATTGAGGCCCGAACAAGATGGTCTGGTTGCCGAAAACGTCCCAAACCCATTCCTCGCCGCTTTTCTTGTAGAATGAGACGGTGCTTATAATACATTCCTCTTGAGGCTCGTAGGTGAAGGTGATTTTTTTGTTGATGTTCCAATCGTCGCTTTCCGCCGACCATGAGCCGTTTTGTCGCTCTATTACACGGTCGTATTCATCGTAGATATAACGTTGGATGCTGGTGTTCACCCATTCCCCTTCGGTGAGGGTTTGCTTGATTTGCGATTCCTCTTTGCCCGAAGGTGTGTA
This sequence comes from Bacteroidales bacterium, assembly GCA_016290215.1. Classification (GTDB taxonomy): domain Bacteria; phylum Bacteroidota; class Bacteroidia; order Bacteroidales; family F082; genus Limimorpha. The sequence continues at coordinate 50,205 of JAEETH010000017.1, forward strand.
TGAGTAAGTCACTATCGTGTTGCTGGTAGTGTCGCCATCGAGGTTGTAAGTCTCTGTGTGAACCGTGAACAAGTTGAAATCATCATCGTATTGACTGACAGTTTTCTTCCTGAGCTTCATGCCTTGAGTTACCCAAGAAGTCCAATAGGACTCGGTCTTTGTCCTTCCTTCGTTTTCATAGTCGTAGATGTAGTGCTCGTGATACTCTACGGTATAACCTTCGCAGAAATCTTTTTGTTTCAGCCGGCCTTCTTCGTCGTATGAATACTCCCAGTTTTGCGGGGCATTCATTTGGTCCCACGAGTGGGTAATGTGCTTGATCCTTCCTTCTTCGTATGTGTATTCATAATCTTCCCTAAAATAAGGATGACCACTAGCATGTGTAAATCCCTCGCCGAGCAAATAGTCATTACGATAGACATAGCCTCCAGTTAGGTGATAATCAGGGAACGTGTATCCAATCACCTTGCCGTCTTCATTATATGAGAAATCAGATTCAAGGATTCTAGTTACTTCTCCTGCGGCGTTGATTCTCTTGCCGACAACATGGGTTGGTTGGGCAAATTCATATTGGGCAAATCCTACATTCATTGCCAAAAGGCAAATTGCTAATGATAATAGAACTTTTTTCATGATGGTTGTGTTTTAGAGTTGGATGCAAAAATACATCTGATTCAAGTAAATGTCAAGAAAAAGATTGTTCGGATTTGTTCGGATTTTTAACTAACAACTTAATAATCAGTTGTTTTTGTTTTATTTGCGATGGCTTGTAAAGTGGCGGAAATCGTGCTTTTACAGCCAAAGATTCTTCTCAGCTTGCTGTTGCGCTCGTTCACGGTGTTGTAGGCCCTTTGCATCAAGGCGGCAACATCGGCGTCGGTAAGGCCGAGCAGATACAGGCAGCAATAATCCAAATCGCTTTTGGTGAGGTCGGGATAGGCTTGGGCAAGGCGTTCCGTGAAATGGTTGAAATGCCGATTGGCCGCACCGTGCAGGGCCACGAGTTGCTCTTTGCTTAAGGCAAAATCCTTATAGATGCTGCAATCCATCTGCGACTTGAATTGCCCTTCCTTCACCCGTTCCATGATAAGGCGGCAGATGGGTTCTTTGTCAAATGAGATTGTGGATTCAACCGCTGCGTCCTTGTCATTCTGTTGCTTGATTTGGTCTTGCAGTTCGCGCACCTCTTGGTTCTTTTGCTTCAATCGACCGGATATGGCAGCCTGCTCAATGCGGTGTCGTTGCTTCGTTTCTTCAAGCATTTTGTTTGTTACAGCTTGTTGTTCTTTCATCAGCCTGTTGCTTTTCATTTTTGTCATACCTATGACGAAAAGTACGATTACTATAACAATAGAGATAATCGTGACCGCTGCTCTCCTGAAAGCTTTTGCTCTTTCTTTCTCGCTATGCTTGTCTAGTTTCTGGCTTAAGTATTTCTGATACAGGCTCTCTAGACTGGAGACCAACGCTTTGTTCTGCCCTTCAGATTTCTTTTGTTGAGCCAAAAAACGGACACACTCATCCGATTTTTCAGCATTCCCAATACTATCGTAAATGATATGTAAATAATGAGCCGCTTGAATCTGAGAAACAAGGTCCTTTTTGTTTTCTAATACTGGTTCCAAATATAAAAGCGCAGAATCATAACAACTTTCCTCAAAAAAAATATCACCAATAATCAAATAGCGTGTTAGTTTTTCGTCGTCATCTTCAGCCATAACAACCATCTGTTTCAAACGCTTTATGGCTGGTTCAGCTTGATGCGCTAATTGGTATGACAATAAGGATTGGTTAGATACAACGTCCCTGAAAAAAAGATTTGCCGAATCGGGCATATTCACCAAGGCTTGTGAATAATAATACTTTGCGCTATCCATTTCGCCTTTCATGTCAAACTGTTTACCTATGCGATACAAGGCATTAGAAACACTATACGATGAAATGGGTGATAGGATGCAAAAAGCATAGGAGTTTTTATAACAATCAATGGCGGTCTCCATCATGAATTGCTCCGAAAAAATATCCCCAAGACGGTTGTAGGAGAGAGTCATAAACTTAGCCTTCTTCCCAACCAGTTCCTCCTCCTCGAAATGTTCCTCCATCACCTCCAAGGCCTTCAGGTATTCCTGGCAGGCAGGCACCACGCTGTCGTGTTCGTAATAGCCCACACCATTAATATAATGGGCGCGGGCGGAGAGGAAAACGAGTTGGTCGTTTCGTGTCGGGGATAGCGGGTCACCGCCCGCTATGAGGCGACGGAGTGACGAGTGGTCGTTTAGGGTGAATGTGAGGCTGTCGAAATACCCTACAGCCTGCAACAGTTCCATACGGTTGGTTTGGGCGTAATCGTTTTTGTAGAGCAATTCGGACAACAAGAGGTTGGCATAATGTCGGTCGTAGAGACGCATTGCATGCGTCTCAATGAAATCGCCATCTGGGGTGTTGGGAGACGCAATCATTGCATCTCTACAAGCCAGGTAATCCTGCAACACGGCCAGCGCGCTGTCGGGCTGCTGCCACAGCAGGCTGTCGATGGCAGACAATTCGGGGGACGGCCCTTCGACGAGCTCAGGGGCCTGTTTGTTGCTATTGCAGGCCACCAAAATGGCAAATACCATAATCAATATGGGATGGTATGGTTTCATGCGTACAAAAATAAATAAAAAAACAAACCCGACATAAACCTTGCACAGTTATTTGTTTCAGATTGATGTCGGATTTGTTTCCGAAAAGCAGGAGATGTGTTTCCTTACACAATCCCCGTAAATCCCATGAATGCCAAGGCCAAGATGCCTGCGGTAATCAGGGCGATAGGCGTGCCTTTCATGCCCTTCGGGGCTTCCATCAGGTCGATGTGCTCGCGGATGCCGGCGAAGATGACCAAAGCCATGGCGAAACCAAGAGCGATGCCGACAGCATAGACGATCGACTCGCCGAGGCTGAGCATGTGTGCCATGCCGCCATAGTTGAACTCCTTGGTGACCACAGTCAACGCCACGCCGAGGACGGCGCAGTTGGTCGTAATCAGCGGCAGGAACACGCCCAAGGCGGTGTAGAGCGACGGACTGATTTTCTTCAGGATGATCTCCACCATCTGCACCAAAGCGGCGATGATGAGGATGAAGGCGATGGTCTGCAAGAAGGTCAGCTTCAAGGGAATCAGGATGTACTGGTTCGTCAGCC
>JAEETH010000133.1 GCA_016290215.1 Bacteroidales bacterium
GCGTATGCCGAACCGATGATCTTTTCGTCCACCAACTTCGGCACGCTCGGCCACAAGGCGGCAGGCACCAACGAGAACGAGGCACCTAACACGAGGATGGTCACATAGGCCACGACGACACCCGCCACGGCACTTCCCTTGGTCAAGGGCAGGATGAAGGCGAAGGTGAGGTGGCAAATGATGAGCAGCAACGATCCAATCATCAGCATGGATGCGGCCTTGCCTTTCGTGTCGACATAGTTGCCGAGGATAGGCGTGATGGCCACGGCTAAAAGCGGGAACACGGCGAAGATGGTCTCAGCGGTGCCACGCATGTAACCCATGTAGCAGTAGACCACGAGGGCGACAACGGCAACACCCATCAAACCGAATTTCAAGCTCTTATTCTTTGAGAAGTTGCTGGCAAACGAGCAAACAGCCACCACAAGCATGATGATGTATTGCACGATAGTGACAGTGTCACCGGCCCAGAACGAACCGGCGGCGGGCTCGGTCAGCGTCAGGTTGCACTGCAGCATGTTGACAGCGTATTTCTGGAACGGGAAGATGGCGGAATAATACAGCACACAAAGGAGGGCAACTAACCAGAAGCCGAGGCTCGACAAAATCTTGCCAATGTCGCTGACTTTGAACGGGTCGTCTTTCTCTTCGGCTTCGCCAGTCTGAGCGTCGAGTTTCTTGTCCATGAAGAAGTAGACGACGAACATAATAAGGGCGATGCAAAGCAGCACCACACCGAAGGCCACGGAACGGCTCACGTCAATGTGACCACCGAGCTTGGCGAAGTAGGGCGAGAAAATCATGCAGGTAGCCACACCCAAGCGGGCCAATGCCATCTCGGAACCCATGGCCAAAGCGGTCTCACGACCCTTGAACCATTTCACGATACCACGGCTCACGGTGATACCAGCCATTTCAGTACCGCAACCGAAGATCATGAAGCCGACAGCGGCCAACTTGGCCGAAGCGGGCATGCCACGGTAGAACGGCGAAACGCCCAACTCGTCAAAGAGCGGGATGTAGTTGAGGTTGTTGGTGAACCAGGTCTCAGCGCCGCTGCCATAGAACGACTCGCTGATGGCGTAGTACTTAATCAAGCCACCGACGAGCATGACGGCACCCGAAAGCACAGCCGTGAAACGCACGCCCATCTTGTCGAGGATGATACCGGCGAAGATGAGGAAGAACACGAAGACGTTCAAGAAGGTCTCAGAGCCCTGCATGGTGCCGAAGGCGAGGCTATCCCAGCCGCGTTCGGTTTGCATCAGGTCCTTGATGGGGGACAAGATGTCCATGAAGATGTAGGCGCAAAACATGGCCAAGGCCAAGAGCAGCAAGGCAATCCACCTATAGGTGGGGTTGTCTCTCATTGTTAGTTTTTCTGTCATAACGGATATAATTTAAAGATTTCAGATTTCAAGATTTCAAGATTGAGTTTCCCTGCGGGAATGGAGTTTGTTTGTTTTTTAATCTGCGGCGGCCACAGGATTCATCCAATGGGTCAAACCCTCATGCCGCCGCATATTATATTATAGATTCTTGCTCCATTCCCGAAGGGAATCTCTTATTCAGGCATCTGCACCACTTCTTTCTTGTAGCCCTTCAGCACGGCTTTTGCCATGTTGGCCACATCGTCGGCGGTAATGCTTTCGATGATCTTGTCGTAGTCAGCCATCGGGTTGTAGCCGTCGCGATCCTGAGTCGTGATGCAACCCATCCAGTAGCGGTTGCTTTCCATGTCTTCAGCGTGCTTCTTGACGAGGAACTCCTTCACCTTCTTGAGGTCTTCGGGACGCGGGCCTTGGTTGGCCACGTTCTGCAACTCGGCAATGGCGATGCCCATCAGCTTTTCGTACATTTCCTTGTTGGTGTCGAAGCCGATGAGGAACATGAAGCTCGGTTTCGGACGGTTTATCAGGCTGCCTTGCACGCCCACGCCGTAGGTGCCGCCTTCGTCTTCACGGATGGTCTCGGTGTAGACGATGTCCATGACGTCATTCAAGAGTTGCATGGTCAGCTGGTTCTTGCGGGTGTATTCCATGTCGCCGTTGTAGACGATGTAGCAAGTGGTCTTGGGGTTCTCCATGGCCTTGGTGTAGTGGCTGGTGACGTCCTTGTCGGTGATGGCAGGGGCGTTGGTGGTCCAGGTCTCGTCGATTTTCTTGGTCTTCAGCGAGCCGATGTATTGCTCAATCATGGGTTCGAAGGTCTCGGGGTCGATGTTGCCCACGAAGGTGAACACGAAGTTGTTGGCATCCTTGAAACGGTCGGCGAAGAGCTTGAGGGCCTTGTCATAGTCTACCTTGTCGTAGTCTTCGGCTTTCATGCGCTTGATGAGTGGGTGGTTGTCGTAGAGAGCAAACATCAGGTTGTCGCGGAAGGCGATGTCGGGGTTCGACTCGAGGTTGGCAACCATGGCCTTGGTACGTGTGATGTATGACTGGAAGGCCTCTTCGTCGCTACGGAGGTTGTTAAAATATAAATAGGTGAGTTGCAGCATGGTCTCCAAGTCCTTGACGGAGCAGCTGCCGCTCATACCTTCTGTGTAACTGCTGACGCTGGGGTGGACACTGGCTTTCTTGCCAGCCAGCACCTTAGGCAGGTCGATGGCACTGAAGTTGCCAACACCACCGAGGGTGGCCAACTCGTTGATTTCCTGCAAGGTGAAGGGGTCGCTTTGGTCCATGACCGAGTAACCGCCGAAGCTGTAGGCATTCATCAGGATTTCGTCGTCCTTGAACTTGGTGGGCTTGTAGATGACCTTCACACCGTTCTTCAGGGTGAGGATGGTGGCATCGAAGGTGTCGTCGTGCTTCTTGCTGCTGATTTCGCCTTTCACGGGGAGGGTGGCAATCAGAGGCTCGTTGCTGACGGTCTCCTTGTAAGGTTCCACTTCGACTTCGTTGGCTTTGTTGAACAGGGCGATGAGTTCGTCCTTGGTGGGCAGCACTTCGCCTTCCTTTTCGGGAGCGGTCAATGTGATGACGATGTTGTCCTTGCGGATGAGTTCAGGGACGTATTGGTTGATGACTTCCACGGGCAGGTTGGGCAGGATTTGGCTGAGCAGCATATACTCGTTCTCGATGCCCATCAGCGGTTCGTTGGTGAGGAAGTGGCTGAGGATGGGGTAGAAGTATCTGTTGGTTTCCTGCTTGTCGCGCTCGTCATATTGGCTTTCGATTTGTTTCATCAGGTCGGCCTTGGCGCGCTC
>JAEETH010000018.1 GCA_016290215.1 Bacteroidales bacterium
CACTCGAACGGCGCGGTGATGGTCTCGCGGAACGACACCGAAGGTGCGCCCACCGTGACCGGCACCTTGAATTCTTCCTTCAGGCGGTCGACGATGATTTCCAGATGCAACTCTCCCATGCCCGCGATGATGGTCTCTTCCGTCTCCTCGTCAAAATGGGCGTGGAACGACGGGTCTTCGTTGCAGAGCTTGGCCAAGGCCTCGCTCAACTTGCTGCGGTTCTTCTTATCGTCGAGGTTGACCTTCATCTCGATGACCGCAGGCGGTATATTGATGGATTCCAATAAGATAGGTTGTTCCTCATCGCAGAGCGTGTCGCCCGTCTTGGTGTATTTCATGCCCACGAGAGCCACGATTTCGCCTGCGCTGGCCTCGTTGATTTCCTCGCGTTCTTTCGCCTTGATGCGGAAGATGCGGCCCACGCGCTCACTCTTCAGTTTGTTGGTGTTGTAGACGCTCATGCCGTTGGTAAGCTTGCCGCTGAAGATGCGGATGAAGGTCTGCTGGCCCACATACGGGTCGTTGATGAGCTTGAAAGCCAAGGCCGAGAAAGGCTCGTTTTCGGAGGGGTTGCGACGGTAGGTCTTCTCCTCGTTGGCGGGGTCGTGTGCGATGACGGCACCCAAGTCGTTGGGCGAAGGCAGGTAATCAACGATGGCATCCAAAAGGAGCTGAATACCTTTATTCTTGTAGGCAGCACCGCAGAGCACCGGCACCATCATCAGTTTGATGGTGGCCTGACGGATAGCAGCCATCAGCTTGTCGGTCGGGATTTCTTTGTCTTCGAGGTAAAGCTCGGCGATCTCGTCGTCGAGGTCGGCGACCTTCTCGATGAGGTTGCGGCGGGCTTCCTGGGCCTGCTCCATCATGTTTTCCGGGATGGGACCCACGATGCGTTCCTTCTCGATGAAACGCACCGAGTTCATCTGCACCAGGTCGACCATGCCCTCAAAATCGGACTCTGCTCCGATGGGGAGATGCAGCGGCACAGCATTGGCACCCAGGTATTTATGCATCTGGTTGACCACCTCTTGGAAGTCGGCACCCGTGCGGTCCATCTTGTTGACGAAGGCGATGCGGGGTACGCGGTATTTGTCGGCTTGGTTCCACACCGTCTCCGACTGCGGCTCCACGCCACCCACGGCGCAAAACACCGCCACCATGCCGTCGATGACACGCAGCGAGCGCTCCACCTCAACGGTGAAGTCGACGTGACCGGGAGTATCGATAAGGTTGATCTGATAGCCGTTCCAATGGGCAGTGATGGCTGCCGAAGCGATGGTGATGCCGCGCTCCTGTTCTTGTTTCATGAAGTCCATGGTGGCTTGTCCATCATGCGTTTCACCCACCTTACGGTTGACACCCGTGAAGAACAGGATGCGTTCCGAAACCGTAGTCTTACCAGCATCGATATGCGCAGCGATACCGATGTTTCTCAATTTTGAAATGTTTAAACTCATTATTTTAGCTGATTATCAATTTAGTAAAAGCCCGAACCAGGTTTTTGATTCGGGCTGCAAAGGTAGGGAAAAACTTTGAAACTGCAATTCAAATCGTCATTTGACCAATCTGCCGCTTTTCTTCATGCCGTTAGCATCAATGCCTTCAACCAAATACGCTCCCACATTCCATTCAGAGACATCCAAACGGACTTCCGAAGCCCCTTGGGTCGAAACCGACTTGACGAGTTGTCCCCAAGCATTATAAACGTTGATGGTCTGCATGCCCTCGGCTTCAATCGTGATGAAGGATGAAGAGGGATTAGGATAAATTTTCAAGGAATCCGTTTGGTTTTGATAATCAGCTACTCCCAATGGATCAAAAGTGTCGTTACCATCGGTGAGCCATTCGAGGCTGAAGTTGTAGAACACCATCGAATAGCCCGAAGCTCCATTTTCGGCTTCTTCCACATAAAGGCCTATGGTGCCATCGGGCAGGATGCAAAGCGAAGAATAGGCAGAGCTGTAAGGCACAATGCATTTGCTCACGGGCCAGGTCTCGCCCTCGTCATAACTGACATAGACGGTGACCTTTTCGCGGTTGGCACCAAATGGCACGGAATGCAGCAGACGATTCTTGTCGTGGCCTTGGTTCACAGAGGTGTAACGAATTAAATCACCATTACAAGCGGGTGCAGTGATGTCGTACCAAGTGGAAGTGGTGGGCTGCCAGGTTTCGCCGCCATCCTCGGAGATGTTGTACCAACGGTTGCCTGCGTGGCGGATGCTCATCAGGATGCGACCATCCACCAACTCCACGACTTTGGCCTCGTCGCCTGAAGTGGAGGCACGACCCGACACATGCCATGTCTGGCCGTTGTCGTCGGAATAAACCGCATGGTTGTAGAGTACTTGCGCCGTATTCTCACGTATGGCAGCCACGAACATAATGCGGCCCGAGGAGGTACGCAGCCCGTTGCCCGAACCGAAGAACGAGGCGCGCCATGTGCGCTGCTCAGGGACGATGCAGTTGTCGCCAAAGATGAAGTCGGTGATGTCTTCGGGGTCGGTCCAAGTCTGGCCGTTATCGTAACTCTTGGCGATATAGGTCCGAATGGGATTCGAAGGTGTGGAGTTCCACAGTCCGGGACCACCCACAAAACCCGCGATGAGGCCATTGTCGTCGTTACTCCAAGCCAAGGCGCAGTCACCGAAGCCATGGTTGACACCCGTACCCAAGGCGATGGTGTAAGGCTCGCTCCAAGTGCGACCACCGTCAGTGCTGCGGTTGCATACGATATCGATGTCCTGCGGCAGGTCGCCTTCGTTGAACTTGCGCTTGTCAGTGGCAATCACTAACGAGCCGTCTTTGGCTGTTATGATGGCAGGAATGCGATAATTGGTGGAGCCATAGTCTCCAGGCCGGTAAATCACAGTGCGGGTTAAGGTATCGCTACTGCGCTGAAAACTTGGTTGGCCACAAGCAGCAAAAACAGCCATCAGTAGTGCGGCAAGAGCAAGGATTTTTTTCATAATGGAAGCTTTTAGGTGTATTATATTGCCGACAAAACTAACAATAATTCGGCACACACACAACTTTTTGCTATTTTTGCTTCACGAAATATGACAGACCATCAACAAAAGTAAAGGTTTCGGCAAAACTCAAGATTATGACTAGAATTATTAAAGATCATTACAATCTGACCCACAACGACAATTTCGTGGGGAGTTATTATGTTTTCGACAACCACACCTACGACTATAGGGTCAGCAGTTGGGAATCCGACATCAAGGACTGCAAGGACCTGCTGGCACAGATGGGCCTGCTGAAAGACATAGAATCGAAGAAACCCGTCGCCGCCATTGAGGCGATGATGAAGGAGGAATACCGCGTGGCAGGCAGGAAGAGACCTATTTACAAGTTCGGAGACTTCACCTTGAAGCGAATCCCTCAGGAGACTAACGACCGCTTCATAGTATATCGCCGTGACGCCAAAAAGAACGAGTTGGGCTATTCGGACAAAGACCATTCCGCTCCGCATTATGAGGGGCCCAAAACGCCGGAAGGGATGAAAGAATGGACCACCTGGTATGCCTTCGTCAAGATGGACGATGGCACATACGAGGCGGCACTCGATGAATCATGGTGGTGGGGCGGCGGCCACAACGACGGCGGCACCATCCACACCGACATCCCCGAGGAATGGTTCGATCTGCCCTACGACGAATTCCTTGAAAATGTGGTGACGCTTTCGGCTGCAGCACACTATGGTTTTACGCCAGAAGAGTTGAAAGAAAAGCAAGGCTTGAAAGAATTCTTTGGTTTCAAATGACCAAAACTTCCAGCCACTTAGTCCTGTATCCTCTCTACAATCAATTCCACGGAGTTATCCTCCAAAGAATTGTATTCGCCGAGATGAAAGTGTGAACGCATAGATTCCTAATCGGTGAGTGCCATAAAATGTCATTCCTCCGATGCAAACTTTTTCAAGGCCGTTTCGTCCAAGCGCTGCACTGTCCATTCGTCCATCGGCACGGCACCTATGCTGCGGTAAACCGTCAGGGCGGGTTTGTTCCAATCGAGGCAGATCCATTCCATGCGGCCGCAGTTACGCTCCACGGCAATCTTGGCCAGGTATTTCAGCAATGCTTTGCCATAACCCCGACCACGTTTCTCGGGAAGGATAAACAGGTCTTCGAGATACAGGCCCTTGCGCCCGACAAAGGTGGAGAAGTTGTGGAAAAACAGGGCAAATCCGATGACCGCGCCGTCTTCCTCGGCAAAGACCACCTCGGCGGAATGCTCCACAAAAAGGGAATGATAGATGGTGGCTTCGTCGGCCACAACTTCATCGGCGCATTTCTCGTAAACAGCGAGTTTCTTGATGAATTCAAGGACGAGACCAGCCTCTTCGGGCTTTGCGGGACGTATAGTGAATTGCGTGTTCATAGTTTTATCATAAATCATTGCCGATTCTTCTGACATAATTCTAGTTCATCAATCTCTTCACTGGGAAGGTAAAATAAGTATTCGGGAATGGCTCATTTTCCAAAGTGAAGTGCCACCACTCCTCATCGAGAGGTTTGAAGCCGTGACGCATCATAGCCTCGCGCAGAATCATGCGATTATGGAATTGCTCGGCAGTGATTTGGGCGTTGCCTTTATACTTGCCCGTCTTGGGATTGCCTCCGTAATCGGGATGGCTTTCGCGACCAAACCAATCGAAAGTGCCACCCATGTCCACTTCTTTTTCAGTCGCCATGTCGAACAAGGTCAGGTCAACGGTGGAACCGCGTGTATGACCACTCTTCTCCAAGATATAACCCAACTTGAAGAGTTTATCTCGGGGCACATCGGGATAAAAATAAGGCTTCATAAGCGTATCGTTGACATCGGCGGCCCAGCGCATAAAGTGGTCGACGGCACACTGCGGACGGTAGGCATCATAAATCTTAAGGCGGTAGCCTTGCTTCAGCAAGTCGTCGCTCACGGCACACAGACTGTCGGCAGCCTGACGGGTAAGCAGTGCGACCGGCTCTTCATAGCCATCCACACGTGCCCCAACGAAGTTATATGTGCTGTAATAGCGGATCTCCAAAATGGCATCGGGGACGGCCTCCGCCAGATTCACGAATTGGCTGTAGTCGTCGGTGGAGGGCAATGCTCCTGTCAACGACTTAAATTCCATCTGTGCCTTGTCGAGTTGCGCAAGGAACTCAGGGCTGGTATGCAGGCGAGCCATACCGATGGCAGCACAGAGACGGCTGGCCTCCACGTCACTCTGCCAGTGCGCGCCTGCGATGACACGGCTCTCGCCATACATGAAACCCCGAGCCATGATGGTATCGGCATTGGCTGGGTTGACCTCTGAGAGCAGCAAAGCGGCGGCATAACCACGCTGGCTGTGCCCCGAGGGATAAGAGCCCTCGCCTGACAGTTCAGCTTCTTCATACATAGTAAGCATGTGCTCATGGAAACGCTCAAACGGGCGCTTGCGATGGTAATAAGCCTTCGGCTTGACGCGTGTCTGGTCGATGGTGGAGAGGCTGTTCACCAGATATTTATAGATTTCAGGGGTGCCATCTTTGGAAATCTCGAGGCCGAAAGGCACACTAAAAACGGCAAAAAGCGAATCATAATTCCATACCGCATCACGGAACACGAGGGAGGCGCGAACCGAGTCATTCCTCTGCGTCTTGCCCCACATATAACGCATGATGTCATGGGCAAAATCAACCCCAACAGTGTCGGGCGGAGGTGGTAAACATTTGATAAGGTCAGGCATCTCGTCGGCGCTGAAATACAACTTAACATCGTTGTTTTGTGCCTTGATTTGAAGGCTGCCGCAAAACAAAATGGCGGCTATCATTGCTAAGACAAGTCGTTTCATATTTATAGAATTTGAGATGTGTGATTTTTAGTGTCAACTTTGCCGATGGCGTCAATGATAATGCCTTCTTCATCGATGACGTAAGTGGTGCGCAACGTGCCTTCAGTCACTTTGCCGTACATCTTTTTCTCGCCCCAAGCCTCGTAAGCCTTCAAGATGGTCAGGTCAGTATCAGCGATGAGATGGAAAGGCAGGTTGTATTTGGCGATGAAGTTTTGGTGCGACTTGGCACTATCGCGGCTGACACCCAGCACGTTATAGCCCAAAGCGAGGAAACGCTCATAGTTATCGCGCAGGTCGCAGGCCTCGGCGGTGCAGCCTGGGGTGCTGTCCTTGGGATAGAAATAGAGCACCAGTTTCTTTCCGACAAAATCGGTGAGTCTCACGAGGTTGCCGTTCTCGTCTTGCCCTTCAAAGTAAGGGGCTTTTGTTCCTTTTTGTAGCATGGTTTGTTAGTTTTAATTCTTCACATCATGGGCGCAAAATTACACAATTTGTCACCAATTCAAACAAAAACAGATCTTTTCTCGACTTAACCGTCAGTGGATTGGGGCGTGGTTTGGGAGGGATAGGAAAGATTAGTCTACTATTACAGTTTTTTCAACAATTCACCTCCTTCTAACCCCAACTTGGAAAAAGCAAAAAGTTTCTTACCTAAATCCTTCAATGACGCGCCTATGTGATACACTATATTATCGACGATAAGGAACCGATCATGAACATTAGTCTGTGTCAGCATTTTGATAGGATCGTATTGAGCATTATGTTTAACAAGATCTTGTTGTAGCTCATGCGAAACACATTTTGTATAAATGGTAGCAGAAACGTTTTTCTTCCTTTTGGCTAATAGCAACAAAACACTTTCATCAACATAATTGTCAATCAACACAATGCATTTCTTTGCAGACCTCACTAATTTGGAAGCAAAGACGTATGCATCGAAGATTTGTCCATCACAAAACACTCCTTCGACTGGAGGCATTGCTGTCCGTACAAAAAAACCGATTTGTTTTTCATTGTTTGAGATTCGTTGTTCATGTTCCAAAAGTTTCGCATCAATTCTTCGCTCCATTTGGGCCATCTTACCATTGACAGCATAGCCTTTGAGCAAATACTCTTTAAGCACTTGGTTCGCCCAAATGCGAAATCTCGTACCTCTTTGAGACTTTACCCTATAGCCAACTGAAATGAAAACATCCAAATTATAATATTCTATCTGTCGTACAATCGATCTGCCGTTTTCTATTTGAACTGTTGCATTTTTTGCAACGGTTGAATCTTTGACAAGCTCTTTTTCTTTGTAAATATTACTGATATGCCTGGATATCACTGACTTATCCATATCAAACAACATCGCAATCTGATTTAATGACAGCCAAACCGACTCGTTCTCAACCCTTACTTCAAGATTGACAATCTCATCAGGTTGATAAACAACTATTTCATTCAACTTTTCCATTACTCAGCTCCCCCAATTATCCCGATCCAAGCTTCTATAATTAATAGCCTCGGCCAAATGGCCTGTTTGAATGTTTTCACTGCTCTCAAGGTCGGCAATAGTGCGGGAGACTTTTAGGATTCTATCATAGGCTCGAGCCGATAGACCTAAACGATTCATGGCATTTTTGAGGATGGCACGACAATCCTCGTCCAACTCGCAGTATTTCTGGATGAGTTGGGAGGTCATTTGTGCATTGGCATGGATGGTAGGATATTCGGCATAGCGTTCCTCCTGAATTTTCCTTGCCCTGATAACACGCTCGCGCACCGCCGCACTCGACTCGCCACTGCTTTTCGACGACAAATCTTTATAAGCGACTGGCACGACCTCGACATGCAGGTCGATGCGGTCCATCAAAGGCCCACTGATACGGTTGAGGTATTGCTGCACCATGCCAGGCTTGCAGGTACATTCCTTGTCGGGGTGGTTGTAATACCCACAGGGACAAGGATTCATCGCCGCCACCATCATAAAATTAGCTGGAAAGTCAACGGTCATCTTGGCTCGTGAAATCGTCACAATCCGATCTTCCATTGGCTGTCGCATTACTTCCAAGACAGTACGTTTGAACTCTGGAAGCTCGTCAAGGAAGAGCACGCCATTGTGTGCCAATGAAATCTCTCCAGGTTGCGGATAAGTGCCACCGCCAACCAAGCCGGCGTCGCTTATCGTGTGATGAGGACTGCGGAACGGCCGCGTTCTGACTAAGGCCGCATTGCGACCAATTAACCCTGCCACGGAATGAATTTTAGTCGTCTCTAACGCCTCTGCCATCGTCAAAGGCGGAAGGATGGTGGGCATACGCTTGGCAAGCATGGTCTTACCACTGCCAGGGGGACCGATAAGAATGACATTGTGTCCGCCAGCAGCTGCGATCTCCAAGGCACGCTTGATGTTTTCCTGACCTTTCACGTCGCTGAAGTCGAATTCATAATCCCCAATTTGTTCGCTCTCCAAGCCTTCGATTACGACAGGTTGAATTAGCATCTCACCATTGAGTATGGAGACGACTTCATGGATACTCTCAACGCCATACACTTCCAGGCCCTCCACCACGGCAGCTTCGCGCGCATTTGCCTTTGGAACAATGAGCCCCCGGAAACCATCTTGCTTCGCCTTGATGGCAATAGGCAAAGTCCCTTTGATGGGTTTGAGCGTCCCGTCGAGCGAAAGCTCACCCATGATGACAAACTGCTCCAACATGTCCGAATTAATCTGTTCAGATGCCGCCAAAATGCCGATAGCAATAGGCAAGTCATAAGCCGAGCCTTCTTTTCGGATGTCGGCGGGGGCCATATTAATGACGATTTTTTTGTGGGGATAATAATAGCCAAGGTTGACAATAGCCGCCTCGATGCGCTGCTGGCTTTCCTTGACTGCGTTGTCGGGCAGGCCGACCAAATAGAAGTTGATACCTCTGTCAATGTTCACCTCAATGGTGACCTGAATGGCTTCGATGCCGAAAAGGGCACATCCAAATGTCTTTACTAGCATAACTCTTAATTTTTAAAGATTGATGCTGCAAAGGAAATACAACTGTCAAGAAAAAGCCGTTGATTAAACGTTTGTAGTCGACAGTAGTCGTTTGTTGTCGTTTGCTGTCGGATATATATCTGACAATCAAACATATAAAAATATCACAAAAAAAAAGGCTGCCACGGTGTGACAGCCCTACATCCCTCAACTCTAAACTCTAAACTCTAAACTCTAAACTATTTCTTCGGCTTATAGCCTGATTCTTGGAAAACACCTTGCAAATCCGTTCGTTGCAACAGCCGAGGCAAGTCAAAAACATTATTGGATGCGTAGGCACGAATAATGTTCAAGCCAAAGAATTCGCCCAAACGCGAAGGAGCGTCGTTGCTGTAGGCTTGCGTAAAAGGTCCATCGCCGAACAACATCATATAGGAATCCAAACTGGAATCATACAATCTACGACTGCCCACAATGTCGGCCCACACCGCACCTTCGTTCTCCACCGCCCAACGCCATTGCTTTGACGAGTAGCCAAGCAACACACTATCAGGCAACAAGGGACACATTGCTTCAATGAAGAAGTCGACCTCGCCATTATAGACCATCTCGTCAACGACCAAACCTTGCTTGCGCCACTGGTAAACATAATTCATATACAACTCCTTGGCCACATCTTTCGCCAAAGTCGACACATTTCTTCGCAAAGCGATGTATTTTGGCATCCCAATTCGGTCGTACACCTTTTCATCGTCAAGATACCAATCCAATGACACCACCATCACATCATCGAAAATTTGGACAGCAGGCACATCGGCCGTGACACCCGTCACGCAAGTAAACACTTTCGTAGGCAATTGAACATCGGGATAATAGTAATGAAAATGCGCCATCACATCCTCCACCACCGGTTCCACTTTCTTCAAGTCGGGAAAAACCTCTTTCACTTTGTTATAGAGGGCGATGCTGAATGGGTCGACAGCGAAATCCTTGAGATAGCTAACCGCTTCGGGGTCGCTGAGGTCGCCGCCAAGGAAGACGCGATAACGGTCTTGGAGCTTCATCAGCTCCTGCTGAAAATTGGCGGTGTCAAGGTTGAAGAGCACCTCTTCGTAGCGGTCAAATTCAATATCAATCGGCTCAGGCTTGATATTTAACTTGGATTTATAGGCAGGCTCTTTTTCTTGGCAGGCAGCCATGATGAGGATGAGACTGATTAGGGTTAGTGTTTTTACTATGGTATTCATATTGTGTTATTTATCGCCCCTATGGGGCTTGGGGTGGTACTCTGTTCTCAGGCAGGGACTCACGTCTCCTGTTTACTTACTATGGTATTCATACTGTGGTATTAATCGCCTCTACGGGGCTTGGGGTGGTACTCTCTTCTCAGGCAGGGACTCACGTCGCCTGTTTACTGATATGTCGCCCCTACGGGGGGCTTGGTGTGGTACTCTGTTCTCATGCAGGGACTCACGTCTCCTGTTTACTGATATGTCGCCCCTACGGGGCTACTATGGGGCTGAAGTGATAAGTATTTGTTGTCGTAGCATTTCGTAAGCCGCTATCGTGGCGCGGTTGATGACATTCTCGCGGTCCTTACCGAAGTTGAAACGTTTGGAAACCACTCCGTTGGGGGTCGCCACTCCAATCCACACTGTGCCGACAGGGTTTTCATCCGTTCCGCCACTCGGCCCAGCCACACCCGTTGTGGCCACGCCAAAGTCGGCATCCATTAATTCCCGGACACCTTTAGCCATGGCTTCCACCACTTCCTGACTCACGACTCCACATCTCTCGATGGTCTCGGCAGGCACGCCCAACACTTTGGTTTTCATCGGCGTGGCATAGGTAACCGCTGTGCCTTTATACACCTCCGAACTTCCAGATATCAACGTAAACACATGGGCGATATTGCCTCCCGTACAACTCTCAGCCGAAGCGAAGGTCATACCTTTATTAATAAGCAAGTCGAAAACCGTTCGTTCAATGGGTTGGTCTTGCATGGAAAAGATAAACTCTGAAATCAATTGTGTCAATTTCTCAACCTCGACATCCAATGTCTTACGAAGCAGTTCGGCATCCTCGTGTCGGCCACTCAAACGCAGGCGCACCATGCCATATTGAGGCAGATAAGCCAAGGAAAGGAAATCGGGCAAAGCCTCTTCCCAGTCCTTGATGCGGTCGGCCAAAAACGACTCGCCAATGCCTGTGGTCATGATGACACGCTTCTCGTAAGGCACCGAATGGAACCTCTCCTTGATGCGCGGCAATAGCTCATCGTTGAAGATACCCTTCATCTCGAACGGCACGCCAGGCATGAAAACAAAGACAACGCCTTTCTTCTCCAACCACATACAAGGAGCAGTACCATAAGTATTTGGAATATAACAACATGACTTGGGCAACATGGCCTGACTACGGTTGCGCTCGCTCATCTGAAAGCCACGACGATTAAAGAGAGAGACGATGTTGTCGTAAGCCTCTTGGCAAAACTCCAATTCAGTTTCGAAGAACTTGCAAACCGTCGGTTTTGTGATGTCGTCGGCAGTAGGTCCGAGGCCACCAGTCACCAACACCAAGTCGGCATCCATGCAGGCATTGAAGGCTTCAAGGATGGCTTTCTCGGAGTCACCGATAGTCAGTGCCGAATCCAATTGAAAGCCGGCATCCGAAAGGTGTTCTCCAAGCCATGCCGCATTGGTATTAATTACCTGACCGATAAGCAGTTCATCACCGATAGAGATATTCTTTATTACTATTCCTTTCATCGCATTTCAAATTTGTGCAAAGATAGGCCATTTTTCGGCTGTCAGCACCAAAATAACGGGCATTTCAATTATTTTCGTATTTTTGCATTTTCAAATCCATCAAACCATGAATCAACCTATCCCAGCATCACAACTTGTCCTCAATGCCGAGGGCGCAGTATATCACCTTAACCTTCATCCCGACCAGCTTGCCGATGACGTCATCCTTGTCGGCGACCCCGCTCGCGTCGACGAGATTGCCTCTTTCTTTGACAAAATTGAATTAAAACGCCAGAATCGCGAACTTGTCACATGCACTGGCTATTTCAACGGCAAGCGCATCACTGCCATGTCGACAGGCATGGGCACCGACAACCTCGACATCGTAATGAACGAACTCGACGCCTTAGCCAACATCGACCTGAAAACCAGGATGCCCAAGGAAGAACATCGCTCGCTGAACCTCATCCGATTAGGCACTTGTGGAGCCTTGCAGCCCGACATCGAAGTCGGTGACAGCTATGTGGCCACACGTTACGCCATTGGTTTGGACGGTCTGCTTTACTTCTACGAGAAGAATAAAGAGGTGAATGAAATCGCGATGCGCGATGCCTTCATCAAGCAGATGAACTACCCGACAGACCTCCCCAAGCCCTACGTTGTGGAAGGCTCGAAAGAACTGTATGACCGCTTGGCACAAGGCTATTATCAAGGCGTTACAGCCACTGCGCCAGGATTTTACGGTCCACAAGGCCGCACGCTAAGGATGCATCTTTCTTACCCCGAACTCAACCGCAAGATTGAAGCGTTTGAATATCAAGGATGGCACGTTTGCAATTTCGAGATGGAATCATCGGCGCTCTATGGTCTTGGCAAGATGATGGGGCACAACTGCCTGACCATTTGCGTGGCCATCGCCAACCGAGTGACCGAAAAGTTCGCCAGCGACTATCATCCATACATTAGGAAACTCGTTTCGAACACCTTGGAAAGACTTACCGAAAGATAAACAACATCAAAAAGATAGGAAAATAAGTTTTTTTTCTATTATTATTATAATATATGAAAAAAATGTCTATCTTTGCAAGTTGATATTGTTCAGTTTTGATTATTAAAACTAATAGCATATTAAAACCATGAAGAAAGTATTTATCACATTAATCGCGGTTTTCGCCATAGCTTCATCGGTAATGGCCAATGGGCATGTGGATTCAGTTCGTTATCTGACGACCAAAGCGTGGAAAAACTGGTACATCTCGGCCAGCGGAACCTGCAATTGGTGGCAAGGTAGTTTGAGACTGCCAGAGGGCTTTACCAATAGTTATACAAAAGTGTATTGGGATCAACCTCATTTCGGTGTTTCGGTTAATTTCGGAAAGTGGATTAATCACAGAATTGCCGTGAGATTCTCTTACGACAATACCGTAATCAACAGTTTTATCTTTGGTAGGCACGCCGGCCTTCCTCATATTCAATACCTTTATGGTGATGAACCTGAATTAGTTGAGTCTGTAAATGGCGATGAAGTTTATAAAACTTTCATGCATTACAAAAACCTTACAGCACAATTCATGATTAGCCCCATTGATTTCTTCCAAGGCTATTACAATCCTAAAAGAATATGGACACCTGTGCTTTATGTCAGTGCTGGAGGTGCATTGACTTCCAACAGAGTGTTCCTTACCCAAAACGTGTTGGATTTTATCAATTACAACAACTATTTTGATATCACTAAGATCGATGGAACTAATTTTGAGTTGTCATTAGGCGCTGGTTTACTCAATAATTTCAGAATAAGCGAACATTTTGACCTCAGCCTCGACATCAAATGGAATTTCCACAGATGGACCCTTGACTCTTGGGCACATGAATATCCTGACGGTGGCCAAGCCTTCTTTGCCGAGAACAATCGTGATATTAGGCCCAAAAGATTCGACAACATGTACACTATTGGTGCTGGCCTTACCTACTACTTCTCCAGAGAATATGACCTGCCCGTCAACTGTTGCGAAGAGATGGATTCCTTCAGAAAGAAACTTGATGAATTTGTCGAATGCGACACCATCGTGAAGTTCGTCAACGTAGAGTCTGAAGACGCTATCAGCTATCCTTTCTCCATCTTCTTCCACCGCGATTCTTATCAGCTGATGTCAAGAAGAGACATCGTCAATTTGAAAGAGATTGCCCAAGTGGCCATGGAAAATGGTTACAAGATCAAACTGACGGGTTCATGTGATAGCGCCACCGCTACTCCGGCCTACAACCAGACCCTTTCGGAGAACCGATGCCGCAAAATCATGATAGAGCTTTTGGAATTGGGTGTTCCCGAGAGCCAAATCATCCTCGACCCGATTGGTGGTGTGAAGCATCTCGACCCAACGGAATACGACCGCCGTGTCCTCGTCCAATTAGTTAGGGAAGCTCAATAAACAAAACTAACTTAACCTATAGAAAAGCCTGACGGAAATCCGCCAGGCTTTTTTCGTTACTCAAGGTGAGGTCTTTAACTCATAACATGATACCGACCTCAATACCGATGAAATTGTTGCGCAAGATGATCCCCGTTTGCTTCTCCAATGAACTGACAAAAGCATTGACGAATGCATGGTTGAATGTCAGCTGGGCAAAAACACTCAATAATTGATTGAGCTCATATTCGGCTCCCACACCGAAAACCAACGACGGTTGGAAAGCACGATACTGATTGGTGCAGTCCTCGTATGTATCGCCATGGAAGTCGGTCCAATATAAGCTATACTCATCCTTGCCAAAGTCCTTAAGGTTAAAGCCTAAGCTACCACCAGCCTCAACATAAGCATCGAACAAGCCCGCAATATCAAACTTGGCTTTAACTTTAATCGGAATCTCAAGGTTGGAAGCCTTCAGTCGACGCGAAACCGACACATTGTTCTCATATAAATGGTCTTCAGTCATCCTATAGTCAATGAAACGATATTTCATGCGATAGAAATTAATATCCGTACCCGTCGACACTGCAATATTGTCAGTAAAATAATAGTCGAGGACGAGGCCTGCATTGAAACCTAACCCCATCTCTTCGTGTTGTGTCACAACGGATCCTGAGCTGGCCCAATCGAAACTCGGACCCAGCTTCAAACCGATTCTGAAATCACCACTTTGTGCGATGCCACCTAATGCAAACAGCACTACAAAACTGAAAATCAATGATATTTTCTTCATAACAAATAGATTTAGACCTACAAAAGTAATTTATTTTGCCGACATTTCCCCAAAATCCGAAAATGATTGTTACTTTTGCGGTCAAATTGAACTAATCATCAATCAAATCACATTAAAATGAAAAAGACATTATTAATGATGGCTGTCCTGCTCATGATGGGTAGCGCAGCATTTGCCGGTGGCGGCTTCGACATTGCCATCGGCCCTAAAGTAGGTTACCAAACCGCTAAACTCTCCTACAAGAAAGCCGACATCAAGGACGGATTCTCCAACCACTTCACAGCTGGTATTTTTGGCCGCGTCACCTTTGGCAGGCTCTATGTGCAGCCTGAATTAATGTATTTCAAGACTTCGAACGTCTTCGACGTCAGGTTCACGGGAACAGATTCCGACAACATTTTCAACATTCCGACTGGCGCCAATGTGAACCTCACCTTAAACCAAGCCAACCTGCAACTTCCCATCTTAGTTGGCGTCAAAATCATCGACCTTGACGTCGTCTCCGTGCGTGGCCATGTTGGACCTACCGCCAACTTCGTCCTGAAATCAAAGACTTTGGTCGACTACTCTTACTCCGCTACTGGTGACGGCACAGAACAACATGGGCAATCCACCAGCGAGAAGAACGAGACCTTCAACACCAAGTCCATTACATGGGGTGCACAAGTCGGCGTCGGTGTCGATGTGCTGAAGCGCATCACGCTCGACATCAACTACAACTTCGGCTTGAGCAAAGTGTTCGAGCAGCTGAACACCACCACTTTAGGCGAGTATTTCGATTTCGGCAATACCGACTACTCCAGACAAAACACGTTCATGGTGACCGTGGGTTTCAAGTTCTTCTAAACCATTGGTTACAAGCACAAAAAAGGAGAGCGGCTCAATCGAGTCGCTCTCTTTGTGTTTCTTAGCCAAGCGGTTTTTTAGAAGAGGACGCCCATTTCGAAACCGACACGGTTTTGAAGAACATTCAACTTGGTATCACGATCACCGATTTTTTCTCCGTTCTCATTGTAGTAATTACCCGCATAATTGGGGGAAATGTGGTTGATATTGTTGATGAAATCGTGTGAGAAATAGAAACCGGCGAAGAGGCGGGTCGACTCATCAAGGGCATACTGGGCACCAGCTCCAATCTTCAGAGAAGTACGGAAAAGGCTGTATTCCTTATTAGTGATGCTCCACTTATCAGGGGTAACAATTCCATCGGCAGGGATGGCATCCTTCACCCTAACTTTTTGAGGAACCAGACCCAAGCCAGCACCCACTTGTGCGTAAATGCGAACAGGAGCATTACCGAGTTCATTCGTGACCATCTTCAGCATGATCGGAATCTCGTAAATGGTCGTCTTGTAGATTCTGTCAACGCCATACATTTCAAGGTATGGCTCGGGATTTAAGCTATCCGTAACCATTCGGCCATTATCAAACATGTAATGACCACCCATGAAACCCACATTGACACCTGTGGAAATGGCATAGTTTTCAGCAAAATAGAATTCGGCAACTACGCCTAAGTCGAAGCCTGCCCTGGAGCCTTCTCTAACGGCTGCAGCGGTGGTTGAACCCGTCCAACCCAAGTTCGGACCTACCTTGAAACCAAAGGCAAAACCATCATTTTGCGCTGATGCGCTCAGCGACAAGGCCAACATAAGGCCAATGAAAAGTAAGTTTTTCTTCATTTTGATAGATTTTTGAATTACATGGCAAAAGTAGTCTTTTTTTCAATAACACTCATAAATCATGGAAAATTTCTACCTTTGTAGGATGAAACCAGCATAATCGCATCATTATGAATACTACGATTCCCAACCGTCTTTTTATCAGAAACAGAGCAAATTTTGCCGCCCAGTTGCCACCTAAGTCAGTGGCCGTCTTCACTGCCAACGAAGCCATGCCTCGCAATGGCGACGAGTTCTATCCTTTCCGGCAACAGTCGGATTTCTTCTATCTTACGGGCATCAACGAGGAGAATGCCTTCCTCATCATCGCGCCCGACTATCCCGATGAAACCATGCGAGAAATCCTCTTCATCGAACCCTACGACGAGGTGAAGGCCACTTGGCAAGGCGAGATGCTTGACAACAAGCAAGCCACCGAGCTTTCAGGCATTCAAACCGTCAAAGGCAGCGACGCTTTTTGGATGACCTTGAACGACATTGCTTTTTCGGGCTATGGCGACACGATTTTCTTGAATAGTTACGAATATCCTAAATATGAGTGTGCAGTGGAGACCATCCAAAAACGCTTTGTGCAGCAAGTCAAGTCACAATACCCGATGCACAACTTTGGTCGCACCGCCCCGATTCTCAACGCCTTACGCATGGTGAAATCGGACGACGAAATCGCCATAACGCGACAGGCCTGCGACATTACTGCGAAGGCTTTCCGCCGCTGTTTGAGCACCGTGAAGCCTGGCATGTATGAATATGAGGTGCAGGCTGAAATCGAATACATTTTCAAGCAAAACAACGCCACGGGCCATGCCTACGCGCCCATCATTGCAGGAGGCAAAAATGGTTGTTGCTTGCATTACTCGAAGAACCAAAGCCTGCTCAACGATGGCGAACTGCTCCTCTTCGACATCGGCTGCGAGTTGAAAAACTACTCGTCCGACCTCAGCCGAACCATACCTATTAACGGTACATTCACCGAAAGGCAAAAGGACTGCTACAATGCCGTGCTCCGTGTGATGAAAGAAATCAGGAAACTTTATCGTCCAGGCGGCACCATCAACGAAATCAATGAGACCACCCACCGCCTGATGGAGCAAGAGATGATCAAACTCGGACTTTTCACTGCTGAAGACGTGAAGAACCAAAACCCCGACAAGCCATTGGAGCGTAAATACTTGATGCATGGCATGTCGCACCACATCGGCCTTGACGTGCACGACAGCATCGACAAGTTCAAACCATTTGCGCCAGGAATGATACTTACTTGCGAACCAGGAATTTACATCCGCGAGGAAGGCATCGGCATCCGCATCGAGAACGACCTGCTCATCACCGAAGGCGAGCCCATTAATTTGTTTGAAGGTCTGCCCACGGAAATCGAAGAAATTGAAGAGGCGATGAAAAAATGATTATTTTTGCATTTTGTAGAGACGCATTGAATGCGTCTCCAAGATTATTACCAATACAATGAGACGCAAGCATTGCGTCTCTACAACAATCAACAATTAAACAATTAAACAATCAACAATTAAACAACAATATATGTTCACAAAAGACGTTTACAGTGGCCGTCGCGCCACATTGAAGAAAATGATTTCGAAGGGCATTGCCTTCTTCCCCGCCAACAACGAAGCGCCCTTCAACTACCCTGACAACACCTACATCTATCGTCAGGACAGCAACTTCTCCTATTATTTTGGCCTCAACCACCCCGATTTGGTCGGTGTGATCGACTTCGAAACAGGCGAAGAAATCCTTTTCGGCGTTGAAGTCACCATCGACGACGTGATTTGGTGCGGTCCCCTGCCCTCACTGAAGGAACAAGGCGACTGCATCGGCATCACCGACTGCCGCGACTTCAACAAATTCGGCGAGTACATCCAACAAGCCATAGCTAAAGGTCGCCAAATCCATATCCTGCCGACTTATCGCGCCGATACCAAAATTCAATGCTCCGAATGGCTGAATTGCAATATTAATAAGGTGCAGGACTTTGTCAGCCTCGAACTCATCAAGGCCGTCATCGCCATGCGTGAAGTGAAGAGCGAACTCGAAATCGCCGAAATAGAACGCGCCGCCAACACCGCATATTACATGCACACCACTGCCATGAAGATGTGTAAACCCGGCATGGTGGAGCAAGAGATTGCCGGCGTGGTGGAAGGCCTCTCGCTGTCGGGCGGCGGCCCCGTGTCATTCCCTGTCATTTTGAGCGTCGACGGTCAAACCTTGCACAACCACGGTCATCACAATGTGCTGAAAGAAGGCCGCATGATGGTGTGTGATGCCGGTGCCGAAACAGAGAACTACTATGCCTCCGACTTCACCCGCACCACGCCTGTGGGTGGCAAGTTCAACACCCGCCAACGCGAAATCTATGAAATCGTGCTCGCCGCCAACCAAGCCGTGGCGGAACAAACGCGTCCCTACATGCCTTACATGGTGATGCACACTTTGGCCTGCCGCACCTTGATTGAAGGTCTTAAAGGCGTCGGCCTGATGAAAGGCGACACCGAAGAAGCTTTGATGAATGGTGCCCACTGGCTCTTCATGCCTCACGGCCTTGGACACATGCTCGGCATGGACGTTCACGACATGGAAGGCCTCGGCGAGACCTATGTAGGCTACGACGACATCACGCCGCGTTCCACCAAGTTGGGCTTCAGCGGACTGCGTTGTGGCAAGACCTTGAAACCTGGTTTTGTAGTCACCGATGAGCCAGGTATCTACTTCATCCCCACCCTTATCGATTTATGGAAGGCAGAAGGCAAGTTCAAGGAGTTCATTAATTACGACAAGTTGGAAACCTACAAGGACTTTGGTGGCATCCGCATCGAAGACGACCTGCTCATCACCGAAGACGGCTGCCGCATCCTTGGCCGCCCGATTCCTAAGACCGTCGCAGAAGTCGAAGACATGTGCGCGCAAGGGCGCGAGTGGATTAAGATGACCGCGATGTATTAAAGAATTGTCTCACGCAGAATCCGCAGAATCATTTGAAACGCGAAGCGACGCTTGATTTGCGTCCGATAGTTTCTGCGATTTCTGTGGATTCTGCGTGCTAAAACATCAAAACTCCATTACCAATTTCACGTTGACATAGCGTGGTGTCAAGTAATTTGGTGCGCCATAGTAGCGGTGGTCGATGTATTTCACCCAATTGAATGAAATCACGTTGGGGATATTCAACAAGTTGAAGACATCGACGCTGACATACATATTCTTGATGTAACGCAGCGGATTCCCTTTGCTGAAGCTGCTCGCCTCGCTGATGAGTTGCTTGCTGAAACCAATATCGACACGGCGATAGGATTGATAACGTCCAGAAGGCTCGTAGAAGTCGGAATTGTCGCTATTATATGGAATACCCGTACCGAACGATAAAGTCATGTTGACGCGCCATGTCGGGAAACCGGGGATGTAATCCTGGAAGAACAGCGAGAAATTGACCAACTGGTCAGATGGACGGCTGTGCCAACCCAAGGCAATGGTATCAGCAACTTGGTCGTCGGAATGGTTGTAGAAAGGAAGACGATTGCCTTCGGAATCCACCAAATAATAGTCACCGCGTATGTCTTCTTTGGTCTGCATGATGGAAAGGCTGGCCCAGCTGTCGATGCCTTTCACAAACTCACCGTTCACCTTGAAATCAATACCTGTGGCGTAGGCGCGTGCCGACTGGTCGGCATAATAACAAATGCGCACATTGTCGACATCGTACGGAATCACATGGGTGAACCACTTGAAGTACGCCTCTGTTGTCAGGATGAAAGGCCGGTTCCAAGCGTGGAACTTGAAATCGTTGCCCACTACAATCTGATACGACTGTTGCGCCCTCGCATCCTTGAAGAGGCTACCGTCGCGGTTGCGGATCTCACGATAGAACGGCGTTTGGTTATACACACCGCCCGACAGACGATAAACCATCTCATTTTTCTCATTATCAGGCTTATAGGCAATACCCGCCCTTGGGCTGACATACACCTTATGATTATAGCCCCAATAATTGGCCCTCACACCTCCAGTGATAACAAACTCGCCTTTATCTTTGTAAGGAATCGTCCACGAGTTTTGGACAAAGCCATCCACATTGTTGATAGACAGCCGATTGTGCGCCTTATGCGTAAAGTCCGTCTCGATATCAGGCAACACATCAGGATAGCCGCCAATCACATCGGGGAAATGTGGCAAGCTGTAACCTGCCGAGTCCATCATCTGCCATTCGTCCACAACGTCGTCGATTTCCTGATGCTGGAAGCGAAGCCCCCATTTCAGCAGCTGATTGTCCATGGCATAGAGCCCTTTATGGTCAAGGTTGTAGACTTGCGAATAGAAACCATTACGGGCGTGCTCGGTTAATGTGCCTATCTCATGGTTTTCGACCAACTCACCAAAGTTTTCAGAACCGATAGAAGTGTTGCGGATGCCGAAAAAATACTGTTCCTGAAGGTCGAAGGTTTCGGTTTCGTAAGCCGAATAACCCGAAGCTATCCATTTCAGGTTCATGTCTTTATTGGGCTTGTACGACAATGTCAAAGCACCAAGGCCCGTGGTATAGTCATCAACTTCCTGACCGTCGAAAAACACATTGATTTGAATGGGGAAATCTATGGTTCCCGTATTAATCTTAGCATTTTCAGGGATGAGCATATAACGGTTCTTGGAATAATAGCCCAACAAGGACAACTCCCATTTTTCATTGAATTTGTAGCCAAACAAAGCCTGGACGTCGGTGAAATTCGGCCGATAATCGCCTTTGGTGTCCATCATGCCAAGGGCAAGCGCCGTGTTCTTATAGCGTGCACCAACCAAATAGCTGAACTTCTCATCCTTTGTCGCACCTTCCACATGGGCTTCGGCTCCCAAGAGGCTGAGACTCAATGAAGCCGCAAACTCTCGCGGGGTCTTGTAGGTCACATCGAGGACGGACGACATCTTGTCGCCATACTCAGCTGCGAAGCCGCCTGCTGAGAATTCGATATTGTTGACCAACTGCGAGTTGACAAAACTAAGGCCTTCTTGTTGTCCCGAGCCAACGAGGAAAGGACGATAGATTTCGACGCCGTTCACGTAGATGAGGTTCTCGTCGAAGTTGCCGCCTCGCACACGGTATTGAGAGCTAAGCTCGTTGTTTGACACCACGCCCGGCAAAGTCTTGATGAGGGTCTCAACACCACCACCCATAGTGGGCAACAAGGTGGCCTGTTTAGGGTTGAGGCGTGTCAGGCTGGAGGCATCCACGGCGCGGTCGCTGATGACGGCATCGGGCAGCACCATAGCTGAAGATTTCAGGACCACATCTAATTTCTTCTTCTCCCCTTTCTTCAGTCGCACCGTCGCCTGACTCTGTTCGTAGCCCACAAACGAGAAATGGAGGGTCCAAGTGGAATCCGACAGCAGCGAAAGTTCATAATATCCCCTTGAGTTGGTCGTATAGCCTACCAACAATTCGGGCACAACCACGTTGGCCATCTCGATGGGATGACCATGTTCGTCGATCACCTTGCCATACACCGTGCCTACCGGCAAATCCTGGGCCTTGGCGACAAGCGAAAGCAGCATTAATGCTATGAGGATAAACTTGGTTCGCATGAAGGGATAACTGAAAATGAAGGGAAATATTATCTGAAACGAAAAAAGCTGCTGCGCAAGGCACAGCAGCTTTTGATATTGTTCACATCGGTGATGGAATTACCAACGTTCGAGGTTGCCCTTTTCAGAAGCATCCATGATGGCTTGATAGACACCCTTCTTGTTGATGGTGCGCATGCCGGCAGCCGAAACCTTCAGCACAATCCACTCATCCCATTCCGGAACATAGAACTTCTTGATTTTCAAATTCGGCTCAAACGTTCTCTTCGTCCTCTTATTGGAGTGAGAAACATTGTTGCCATGCATGACCTTTTTTCCTGTAATTTGACAAACTTTTGACATGACTCTTATCCTTTATTATTTACACTATTCTTCTCTAACGGGCTGCAAAAATACATAATTTTTCGTTTCGGCAACCCATTCTTCAAAAATTGAGTCAAAAAAATCTATTTCTCAACTATTTTTTCTCTTCTTCCCCAACAGGTAAGCACCACCCAAGACGGAGAGCAAAGCAATGCCGCTGCCCAAGGGGGCATAATCTTCCTCGGGCGCCTCTTCGGCTTGGTCGAAGTCCCTTTCGTGGATAGGAATAATCAATCCGATATCTTCCCACTGGCCATCACGTTCCTTATCCAAGTCATTCTGGGTCATGAACACCTGCGATTGGAGTGGCATTGACAGCAGCACTGCTGCGGTCATCAGTATAAGTGTCTTCTTCATATTTTTATTGTTGTGTTTCATTTTTTCTATGTTTTTGGGTTATTTACTTATGACCATTCTCTGTACTCTGCTCTGCATGCCTTCCGTCAGGCGAAGCATGTAGACGCCGTTGGCGACATTGGGCAGCATTACTGTGCTCTGCACGCCATGCAGTTCGCGGCTCATCACTAAGCGGCCGTTCACGTCGAACACCTGGAGCACGCCTTCGCCGTTAACCACCATCTCATCGCCCATCATGAAGGCGAAGGTTGGGGCAGCCTCGGCTTCGGTGTCCTCCTCAATGCCTGTGTAGCCAAACACCAACTTGAAGCGGCTTGCATAGTCCGAGGTGCTTGAGCTGAACTTGTACTCGCTCTCGCTCAGGCAGTCCACGTTGGCTCCCGTAATGTTGTCGATGAGGTGCAGGTAGCTGAACTCGCCGTTTTGGGTGTCCCAGCGCAGCGTATACTCGGTGTCCTCGGCTGTCTCGAAGCGGATGCCCACTTCTGTGATTCCAGATTGCGTGTAGGCTATTGCCCAGTCCTCGTCGTTGTAGTGGCACCAAATCTTCCCATTGCCGGTGCGCAGCCCCTTCATCAGAGGTGCTCCGCCGCAGTCGGGGCGTCCCAGTTCTATGGTGACTCTGTCACCGTTGCCGCTCGCCTCCTTCACGTAAAGGTTCACCAACGGATAATTTGGACGCTCACCGTCGCGGAACTTCACGCTTTCTGCCGTCACATTGCGCATCACAGGCTCGAAGGTCGCTGCGGCGTTATCGCGGTCTCTCAGCAACACAAAGAAGCCCTGATGGGGATAGATGAAGCGGCCTGCATAAGCGGGATTGTTGGATGCATCGTACGAGAAGGTCACGTAGTCTTGCGAATCCTCGTCGATTACCGTGTAGCTCGCCGTTTCTGGGGTGTTCCAAATGGCATCCTCAGCGATAGTGCTGGAGTTGGCTACAGCAAACGCGTTGAAGTCGAGATAGGCTTGGTAAGGATTGCCGATGAGGTTGTAGCCATGGCGCGGCACGCCTGCAGTCTGCGTAAGGTTATTGAACTCCACGCTGCCATTGTTCAGCGTACCGTAGCACTGCAGGAAGGTCTCCTCGCGAGTGGCAGCGAAATAGCCCTTGCCAGGGAACATACTTGGCTCGTTACTGTAAGTAATCTGCCATGTATGGTCGTCGATATGCCAGTGGCTTGCGCTGTTGCGCTTGAAGTTGATCCAGTGGTACTGCGGCTCGTCGTATGAGTAGAAATCCCACTCCGTATAGTAGTTGCCTCCAACGGTGGCACTGTTGTCAGCTTCACTATATTCCGTACCGAAGCGGTGGCTCGGGAAGTAGCCGTGTTTCGGGTCGTTCTTCGGGTAGAAGCGATAGTAAGGCATCCCGTCAGGATGACCGTAGCTGAACTCGAATTGATTTTCATTGGTGCTGTAGTTGATACCAATGGGTGCCTGGGTCAACGGGCTTGAGATCATGTGCCAGTCGGTGGCGTCGGTCATGCCTTCAGAAGCTACACCGCCTTGCGGGTTGGCGCCGTTCACACCGGCTGAGTTGTCAAGCGTGATGCCTACATAAGCATTCAACAAATTATGGTTGATAAGAGCAACGTACTCAGCAATGTAGAGCTTTGATTCGGCATTCACATTAGTGCCTTGCACATTGCCATTGTTGCGATACATCCATATAGCCTCATCAGCTGCGGTGTAGTTCACCAACAAAGTGTCGATGGGGCGGTAGTAAAGGTACGGGTCGCCTTGCTGGGCAGCCACGGCGTCAGCCGATGGCATCTTCAGTATCGGGAAGTCGTTATTCAGCGGCTTTAGGTCGTTGCTCTCATGCCATGGACGGTCCCACTTCGTGTAGGTCATGTCTTCGCTGCTCATCTCGTTCACCCAGTTGTTCAAGGCGATGAGCATCTGCTTATCGACATCTTCTCCTTCGGGTACATAGCCGTTGTCGCTATCAGCCAGCGACACCTGCGTGTCGCGGTGGCAGTAGAGGTAGGGCAGGAAGCTATCGCCGTAGTTGCCGTGGCCCGTGGGGGCAGTGCCTGCCGCCTTGTAGTTGGTCATGCCAGCAGGGGCATAGCAGTAGTTCACCTCGCCATCGTTGTTACCTACTAGGATGCCGAAGTTGCCGCTTGGAGCTTCACCGCGCAAGCGGGCGTAGCAATTCTCCACCGTACCGGCGTTGATGGCTACCAGGCCACCTGAATACTTGTTGGTGTCCTTGCTGTTGAACAGGGAGTTGGCGAAGCTGTTATAGAGGTTGCCGCCAGCGAGTTCGGCGACCAGGCCGCCCATCCTGCCGCCCGTCATGTCGGCGACGCCGATGGACGAGTGCAATGTGCCGGCAGTCTGTTTGCCCACCAAGCCGCCAATGAGCGTCTCGGCGCTCTGCGAAATCAGCTTAGCCTGCACCTCGCTGTTGCACAATACACCACCCTCATTCTCACCGACCAGGCCGCCCAAAATCAAGCTGCCGTTGTTGTCGGTGTAGTATTCCATGCCGTGCACGAACACGTCCTGAACAAGGCCACCAGTGACATAACCGAACAGGCCGTAGTCAACGACGCCGTTCTCGCCCTGGCCGTACACCATGCCATTTACGCCAGTGATAAGGTGACCATTGCCGTTGAACGTGCCGTTAAACGGTTTCGGGGTCACGCCACTGACGCCCCTGAAGCCAATCGGCACCCAACCGAATTCCTTCATGTCGACGTCAGCCTCGAGGTTGACAACGAGGTCGGCGCTGGTGTGGGGATCCGAGCCGTTCAGGCCGTTGACGTAGCTGATGAGCCAGGCTAAGCCTTCCTTGTTTCTGATGGTGACGGTGTTGCCGTCGACGGTGAAGCCATCATCGGGCACGTCGTCAAGGCTCCTCACTGCCTCCGGCCAGAAGCCGTAGAGGTAGACATGATCGGGGTCGAAGGCCTCAGGCCAGCCGGTGTAGTGCACCGACAGATAGTGATCCGTGTCGTCGAAAAGACGCGTGTTCAAGTCATGTTCCGGACCAGTGGTGAAGCGGTCGAGGTAATCCCAGCTCGTATCCGAACGCTCGCAATAGATGACTGGCACGTGGTTGCGTGGCACACTGAAGCCCACATGCGACTCGGCACCAATGCCGTTCTCAATGACGGTAATTACATCGCGGTGGATGTCGCTTGTATAGGGATTAGCAATGGGTTCGGGAAGATATATATTGTTACGCGTCGTGTTGTTGCATTCGTAGGTCTCGGGGCTGTTCGTCGTGAAGGCGAAGTTGTCCTCAGCCAAGATAGAGGTCTCGGTCTTGGAGGCCTCACCCACAACGACCGTGCCTCTCAAATAGACACCGCCGCCCTTCATGCCCGTAGGCACGTGGTTACGGCTCAAAACGGCATTGCCCTTTAGGTAGAGTATGCCTTCGTCGTTGACGTACATGCCGCCGCCGGCTTGGCTGGCGTAGTTGTAGTTGACGTTACCGTCGGTGAACACTACGGAACCACGGTTGGCGTAAATGCCGCCGCCGTTTACAGCAGTGTTGTATTGCATATAGCTCAGATCGTTGCCTTCCTTGGTGATAAGCACGGTGGCATCAAGGCCGTTGCTGTAGATGCCTCCGCCATCGACAGTGGCGTTGTTGTAGTCAATATGACCACCATTGACGGTGATGTCGCCACCAGCGGAGTAAATGCCTCCGCCGAATCTGGCACTGTTGGCATAAGTGGCATTCTCGCCACCAATCTTGGCACCGCCCAACAATATGCAGGTGCCGCCTTCCATATAGATACCGCCGCCGTAGCCTTCCGTAGCGGTGTTACCGCTGATGCTACCGCCAGCGAGCGTGGCAATGCCGTCGCCCATGTAAAGACCGCCACCGTAGCTCGCGTTGGCCGTGGTGCTGTTGCCCTGAGCCGTCGTGCCGCCGATGACGCCGCCACTCATGTCGAAGTTGCCGCCGCCCACGAACACACCGCCGCCGCGGTTTTTGGCCATGTTGCCGCTGATGGCGGCATCATCACCGCTGACAGTGATGAGACCGTTGCCTAAGTATAAGCCGCCGCCGTCGTTGTTAGTAGCCGTGTTCGTCTGCATCTTGGCGTTGGTGTAAGTCACAGTGCCATTGGCCATGTAGATGCCACCGCCTGAGGTGGTGGCTGTATTGCTCGTGATGTTGGTAGCTTCATCCTGGATGATGAGCAGGCCTTGGTTGACATAGGCACCACCGCCGTTGACAGCCGTGTTATTAGCAATTGTGGCGCCACCCATAATAAAAGTGGTGTCGGAAGTACTGGAGGTGTTCACATAAAAGCCGCCGCCGTTGTTGTCTGCATCGTTGTAGGCGATGGTACCGCCTTGCACGGCACACCTGCCACCGATAATGTAGAAGCCTCCTCCATCTTGCGCAGCCTCGTTGTGGTTGGTCTTGTATTCCTCTGGGCTGGAGTAGGGCACCAAAGCCGTGCCGTCCATGCCTATGGTACCACCTGTCATGGTAAAGAAACCTCCAGCAAGATAGATGCCTGCACCGTGTTTTTCAGCACTGTTGCCAAAAATCTGCGTGGTGCCGCTCACGTTCACATAACAGTTGCTTATCTTGTCGCTTTCGAAGTCATTTTTGATGTAAAATGCTCCGCCGCATCCCGTATTGTCATCGGAACTTGTTCCATTATAAGCATTGTTTTGGTAAATCTCACCTCCGGAAATGTCAATGGTCAACGTTCCAAAATTGGTTGTATAGTCGATATCATTAATATTGGATTTAATAATACAAAGACCTCCTCCGAATTCAATGTCTTCATCTCCGGAATTGCTGCCGCTATCAGTATAATTGCCGAAAATTTTCGCTCCTGGTTTGATTCTGATGTTACGGACATACGGTCCACTATCTTTGTTGTTGAATCTGGCTATATAGGGAGCACCGTCCACGATATAAATGCCTCCACCATTGGGAGCATGGTTACCGTTGATTTCACCGCCTTCGATGTCGAGGTTGAAGTGAGCAGTAACAGCATTGCCATCAGGATCATACGCGACATCCGGTGATGACTCATAGGTCAAGAATATACCACCACCAAATTTTCCTGCGCTGTTATTGCATACCCTCACCGAATCGGTGATGGTCAGATTATATCCTTCTCCTAAATACTGAGACATACCTCCAGAATAGGGGCTCATTCTGATGCCACCGCCTTCATTGGTTGCATAATTGTCATGGATATAAGCCGAACTGATGTTCATAATGGCGCAGTTGTAGATGCCACCATTATTGTTTATGGATGTGTTGTAGGCTATTTCAGTATCGCCATAAATGTCGCAACGCGAATCCGTACGTCCACCCGCGTTCCAGTGGATGGCACCACCTTCGGTTATATTATGGAAAAACTTACAGTCTTTCATTTTAAGACTCGATCTCGTGGCTCCATTGGTACGGACACATGCGCCCCAAGGGTCAACGCCATGGGTTACCTCATTATATTGGAAGGTTACATTCTGTAAGGTCGTTCTGTGATAATCAGAGCCTTCCATGAAAAACGCGCTGCCACCATAACAGCCTTGGATCGTGCAATTCGTAATCTCACAATTATAACTTGACGTGGTAGACTTATTCTCAAGATCGATAAAGCCGGTTTCATTTGGGTGATAGAAATTCTGGACCGTAACATTATTCATGGTCAAGTGGCCGTTACACCAGATAGCTCTACCGTAATTTGAAGGTGTAGTTGTAAAACCGGAGGTGGCATCGTTGGGCGTATTGTACACCGCTCCACCGTCGATGGTAATGGTATAGTCACCTCCATCTATGTCAATGTTACACCTATTATCAACATTATTTGCGGTTTCGCAGAACATCCAACCATCAAAACCGGATCTGTGAATGGTGTAGTTTCCATTGGTTCTAATGGTTAGGGTCTTCCACTGAGCGACCTTGATAGACCCCTTTAGGTAAACATCGCCAGTAAGGATTACTTCCGTATTGGAGGAAATCGTCTGTCCGTTGACATTTCCACTCCAACTGACACGCGTCTGTGCTTGTAGTATGGGCATGACTCCCATTAATGCAAGGACTAGTAAAAACTTTAGTTTTCGAATTGTCTTCATTTTTTTATAATTTTAATTATTTGTTTCTTGCTTGACTTTCTTTGTTCCGTTTGCCCAACAAGTAGACGCTACCCAATGCCGTGAGCAAGAGCAGGCCGCCGCCTAAAGGCACCCAGTTGGTCTGGTCATCGGGGCTGCCGTGGAGAATCGTGTTGTTCCACTCGCCGTTGCCGAAGACGTTTCTGTACTGGTTCTCATCTTCCTCCATGATGAACACCTGGGCGCGCATCGGTGCCGCCAAGGTGAGGAGTAAGGTGAGTATGAGTAATATCTTTTTCATGGTCATTTAGTCCAATATGATTTTCTGTGTTCTTGTTCCGTTTTCAGTGATAAGGCGCAACACGTAGAGTCCTGCCGGAATGTCGGGCAATGCCACTGTGCTTTGCGTATCGTTTATATTGTAATTGGTCAGCATCCTGCCGTTCAGGTCGATCAGTTGCATGATGCCCGTGCCGTTCACCACGAGTTCACCGTTCATGATAAAGGCGAAAGCCGTGTCGGTCCCTAAGCCTGTCGAAGGGCCGTCCTCTCCATTTTCATCGATGCCCGTGTAGTCGAACATCAGGCGGAAGCGGCTGTTGTAGTCGGAGGCGTGTGCAGTGAATTTGTATTCGCTCTTGCTCAGGCAATCGATGTCGGTGCCCATTATATTATCAATAAGGTGCAGGTAGCTGAACTCACCGTTCTGCGTGTTCCATGTCATTGTGTATTCGCCGTCCTCGTCACAGGCGAAGCGGATATTGGCATATTCGAGTCCAGGCTGCGTGAACACGAGGGCGTAGTCCTCGTCCTCGTAGCGGCACCACAGGCTGCCCTTGCCAGTGCGCCATGCGTCCTGCTTCAAGGCACCGCCCTTGTCGGGACGGCCTAGCTCCACCGTCACGATGTCGCGGTTGCCGTAGCCGTCGGTGGCCATCAAGTTGACCAAGGGATAGTCGGGCTGGCTGTCATCCCTGAAGTCACCCGTCCAGCTACCTTCCAGCGTCGTGGTGCGCATCGCATTGCAGAATCTAGCGCTGCCATTCTTGTCGACATCAATCATGAAGCCTTGGTGTGGGTGCAGGTAGCGTGAGGCTTGTTCCGT
The DNA here is from genome assembly GCA_016290215.1 of Bacteroidales bacterium. Lineage (GTDB taxonomy): Bacteria > Bacteroidota > Bacteroidia > Bacteroidales > F082 > Limimorpha. Next base: position 29,897 of record JAEETH010000018.1, read on the forward strand.
GTTCTTGGACTGACTCATGGTATAAATTACATAGTCCTGCTTGTCCTCATCCATTATGATGTAGAACGGATCCCTTCCCTCGTTCCATAGCGTGGCGTTCTCTGCGTCCGTGGCAAACTTGTTGAAGTCTAAGTAGCTCTGGTAGGGGTTGCCCAAGAGGTTGTGGCCCTCACGTGTCGTCCAGGCGATTTCGGGCGTATAGGAAACAGGGACAGAGAGGAAGTCATCGTTTTCACCGCTGTTGGTGTTCAACGTGCCGTAGCCTTGCAGATAGCCTTCGTCCTTCAGGGCCACCATGTAGCCGCGGCCCGGCACAAATTCGGTATCGTTGGTGTAGGGATAGATATGTGTGTCGGGGTAGTCCTCATGCCAGTGGCTCGCGCTGTTGCGCTTCAGGTTAATCCAGTGGTAGTCGGGCTCATGGTAGGCGTAGAGATCCCAATCGAAGTAGTAGTTGTTGTTGCTGAAGTCGGTTATTGGGAAGTAGCCATTGACGGCATTCGAAGCTGTGAAGTTGGCTTGCCACGTGGGATAGTGGTATGCCTCATAGAGGTCTTGATCGCCATACACCAGTCCTATGGGTGCATCAGCCAAGGCGCTCGAGAAGAAGTGCCAATCAATGGCATCGGGCGGGTTGATATGGAAACTCGGGTTAGCACCGCCAGTTCCAGCCGTGTTGTCGATGGTGATACCCACATGGGCCTTGATGGTGCTGGTATGCATCATCACCACATCCTCGTGGATGTAAAGCTCTGTGGCTTTGCCGCTATTGCTCAAAGAAGAGGTGACGTCAGCCGAGGGACTCTGGTAAAGAAAGATGTTGCCTATGTTGGCTGAAACGTATTCGTGGAACTTGGCGTTGAAATCGGCGTCATATTCTAACAGGATGTTATCCTTGGAACCCACGCAAACATAATTCGAATAGTTGTGTATCGGGTAGTCGTCATTGATGGGGCTGGCGCAGGTACGCATCCATTTGGAATAAGTATTACTATTGCCCACCCATTTGTTGAGCGTGGCGAGCAGGCCTTTCAGCCCGTTTCTGTCCAAAGCGCCGTTGACAATGTTGTCATTGTTGCTGTTGGTGGTCATCTGGTTGTCGGCATGCTTATATAAATAAGGTATGGAAGTGGGACCGTAGGTTGTGCATTTATTGTCAGCTGCCGTACCGTTCTTTACGTATGTAGCACCATAATTATTGACGGGCATGTAGCAATAGGTGATGGTGCCACTGTTGTTTTGTCCTGCTATCCAGCCAAAGTAGGTATCAGAAGGGTTGGAAGTGTTTTGAAGGCGCGAATAGCAGTTCTCGATGCGACCGGCATTGACGCCGACCAGTCCGCCCATGTATTTATTGCTGCCACTTTGTGCCGTAAAGAGCGCATTAGCAAAGCTGTTGTAGAGGTTGCCGCCCGAAGTCAATTCGCCCACGATGCCGCCCATCTGGTATCCTGTCATCTTGGGCATGGCAGCCGTCGAGTGAATGGTGCCGCTGGTAAGCTTGCCCACCAAGCCGCCCATCGTGGTGTTGGCCATGGTGCTCACCATGGTAGCATCGGCGATGCAGTTGTAGATACTAGTGCTGCCCTTGGCTTCGTTGACGATGGAGCCCATCACGTAGGCATCGCTGCCCGTCTGGCCGTGCACGTCAAGCTCCACACCATGGAGGAACACATCATGGATAGTGGCGCCGTCCGTAGTGCCGAACATGCCTAAACCCCGGCCCGTGCCGCCAACTAACAAGTCGCCCAGATAGCTGCAATAGATGTTAGATATGGTATGTCCGTTGCCATTGAAGGTGCCCTTGAACGTTTTCGGCGCATCCGACGCGTTCATGCCGATAGGCACCCAGATGTGGGCCTTCATGTCAACGTCCGCGGTGAGGGTGACCGTTTTTCCGCTCATGTCGTGAGCATCACCCTCCACGCTATTCAGACCATTTACGTAAGAGATGAGCCAAGCCAACCCTTCTTTTGTGCTGATGGTTACGTTGCCTGAACCGTCAACGGAGAATCCTGTTGCTGGTTGGCTTGTCACCGCCTGCACCCAAGTGTCGGCAGAGAGGTAGATAAAATTGGGATAATAGCCGGCAGATTGGTTGTCGGCGTAGTATTTTTGTGTGTATCGGTCGCTGTCTTCAAAAATAACGTTTGAATTTATGAGCGTGGAGGACAAATAACTTGCCGTTTGGCAGTAGATGACCGGCACGAAATTGTGGGGCACGCTGAAGCCAATGCTTGAGTTATTGAGGTCGAGTCCGTTATTGACCACGGTGATAACAGTAGGCCAAGAGTCAGGAGTGGTTGGTGTATCGGTAGGATTGGGCAAGTAGATGTTGTTGCGCGTGTTGGCACCGCCCTCCTCATATTCGTAACTGTTGCCGGCATAGTTGGTGGACACGTTGATGGCATCGCTGGAGCTATTGCCAGCCTGCACGGTACCCAGCAAGTACACACCACCACCCAATTTCCCGTATGGCACATGGTTGCCCGCAAGGGTAGTTGTGCCCGTCAGGTTGAGCATGCCAGTGGAAGGGATGTAGAGGCCGCCTCCCTTTTCTGCAGCATAGTTGTTGTTGATCGTGGAGTTATTGACGGTTACTACACCTCCTTCAGCATAGATGCCACCACCATCGGTAGAGGCTTGGTTGCTTGAAATATCAGCGTTGTTGAGGTTGACGTTTCCGCCGCCAGCGTAAAGACCGCCACCAGCACCCGTAGTGGATTCGTTGTTGGTAAGGTTCACAGTGGTGTTTGCGAGAGTGTAGGAGATAATAATGTTGTCGACATAAAAAGAGTCATCATTTCTGTCGTCTTTCCAGTCCTTTTTGTATGTCCATCTAAAGGTATGGTAACCAGCATTTACAGCGTAGGAATAATCAATCCATCCACCATCACCAGAAATCTCGAACTGTTGTACATCATCAATATAGAAATAACCATAGTCGTAGTTGGTTTCCGACGAAATCCTTGCCCGGAAACTTATGGTTCCGCCTCCTTCGAAGAAAATAGTAGAGGAAATATTTGAATAAGACCAATTATTATTTGATCCAAAAGTTACCCCACCGTTTCCGCTCTTCATACAGTAGGAATCGCCATTGGGATTGCCGTCTGTCGTAACAAACCAAGGATAGGTGGCATCGTTGGTCCATACACCTTGGCTGAGGTCGCCTGTCTTAAAGTCAATTGTATCATTCACATTGACATCCACATTACCGCTGTGCACATAAAGGCCGCCGCCCTGGTTGGTTGCCGTGTTGTAGCTCACCGTGGCACCGTTGTATAAGGCTGTGCGTCCGTTGTTAGACGGATCCACGTAGAGGCCGCCGCCATTGTTGCTTGCCGTATTGTGGTGGATGTTGGTGGCTGCCGAGGCAATCACCAAAGTGCCGCTCGCCACGTAGGCGCCAGCACCGTCCACCGCTGTATTGTTGTTAATGTTGGTGGTGGCACTGCTACTGTTGATATTAGTGGCGGTACTCGAGCCAGGGTCTACATAGAAGCCTCCGCCGTTGCGGTCAGCGTCATTGTAGGAAATGGTGCCGCCCTGAATGGAGCACGAGCCGCCCTTGATGTAAAAGCCGCCGCCGTCTTGTGAAGCCACGTTGTGGTTGGTCTTGCCCAAAGTCGTGCCGTCCTTGCCTATGGTACCTCCTGTCATGGTGAAGTTACCGCCATTAAGATAGATGCCTGCACCGTTGTTTTCGGCGGAATTGCCATACAATTGTACCGTGCCACTCACGTTCACATTGCAGTTGCTTGTCTTGCCGCTTGCGAAATCATTCATGATGAAAAACGCCCCACCGCATCCCGTATTGGCATCGCTACCCGAACCATTATAAGCGGTGTTTTGGTAAATCTCTCCACCAGACATGTCTACAGTCAGCGTTCCGAAATCGTCGGTATAGGTAATATTGTCATTATTGTTTTTCACAATACCAAAGGCACCTCCATGTTCGTTGTCGCTACTTCCTGTATTGGCTCCTGCCCAAGTGTAGTTGCCGTATATCTTTCCACCTGTAATCTCCACGTTCCTTATGTATTCTCCACTCCATTTATTATTATACTTCACCTTTTTGGGAGCAAAGTCGCGAATACAAATGCCCCCTCCCACGGGTGCATAGTTATTGTAAATTTCACCCCCTGTAACCTGAAGATGGAAATGGGCATCGATGGCATTGCCTGATGTATTATAACCCACATCGGCAGACGGACCGAACTCCAAACAAATACCCCCTCCATAACCACCGGCTCGGTTGTTGTACACCTTCACCGAATCTGTAATGGTCAAAGAATAGCCCTCTCCTGTATAGCCAGCAGTGCCACCAACGTAGGTACTCATACGGATGCCCCCACCATCAAGAGCGGCTATATTGTCGTGGATATCGGCTGATGAGATGTTCATATTGGCGCAGTTGTAGACACCACCAGTATTGCCTATACATTCGTTGTAGGCTATTTCAGTGTTGCCATAGATGTTGCACACCGTAGTCGCACGTCCTAATGCGTTCCAGTGGATGGCACCGGCTTGGACCTTGTTATGGAGCAATTTGCAATCTTTTATGGTAAGACTCGACCTCACAGAACCATTGGTGCGGATACATGCCCCATAAGGGTCCTCTCCATGGGTTGCATCATTATATTGAAAGGTTACATTCTTTAAGATTGCATTATGATTATCTTGAGACTCCATGTAAAACATGCTGCCACCATAATTGCCCTGGATGGTGCAATTCGTAAGCGTGCAATTATAAGTGGATGCATCATACCTAAGATCAAGATCGATAAAACCAGATTCATTTGGTCGATAAAAATTCTGGACCACAACATTATTCAAAGTTAAACCACCGTTACACCAAATGGCTCTACCTGTTTTAGGTGAATTTGTCAAACCAGAGGTGGCATCGTTGGGCGTACTATACACCGCTCCACCGTCAAGGGTAATGCTATAGGCACCTCCATCCATCTGAAGGTTAGGCCTGGCATCATCGCCATTCGATTTAAAAAACCATTCGCCGCTAAAGTTAGACGCCCTTCTGATGGTATAATCTCCAGTGGTCGTTATTTTAAGCGTTGTACCAGTGTTCATATTTATCGGCCCTGTCAAGTACACATCACCTGTAATTCTTACATTATATACCGTGTTGGCAGTAAGAGTCCTCCCATTAACAGTACCAGACCAATCCTCTCGAGTTTGCGCTAACGCCAATGGCATCGTACCCAGCAGGGTCAATAATATAATAAGATGTCGCTTTTTTGTCTTAGTAATATGTTTGTATTCTCCACTCATTCTGTTTAGCCAATGCACAATATGCCCCTTTTCCTGCAAGATAAGGTGCAGAAAACGACCGACATGGAAGCTATCAAAGCTTTGTATCTCCTTTGGCATCAGTTATTTATATTTCCATTCAATCCATTAATATAGTCATTCATGCCGTGCAATACACATCACGACACAATACAATTCGGTTGCAAAAATATTGCTTTTTTACGATATAACCACTATGTTATGCGATATTTTTTTAAAAATATTGCAATTTTTTCACCGTTTTTTTTCTTACAAAATGGAAAGAATTTTCAATCGGATGAACTGCAACAATTCGTGCCGCAATAAAAACACAGTGCTTTTGGAGGCGAAAAAAGACACTTTTTTTGAGGGGGAGGGATACCTTATTAATATATAGTTGTTCAGTTGGGAGTTGGCAGTTGTTCAGTTGGAAGTTGTTCAGTTTACAGTTAATAGTTTGCAGTTGTCGCTTTGCGTCATTGCGAGGAGGAACGACGAAGCAATCCAGTGAATCAGTTGTTCAGTTTGCAGTTGTTCAGTTTGCAGTTGTTCAGTTTGCAGTTGTTCAGTTTGCAGTTGTCGCTTTGCGTCATTGAGTCGCTTTGCATCGTCGAATCGGAGATTTGCGAGGAGGAACGACGAAGCAATCCAGATAGCAGTTGATAGTTGACAGTTAATAGTTTGCAGTTATTAAGTTACCATGATCGGTTTGGGCGAAATCTATGCATTTTTAGGTAGATTTCGCCCGAGATATTGACTTTTGGGGCGAAATCTATGCGATTTTGGGTAGATTTCGCCCGAGAGTTACTTCATGTGAACATCCACTTGCGGGAACGGGATATTCAATCCTTCCTGAGCGAAGGCCTTGTAGACCTTTTCGTTCATGCTGAAAAACACAGGCCAGTAGTCAGCGGAGTTGACCCAAGCGCGCACGGTGATGTCGACCGAGCTGCTGTTGAGTTTACCCAATTCAATAAAAGGTTCGGGCGATTTCAGGATGCTTTGGTTTTCGTCAATCAGTCGACGCAACACGGTTTTTGCCTTGTCGTAATCGTCGCCATAAGCGATGGAAAACACCCAGTCGACGCGCCTCGTGCCTTGCTTTGAGTAATTGGTCATCACACCCGTGGCAAGAGGGCCGTTGGGCAAGATGACCTCCTTGTTGTCGGTGGTCAGCAGATGTGTGTTGAAGATTTGGATCTCGCTCACCACGCCTTCCATGCCTTGCGCCGAGATGAAATCACCCACCTTGAAGGGTCGGAACATGATGATAAGCACGCCACCGGCAAAATTCTGCAACGTGCCACCCAACGACATGCCCACGGCCAAGCCAGCCGAGGCCAACAAGGCCACCAACGACGAGGTGTTGATGCCCAAAATGCCAATGATGGCGATAATCAGGAGGAAATAAAGCAGCACCGAGACCAAATGCGACAAGAAACTATGCAAGGTGGCATCGCCATGGCGGCTCATCAATCCATTGGCCATCCATCTCTGAATCAGCTTGATAATCCATCGGCCCAAAAGGAAGACCACAACCGCAGCCAAAATCTTGAGCCCAAGCGGGATGAGATAAGTTTTCGCCAAATCAGGCAACCAATCCGAAACGGGAGTGGAAGCCAACTTTTTCACACCATCCACCATGCTATTGACCGCAGTAGTGTCTTGGATGGTCTCAGTTACTTGTTCAACAATGGTATCGTTTTCCATAATTCCGAAAAAATTTGGATGCAAAGGTAAGGATAATTCATTAATTATGTAATTTAGCCCCCAAATTTTACTTATGGACATTCAAAGCATCAAGGCATACTGCAAGGATCCCCAAAACCGTAGCACCGTCAATGTAGGGCTGTTTATTTTATTGATAATCAGCTTCCATTTCCTGTATTTGGGATGGCAAGCCTTAGGGTATTGGCCTATAGGAAAATTAGTTTACAGCCTTATGGTTTGGTCGGTCGACATGGTTTACAGCCAATCCTGCTGGGTGCTTGACCACATTTTCCACATTGATATCACCACAGTAAGCGAGCAAAGACTCATCGCCACACCCAATAAAGAAGGCGGTTGGGCGCGGGTTATCATCGCCCCCGAATGTGCAAGCCTGAAGCAATGGATGCACTGGCTCTTCCTCATGATCCTCTTCCCTGGCCCATGGAAACACAAGTTGTGGTACATCCCCATGGGCTTGGTCATCATCGAATGGACCAATGTCATAAGGATTTGCGGTGTGTTGATGATGCAGATTCCGTGGCCCCACAGTTTCCACCTTGCCCACGATTACATCTTCAAGTTGTTCTTCTACTTCATCATTTTCCTCATGTGGATGATTTGGGTGGAGAAATTCTACAATCCGACATTAACAAAAACAAAACAAGATGAATAACGAACCTATTATCTTCATCCTCGATGCCGGAGGCACGGGGTTTAAATTCTCTGCTGTACAAAACTGGCACGAAATCATCGAGCCGTTCACTATCCCTTCGGCTGCGCCCACCCTTGAAGAAGTGCTGCAGAAGCTCATCACGGGTTTCCATGAGTGCGAGACGCGCTGTGGTGCCAAGGCTTCGGCCATCAGCTTCTGCTTCCCCGGTCCCGCCGACTATCCGAACGGCATCATCGGCGACTTGGAGAACCTGCCCACCTTCCAAGGTGGTGTCCCGCTGAAAGCCATGCTTGAGAACGAATTTCATGTGCCCGTCTACATCAACAACGACGGCGACCTGTTTGCTTACGGCGAGGCCTTGAACGGCTTGCTGCCTGAGGTGAACAAACTGCTTGAGCAGCAACGCAACCCGAAGCGCTACAAGAACCTGTTGGGAGTCACTCTCGGAACGGGCTTTGGTGGCGGCATAGTTATTAATAAGGTGTTGCTCAACGGCGACAACTCGGCGGGCGGCGAGATCAACCGCCACCGCAACCCGCTCTACCCCACCACCAGTGCCGAAGACAGCATCAGCATCCGAGCGGTGCGCCGTGTGTATGGCCGTGAGGCAGGCATCGAATACAACGACACGCCCCACCCTTACGACATCTACAAGATTGCCATGGGACAACTGCCTGGCAACAAGGAAGCCGCCATCGCCTCGTGGAACGAATTGGCCACAGCCTTGGCTGACGTGTTAGCCAATGCCATCTCGCTCATCGACGGCATCATCGTCATCGGCGGCGGCCTATCGGGAGCCTGGCCTGTCTTCATGCCCATGCTCATCAAGAAGATGAACGAGCCCTTTGCCGGCCTCAGCGACGGACACTCCTTCAGCCGAATGGAGACCGAAGCCTACAACCTGATGGATGCCCAAGACATGATTCGCTTCACCGAAAAGTCGGGCAAGATGGTCAAAGTGCCCTTCAGTGAACAGTCGGTGTGGTACGACCCGACCAAGCGTGTCGGTGTGGGCATCACCAAACTCGGCACTTCATCAGCAGTGGCCATTGGCGCCTATGCATACGCCATCGAGCAGCTGAAAAACTAAAAAAACTTATCAACATCCATTGTTGATAAAAACAAGCCCCGAAAATTGAATTTTTCGGGGCTTTATTGATGCATCTTTATTAATTTCGCAAACTGAAAAAGAGCAGACAATTATCTATTGTCTTTGTTTGTAACTATAAAAAAATCAGATAGATGAAATCAAACCATACGCAGATGGAAATTGAGGGAGACCTGTTTAGTGGCCTTGAGAACGAGGAAGCCTTTCAGCCTGAAGTCAACCCGTATGACAAAATCATAGAGACCCGCAAAAACGCCTCTTTTGCGGCCGAACAGCTTGAGAGTCAGGACGAGGTTCAAGTGGTAGAAAAGGAGCAAAGCACGGAGGAGGCCATCGTGGAAGAAAAGCCCAAAATCGAATACCACGCCTACCCCATCGAGAAAGTGAAGGCCGCAGCCAAGGCCTATTTCCACGGCGACGCGCTGGCGGGTGACGTGTGGGCCAACAAATATGCCTTGAAGGACAGTGACGGCAACACCTACGAGCTCACTCCTGACGACATGCACCACCGTATCGCCCGAGAGATAGCCCGCATCGAACGCCGCTATCCCAACCCGATGACGGAAGAGGAAATCTATGAGGTGCTGAAGGACTTCCGTTACATCGTGCCCCAAGGCAGCCCCATGACCGGCATCGGCAACGACTTCCAAATCTCGTCGCTGTCGAACTGCTTCGTCATCGGCAACAACGGCGACTCCGACTCCTACGGCGGCATCATGAAGACCGACCAGGAGCAGGTGCAGCTGATGAAACGCCGTGGTGGTGTGGGTCACGACCTGTCGCACCTCCGCCCCGCTGGTAGCCCTGTGAAAAACTGCGCGTTAACATCAACTGGCGTGGTGCCTTTCATGGAACGCTTTTCCAACTCCACCAAGGAGGTGGCCCAAGACGGCCGTCGCGGTGCCCTGATGATGACCATCAGCATCAAGCACCCCGACTCGGAAGCGTTCATCGACGCCAAGATGACCCAAGGGCGCATCACCAACGCCAACATCTCGGTGCGCATCACCGATGAATTCATGCAATGCGTCAAGGAAGGCAAGCCCTTCATCCAGCAATACCCCATCGACTCGCCCAACCCGAAATACACCAAGGAAGTGGATGCCCGCGCCTTGTGGAACAAAATCATCCACAACGCGTGGCAATCAGCGGAGCCTGGCGTGATGTTTTGGGACACCATCATCCGCGAGTCTATCCCCGACTGCTATGCCGACCTTGGCTTCAAGACCTTGAGCACCAACCCCTGCGGCGAGATTCCGCTGTGTGCCTATGACAGCTGCCGTTTGTTGGCCATCAACCTCTACAGCTATGTCGACCACCCCTTCACGCCTGAGGCCCGCTTCAACCACCAGCTGTTCTCGAAGCATGTGGCCATCGCCCAGCGCATGATGGACGACATCGTCGACCTTGAAATCGAAAAGGTGGACGGCATCTTAGCCAAAATCGCAGCCGACCCCGAAGACGACGAGGTGAAACGCACCGAAGCCAACCTCTGGAAGAACATCAAGGCGAAATGTCTACAAGGCCGCCGCACGGGCATCGGCATCACCGCCGAGGGCGACATGCTCGCCGCCTTGGGCAAACGCTATGCCTCCGACGAAGCCATCGCCTTCTCTACTGAGATACAAAAACTGTTAGCTTACAACGCCTACCGTTCGTCTGTCAACTTGGCTGAAGAACGCGGCAAGTTCCCGATGTATGATGCCAAACGCGAAGAGAACAACCCCTTCATCAAACGCCTGCGCGCCTTGGATGAAGACCTCTACCAAAAGATGACACGCGTGGGACGCCGCAACATCGCCATGCTGACCATCGCCCCCACAGGCACTGTCAGCATCTGTACCCAAACCACTTCGGGCATCGAACCTGTCTTCATGGTGGCCTACAAACGTCGCCGCAAGGTGAACCCCAACGACAAGGACGTCAACGTCACCTTCACCGACTCGTCGGGCAACTCGTTTGAAGAATACAACGTGTTCCACCACAAGTTCATCACTTGGTTAGAGGTGAATGGCTACAACGTGGAAGAGGTTCTGAAATATGACGACGAAAAGCTCAACGCCGTCATTGCCAAGTCGCCTTACTACAAAGCCACTGCCAACGACATCGACTGGGTGAATAAGGTGAAGATGCAAGGCTCGATGCAGAAATGGGTCGACCACTCCATCAGCGTGACGGTCAACATACCGAAAGAAACGACGGAAGAGCTGGTCAGCCAGATCTATATGACCGCTTGGGAGAGTGGCTGCAAAGGCATGACCATCTACCGCGACGGCTCGCGCGACGGTGTGTTGGTCTCAAAAGACGAAAAGAAAGACAGCCCTTCGACGGGCTCAGGGACCGCAGGGACAGCAAAAGAAGCCAAGAGCCAAGACGGTGCGCGTCCTGACGACATCCATGAGAACTCCGCCCCGCCGCGTCCGAAGGAATTGGAATGTGACGTGGTACGTTTCCAAAACAACTACGAGAAATGGATTGCCTTTGTCGGCAAGTTGCACGGTAAGCCTTACGAAATCTTCTTGGGCAAGGCCGAGGACTTTTTCCTCCCGCCCTACGTCGAAAAAGGCGTGATTATCAAGGAGAAAATCAAAGGCGAAAACACGCGCTACGACTTCCGCTACACCGACAAGGACGGTTACGAAGTGATGATGCAGGGGCTGTCGCGCTCCTTCGATAAAGAGTATTGGAACTATGCCAAACTCATCTCGGGCGTTCTGCGTCACGGCATGCCTATCCAATATGTGATTGAGCTGGTGCAAAACCTCAACGTGGAGGAAGAAAGCATCAACACCTGGAAGAACGGCATCGCCCGTGCACTGAAGAAATATGTGCCTGATGGCGTAATCGACGAAAAGGAGAAATGCCCTAACTGCGGCGAGAAGCTCGTCTTTGAGGACGGTTGCAAGCATTGCAGAAACTGTGGCTATTCGAAGTGTGGATAAACGAAGAACAGTTGTTTTATTATCTTCATAATGGTGGGTCGCCGGCGCGTAAGTCGGCGACCTTTTTTATGGGGATTCCCTTCGGGAATGGAAAACTAACCTTTTACTATCTAACGGCGGCCCATGGTATTTACGATTTGCAAAACCTTCCTGCCGCCGTATATAAGCCATTGCTATCGCTCCATTCCCGCAGGGAATCTCATAGCTGGAACAATGTTTGAACGTTTTTCGTTGTAGCCTCCGCCAGTTCCTCAAGGGGAATTTGCAAAATCTCTGCAATCTTCTGCGCTGTGTGGACCAAAAACGCTGGTTCATTGCGCTTGCCGCGACAAGGCACGGGAGCGAGATAGGGGGCATCCGTTTCCAACACGATTCTGTCAAGGGGTAAATTGGGCAGAAAATCTTTCACGCTGCAATTCTTATAGGTGGTCACGCCACCCAAGCCGAGGTGGAAACCAAGGTCAAGATAAACTTTGGCTTCTTCCTCCGTGCCCGTGAAACAGTGCATAATGCCGCGCAGGCCGCCATCTTGTTTCTTTTCGAGGATGCGCACCATCTTGTCGAAAGCGTTGCGGCAATGGATGGAGAGGGGAAGACTCAATTGTTTGGCCCAATCCAATTGCGTCTCGAAGGCATCAAGTTGCTGTTTTTCGTAGGTGGCGTCCCAATAGAAATCGAGGCCGACCTCCCCCACCCCGACGTAATGGACGCGGGACGGAGGACGGGGGACGGAGGACGGGGGACGGAGGACAGAGGACGCGGGACTTGCATTACTCAGTTCCTTTTCCATGACGGATAACACTTCCTTGTAGTCTTCCTTGACTTCCTCGGGTTGAAGGCCCATCATCACTCGGGTGCAGTCGGGGTATTGCTCATGTAATTCGAGCATCGGAGTGATGGTGGAGGCATCCACATTGGGCATGAGCATCATTTTGACGCCTGCTTCCAATGCACGTTGAACTGTCTCGTTTCCGTCGAGGCTGAATTGGTGGTCGTATATGTGAGTGTGGGTATCGATGAGGTACATCTTTAGTTTAGAGTTGAGAGTTGAGAGTTGAGAGAAGGGGTTAATAGAGGAAATTGTCGTATGGATACCGAATCGCGTGCATATCACGGATTTCCTTGTAGAGCAAATCCCTGAATTCCTGATAGTTGTCGCGGTTCTTAGCGGAGATGAAGATGCAGTTTTCGTTCATCTTGGCCATCCAGGTCTTTTTCAGCTCATCGTAGGAGACATTGCGCTTGGTGGGCGGCGTCAAGTCGTCGGGGTCTTTCTCCTCCCAAGTGTAGGCATCGGTTTTGTTGAAGACAACAATGGTCTTCTTGTCGGCACAGCCCAACTCGGCCAAGGTCTGATTCACCACCTCCATCTGCGCCTCAAAGTCGGGATGCGAGATGTCGACCACATGGAGCAAAATGTCAGATTCTCTAACCTCATCCAAGGTCGACTTAAACGACTCTACCAGATGATGTGGCAATTTGCGGATAAACCCCACAGTATCAGACAAGAGAAACGGCAGGTTCTCCACCACGACCTTACGCACGGTGGTATCCAAAGTGGCAAAAAGTTTATTCTCAGTGTAGACCTCCGACTTGCTCAGCAGGTTCATGATGGTCGACTTGCCCACATTGGTGTAGCCCACCAAGGCCACACGCACCAACTTGCCACGGTTCTTGCGCTGCACAGTCTTCTGTTTGTCGATATCCTTCAACTTCTCTTTCAGCAAGGCGATACGTTCCAGAATCAAGCGGCGGTCGGTCTCGATCTGGGTCTCACCAGGGCCACGCATACCGATACCACCTCTTTGTCTCTCCAAGTGGGTCCACATACGGGTCAGGCGGGGCAGCAGATATTGGTATTGTGCCAGTTCCACCTGTGCCTTGGCGTGTGCGGTGTGGGCATTGGAGGCGAAAATGTCGAGAATGAGGCTTGTTCTATCCAGCACTCGACACTCCAAAGCCTGTTCCATGTTTCGGGCTTGGGTCGCGCTGAGTTCATCGTCGATGACGGCAATCTCGATGTTTTCCGCCTTGATGTATTGGTGGATCTCCTCCAACTTGCCCGAACCAAGGTAGGTCACGCTGCTCGGATGGTCCATGGCTTGCATGAAACGCGCCACAGGCACGCCACCAGCCGTTTCCAACAGGAAAGCCAGTTCATCGAGATATTCTTCCGTGCGCTCACGGCCTTGCTGCTTGCTGGCCACGGCGATAAGCACGGCCCTTTCGGGGATTTTTTCGTATGTGATAAAGTCACCCATTTTTTCAGTTGTTCAGTTATCAGTTGTTCAGTTATCAGTTATCACTCGCCTTTCAACTGAACAACTGCAAACTATAAACTAATATACTCTAAATCCGATGATCTTCCTCACTTCGTTCAAGGTCTTCGCTGCGCTCTCGCGGGCCTTTTCGGCACCCATGCGAGCAATGCGGTCGAGGCGGGCTTCGTCGGAAGAGAACTCTTTAATCCGCTCACGAATGGGAGCGACTGTCTTTTCGAGGTCTTCGGCCAACTGCTTCTTCATGTCGCCATAGCGGATGGAGCAGTCGTTCCACTTCTCGTCGAAATATTTCACCGTCTCGGGCTCGCTGACGATGTTCATCATCGTGAAGAGATTTTGAATCACTTCTGGCTTGGGACTGTTGGGCTCGGTCGGGCCGCTGTCGGTGACAGCGCGCATCACCTTCTTGCGCATGGTTTTTTCGTCTTCAAAGAGATAGATGCAGTTGCCATCACTCTTGCCCATCTTGCCGCTGCCGTCGAGGCCAGGCACCTTGATGGCGTCGCCTCCGAAGTAGTAGTTTTGCGGCTCAGGGAAGAACTCCACCTTATAGATGTTGTTGAAGCGGCGGGCACACTTGCGGGCCATCTCCATGTTCTGTTCCTGGTCCTTACCTACTGGCACCCATTTAGCACGGTGTTGCAGGATGTCGGCTGCCATCAGCGTAGGATAGGTAAACAAGCCAGCGTTCACATTGTCGGGCTGTTGGCGGGCTTTCTCCTTAAAAGTGGTCACGCGACCCAGCTCGCCGATGTAGGCGTTCATGTTGAAGTAGAGGTACAACTCAATGGTCTCAGGCACATCGCTTTGGATGTAGATGGTGGCCTTTTCAGGATCAATGCCGCAGGCGAGATATTCGGCCAAAATGGTTCGAGCCGACTTCTGTATGTTTTCGGGCGTGGGATGCGTGGTCAGCGAATGCCAGTCGGCGATGAAGAAATAGCAGTTGTAGTCTTCCTGCATCTTCACGAAGCTACGCACGGCGCCATAGTAGTTGCCGAGGTGAAGGTTTCCGGTGGGACGGATGCCGCTTAATACGATGTCTTTATTCATGTTGAAGTGTTGGCTGTTGAAGTGTTTAATTGTTGATTGACGCGAGACTGCGAGACTACGAGACTTTGGTAACCCGTATCTCGTGTCCCGAAGCCCCTTGTCATCGATTATTTGGGTGCAAAAATAAGAAAAAGCCCGCTCGCAGAGCAGGCTTTTTGAGGTTTTTTTGTGGCAGTGACTTCCGATCAGAGCTTAATGTCGTCGCCGTTGGCGTTTTGGAAGTTGTACTGCAACGCGTGAAATTCGGGCATCGACTGCACCTTGAATTTCTTGCCGTATTTCTTTTGCCACTTGTGATGAATCGAACGCCACCAACCTATGCAAAGATAGGAATAAATGAAAGGATGCACCTGCAAAGTGAGGTGGTTCTCGTTTTGGTCGACGAGGAGGTACTTGAGGTGGTTTTCGATTTCGTCGATGTAGAGGATGGCGGGGCGGATCTTGCCTTCACCGTCGCAGACGGGGCATTTCTCCTGCACCTGCACCTCGGTTTCAGGACGCACGCGCTGGCGTGTGATTTGGATGAGACCAAACTGGGTGGCAGGCAGGATTTTGTGCTTGGCGCGGTCGTGCGACATGGCTTCGACCAAGGCGTCGTAGAGTTCCTTGCGATGTTTGGCTTCGTGCAAGTCGATAAAGTCCACAATGATGATGCCGCCCATGTCGCGCAAGCGCAGTTGGCGCGCAATCTCCTTGGCAGCATCGAGGTTGACTTGGAGGGCGTTTTCTTCCGGAGAGTTGTCCTTGTTGAGCCTATGGCCGCTGTTCACGTCAATGACGTGCATGGCCTCGGTGTGCTCGATGACAAGGTAAACGCCGTTTTTGATGGTGACAATCTTACCGAAAAAGCCTTTGATTTGCTTGGTAACGTTATAATAGTCAAAGATGGAGTCTTTGCCTTTGTAAAGTTGCACAATCTCAGCCTTTTGCGGTGCAATGGTACGGATGTAACCTTGGATTTCTTCATAGAGTCTTTCGTCGTTCACATGGATGTTGTTGAACGACTCGTTCAGCAAATCGCGCAGCATGACGCTGGTTTGGCCCATTTCGCTGACCATCCTGCCGTAAGTGGTCATCTTTTTCATCTCGATGATGCACTGTTCCCACTTGGCGATGAGTGCCCTGAGGTCGGCGTCGAGTTCGGCCACCTTCTTGCCTTCGGCGACGGTGCGGATGATGACGCCATAGTTGTTGGGCTTGATGCTTTGGATGAGACGGCGAAGGCGGTTGCGCTCTTCACCACTGCGGATTTTCTGCGATACCGAAATGCGGTTGGAGAAGGGAACGAGGACGAGATAACGTCCTGCAAACGAGACCTCTGCCGTGATTCTCGGGCCTTTGGTGTGAATCGGCTCCTTGGCGATTTGCACCGGGATCAAGTCGCCCACGTTAAGTACATCGGCGATTTTGCCGTTTTTCGGCAGGTCGGGCTCAAGCTTGAACTTGTCCATGGCAATGTCTTCGCCAGCCACTACCCGCTTCTTGAACTTAAGCATCGAATGGGCCTGCAAGCCCAAGTCGAGATAGTGCAGGAAGGCTTCTTTGGGATAGCCCACTTCGACAAATGCCGCATTGAGGCCTGGCAGCAGTTTCTTCACCCTGCCCAAATAAACGTCTCCGACTGCAAACTGGTTGTTGGTCTTCTCTCTGTGAAGTTCGACAAGAATGTTGTCCTCCAATAGAGCAATGTCAACCTCCGAAGCGTGCGAGTTGATAACCAAGTCGCGCGTCACTGTCTTCACTTCCACAACCTCTTGTTGTTGTTCTTCAGACATAGTGTTTTTACTTTGGGGTTAACGAATAGATTGATAAAATAAAACAAAACACAACATTGGTATGAGCCAATGCTGTGTTGTCGTCGTGTTTAGGCTCAAGAAGAGCTTATTTCTTCTTGTGTCTATCCTTTCTCAAGCGTTTTTTGCGCTTGTGTGTCGACATCTTGTGTCTCTTGTGTTTTTTACCGTTTGGCATAATATTGCTTTTTTAGTTGTTGTTTCTTATTTGACAGCGTTCATGAAAGTCTTGGCAGGCTTGAAAGCCGGAATCTTATGAGCCGGGATGGTGATGGCGACGTTCTTACCAATATTGCGGCCGGTCTTTTCAGCTCTTGTCTTGATGATGAAACTACCAAAGCCTCTCAGATACACGTTCTCACCTTTGGCCATAGAGCTCTTCACTACTTCCATGAAGTTTTCAACAACATTCTGGACAGCACCTTTTTCAATGCCGGTCTTGCTTGCGATTTCAGCAACGATTTCTGCTTTAGTCATTTTTTTCCTTATTTAATGGTTAGTTATTATGTTTGTTGTAAATTTGCGGCAAAGGTACGAACATTTTCGATACGAAAACCCTATTAATGCAATTTTTTTCTTCTAATGAGTTATAAATAAAGAATTTCGCAACAAAAAGGACGATGAATATCCTACATGACACCTTAATTAATTGGTTTGCCGAAAACCGCCGCGACTTGCCATGGCGACATAGCCCGAGCCCTTATCAGGTATGGCTTTCAGAGATTATCCTACAACAAACGCGAGTAAACCAAGGCTGGGACTATTACCTGCGTTTCATCGAGCGTTGGCCAACCGTCACCGACCTCGCCCAAGCCTCCGAAGAAGAGGTGCTTAAGATGTGGCAAGGTCTCGGTTATTATTCACGCGCCCGCAACCTGCATCATTGTGCACAACAAGTCGTGAACGAATATGGAGGCCAATTTCCTCCTGATTTCGAAAAACTTAAGCAGTTGAAAGGCATCGGCGACTACACCGCCGCCGCCATCGCTTCCATCGCCTTCAACCTGCCCCATGCCGTGGTCGATGGCAATGTGTACCGTGTGCTGTCACGACTTTACGACATCGACACACCTATTAATATTAATGAAGGCCAGACACTTTTTGCCCAACTCGCTGACGAACTCCTCAACCGTGAGCAACCCGGCCTCCACAACCAAGCCATGATGGAATTCGGTGCCTTGCATTGCACTCCCAAGAATCCCAACTGCCTGCTTTGCCCCTTTCAGGCCCAATGCCTCGCCTTTGCCCACCAAACCGTGATGCAACGTCCCGTGAAACTGCCCAAAGTCAAAGTCACCACACGGTATTTCAACTATCTGGTCGTCCACATTAATGGCAGTATGTATCTGCACAAACGCAGCGGCAACGACATCTGGAAAAACCTCTACGATTTTCCCTGCATCGAAAGCGAAACACCGATGACAGTAGAAGAAGTGGTGGCTTCCGAAAAATTCATTCAACTCATTGAAGAAAAGCCTTTTAGCATCACTAAAGTCTCACCTGTTTACACCCACAAGCTCACCCATCGCACCCTGTTAGCGCAGTTTATCGAAATAAAACTTGAACAAAAAATGTTGCAGATTGAAACAAAAGATTTATTTTTGACGCCTGAATCGGAATTGGGCAGTTTTCCCATTCCACGCTTAATCGACTTATACTTAAACCATTAAAAACACTACACCATGGCAAGCTTGAACAAAGTCATCCTCATAGGCCGACTCGGAAAAGACCCCGAAATCACCACATTCGACAATGGCAACCGCAAAATATCCGCCACCTTGGCCACCTCCGAACGTTACCGCGACCGCGAAAACAACTGGGTGGAACAAACCGACTGGCACAATATTGTTGTTTGGGGCAACTTAGCCAACGACATCGCTGAAGGACGCCGCAACTATGCCAAAGGCGACTTGATGTATGTGGAAGGCAAACTGCGCACCCGTCAATACACTGATCAGCAAGGCATTATACGTTATGTCACCGAAGTCCACGCCGACAAGATGATGCAGATGGCTCCCGCACGTCCAGTACAACAATCGTCGTACGGACAGCCTTACACTCCCGCACCCGAACCGACGCCAGGCTATGTGCCGCAAAACAATTCAGGCACTCCCGAAGAAGGCAACGACCTTCCGTTCTGAATCAACACTTGAATCACCAAAAGTCACTTTTTCTTTATTTTTAACACGAATTATCACGAATGGTTCACGAATTATTTGAAATTACATTTATGAAACAATTTGTGTCAAATTATTGATAATTCGTGTTTTACAGAGAAGAACAATTGACATAAGCATTGGTGTTTTAAGATTATCGCGATAAATGTCGGAATATTTTTCTATTTTTGCACCCTGAATTTTAAATCATAAGATTTTGGAAACACCCGACCCTGACCCTCTCATAGGACTGATTACCGTTCTTCGATACGGACTTGAGCCGCATAACTTTTTCACTGGATTTACCGTCAACGCCATCATCGGATTGGTCGTATTGTGCCTGCTCCTCATTGCTTCGGCCCTGATTTCGAGCAGCGAAACGGCATTTTTCTCCCTACAACCTGCCGACATCGACGACCTCGAATCGCGCACCGACGTGAAAAGCAAACTCGTGCTCTCCTTGCGTGAAAAACCCAAGACATTATTAGCTACCATCTTGATAGGCAACAACTTCGTCAACGTGACGATTACTTTGTTGTCGACCTATATCATGGCGCAGCTGTTCGACATGGTCAACTATCCCGTGGCGGCTTTCTTCCTCGAAGTGGTGATTGTCACCTCATTAATATTAATTGCAGGCGAAATCACGCCTAAGATTTATGCCGGCAAGCGCCCCGTCAAGGTGGCTCGTTTCATGGCACGCCCCTTGCGTTTCCTCAACGGCTTATTCAAGCCGCTGAGCAAGCTCTTAGTCAACTCCACTTCGTTCATGGACAAACATTTGGAGAAGAAAAAAGGTGAGATTTCGATGGAAGACCTCTCCACCGCCGTGGAAATCGCCACCGAGCAGTCGACACCGCCCGAAGAGAAACAGATGCTGATGGGCATCGCCTCGTTCAGCGAGAAGGAAGTGAGTGCCGTGATGATTCCACGCGTCGACATCATCGGTGTCGACAAAGACATGGACTTCACCGAAATGTTAGCCATCGTCATAAAAAGCGGATTCTCAAGGATTCCCGTTTACGACGAGACCATGGACAAAGTGGAAGGCATCCTGTATGTGAAGGACCTCCTTCCCTACCTCGATGCCCAATCATATGAATGGCAGAAACTGATTCGCCCCGCTTTCTTCGTACCAGAAAACCGCAAAATCAACGACCTGTTCCAAGACTTCCGCGAGAAAAAGATACATATCGCCATCGTCGTCGACGAATACGGTGGCACTTCGGGTCTCATCACTATGGAAGACGTGATTGAGGAAATCGTGGGTGAGATTAATGACGAGTTTGACGAAGCCAGCGTTGAAGAACATTACAAGAAACTCGATGACGGCAGCTATCTCTTTAAGGCTCAGACCAGTATCGTCGACTTCTGCAAGGTGTTTGACGTGGAAGAAGACTACTTCGAGCCCATGCAAGGCGAAGCCGACACCCTCGCCGGCCTCATCCTCGAAATCGAAGGGCGCATCCCTGAGATCGGGTTCAAGTTCACCTTCGAGAAGTTCCATTTCGAAATCACCGACGCCGATGCCAAACGCATCAAGGAGGTAAAAGTGGTATTTGATGATTAATAAACCGGCCCTTCGACAAGCTCAGGGACCTAAAATAACATAAAACCCAGGTCCCTGAGCCTGTCGAAGGGCCGACAACAGAAGACAAAACAATGCACAACAAACTTTCCATAATATTCGCCATCCTCTCCCTCATCACCGTCGCCGTCTCCTGCAACGACAGCGACAACTACCTTCCCAAGCCTCGCGGCTATTTCCGCATCGACCTGCCCGAAAAATCCTACACCAAGGTTGACACCATCGAGAAATACAGCTTCGAGTGCCCCAACTATGCCCTCGTCACGCCTGACATCTATTCACCTAACGAAAAGAACTGGGTCAACATCGAAATGCCACAGTTCAAAGGCTCCATCCACATGACACACAAGCCTGTGAACGGCAACTTGGGCGAGTATTTGGAGGATGTTCACACCATGGTCGTCAAGCACTTACAGAAAGCCAACGGTATGCGCGACAGCCTGATTGTCAACGAAGAGCACAACGTCTACGGTATGTTCATTGAGATGGACGGCAAGGGCGTGGCCACCCCGATGCAGTTCTACCTCACCGACAGCACGAAGAACTTTGTCCGCGGCGCCCTTTACTTCAACTTCCAGCCCGACAATGACTCGATGCAGCCCGTGATTAACTTCATCCGAGCTGACATCGACCACTTGATTAATACTTTTGAGTGGAAATAAGACTCAAACAAACTTGATTCTATCAGCCAGCTGGAGGAAATAGTCGTTACTCCAGATGTCGAGTTCATGCGGGTCTTCGACAAAACCCAACACATCCGCCTTAACCAAATCAATATCCGTTGAAGCCAACCGTTCACGAAGTACCTCAAGAAAATCCTCTTTGTTCAAATCGAGCCCGTTGAATTCCTTGATTCTGGTTCTCAAGTGGTTATAGTCCAACGGAACTTCATTCGTCACATACCATTCAAAATCATACCAATCGCGACCCTTCACCCTTGTTTTCCATGTTCGGAAAGCCAAAGCGTGCATCTTTCCAGCATACAAGCAGGGAAGCGTCATGCAACGCACCAAAAACGTACCTGGATGATTCAGTTTCTTGAATTCCGTCTGAAACTCCAAAGGTGGCTTAATGTCGATTTCTATCTTTACTTTGATAGCCTTCTCTGTCTGAAAAGTGAGGTTGTAAACATCCGTCTCATCCTTCAAGAAGGCAGACTCCACTTTGCCAAGAGTCAACTTGTCTTTCTTCTTGATAATCACATCACGACCTACCAATTTGAATTCTTCGATGATGTCTTGAAAATAATCTTCAAGATGGAATGTTGGATCTTCCTGAAGCAGTGTAAAGTCCATGTCTTCGGAAAACCGTCGCATTCCGTGAAAAATGCGCAAGCAAGTCCCACCATAAAATGCGGCTTTGTTGAAAAAGCCACTATGATGCAACCCGGCCAAGACAATTTGTTGCGTCACCTCATACTTGGCGTTCCATAACTTTCCTTCTGGTAAGTCACCGTAACGTTCCAGCATTTGATCAAAAATCGTATTCATTGCTCTATGATTTTGATGAGTTGATTAATCATATTCTTTTTCTTCCCGACTTTAGCGTATTCCCGTAAAATGCTTGTGTCGAAATGGAAAAACTCGTCCATATCGAAACGAAGGTCTTCTTCCAGCCAAACCAAAATTTCCTTCTTGTAGCGAAGATTCAAGTAGGAAATGGTGGAAATCAAGTCGCACAAGGCCTTTTCTGGAGTGGCAATCAGAAAAGACGAACTATTTTCAGTCTTTGCTTCTCTTATGCCAATTGGGAAAACATCATCATCAATATGGACATAATCAAATCTTGCTAAAGGAGTATAAAAAACCATACTGTGTTTCAAGGTCATGGAAGTCACCGTGAAAACTTGCTCGGGAATCAAGCCGTAATACCTCAAAGCATATTGCAGCGATACATACGAAGGGCCATAAAGATGATTGGCGACCAAAACCTCCGACAGCCGCTGTCCCGAGACCTGCGAATTAGGCACATACAGCCCTTGCTTCAGTCGAATCAAGTCGCCTTTCTTCTCCAACGAACTGACCTTGTTGTGCTTGTACTTGATTTCAGGGAACAAGGAAGCCACGGCAGCAAACTCCATCGGTGTATTTCCGAATTGAATCAGAGGGTTCTTCATATTGTTGTTTTTAAGTGTTTACACTGCAAAAATAGTAAAATTTTGAATACTAAATTGATTTTTTCTCAATTTGCTCAACAAAATATTACTGTTTTTGCAGATTTAAGTACAGGTAAAGAAGTTTTTCTTCCTTTTCTGCACCGTAAAAGTAGTAAAATTTTGCATACCTAATTGACTTTTTCTCAATTTGCTATGCAAAATTTTACTATTTCATTCAAAAGAGCCATAGCAAGGGCAAAAAACCATGGTTTTTAACCGACTTTTAAACAAAAAAAACTATTTTTGCGGCGCGAAAAATCTTTTGCGCCGATGTAAACTGAGTATTCACTTTTAAAGAAAGGGGGAAAGGCCTATGATTAACAGCCTGAAAATCGGGGACTTGACTTGGCGTCATCTCAACAACCCAACGGAAGAAGACTTTGAATTCCTGAAAGACCGATTTCATTTCCACCCTTTGGACATCGAAGACTGC
>JAEETH010000134.1 GCA_016290215.1 Bacteroidales bacterium
CCGATCCCTTTGTCCTGATTATACGTTATTCTTTTATAGATTTTCTATCTGTATTACACGCAAATTTACTATTTTTGCTCTCGCATTCCTGGTTTGTAGACAAACACGCTGCAAATCTAAGGTTTGCAGACTGAAATTGAAAAATCATGAAAAAACAGCAAAGATTTTAATGCCCATATTGGCGGCAATGGCACTAATGATAAGTTGCAATAAACCTGAAGAGGATACTACCCCTGATTATGTTGATCTTGGTCTGCCGAGCGGTACCTTGTGGACCACAAGTAACTTAGGTGCAGAAAGTTCTGTGGATTATGGTTCTTTTTTGGCTTGGGGCGAGACTACTGTAACTTCTCCCTACAATTGGGAAACCTATCGATATTGCAATGGCGATGCCGATCAAATGACCAAATACTGCAATGATTCAGCCTATGGTTTCAATGGTTTTACCGACAATTTGACCGTTTTGGAGACTGTCGACGATGCGAGCACTGCTAATTTTGGTGCAGATTGGCATACACCAACCCAATCGGAATGGCAGGAGCTGCTCGACCACACCGAGAACATTTGGACACAACAAAATGGCGTGAATGGCAGGCTCTTTACCGCTCCTAATGGCAAAAGCCTTTTCTTGCCAGCGGCAGGAGGCTACTGGGAAGTCCAGC
This sequence comes from Bacteroidales bacterium, assembly GCA_016290215.1. Taxonomy (GTDB): domain Bacteria; phylum Bacteroidota; class Bacteroidia; order Bacteroidales; family F082; genus Limimorpha. Next base: position 663 of record JAEETH010000134.1, read on the forward strand.
ATATAGGTGACAGCATACGTGGATATTTTTGGGCGTGCGAGCTATACACTGAAATGCCTTGTGGTGCTTGGGCTCTTTATTTCGATTCCGACACCTGCTTTGTTGACTATGCCGACCGTCGTGCCTACGGTTTGTCAATACGTGCAGTTCGTTCAAGGAAGTGATTCAAGAATGTCCGCCCCAAAATTCATAGCTGACCGTATTTTTTCACTTTCGAAGGAAAATTTGTCTTCGACGGTGATGCGCCTGAATATGAGCATTTGCGATTCGGAATGATATAAAAACAATCTAATCAAGTCCATAATAAGTCGGCCTTCATTTCAAAAATGGTGTGAACCATATTGAAAAACAAAAATGTGCGATGTCGGCAAATTTGTTTATTTTTGCGGTCAGAAATCAACAGAAAAATACATGTGTACACGGACAATCCATATCAATGACAAGCTGATGGAGCAGGTCAGGCCTTTGTTTCCTGACGAAGAGGTCTTGCAACAATGGTTAGAGCAACAGATGGAGTCTGTCTTGATAAATTTCTCGGCTCAACATAAGCCGAAACAACCTTGTTCCTATACGGATGAGGAAATGTATGCAATTGTCAAGGAACGGCTGCAAAGTCTTGAAAATGGCACTGCCGAACTTGTTGATGGCGAAGAGGTCTTTTCCCAAATTCGTAAACGCTATGGCTTTAAGGCACCGATGGCATAGTCAAGCCCGGATGGAATTGGACAATACGCTGGCCTATGTTTTCCGTGAATTTGGTGAAAAGTCGGCTGAAAAAGTATATGTTGAAGTAGAAGAGCGTGTGGGACAGTTGTGCGTTTTCCCTGATTCGGGAATGCGCTATAAGGATTTGTTTTACAATGACAAAGAGGTTAGAATACTTCACATGCGTAAATCCTCGATCATCTATTGTCATGATGACGAAATGTTGTACATACTTGCCTTTTGGAACAATCGAAATAATGATACGAACGCAACTGAAATGTTGTCGGAGAGATAAAGTGTTCATATCATGTCCGCCCCAAAATTCATAGCAGACCGTATTTTTTCGCTTTCGAAGGAAAATTTGTCTTCGACGGTGATGCGATTGGCCGTCACAAGCGTGGCTTTGGCTATCATCGTGATGCTGATTGCATGGGCGGTCGTGGTGGGTTTCAAGAACCAAATCCGTGACAAGGTCATCGGCTTTGTGGCACCCGTTCATGTGCAGTCGTTGGACAGAAACGAATCGGTGGAGGAGACTCCTTTTGTCTTGGATTCGCTGCTAATCAGTAGGTTGAACTCCATCGAAGGCATCAGCCATTATCAGATGGTGGCCAACAAGGCAGGCATGATTAAGACTGATGACGAGATACAAGGCGTGGTGCTGAAGGGAGTGGACGAAAACTACGACTGGAGTTATTTCAGCAAGTGCCTCGTCGAAGGCAAAACACCTGAATACAAGGCCGATGAACGTTCCACCGAGGTTCTGGTTTCGAAAGTGATTGCGAACAAGATGTTGTTGAATGTGGGCGATGATGTCCGCGTGTGGTTCATCGACAAGGACAACCAAGCGCGAGGGCGAAAATTCACGGTTTCAGGCATCTTCGAGACGGGTCTGTTTGAGTTTGACGAACGCTATGTCTTCGCCGACCTCAACCAAATCCGTAAATTGAACGGCTGGGAGGACAACGAGGCCGGACTAGTGGAAATCGCTTTGGATGACAACGCCGATGTCGACCAAGTCAACGGGAAACTGTATTACTCCTTGCCGTCAAATTTGGCTTCCTATACCGCTCGCGAAAGCCATCCCCAAATCTTCGATTGGCTCGATCTGCTCGATACCAACGTGTGGCTTATTATGGCCTTGATGCTCCTAGTTGCAGGTATTACGGTCATCAGTATGTTGCTGATTATCATTATTGAGCGTACTTCTACCATCGGCCTGCTGAAAGCCATGGGAGCCAGCAACAAGTTTGTCCGTGAGGTGTTTTTGCGTCGTTCGTTGCGCATCTTGCTTATAGGTATGTTGATTGGCAATGTCGTAGGTTTGGGTTTCTGTTTCATGCAAAAACACACTGGTTTTATTAAATTAGATGCCGCCACTTATTACCTTTCTGCCGTTCCTATTGAGTTGCATATCAGTACTGTGGCACTCATCAACTTGGGTACTTTCCTGCTTTGGGTCTTGATGTTGCTGATCCCGACTTCGGTCATTAATCGGATTAGTCCTACCAAATCGATTCGGTTTGAATAGTTGAAAAAAACACAATTTTTTCCTGTCATTCTAATAAAATCCCTATCTTAGCCGCCCAATCAACATAATTATGATGAAAGACTTTACAATTGAACCGTTGAAAGGCTACGGCGAAATACCTTTCGGAATGACCCTTGACGAGGCTGTCAAGACATTGGGGATGCCTGACTTTTACGAAGAGTTGAGCGACATGGAAGAGACGGGCAACCGCTCCATCTTTTACGAATACGACGAACTCGAGACCAACATCTATTTCGAAGGTGTGACCAA
>JAEETH010000019.1 GCA_016290215.1 Bacteroidales bacterium
GCCATATCTCTACGGCAAACATTGCCCCTGGCACCTATTTCCTTCGCCTCATCAGTGGTGAACAGGTTAAGACACAAAAGATTGTACTGCAATAGTTCTCGCAACACTTTTTCTTTCTCCAACATCATGGTCCGGCTTCAAAGCCAGGCCGCGTTTTTTTTTGCACTATCCGAATAATCTTACTACTTTTGCATCACAAACCGAAAAATAAAAAAATCAGACAGCTATGAAGAGACTTTCACTAATCGTGGCATTGTTGCTGATGGTGGCGATGCCAATGATGGCCGAGCGCGTGACACCTGAAACCGCTCAAAAAGTGGCCAAGACATTTTTGAATAACAACGGAGCGAAGTCAGCCCAGCTGACCGACCTCTCAAGAGCAGCTGGGTTCTCCAACCTATACATCTTCAACGGCGAAGAAGGGTTTGTCGTGATGGCAGCCGACGACTGTGTACAGCCTATTTTGGGCTATTCACTGACGGGGAAATTCATCACCGAAAACATGCCTAAGAATATCAAAGGCTGGCTGGAAGGCTACAATGACGAAATACAGTATGCCATCGACAGTAAGATGAAGGCCTCCACCGAAACCACCAAGCAATGGAAAGACTTGATTGATGGCGACAGCAAAGCTGCTAAGGCGACCACAGTTGTGAGCGCCCTTTTGCAGACTACTTGGGACCAAAACGGGTATTATTACTATAGCGGCGGACAATTGCTAATTTATGAATTATACAACAATCTATGTCCCTACGACAACAATGCGGGAGAGCGAACCGTAACGGGTTGCGTGGCTACGGCAATGGCTCAGATTATGAAATACTGGAGCTATCCCGCGTATGGTGTTGGCTCACATTCCTACACACCTACAGCCCATCCTGAATACGGCGTGCAATCCGCCAACTTTGCCGCGACAAACTACGCATGGAACAACATGCCCAATGAATTGACTTCCTCGTCAACAACCACGCAGAAAAACGCCATTGCCACCTTGATGTACCATTGTGGCGTGTCAGTGGACATGGACTACGACATTGGCAACAACGGAGGCAGTGGAGCCTATTCAGAAGACGTTCCTTATGCCCTGATTAATTACTTCAACTACAAATCAACAGCCAGCATCAAATACAAATCAAACTTCTCCGACAACAATTGGATCAACTTACTAAAAACGGAACTTAACGCTTCCCGGCCTATCCAATACAGCGGCAGCGGAACTGGCGGACACGCCTTTGTTTGCGATGGCTACAACAGCAGCAATTATTTTCACTTTAACTGGGGTTGGAGTGGCAGTAACGATGGCTTTTATTCGTTGTCAAGCCTCAATCCCGGAAGCGGTGGTGTTGGCGGTAGCAACTATAATTTCACAAACAATCAAAGCGCCATCATTGGCATTGAGCCTGCCTCAAATATCGCCGCGCCTACGAACCTTTCATACACCCTCAGCGGAACACAAAACATTACCTTGACTTGGAATGCCGTCAGCGCTGCCTCAAGTTACAATGTCTACCGCAACGGCAGCCCTATCGGCAATGCCTCGGGAACCACATTTTCTGAGACAGCACCTTACGGCAGCAACAGCTATTATGTCCGCGCCGTTGACGCCAACGGACAACAGTCGCTGCCATCCAACACGGTCACTGTCTACATCGAATACTCAACTCCCATCGCTACCAACTTAACAGCCACTCTGTCCGGCAACAATGTCAACCTGTCTTGGACTGCCCCGGCGTGGTGCTATCCTCCCTCCCCTTCGGTAACCTTGACTTACGGAGACGGCACGTTTAATGGAAGAATTGGTTTTGGTGGCGGAAGCAATATGTATTGGGGACATCGATACCCGGCCAGTAGCCTTACCTCATACAACAGGATGTCCATCTATAAAGCCGCATTCTATGCTTATGAAACCGGTGCATATAAAATTTTTGTGTATAAAGGAACAAACACTTCCAATTGCCCACAAACAAAGTTATTAGAACAATCGCTTAATGTCGGAACAACAGGTTGGTTCGAATTTGATTTGACGACCCGATTAGTCATTGACGCCACCAAAGACTATTGGATATTCATTTACGACCCTCAAGGGCGAGACTATCCCGCAACCTATAGTTCCTATTCAGGCAGTGAAGGTGATTATTATACATCAGCTCCTACTTCATGGGTCAGTAATGCAGGCAATCTGGCATTCCTCATCCGCACTTACATCACAGATGGCATTTACACCTACGACCTTTGGGACAATAGTACCAAAATTGCTGACAATATCGCTAATACCATCTACACGATATCCAACATCACCAGCAACGTCCTCCACCAGTATTACGTAAAAACCAACTATTATGGTGGCGATACAGACGCTTCCAACAAAGCAGATATCGTTAAAGGAACCGTTTCAGTGTCTTCATTAAGCCTCGGCGCTACCGACAAATTAACTATCACCGCAGGCAGCAAGCTCACCGTCACGGGCACCCTCAGCAACAATGTGGCCAGCAATCTCGTCATTGAAAACGGCGCCCAACTCGTCAATAGCTCCAACGGCGTGAAAGCCACGGTGATACAAAACATCAGTGCTTACACTCGCGACCAAAGCAAGGGCTGGCATCTCATCGCCTCACCCATCACGGAAAGCATCACGCAAAGCTCAGGAAACGGATTGTTCTCCAACACGTACGACCTTTATTCATACAACCAAAGCGAAGAGCTCCAATGGCGAAACATCAAGGCACAAAGCTTTGCTCTCAACAACAAAGGTGGCTACCTCTATGCCAACAGTGGCAATCCAACCATTTCATTCTCAGGCACATTAGTTGGGAGCACCGCATCCACCCCCTTAAGCTACAATGCCAATGTCACGGGCAAAGGATTCAACCTCATTGGCAATCCCTATCCTTGCAATGCCAACGCCAACAGAAGCTTCTATGTCTTGAACGCTGACGGTTCCGACTTCATCCTCGGCAGCAATCCCGTTCCTCCTTGCGCTGCCATATTGGTGCAAGCACAAGGAGCCAACCAAAGCGTCACCTTCAGCAAGGCGAGTTCAAAGTCGTCGCCATCTATCACGCTTTCCGTGATGCAAGGCGATGCCGAAGACAACGCCGTCCTCGACAGGGTCAGGATCAACCTCGATTCGGATGAAAGCCTTGAGAAATATTCCATGCGTGAAGACAACGCCAAGCTCTTCATCCCGCAAAACGGTCAAGACCTCGCCGTGACCAGTGCCAATGGACTAAACGAGCTGCCCATCAGCTTCAAAGCAGCCCAAGACGGCACATACACTCTCAGTCTCGAAGTTGAAAATGCAGAAATTGGTTATCTCCACCTCATCGACGACCTCACAGGCAAGGACATCGACCTGCTGAAGACAACAAGTTACACTTTTGAGGCCAAGACCTCAGACCTTGTCGAACGATTTAGAATAACCATCGAATAATTGGCTCACTGCGTTTCGGCGAGTCCATGATTTTCGTACCTTTGCGCCACAAATCGAAGATCCTAACGGAGTTAATTTTCAAGCACCGTGGCAAGCATAAAGTACCAACCTTATAAAGCTGATGCCCACATCGACGCGATAATCAAGACTTTGCGCGATGGAGGGCATTTGCTTTGTTCCAATTTGGCTGCCTCGTCGAAGGCCTTTGTCGTAGAGGAAACCTTCCGACAGATAGGCGGCCAGCACCTTATCGTATGCGCCGACAAGGAAGACGCAGCCTATTTTTACAACGACCTCGAAAGCCTCCTCGGCGAGCGTGGCATGGACTACAGCAAGAAGCAGGTACTCTTCTACCCCACCTCCTATAAACGTCCCTACGAGCCCGAAAAACCCGACAACACCTATATCCTATCGCGCACCGAGGTGCTGCAACGCGTTTCCACATCCGAACGCAAGACTTTGATTGTCAGTTATCCAGAGGCATTGAGCGAAAAAGTCTTCACGCGCAAACTCTTATCTAAAAACACCACTAAAATCAAAGTCGGTGACAAAATCAATCTCGACTTTCTTACCGACGTGCTGTATGAATACGAGTTTGAGAACGTCGAATTCGTGGTGGAGCCGGGACAGTTTGCCATCCGTGGCGGTCTGGTCGACGTGTTTTCGTTTGCCAACGACTACCCCTACCGTATCGAGTTCTTCGGCGATGAGGTAGAAAGCATCCGTAGCTTCAACATCGCCGACCAGCTCTCCATTGAGAAGCTAAAGCAGATCGTGCTGCTACCCAATATGCAGGAACGCGCCTTCATCGAGGAGCGAGAGGCCATCCTGCAATACCTGCCCGAAGCCACCACCGTGTGGCTCACCGACATGGCCTTCTTTGCCACCCAGGTCGACAAGGAATACGACCGCGCCGTGGAGGCCTTCGAGAAGATGCAGGAGCAGGACGAGGAAGTGAAGGCTTTGAAACCCGGGCAGTTGTTCAGCAAATCGGATGAGTTGCTTGACAACCTTATAAAGCACCCTACGGTTGAGTTTGGAGTTTCCAGCAAACTACAACTAACATCGCCCATAGATTCCAGCTCACCCACAAGCCCCAGCAGGAATGACATGGGCGATGACGTGGACAACTCCCAACTGACAACTGTCACGTTCCATACGAAACCACAGCCTATCTTCAGCAAGAACTTCAACTTGCTCATTGATGACATTGCCGAGCATAAGGAGGAAGGCTACCGCGTCATCGTGTTCTCCGAGAGTAGCAAACAACTCTCTCGTATTCAAGCGATTCTGAACGACATCAACCACAACGACGAGAGCCATCGCGACTTCGATACCGAGACCATCGCCATCCATGGCGGCTTCATCGACGAAGACTTGAAGATATGTTGCTACACCGACCACCAAATCTTTGAGCGTTATCACCGCTTCCACCTGCGCGACAACTTCTCCACCAAGCAAGCCATCACGCTGAAAGACCTCTATGAGCTGAAACCCGGCGACTACGTCACCCACATCGACCATGGCATCGGGCGCTTTGACGGTTTGGAGACCATCGAGAACAATGGCAAGCCCCAAGAAGCTATCCGATTGATTTACAACAACGGAGACCTGCTTTACGTGAGCATCCATTCGCTCCACCGCATCGCCAAATACAGCAGTAAGGACGGAACAGAACCACATTTAAGCACCCTCGGTAGCGGTGCTTGGAACCGACTGAAAAACAAGACCAAGAGCAAGGTCAAGGACATCGCCCGCGAGCTCATCAAGCTTTACGCCGAGCGCAAACGCACGCCTGGCTTCAAGTTCTCGCCCGACAATTACCTGCAAAACGAGTTGGAGGCATCCTTCATCTATGAGGATACCCCCGACCAGCTGAAAGCCACCAACGACGTGAAACGCGACATGGAAAGCGAGAACCCCATGGACCGCCTCGTGTGCGGCGACGTGGGCTTCGGCAAGACTGAAGTGGCCATGCGCGCCGCCTTCAAGGCCTGCTGCGACTCGAAACAAGTGGCGGTTCTCGTGCCGACAACGGTACTTGCTTTGCAACACTACCACACCTTCACCGAACGCTTCAACGGCTTTCCCGTCAACATAGAATACCTCAACCGCTTCAAGACGACCAAGCAACAAACTGAAATTCTAAAAAAACTCGAGAAAGGCGAAATTGACATCATCATCGGTACGCATCGCCTCACTGGAAAAGATGTGAAGTTCAAGGACTTGGGGCTGCTCATCATCGATGAGGAACAGAAATTTGGCGTGGCCGTGAAAGAGAAACTGAAAGAGATGAAGGCCAACGTCGACACGCTGACTTTGACCGCCACGCCTATCCCCAGAACACTGCAGTTCTCCATGATGGGTGCCCGCGACCTCAGCGTCATCACCACACCACCGCCCAACCGTTATCCAGTGCAGACTGAGCTTCGTGGCTTCGACGGCGAGCTCATCCGCGACGCCATACAGTTTGAGCTGGCGCGCAACGGACAGGTCTTCTTCATCCACAACCGCATCCAGAACATCATGGATGTGCACGACTTCATCCTGAAGTACGTGCCAGGCGTGCGTATCGCCGTCGCCCACGGCCAGATGGAAGGCTCGAAGCTTGAGGACATCATGCTCGGCTTCATCAACGGCGACTACGACGTGCTGCTTTGCACCACCATCGTTGAGAGCGGTTTGGACATCCCGAATGCCAACACCATTATCATCAACGACGCACACCGCTACGGCCTCAGCGACTTGCACCAGCTGCGTGGGCGTGTAGGCCGTTCCAACAAGAAGGCCTTCTGCTACCTGTTGACGCCTCCGCTCAACACCTTGACCCAAGAAGCCCAAAAACGACTCCGTGCCTTGGAGGAGTTTTCCGACCTCGGAGAGGGCATCAACATCGCCATGCGCGACTTGGACATCCGTGGCGCCGGTAACATCCTCGGCGCCGAGCAAAGCGGCTTCATCAACGATATCGGCTTCGAGACCTATCATAAAATCCTCGATGAAGCCATCCTTGAACTGAAAGAGACTGAATTTCAGGATATTTTCGACAAGGAAGAAGAAAAAACATACGTCTCAGACTGCACCATCGAGACCGACATGGAGGTGCGTTTCCCCGCCGACTACATCAACTCGACACAGGAGCGTGTGAGCCTCTATAGCGAACTCGACCGCACCAAGACCGAGGATGCCCTGATGAAGTTCACCGACCACCTCATCGACCGTTTCGGTCCTATTCCCAAGCAGGTCAATGACTTACTCAACACCGTCCGCCTACGTTGGATTGCCAAAGATTTGGGCTTTGAAAAAATCTTGTTGCGCCACCATAACATGACGGCGTATTTCGTCAGCAACCAGGCCTCGAAATACTACGAGAGCAACACTTACATGCAGATTATGCAATACATCATGAGCCACCCGAAGCGCACCGCACTCAAGGAGGCCAACGACAAACTGCAGTTGACCGTCAAAGAGGTTAGTACTGTGACACAAGCGTTAGAATTGCTACGAGAAATGTCTCATGCAGAATCCACTGGTCTTTAATTGTCTCACGCAGAATGCGCAGAAATCGCAGATTCGACGAAGTCAATTATGAGAAGCGCGAGGCGACGATAAATTTACGTCCGACAGGTTCTGCGAGTTCAGCGATTTCTGCGTGAAAAAACTCATTCCGCGTGACGCGATTCCCAAAAATCTGCACCGTCCACACCAATTTCCTTTGGGTCGAACACGGGATCTTTGCCTTCTTTCTTCTGACGTTCGTACGACCGCAAGGCCTTGAACGCCTTCCGGGACAATAAAAGGATGGCGATAATGTTAATCCACGCCATCGCGCCCACGCCGATGTCACCTATGGTCCACACCAAACCGCTGCCCACCATCGAGCCAAGAAATACCGCTGAGATGGTGCCAATTCTCAGTATCCATATCACGATTTTCTCACCTCGGTCATCACCGAAATGCATGTCGGCACGCTCCAATTCGTCAAGCTTTTCAGGATGTTTCTTGAAAATGCGGCGGCGCCAACGATTGAATATGTACACGAGGTTGGTTTCGGCATAATAGTAATACGCCATGATGGTGGTAAACGCAAAGAAGAATAAGGCGATGGAGATAATCATGTCGCCAGTGCGTTGTCCCACCACCGTTCCAAGGGCTCCTGTGGTGTAGAACACGCCAGGTTCGCCAAGAGGAGCATCGGGATTCTGCTGCAGATAAGTGACCACAACACCCGACGCGGTCTGCTCGACGGTGTCAACGATGTTGTATGTGCGGCAAGCCAGAATCATCATGGCTGTGGCGGTGCAGACGAGAAGGGTGTCGATATACACTGAGAACGCCTGGACAAGACCTTGTTTTACAGGATGACTCACTTTGGCAGCCGCTGCCACGATAGGTCCAGTGCCTTGGCCTGCTTCATTGCTGTAGATGCCACGTTTGACGCCCCATGCTATGGTACTTCCTATCAACGCGCCTCCCACCTCGTTGAGACCCACGGCACCGCGCAACATCTGAAGAAACACATCTGGGACAATTCTGTAGTTGATGACCAGCACCACTATCGATAAGAGGATGTAAATCACCGCCATGACGGGGGCTACAATCTGAGCCACATTAGCAATACGCTTAACGCCACCGATGATGACCAAGGCGATGAGCACGGCAACCACAACGCCAATCACCCAAGGGGCAACGCCGAAGGCACGTGAACACGAGAGGGCGATGCCATTGCACTGCACCGGAGGCAGGAACACACCGCAAGCCAAGGCTGCCAACACAGCGAAAAACGCACCGAAAAACGGCGACCGGAGTCCGTTTTCTATGTAGTAGGCTGGGCCACCCCTAAACTGCCCGTTGTGGTCTTCCTTAAAGACTTGCGCCAAAGTAGCCTCCACAAAGGCGCTGCCTGCCCCAAAAAACGCTATGATCCACATCCACACTATGGCGCCAGGACCGCCAAAGCCGATGGCCGTGGCCACACCGACGATGTTGCCTGTGCCCACACGTCCCGACAGCGCCATAGAGAATGCCTGAAACGAGGTGATGCCCGTCTTTTGCGTCTTGTCTGTCGAGAAGAGTAGTCGTGCCATTTCGCGGAAACGCCGCACCTGCACGAAGCGTGTGCCGATGGTGAAATACAAGCCCGCCAGCAGACATATCGCCACCAAGGCTGGACTCCAGACCCAATTGTAAACGGTTTGTATGATTTGTTCCATAAAAGCATTCGTTTTGAAGGGTCAAAGATAGAGAATAATGGCAAAAAGTCGACAAACCTTTCGTTTTTTTGTCATTTTTCCTGCAGTAAACAATTCCCTCACCCCAACAGCCAGTCAATGGCGGAAACAACATGTATTTTGGTGCCATCGACCTCAATGTCTCTTGTGGGCGAAAACGTGACAAGGGTAAGGCTGTTGCATTTCAAGTCCTGCGAGGCTTTCAGCATGGCCGAGGTCTCACGATTAAGGGCTTTCTCTTTCTCAATGTCGTATGCCACTTGTATCAATTCAACAGGTCGGTTACGGTTGCAGACAACGAAATCCACTTCTTTCGAACGGGACGTAGGCTTGTAATAATATACATCAAGAAATTCCTTCGTGCATCGACGCAGCAACTCAATGTAGACCACATTCTCCAAACGCCATCCTATGTTTTCCCCTGCCATGAAATAGCTTTGGTTGTTTTCGAGTCCCGTGTCAACAACGTATGATTTCTCACCTTGTATCCGCTCGCGACTTTTATAGGAAAACTTCGGCAACAATTGTATCAAAAATGCTTGCTGCAAATAATCGACATACTTCCTTAACGTCTTGTCCGTCACACCCAACACCTCCGACAAATCCTCATAATTGACGATTTGGCAGGCATTGCTGATTAGATAATAGGCGGTTTTCTTCAAAGCGTCCATGTTGCGTATCTTGAAGCGCCGCTGTATGTCTTTTTGCAATACGGCATCCAACAAACTTTGTACATAGCCTCGTTTGTTATTCATAGCCAGCATTTCAGGGAATCCACCTGTATTGATGTATTCCATGAAAGCACTTTTGCGTTCGGCCTCTGCTTTTGTGGTGATGGCAACCGTATCTATCTTATTCATAGCGCAATACTCACGATAAGAGAAAGGATACAGTCGTATTTCGTTATAGCGCCCCGTCAAATGCGTCGCCAATTCACCGCTGAGCAACTTGGCGTTACTCCCAGTCACGAAAACATGCATGCCACTTCGCAACAACCTGTTGACAAAAAGATACCATCCGTCAACATCTTGTATTTCATCCAAGAAAATATAGCGAACGTCAGTACCATAAAGCTGGTATAGACACGAAAGCATTGTGTTGAGATCCTCAGTTTGCATTCCCGATAACCGGTCATCATCGAGATTGGCATACGCATACGCTATCCCCTGCCCTTTCAGCACTTTGTGACATAGTGTGGATTTCCCACTGCGGCGCACACCTATCACCACTTGGGCCAATGAGCTTTCAAACTCAAACAAGTCTTCCTCTTTGCGGTCAACCCATGACTGAGGTTGAAAGCCAAGAACATCCTCTTTCTGCTCTGCAAGTACTTGAACAAGTGTCTTTTCGTCTATCATAATTACGGCATTTTTATGCCGCAAAGATACAACTATTTATTAATTATTCCGATAAAATGTCATTTTTTAGGAACTATATTCCGATAAAATGCACATTTTTGGGAATTATATTCCGATAAAATGCAGTTTTTACCTCGTCAAGCAAGCATCCAGATCCTTCACCAGGGCTTCCTTGTCTAAGTGCTGACCGATGAAGACGAGCTTCTGCATGCGGTCGCCGTAGGTGTCGTCCCAGTCGCGACGGAGGGTGGGCTCGCGGTCCATGAAGGCCGCCAACTCGTCGGCGGGCATAGTGGCAAACCACTGACCGGCGTCACGCAGCTGCACCTGCTTGCCTGCCTGCTCGAAGATGTAGCAGTTGTCGTATTCGTTCTTGAAGTAGCAGATGCCCTTCACACGAATGACATTTTTCGGCATCTTGCGCGCCACAAACTCATCGAAACGCGCCATGTTGAACGGCTCGCGACGGTAATACACGAAAGTCCCGATGCCGTATTCCTCCACCTCGCCACCTTCGTGGTCGTGGTGATGATGGTGGTGATGGCCGTGCTCCTCTTCCTCGTCGTCATCATCATGGTCGTGATGATGGTGATGATGCTCGTGGTCATGGTCATCGTCATCATCATCGTGATGGTGATGTTCTTCTTCCTCTTCCTCCACGGCACCCTCGACGCCTTTGATCCAAGCGGCAGAAGTAGCCACCTTGTCGAAGTCGAACATGTGGGTGTTGAGAATCTTGTCGAAGTCGACGTCGCCATAGTCGCAGGTGATGATTTCGGCGGTGGGCTGCAAGGCACGGATGATGCTCTTGACGCGACCCAACTCCTCAGGCGTGACCTCAGAGGCCTTATTGAGCAGGATGATATTGCAGAACTCGATTTGCTGGATGACCAGGCTTTCCAAGTCGTCCTCAGCCAGGTTTTTCTTCATCAAGTCATCACCGCAGCCGAACTCACTCTGCATACGCAGTGCATCGACGACGGTCACGATGCAGTCAAGAATCGGAATACCGTCCTTGGTGAGTTGCCATGCCATGTCAGGGAAGGAACAAATCGTCTGGGCGATAGGCTCCGGCTCGCAGATGCCGCTGGCCTCGATGACGATGTAGTCAAAGCGCTGCATAACGATGATCTCATGCAGCTGCTGGATGAGGTCCATTTTCAAGGTGCAGCAGATGCAACCGTTCTGCAAGGCGACCAAGCTGTCATCTTTTTGGCCGACCACGCCGCCTTTTTCAATCAAGTCTGCATCGATGTTCACTTCGCCTATGTCGTTGACAATCACGGCGAATTTGATACCTTTACGGTTATTCAATATCTTGTTGACCACAGTGGTCTTGCCGCTACCGAGGTAACCAGTGAGCAGCAATACGGGAATATCTTTTTTCATTTCTTTGGCTTTTTTAAACGAGGTGCAAAGGTAAGAAAATTCAAGATTTAAAGATTCAAAATTTATTATTTAGATTCCCTGCAGGAATGGAGTTATTCACTCAGTTAAAATGCGGCGGCAAATGGGTCCTACGAACGGTAAACACCACAAGCCGCCGCTAAAAAAAAAGACAAAGGAATTCCATTCCCGAAGGGAATCCCATTTTTTACTACTTTTGCAGAAATTAGATTAGAAAAATGAGCAAACAAGAAGACTATAAACTCCTCCTTTCGCAAGTAAAAGCGATGGTGAAGGACGAGAGCGATGCCGTCGCCAATATGGCCAACGTGGCCGCATTGATCCAAGAGGCCTTCCATTTCTGGTGGACCGGCTTCTACCGCGTCATTGACGAGCAACTGGTGCTCGGTCCTTTCCAAGGTCCTGTGGCTTGCACCCGCATCGGCTACGGCAAGGGTGTGTGCGGCACCTCTTGGAAAGACAAGAAAACCATTGTGGTTGAGGATGTTGAGCAGTTCCCTGGTCACATCGCTTGCAGTAGTGAGTCGAAGAGCGAGATTGTGGTGCCCTTATTTAAAGGTGAAGACGTCATTGGCGTGTTGGACATCGACAGCGAGAAACTGGCTACGTTTGATGCCGTCGACAAGGAATGGCTGGAGCAGATTGCAGAAGTTGTTTCCGCTGTGATTAGTTAATGAACCTAATATTTGACGCGGGACACGGGACTGCGGGACACGGGACATTCAGTCAGCAAACTCTAAGACCTTTGTCTCGCGTCCCGCGTCTGATCGTCTCGCGTCTTTATAGCCTCAGATAATCCGCTCGAATCACGCCATCGAGGAACTCCGACGGCACTAAAGTCTTGATGGCCTTAACGACGATGTTCATCATCCGCTCATGCACATAATCCTTCCTGAACGCCAAGCCTATTGTTCGCTGCGGCTCAGGGTTGACAATCGGCCTGATTCGGTCTTTTGCAGTCTCTGGCAACAGATGCAAATGTGATTCTGGTACAATGGTTATACCTCCATTTTCGTCCGTAATCTGAATCAAGATGCCCACGCGTCCACCTTCATACAACTTATCATATTTAATCTCCTCCTCCGAGCGCACCTTCGAGCGGTCGAATAGTCTCACGCCGTCTTTCATCGTCCACACCTTTAATTGCCTCAGCTGCTTCCGCTCAATGCTTTTCGCCTGATACATGGCATCTTGTGGCGAAACGTAAGCGAAAAAACGTTCATGATACAACGGCACCTCCAACAAATCCGGGTCGTTGACGGGATAGGTGACGATACCCATGTCGACCTCGGCTTTCTTCAATTTGGTAATAATTGTCGCCGTGATCATTTCCTCCACCCGAAGACGAATCGCAGGATTTTTCGTCCACATATAATGGAACAGACCTGGCATCAGTACAGGAGCCACCGTCGTGGTCATGGCAATGCTGAGGTCGCCCGAAGCCTGTTCTTTCGCCGAACGCGTCATCTCCACCAACTGCTTGGTATGAAAAATAGCCATCTTCGCCTCGTCAATCACCTTGCGGCCCATTTCGGTGACCGTGACGGGATGCGTGTCGCGGTTGAATATTTTGACATCCAATTCCTCTTCCAGTTTCTTAATCATCAGACTCAGTGTTGATTGCGTAACGCCACAGGCCTCAGCCGCGTTGACGAAATAGCCATGCTGTTCCACAGCGATGATGTATTCCAATTGTTGCAAAGTCATCTATTTATTGATTTTATCAATGCAAAGATAAACATTATTGTATTGACTCATAAAAAACACCGAGATAATTTTGCCTCTGTTTTTCAAAATCGACGACCCATGAAGAAATGGAATATCACCATCCGATATACAGGCTTTTCCCTAATAGGTGTTGCCATGCTTATGTTTTTAGCTGCATATATCTCGTTTAGGAACAACATGGACGATGGCTTCGACCCTTTGGCTTTTTCGGGCATGGCGACGTTGCTCTGCGGCGTTTTCGCCATCATCGTCACGAAACCGCAAGAAAACATGAGTATTGAAGATGGCTGCTGTATCGTCACAGGTTGTTGGATTGAAGCTTGCATTTTTGGAGCCATGCCGTTCATGATTTACGGAGGTGAGTTCACCGTGATTAACGCCTTCTTCGAGAGCGTGTCGGGCTTCACTACCACGGGCGCATCCATCCTCAACAACATTGAAGCCCTGCCCGATGGTATGCAGTTTTGGCGCATTGCCACCGCTTGGATGGGTGGTATTGGCATCGTCACCCTCGTCTCGTTAGTCATCTCCGCACAGCACGACCGCCATTCCGTTTTGGCCAGTGCGGAGCTGTCGGACCTCGCCAAATCCTACTACGGCGGGCGCAAAAAAAACTTCGTCTATCGGATGCTGGCAGTCTATTTGATCATCACTGTATCATCAGCCATTGCATTGAAACTCACCAAAATGCCTTGGTTCGATGCCGCCACCTTGGCCATGTCGGCCTGTAGCACTTGCGGTTTCTGCACAAAAAACATCAGTGTCGCTTTCTATGACAACGTCGCTGTGGAAATCATCCTTATCGTTGCCATGTTGATGGGTGCCAGCAACTTCAGCCTCATGTTTTCAACCGTCTGGCCTGACAAAAACCGCCAAAAGAACCTCTTCAACACACAAGTGGTTCGATGGTTTTTAAGCCTTTTTGCAGTATCCACGCTTATCGTCACGGCCAACCTCTACTTCAGTGGCTATTATCTCACATTTCCGAAAGCCTTGCGCATGGCAGCTTTTCAAGTTTGCTCGCTATCCACAACGACAGGTTTTGCCACCGCCGACACCAACTTATGGCCTTCAGGCAGCATAGGCGTACTCATACTTTGTTCATTGGTATGCGGCTGCTCGGGTTCCACTTCGGGGGGCATGAAAATGGACCGTTTCGTCATCGTCATCAAAAGCTTTCGCGGTATGGTAAACTCACTCATTGAAGCCAACGTTTTCAACCGAACCAAATTAGACGGGCAAGTAAAGACAGATGAAAACATCACTTCAATCATCACCTTTATGGGCATCTATGTTCTCATCATCGTTATCGGCACAGTCATTTTCGCCATCAGCATGGATTTCAAGACTTCGCTCACGGCTTCCATTGCCTGCATGGGTAGCGTTGGGCCTGGCTTTGGCGACGTTGGTTCTTTGGGCAACTACGCCGGACTGATGGGCTTTCAGAAAGTAGCGGCCATGCTCATCATGCTCTTAGGCCGTGTCGAAATCTACCCTATGCTCATCGCCTTCAGATGTGTTTTCCGCCGATGAAACTTGCGCAATTCAGAAAAAATGCAGTTCTTTGCAACCTACAAAGTCATAACCCCATGAAAAATTTCTTACAAAAAGCACTCCGTTATCTCAGGGCTCTCATCCATCTCTCCGACGAAATCGACTACGAAAACGCCAGCGCCTCCATCCGCAAAAACATCGCCTTCAGAGGCACTAATGTCTTTATCTTAGCCTGCGCCATCATCATCGCCTCGGTAGGACTGAACGTCAATTCCATACCTGTCATCATCGGAGCCATGTTGGTCTCGCCAGTGATGGGTCCCATCTTAGGTTTTGGTTTAGGTCTCGCCACCGAGGACACCCTCTTAGTGAAAAACTCGCTGAAAAACTACAGTGTGATGGTCGGCATCAGCATCATCGCCTCTACCCTGTTTTTCGTCCTCAGCCCCTTGAGTCTTGCCAACCCTTCGGAGCTTTTGGCGCGTACCAACCCCACCGTTTTTGACGTGCTTATCGCCCTCTTCGGCGGTTTGGCGGGCATTATCGAGACCTCGCGCAAAGACAAGGGTACCGTCATAGCGGGTGTTGCCATTGCAACAGCACTCATGCCACCACTTTGCACCGTCGGCTATGGCATCTCCATCTGGAAAGGAAAGGTCATCTTTGGCGCCCTCTATCTCTTCATTATCAACAGCATCTTCATTGCCTTGGCCACCTTTGCCGCCGTGAAATACTTCAGGTTCCCCATCGTTGAGACCTCAGGAGAAACAAAACAACACATGCCCAAAACGGCAGTTTATCTCATCCTGCTTATCGTCGTCACACCCAGCGTATTAACGGCCATCAACGTGGTGAGAGAAAACAATTTTATCATCCATGCAGAACGATTGGTATCCGAAAACAAGAACCTTGGTAAGTGTTTCATCTACGACCACAAGGCCACTTATTCGCGTAAGGACCCCAAATTAGAGTTGTTCCTTGCCGGCGAGCCTCTCACTCCTCAGGCCAAGGAACACGTTTACAAGGAAGCCGAAGGGTACGGCATCACACACAGCCAAATCGTTTTCCATGAAGATGCCACAATTATGCGTCAAGAGTTTTCAGAAAAGGAAATCGTGAAAGGCATTTACGAACAGACCGAAAAGCAAATCAAGACATTGAATGACAGCATTGCCAAATTGTCGTCTACACTATCCGACTACCAATCGAAGGAAATTCCCGTAGAGGCCATCTCAAAAGAGCTGTTTGCCCAATACCCCGACATCACCGAAGTCAGCTTGAGCCGAGGCTCGTCGGTGAATGCTGCCGACAGCACCACCACCGAACAAATCATCGCCTTTGTCACCACCACCAAGCCGATGGACGACGAACTCCACGACCGCATTGAACGCTGGCTGAAAGTGAGGCTGAACAACAATAATGTGATGCTGGTGTGCCAATCGGCCCAAACTGAAACGGACACAGAATAATATCAAATCAAGTAATTACTATGAAAAAACTATTCATCTTATTGATGGCGTGTTTCTGCATTGCCAGTGCTCATGCTGCTTTTCTGAGAAACATCCCTATGACTGTAAACCAACCCGATGGTACCGTTTTGCATTGTTATGCCTCGGGAGATGAGTTTTTCAACTTCCTACACGACAGCAATGGCTATACCATTATTCAGCATCCCGAAACGGGGTATTATGTTTATGCCGAAAAACGGAATGGCAAATTGGTGGCCACAAACCACGTTGCTGGCGTTTGCGACCCGGCAAGCAAGGGTCTTGAGCCATACACTGTCATCTCACCTGAAGAATGGACGGCGAGAAGACAAGCTCGGCAAATGTCCGACAAGCATCCCCAAAACCGCGAAGCCAACCACGGCACACTCAACAACCTATCGATATTCATCCGTTTCGCCGATGAAACAGAATTCACCAATTCCTACTCCTCCATCGACAACATGTTCAACGACGTGTCGGAAAATGCCATTTCCATGAGGTCTTATTTCCGTGCGGCTTCCTACGGTGCCATCGAGATTCCAACCACTTTCTATCCCGGACACGATGGTGAGAATATCATTTCCTACCAAGACATTTATCCCCGCAATTATTATCAACCTTATTATTCGAGCACAAATCCAAACGGTTATCATGGTGACGCTGAAGGTTGGGAACGCGAGTTTTCCTTGTTGGAAAGAGCCATTAATTATGTCAACGACAACTACCCGATACCTTCCGATCTGAACATCGATTATGACGACGACGGCCTTGTTGACAACATTTGTTTCATCATAAAAGGTGATGTGGACTCATGGTCCTCTTTGCTTTGGCCTCACCAATGGTGGTTCTACGATAGAACGGTCTACATCAATGGAAAACAGGCATATAACTTCAATTTCCAATTATCCAATGCCACTGACTATTTCAACACTTCAGTGCTGTGCCACGAGATGAACCATTCATTGGGCGCACCTGATTTGTATCATTATGCTGGACAAATGTTCGTATTTCCGGTAGGACCTTGGGATTTGATGGATAGCAACGCCACACCGCCTCAACATTGTGGAGCCTATATGAAGATGAAATACGGGCATTGGATTGATGAAATCCCTGAAATCGCACAAGCTGGAACTTATACCCTAAACCCTATCAGTTCAGCTACGCCGACCAATGTGGCTTACAAGATACAGTCAAACGATCCCAACCAATTTTATGTGCTAGAATATAGAGACAACACTTCGTTGTTTGAGTCATCGTTGCCTGGGTCTGGACTTCTCGTTTACCGTATCGATACCCGTTTCAATGGTAACCAAAATTACAACCCGAGTAGTGGCATTTACGATGAAATTTACCTTTTTAGGCCTGGAGGATCAGCCACGTCGAATGGCAATCTAAATAACGCATATTTCAGTTCGGACGTCAACAGGACCGAATTCAGCGCATCTACAAATCCCCGTCCGTTTCTCACCAATGGCG
The DNA here is from genome assembly GCA_016290215.1 of Bacteroidales bacterium. Classification (GTDB taxonomy): domain Bacteria; phylum Bacteroidota; class Bacteroidia; order Bacteroidales; family F082; genus Limimorpha. The sequence continues at coordinate 17,612 of JAEETH010000019.1, forward strand.
CTGCCGACAATAGCCTCAGGATATACAATATCTCAAGTGCAGACAGCACGATTTCTTTCTCATACGGCAGTGAATGTGAGCCTCCAACCCATCTCGTTGCCACTGTTGAAGGCAATGATGTGACATTGTCGTGGGATACAGTTACCAATGCCTTGTCATACAATGTTTTCAGGAACGGAACACTTATCGGCACTACTGATGAAACAACGTATTTAGACAGCGAGGTTGACGCTGGTTTTTATACCTATTATTTGAGAAGCATGGATACCTACGGAATGGCATCTAATCCTTCGGAAACGGCCACTGTGTCTGTTATGTTGGAAGGTAACGTCATCGTCGGTGATGGAAGCTTAGCTGCCAACACTTTGCTTCCGAGCAATTCGTATTACAACTATTCACTCACCCAACAAATCTATACCGCTGATGAGATAGGCGAAGCAGGTTTCATTACTGGAATAGCTTTCTACCTTGATGGAGCTGAAGATACTCGCACCTTCGACTTATATATGAAGAGCACGTCAAAGAGTGTCTTCTCCAGCGCTACCGATTGGGATACCCTATCCGATGCCAACAAGGTGTTTAGTGGTAGCGTCGCTCTGGCAGCCAATGCTTGGAACTTGATTCCTTTCGACACCACATTTATCTATGATGGTACATCCAACATTGTCCTTGTTACCGATGACAATACCGGTTCAGACAGCACAACCATGTCATTCAGAGTTTTCGATGCCCCGAACCAAGCCATTAGCGTTTGCAGCGAAGAAACGAACTTTGATCCAGTGACGCCTCAAGCATCTTATTATCAGGCTGCCGACCTGCTTGCAGTAAAGAACCAAATCATTCTCACCAAGGAGCCATTCCCGACAGACCTTTACAACATTACGGCTACTGCCCTTCCTGCCGAAGCCGGCACTGTGAGCGGAGGAGGACTCTACAGATTTGGCGAGACCTGCACAGTGACCGCCACACCGATTGCTGACGACTACTCCTTCGACAATTGGACCCAAAATGGAGAGGTGGTTTCCACAGAGGCTTCTTATTCCTTCATGGTCATCAGCGATGTGGATTTAGTGGCCAACTTCTCAGAGGTGTTATCGATTGGAGACGAAAGCAGTGCCGATGCTTTGACAGGCTCAAAGACCTTCGGTTTCATTAATGACAGTGGCAACCTCTGCATTTTAGGCATCGAAGGTGAGGCCACGTTGCAAGTCGTCGATGTCATGGGCCGCATCCTCAACAGTGAAAACTTCAATGGTAGCTACGAGAAGCGTCTTGATGTCGTCCCTGGCGTCTACATGCTCCGCCTCATCAATGGAAACAATGTTAAGGTACAGAAGATTGTAATAAGTAGATGAGCAAATATAGTTTACAAAAAGGTAAGAGAATTTGGCCGTCAGCAGTCAGCCATGATGCCACCAGGCTGATAGCTGACGGCTGATAGCTTACAGCCAAGAATACTGTACATTATTTTAAACGATTACTTATAATAACAATTGAGGGTAAAGAAACGAAAAGCAGGGACGGACCAAAAGGCCTGTTCCCGCTTTCATTTTACCCTAAGGCTCTTTGTAAACCACCGGTTTCGTGGAGATTACCGGACTCGAACCGGCCACCTTCAGATTGCGAACCTGACGTTCTACCAGATGAACTAAATCCCCAATTGAGAGTGCAAAAATACAATAAAATTGCTTATCAGGACAATCCAGAAAGAAATTATTTACAATCTACCCAAAACACTTACTTCTTTGAAGAATAAAGCGTATTTTTGCCCACCATTAAAAGCAGTCCTGACCCTTCTTATAAGGGGGAGGAAATGCCCACAGTTATTCAAAAAGACATTAATTCATTAAAATTCATACTACAATGACTATTGAAGACTACATCCTTTTTAGAGTGAATGCCCTACTCCATGCCCACGATGCCAAAATCGTGATGCGCTTAGAAGGCGGCATGAGCAACTACACTTACGTTGTTGAATGTCAAGGTAAAAAATACACCTATCGTGTACCTGGCAAGTTTGCCGAAAAGTTCGTCGACCGCGAAGAAGAATGGGCCAACATCCAGGAGGTCAACCGCTTGGGATTAAACAACATCACGGAATATGTGGAAATCCGATCGGGTGAGAAACTGGCCGAGTATGTGGAAGGCACCATCTTGAGCACCACTGACGTGGTTTCCTACAACGAGATGTCGGTGAAAGCGCTGAAGAAAATCCACAACTCCGACATGAAATTCAAGGACTATAACGCTTTTGGCCGCCTCGATGCCGACCAAAACTACTGCCTCGAAACGGGCTATGTCTTTCCTCAGGAATACCTCGACCTCCGCAAGAAGCTCGATGACATCCGTGCCACGCAAACCAACGTGCCCAAGGTGCCCTGCCACTGCGACTATCAGCCCACCAACCTCGTCATCAGCGGTGATAAACTCTATGTTTTGGACTGGGAGTTTGCCGGCATGAACGACCCGTTCTACGACATCGCTTGTTACGGCAATGTGGGCTTCGACAAGGCCTTGTCGTTATTAGAGGCCTACGTAGGTCACAAACCCACGAAGGAGGAATTGCGACGCCTCTATTTCCATCGTGCCTTCCAATGCCTGCAATGGTTCAACGTGGCCATCTTCAAGGACCGCGTGGGCCTCAGCAAGGACTTGAACATGGACTTTAACGCCGTGGCGTTTATGTTCCTTGGAATGGCGAAAGACCTTTTGGAGAATTACGATAATCTCAAGTAGGTTTCAGAAGGCATGTCATCCCTACGCTGGCTTGCGGGCGAGCATGGGATCTATGGCTTCTGAAACCGTCAAAAGAAAAATCCTGTCCCTCATAGATTCCCACAGCGCACAAACCTCAGCTGGAATGACATGAGAGACAGGATTTTTCAATATAAGAAGTCCGAAGCGGAAAACGAACCGTACTCTCCATCCAAGCCCAATTCGGCTTTGGCTTCGTCAGAGAGCATGTCGATGCTCCAAACGGGGTCGAAGGTCAACTCCACATCGACTTTTTTCACGCCCATGATGGCTTGTACGCGATTGCGCACCTCGGCAGGCAGGGTCTCGGCCACGGGACAATTGGGAGCCGTCACCGTCATCACTATCTTCACGTTGCCCTCATCATCGACGTCGACACCATAAATCAAATGCAACGTCCAGATGTCGACGGGAATCTCTGGGTCGTAGATGGTCTTTAGGACTGAAATAACGGTCTCTTTCAAGGTGTTGGTTTCTTCTGTCATACCTGTTCCTCCTTCAATTTAAATGCTTCTGCATAGAGTAACATTTGCTTCAACATGGCCAACAAACCGTTGGAACGCGTAGGCGACAAATGTTCCTTCAGCCCTATTTCGTCCAAAAACGAAAGGTCGGCGGCAAGGATGTCTTCTGGAGTTTGTCCCGAAAACACTCTTATTAATAGGTTTACAATGCCTTTGGTGATAACCGCGTCGCTGTCGGCGCTGTAATACACTTTGCCGTCCTTCAACTCGGCATTGAGCCAAACGCGCGACTGGCAACCATTGATGAGGTGCGCCTCGTCGCGGTATTTGTCGTCGATGATGGGACATTCCTTCCCCATCTCAATAAGCATAGCGTAGCGATCCATCCAGTCGTCGAACATGGAGAAGTCTTCCACGATGCTATCTTGTATTTCCTTGATGGTCATATCATGTAATTTTGAGTTGCAAAAATACAAAAAAAAGCTGGATTGCTTCTTCCGTCTTCACGGAATGAGGCCTCGCAATGACGCGAAGCAACAAAAAAGAAAGGCAACCCTTTCGGATTGCCTTCCCTTTTTTTTCGGTTGTAGAGACGCAATGATTGCGTCTCTACATTAACCGATGTCAATTAGTGCATGACAGTGACACGCTTCACGGTCACACCTTCGTTGGTGTAAACGCGGACCATGTACATGCCAGTGTTGAACTGAGCCATGTTCAGGATGTACTCATCTTGATCAAGCTCGGTGTCGAACACCACCTGGCCGAGGACGCTCACCACAGTGATGCGTTCCATGCCCTTGGCTTGGATGGTCACGTTACCCTTCGTCGGGTTCGGGAAGAGGTTCACATTGTCGCTGTTCTCACCGATGCCGGTGACACCAACCATGACGTAGTTGACTTCAGGATCGATGCCAGAGATGGCAGGTTCAGATTCGCAACCGTCAGCGTAGACGGCGGTCACCTGATAGTAGTACGTGCCAGCCTCAGGAGTATCGAAGTACTCAGTCACGTCACCAGGAACAGTGCCGATGAGTTCGTATTCGACTCCATCAACAGAACGGTAGATGTTGTAAGCAACGATTTCACCGTCGCGGTTGCCCATGCCACGGACATTCAGTTCAACGTCGTCGATATTCAGACGGAACATGTCGGTGCAGTTGAAGTGGCGGATGGCGATATAGCCAGTCATGCCAGCATAGTCGCTCAGGTCGACAGTGTACTGATACCAAGTACCAGCGCGGTTGCCACCATCGCGGGTGTCTCTCGTCATGGCGCCAGTGCTCTTAGCTGACATCGTCCACTCTTGGATGGTGGTGAAGTCGGAAGCATTGGTGTTGCCAGAGGTTGAGATAGCCACGCCGAAGTGTTCAGCAGCCCATGAGGCATCCTGAGCGCAAGCCCAGAAGGTCAATGTGCCACCGAGGGTCACTTGAGGCGAAACGAGGTAGTTGTCAGGATAGAGGGCGCTGCTGGTGTAAGAAGCTGAGGTAGCCCAAGAATCACCACCGTGGGCGATATTCTCGTCCCAACCAACTTCAATCCAGTTCAAGGTGTACCAGTCGTTACCGTCGCCGTCGGCGTCGATAGTCGTCCAGTCGGCAGGAATTTCCTGACCGCTCACGCCTTCGAAGCCCTCTGCGAACGAGCTGTACTCTTCAGGAGTCGGAGGTTCGGGTTGTTCAGCCCAGTAGAGGTGGACTTGGTCGAACTCGTTGTTCACTTCAGCGAACAGAGGAGCGCCAGCTTCGCATTCGTCGACGACTTCGCCGTTGGTGCTCATGCACACCGGGCAACCCATCGAGAAGTAGTAGTTGGTGTCGGACAGGATCTGCGGGCCAGGATAGATCGGGCGGACGCAGTAGACGTGCTCGCCAAATTCACCGAGGTGGTCATACTCACGTACATCGGGACCAACGATATCGAGGTATTCGCCATCTTGAGTGATGAGGAAGCCGATGATGTCGGAAGGAACAACGATGTCGCAGTCGGTCTCGCCTTCACCTTCAGTCTTAGTGAAGTCGATGACGCAAGGCTGTTGTGAATAGTTGGTGATCATAAGGACATAGTATTCACCGACCTGAGGCTCATGATAGTTGATGGAGCCGTGGCTGGTGTTGTGCTGATGCTGACCTTCAGGATAGCCGAGATACACATCCTCAGTGTAAGAGGCGCTGTAGCAGCAGTCCATGATCTTGTCACCAGTCAGGTGAGTGCAAGCATAACCAGAAGTGATTTCCTGCTCGGTGTAGGGACCCCACATGCAGAAGTCGATGTCTCTGGTGGTGGAAGCATTGTTAGGATCGTGGCCTTCCATGTGGATGACGAAAGGACCACCAGTGTGTATCCTCATGTGGTAGAACGAAGGATTGTAGGAAGAACCGATGCAACCATCGTCCATGCCTTCTTCTTGAGCCGTGCTGCTGGTGCTGGCGGCTTCGAATTCGATCAAATCAGAGGTGCAGAACGGCAGTGAGTTGATGCACTGGTCGTTCTCGACTCTAGCGTTGCGGAGAGCAACATCCATGGTGATGGAGAGGTAGTTCTGAGAAGCAACGCCGCTCTTCCATTCGTTCATACGGTCGAGGATGTCATACTTGCTCAGCAGTGAGAAGTTGTAGGTAGCATCCTGATAGAAGCTTTCAAACTCTTCCATGAAGTTGTTCATGTCGGAAGCAGGAGTCAGGACAAACTGACCATACTGGGCTTCAGCAGTCAGTGAGAAGCGGCTGTCCTTGCTGATGTTGTAGAGCAAGTAGGCTCTGAGGTCAACATTGTCGAGGGCAAGGAAGTTCAGTGTAACACCGTCTTCAGCATACTGGTTGTAGAAGGCGCCACCCGAGACCAAGCTCAGGCCACCACCTCTTTCAACATTCATCTCGATGTCGTCGACATTGAGGATGAACTGGTCAGTGCAGTTGAAGTGACGGATAGCAACATAACCGGTTTGGCCAGCGTAGGCGCTCAGGTCAACGGTGTATTGCGTCCAAGTGGTTTGACGCATGCTGTCGCTGCGGGTGTAGCGTGTCTTAGCGCCTTGGCCCTTAGCAGCGATCGTCCACTCTTGGAGGGTGGTGAAGTCGGCAGCATTGGTGTTGCCAGTGGTGCTCACGGCCACGCCAAAGTGTTCATGGCAGTAGGAATCGTCTTGACCACAAGCCCAGAAGCTGAAGGTACCACCGAGGGTCACTTGAGGCGACACTAAGTAGTTGTCAGGAGTCAAAGCTTGATAGGTCTGGTTGGCATACGAACCAGAAATCACGTATGCAACAGATTCGTTGTGACCCGTACCAGTCAGATCAACACCAGCGTTATGATAGATACCAGGAGTCATGCTCGAAACCCAGACATTACCGTCGCCATCAGCGTCGATATTGGTCCAGCCTTCAGGCATACCATCTTCGCAGTCGTAGCTGAACGAGCTGGCATCACCTTGCGGTTGATCAGGATCGATAGGACCAACCCACTGGTTGTGACCATGTTCAAACACCCACTCGATGTGGTTGCCTTGTGACTGAGTGCCAACGGTAACTTCGTCGACAGGTCCCCAGTGTTCGCAAGGTTCATACTGCCAAATGACAGCTTCGCTCCAAGCGCTTTGGCCAGTGCTGTAGATAGCGCAAACCTTCACTTTGTAGCGTTCACCTTCAATAAGGACATCGGCTCCAGACCAAGGATCGACAGTGGTGAGCTGGCAGAACGGTTGGTCGGCAGGAGTGTCATGGTTGAAGATAGGCTCATCGTCGATGCTCGTGCACATGATCTTATAGCCTTCGAGGTGGCGTTCTTCGCGAGTGGTGTAGCCAATACCAAAGTTGATGTTGTCAACCTTGAAGCAGTCACCATCGGGGTTCACGCTGCTGTCCTTGCTGTATTCCCATCTGAAAGTGTGGGTGCCTTGGGCAACATTGAATCTGTAGTTGTTCCAACCAGCAACCTCGGCACCATGAGTGAATTGAGCTTCACCATCGATGTAGAACATGCACTTATCCCAAGCGGTGGTAAGACCTTCACCTTGGCAGAGAGCGTCGAACTTAATCTGACCAGCTTCGATGTAGTCAACAGTGGCTTCGATAGCTGAAGTGCTGCTGGAAACGCCGGCATTGCCGCTCTTGATGCAATAAGTGGTGTGGAAAGGACCTTCTTGAACAACGGTCCACGGATATTCAGCGTCATTCACGAATTCGAAGTCGCCGAAGCCGTTTTCGAAGTCGAGGACTGCGGGCTGATCATCAGGAGTGATGGGTTGCCACATAGCCCAACCAGTGCGGCTGACGTAGACGTTCTTCACGCTGTAGATGATTTCGGTCAACACATAGCGGAGTTCGCGATCCGTCCAGATGGGTTCTTCCACTTGGAGGGTCTCATAACCAGGCAGTGAAACAGTGACCAGATAGGTGCCCTTACGGAAGGTCGGGAACACATAGTGGCCAGTGGCATCCAAAGTGATAGGAGCCTGAGGATGATTCATCTGCTCACCAGGCATCAGGTTGAGGAAGCTCACCACGGTGCCTTCTGGGCTGTCGGCGCTGTTCAACACAACGTTGACAGAGACATTGTTGAGGTACATATCCTTGTCGATGCAAGGCTTGCAGTCGGTATGCCACACGATTTCGCTTTCGCGTTCTTCGTTAGGATACTCAACGCGCGGGTTGTTCGGGTTGTAAGGATAGTTGCCACGATACACAGCGCTCACGCCATACTTGTAGACACCCGTCGGCACTTCAGGCCAGTTCACATCGAAGTAAGAGGTGTCGGGACGCCAAACGGTGGCCAAGAACGTGGTGTTCTCATCGGTGTAAGGACCATCATTGTAGCAGTCAGTGCGGTAGATGTTGTAGTGGTGCAAGGCACGGTTGTTAGCTGCATCTTCAGGATGACCGACGAACACGATGTTGTCGATGGTGAAGCAGTCGCCGGTGGGGTTCACGCTGCTGTCCTTGGTGTAGCTCCAAGTGAAGCTGTGGGTACCAGCAGTGATAGGCGTGCTGAAGGCTTGCCATCCAGCGAGGTCGGCACCATGGCTGAAGATGGTGTTGCCATCCATCACGAAGTCGCAGTGATCCCAGAAGGTGTAAGAACCTTCACCTTGGCAGTTGTATTCGAAGCTGAACATACCGTCTTGCGGGATGTTAACAGTCACGGAGATTGCAGAAGTGCTGCTGGCGACACCGGCATTGCCGCTCTTCAAGGCATAAGTGCCTTCGTGAGCATCGGTAGTCAGCGTCCAAGGATAGGTAGCATCGTTCTGCCAAGCAAACGGGGTGTTGTCCCAGTCTTCGAAGTTCTCTCTCAGTTCGGTGAAGAAGTTGAAGTCCCACCAAACTTGAACGAGGGTGTCACCTTGCACGCCAGGCACGTAGATAGGCTCGGCGCAAACGTGGGCAGGAGCCAGGAAGAGCTCGTCCATGATGAAGTCAACATGGTCGGTCAGCTCTTGGTAAACGATATCCAAAGGCAGCGGGTGTACCGTGATGGCATCCTGATAGCCTTCCATTTGGGCGACGGCAATCGGATAAGTGCCAACATGGATAGCGCCTTCATAGTAACCGTTCTCGTCGGTGACGAAGGTGTAGGTTTCAGGAGCGTTGAATTCGTTGAAGCCTTGGATGGTGACAGTGACACCGCCAATCGGGGTGACGCCATCTTGTTCGTAAGCGGTACCGCTAACGTTACCATTGCCGCTCACCCAAATCTCAACTGCGTTCGACTTCGGGCTTTCGCCTTCGTCGTAAACAGCGGTCACTTCGAACACATAACCATGGCCGACATAGTATTCGCCACTCATGTTGTAAGTCAGCAGGTCTTGAGGAATGACCCAACTGGTGGTCTCAACATTGTCAGGAGTGTCATAGACACGCTCGCCATCCATGTAGACGCGATAACGACGGTAGGTACGGTCGTTGTTGCGATCAACGATAGGATCCCAAGTCAAGGTCACAGTCTCTTCATATTCGAAGATACGGGTGTTGGTGGCGGTCAAGTTCTGAGGAACGTTGAAAGTGGTGGTGAAACCAAACACAGGACCCTGGGTGTAGCATTCCCATTCAGTGCCTGGGTTGCTACGCTGGTCGATACGCCAGAAGTAGTTGGTGTTGTTCCAAAGTTGGTAACCGTTGGCTTCCAAAGCTGCGCTGATGTTGAACGACTCTTGCAGGTCGCTGCTCCATTCGGTCACGAAGGTGGCAGGATGCTCGGTGTCGATTTCATCTTCCGGCCAGTAGGTGCTGCTGAACACGAGACGCCATTCGTTGGCGTAGTCGTTGAGCTTCCAGCGGAGGATCAGGTCGTCAGGAGAGATGCCCCATGCGTTGTCTTCAGGATAGATGTTGGTGACAGCGGGAATCGGGCAAGGAAGTTCTTGGTAATTGATAGTCACTTCGAAGTCGGGATCCGTTGAGGAGGCCACCAGGTAGTAGGTGCCCTTCAGCACGTTCAGGTTCTCGATGACAGGACCGGCTGAGAAGCTGGTAGGAATCTCAGGAACGACAGGTGTAGGATCATCGCCAGGTGTGGGATCATCACCGGGAGTAGGATCATCACCAGGTGTAGGATCATCACCAGGTGTAGGATCGTCGCCAGGTGTAGGATCATCGCCAGGTGTAGGATCATCGGGAGTGACACTGGTGCCAGTGTTCATAGTGACATCGTCAAGCAAAACCGAGTATTGGTTATAAGCATGATGATGGAAAGCAATCCAAACATTTTGTCCAGCGTAGGCACTCAGATCAAGAGTGACATATTCCCAATTGCCAAGACGATTGTTAAAGTTGAAATTACCAATACTATTCTGTCTATTGCTTCTACGCTCACCTCCATTGTTCCAAATGGGAGTAAAGTCCCAAGCAGTAGGCGATGCAACAGTAGCAATGCAGACTTCCATATAGTCAGGATAATCGTAAACCAACTGATCATGGTAGAAGCTCAAAGTGGCATTGTTTTCGAGAGCATAAGCTTGAGGAGAAACGAGGTAGTTGTCAGCATCGACCGCGCCATAACCATTGACATAAGAGACACCAATAATAAAGTTGTCTGAGCCATTAGCACCATTACCTTCGACTCCAGTGTACAAATCAGAAACCATCATCCACGCAATGCCATCACCATCGTTGTCAATATTGGTCCAGCCTTCAAGGTCGTTCTCGAAGTTGTAGGCGTACTCATCGCGGTTGCCATTGATACGGCCACCTTCGAAGACGATGTTGTCGACTGCAAAATAGTCACCCATAGGATTGACGCTTCCATCCTTTTCGTAAATCCAGCTGAAAGTGTGCTCACCAGCGGCCACTTCGGTGCTGAAATTATTCCAAATTTGAGTAGCGCCTTCGCGGAACATCTCTTCGCCATCGATCAGGAAAACACATTTGTCCCAAATGAGGTAGTCGCCTTCACCCCAAGCGGCATAGTCGAAGCTGACGGTACCGTTGGTGGTGTAATTCACCGTGGCGGTGAAGGTGGAAGCACTGCTGGCAACACCAGCATTGCCGCTCATCATGCCATAGCTGCCCGTGTAGGCGGCATCAGCGCTGATGTACCAAGGATAGGTAGCATCATTGGTGTAGTTGCCGAACTGGCTGAAGTTACCCGTCTCGAAGTCAATGGTGGAAGGAGCCACAGGGGCGCCACCGCCGCCAGCGTTGAACGGACGCATGGTGTAATTGTTGTCAGCCATCGGGCCAGGACGGCCGGCGAAGTCCTCACGATAGAGGGCCACCTTGCCGTTGGCACCATCGCTCACGTAAGCGTTGAGCATGATGTCGTGGTCAGCCGTGAACTTCATCACAGCGTCGTAGCCTTCCGGAATCTCGGGGAAGGGCAACGTGTAGTTGTCATGCAGGTTGTACTCAACCTCGGGGTTCACCTCGTTCCACATCTCGGAGGCATACATGTGCCAAGTGGTACCGGTGGTGACAGTGCCGATGTTGTAGGCCTTCTCGACCACATCGGGGCAATAGGGCTGATAAGGAACAGCGATGATGTTGAAGAGGTGCGTGCTGCGCTCGGTGGTGTTCACCGCGAGCAGGCTGTTGATGACATCGGTGCTGGTCCAGTTGATGTTGGTGGTTAGGAAGAGGTCAACACCAGGACGGCCGTTGTTTTCAACCGTGAAGTTGTACAGGTCGTCGTCAATCATGCTGAAGTAACCATTGTTGTGCAGGAAGTCAATCAACACAACCTCGACGTCATAATCACCGTCGTTGTAGAGGTTGAAGTGATAGGGCTCCATCCAAGCACCGTTAGGACGCTCGATGTAGAGCAGGTCGATGAGCTCACGCTCGTAGTCACCCACGCCATAATAAGCCAAGGTGTGGAGACCAGGCACATAAGCCGGTTCTGGTTCTGGGTCAACCGGCGGGACAATTTCGCCTTCGCCAGGGACGAGAGTGATGTCGTCGACGACGAACATCCACTGGCCGTCGCCGAAGTGACGGATGGCCACGTAACCTTCGCCGCTGAAAGCGCTCAGGTCGACGGTGTACTCGTACCAAGTGCCAAAGTAGATCGAACGCACTTCTCTACCAGTCTTTTGTGCAACGGGTTCGCCGTAGCGAATCGTCCATTCGTCGACCATGGTGAAAGCATTCGGGTCGTAGTTGTTGGTCGTTGACACGGCCACGCCGAAATGCTCTTCACTCAGGAACAGGTCGGCTCTGCTCGTAGCCCAGAAGCTGATGCTACCGCCCAGAGTCACGCGAGGTGAAACCAGGTAGTTGTCATGCTCAAGGCCAAAGAAGAGGTGCCAAAAGTCCCTCGACTGTGAAGCCAGGAAGTACTGTGAGCCGTCATGGCCATAACCTCCAAAGAGGTTGATGCCCCATGCGTTGAGCAGGCTGGATGTGGTCATCCAATCGTAGCCATCATGGTTGGCATCGATGGTGGTCCAGCCTTGGAAGCCTCCGTTTTCGAAGTCGAATGTGTACGACGACGGAGCCTGCGCACGCGCCACGCCCATAAAGGCGAGCACGAGCGTCATCATCAAAGAAAATACTTTCTTTTTCATAATGAATTGATTTGATTAATAAATAGGTTAATTAATAAATTTGTGTTCAAAAATAATAGGCATTCCCTACATTGCTCCTTCCGTTCCCACGGAATGAAACCTCGCAATGGCTGGGGAAAAATGCGAAATGCACCGCTACCAAAGGGCACGGCGTCAGCTAATTTCCTAAGCATAATACGAACATTCGAATGCATAGTAAACGCGTTTGTTTTGTTGTCTAGACATCTATAAGACGCATAACTTCGGTTTTACCCTTAGTCAAGATGCGACTTTTTTTGCTTCCTTTCGGAAACCCTATTAATAGGCTGCAAAAATACGACAAAAACAGGCTTGAAAGAAAAAAAATGAAAAATTTTCGCAAAAATGTTTGGCGAATTGAAAAATGTTGTATTTTTGCAGCCGCAAACGAGGGGCATTAGCTCAGTTGGCTAGAGCGCTTGCATGGCATGCAAGAGGTCATCGGTTCGACTCCGTTATGCTCCACAAAAGAAAAACCCGTTGAGTTTCAACGGGTTTTTTGTTTGCCTATAAGAGATTCCCTGCGGGAATGGAGAAGATTATATATTGTAATGCGGCGGCAAAATAGATCCTACTATCTTCAAGACCTATATGCCGCCGCTGTTTATGGCAAAGCCAAGCCCTTCATTCCCCCAGGGGGAATCTTATCAATTACTTCCCAATTCCTTTATTGCCCTCTGTAGTACCTCATCCATAGGAGCGTAAATCGGATAGAAGCCCTCGTCATCATAGAGGTTGCGGGCAATATATGCCTTCAATAGGATGTCAGCCTCGCGGCGCGCCACTTGTTGTTGTTCTTCTGTGCCTTTGATACCCTTCTCCCCTGCCTGCTTCACTAGTTCGTTAAACATGAGGTCAGTCACCTTAAAGCCTTTGTCGAAAGCCTCGACGGTCTTGAAGCGTTGCAACTGATTGCGATGGCGGTCGGTATAGTCAAAGGCATACTGATAAAGCAGGCCCGTGTTGACGATGCGGTTGAAATAATACTGCGTGCTGTCGTCGACAAGGGGCACGTAGATGTCGGGCATGATGCCACCGCCGCCATAGACCGTTTTGCCTTTCGGAGTGGTAAATTTCAGCGAATCAGCGAAATGGATGCTATCGGGATGGAACAATTCACCGTTCTCATAACGTTCGTAGGATTCCAAGAGGTATTTCTCATGGTCTTCGTCGTATGGCTTTTGGATGCACCGGCCCGTGGGCGTATAGTAACGTGCCACGGTGAGGCGGATGGCTGAGTTGTCGCTGAGCATAATCTGCTCCTGCACCAGCCCTTTACCAAAAGAACGGCGTCCAATGATGGTGCCACGGTCGTTGTCTTGCAAAGCTCCGGCCACAATTTCACTCGCGCTGGCCGACTCGCCATCGATGAGCACCACCACACGGATGTCTTCCAACATGCCTCGGCGGCGTGCCTTCATATACTGGCGCGGGCGGTTGCGGCCTTCAGTGTAGACGATGAGGCTACCCTTGGGCAAAAACTCATCGGCAATGTCGACGGCGGCGGCAAGGTAGCCACCCGTGTTGCCGCGCAGGTCGAAAATGAGTTGCTTCATGCCTTGTCCTCTCAAGTCGGCAATCCCTTGCTTAAACTCCTTGACGGTGGTGGCGGAAAACTTGCTGAGCTTGAGGTAGCCAATATTGTCGTCGAGCATGTAGGCGATGTCGACGCTGTAGGTGGGAATGGCATCACGAGTAATCGTATAATCAAGTAAACCCTCCACACCACGACGCAACACGCGAACGGCAACCTTGGTACCCTTGGGACCTTTCAACTTACGCATCACATCTTCGTTGGTCAGTTTTTTGCTTGCCACCAGCGAGTCATCAACATAGATGATACGGTCACCAGCCATGATGCCCACCTTCTCCGACGGACCTCCCTTGATGACGTTGACGATGGCAATGGTGTCTTTCTCAAGGCGGAATTGCACGCCGATACCGTCGAAGCTACCCAGCAACGGGTCGTTCACTTCGTTGAACTCGTCCAAGGAGATGTAGGCACTATGCGGGTCAAGTTCTTCCATCATGGCAGCGATGGCCTCATCTTGGAGTTTGTGGGCATCGGGCACGTCGACATAGTCGTTGTTGACATACCACATCACCTCGTCGAACTTGCTACCGCTTTCAACGTTGACCTTTTTGCCGTTTACACCTTTATTAATATAGAGGCCGAAAAGGATGCCAGCCAACAACATCACGGCCACTACTAAAGGACGAGTTCTATTGTTTTCCATACTATATCTTTCGCTGTTTACTTAAAACACGGAACCTTCGATAAGCTCAGAATCCACGATTTCTGTAAGAGAAAAGGTCCCTGAGCCTGTCGAAGGGCCGTCTTATAATGATTCACTTTATTCAATTACCGCACTCGATAAATCGAGGTTGCGATCCACCTTGCGGAACAAACCTTGCAACACCGTGCCCGGACCCACTTCGATGATGGAGCGCACGCCTGTAGCGAGAATGTTGTTCATGGTCTGCGTCCACAACACGGGTGAGGTAAGTTGGGCGATGAGGTTCTTCTTGATGATTTCGGGGTCGTTGACCGACTGGCCAGTGACATTCTGATAAATCGGGCAAATGCCTTGGTTGAAAGTAGTGGCTTTGATGGCTTCGGCAAGTTCGACGCGAGCCGGTTCCATCAGCGGGCTGTGGAAGGCGCCGCCCACTTTCAGCGGCAACACGCGCTTGGCGCCTGCTTCCTTCAGCTTCTCGGAAGCGGCATCCACGCCCTCAATCGACCCGGAAATGACAATCTGACCAGGGCTGTTGTAGTTGGCAGGCACCACTACGGCATCCTTCACCGAGGCACAGATGCTCTCGATGACCGTATCTTCCAAGCCAATGACGGCGGCCATGGTGCCAGGCTGGGCCTCACAAGCCTTCTGCATAGCCAAGGCGCGTTTGCTCACAAGGCGCAGGCCGTCTTCAAAGCCGAGCACCTTGTTGGCGACAAGGGCTGAAAACTCGCCCAACGAATGGCCAGCCACCATGGTGGGGTCGAAATCTTCGAGCATGGAAGCCAGAATGACAGAGTGGAGGAAAATGGCCGGTTGGGTTACCTTGGTCTGGCGCAAGTCCTCATCGGTGCCTTCAAACATGACATCCGTGATTTTAAACTTCAGGATACTGTTCGCTTTCTTGAACATGTCCTTGGCTTTCGGGAACTTATCGTACAGATCTTTGCCCATCCCTACAAACTGGGCACCCTGACCGGGGAAAACGTATGCTTTTATCATTATTAGATTTAAAATTTAAAATTTAAAATTCAAAGATTCAAAGATTCAAAATTTGAAGATTCAATGCAGGTTTGATCCTATCAGTTGGAAAAATTCCTCTCGTGTCGACTCGCGTTCAAAGGCACCGATAAAGTCGCTGGTGGTGGTCACGGCACTTTGTTTCTGCACACCTCGCATCGACATGCACAGATGTCGGGCCTCGATGACGACAGCCACGCCCAAGGGATGCAAGGCCTCATTGATGGCGTTCTTGATTTGCGTGGTCAGACGTTCCTGCACCTGTAGGCGACGCGAATAGGCTTCCACCACACGGGCAATCTTGCTCAGCCCAGTGATGTAGCCGTTGGGGATGTAGCCCACATGCGCCTTGCCAATGAAAGGAATCAAATGATGTTCGCACAAGGAGTACACTTCGATATCCTTGACAATCACCATCTGTCGATAGTCTTCCTTGAACTTCGCTGACAATAGGATTTCCATCGGGTCCTGCTCATACCCTTGCGTGAGGAACTGCATTGACTTGGCTACGCGCAAAGGCGTCTTTAGAAGACCTTCGCGTTGGGGGTCTTCTCCAAGTAGCTCCAGGATGGCGGTATAGTGCTCCTGAAGTTTGGCCAGCCTTTCCGTGTCAAATTGCTCAATGGCTTCGTAGCCGAAATGCTTTTTAAGCCTTTCGTTCATCATCAGCCTATTTTTTGCTTGGGCATTGCCACTGTCGACTGCTGTCCCATGGTGCACTTACCCGTGAATTGGGCACCCACTTCGATGAGTAGTTGTTTTGTATTAAGGTCAACTTCCACCTTCGAGGTAGCTTTGAGAGCAGTCAGCTCTTCCGTGTTGATGTTGCCTTTCACCACGCCTGCCACTTCAGCTTGTTTGCAGGTGAGGTCGCCTTCCATGACGCCGGTTTGACCAATCGTGACCTTACCGTTCGCTTTCAGCGAGCCAATGAGATGGCCGTCGATGCGAATGTCGCCATTCGACTCAATATCGCCCTTGATAGTGGTGCCAGTGCCAAGGAGATTACGCACTTGTGATTCCATTAATGCCATAGCTTTAGTTTTTATTAGATTCTATGAATTGTATATATTCGTCCAAGTTTTTGGACTGGTAATAGACGGGATAGTTCTTTATAGAAATAGGTGTGACGGTATAGTTTGCCTTATCAATGCCGCCAAACACATAGTCCGTGAGGAACAGGGAGGTGATGTAATCGGCGGCTTGTTTCTCGTTGTCAAAGTTGCCGATGGTCACGATGCTGTGGGTTTCGTCGAGTTCCACATTATTGATGTTGAACGTCTTAGTACGGTGTTCCTTCTTGTTGAAGTCGCTGAGACGCACCTTCAGCGGCTCTATGCGCACCAACTTGGAGTTGCAAACCACCATGACGAAATGTTGGGTATTGGGCTCGTATGTGTAAGGTGCTTCTTTCTTGATTTCGGGTTCGTCGGCACCTTCCTTGGTGATGTTTTCGAGCACCATGCCCAGATGATATTCCTCGTTGACCTCTTCCAAAACGCGACGTGCATAGGAAGTGATGCCACTGTTGGGATAAGTGCGTACCAAGTCGTAAAGGGCGTATGCCATCGTGTCGATGGAGACGAGACGACCTTGAGCGACGGCATGGAGGAAGGCAAAGCGCGGCATGAAAGCTGTGTCGGACTCAAACATCTCCATAGCACGTTCGGTGTTCATCTTCACACGGTAGTACTGACCCTGCTCAAAAGCCTCATAGGTCTTGGTGTAGAAGTCGGAAGCCTCACGTTCTTGGGCCTGCATCCGTTCGAAATACGATGGATCGTTGATGAACTCGGCGTAACTTGATGTGGGGTATTTGTCGAAAATCTTGCCTTTGTAAGTCAACGACTGCTCCTCGTGGTTGAGGTCCTTGTGCATCTTATAGAGCGCGTACCAAGTGGGCAGTTCCATGTCGTTGCCAGGATAGCGCGTGTCAAGTTTTTCATACGACTCGATGGAACGTGGCAAGTCGGAGAGACGGTCCATATAGAGGAAGCCAAGATGGTAGAGACCGTCGGCGATGAGCGAGTCGGCCACGGCTTTCTGTTCTTCAGTGAAAGGCAGGTTTTGGAGGTAATAGCCACGATCGTGGTTGGTGAAGTTGCCCGACAAGCTGTCGCTGCCTGCTTCTTGGGCAGTTTCTTTATCGTCGTCGCCGCTGTCGGAGAAAGCGTTGGCAAGGCTACGCTTGTCGCTGATGAACCAGTTGTCCTCGTTCTTTCTCATGCCCCACTTCCGGGTAAATTCAGTCATGCCCTTCGAAACGGTGGCTTGGTTATAGAAATACCATGTGGCACCGCTTTGTGGGCCTTGCTGCGTATTATCGTCGAGTTTCGACTTGCTTGTGGTGGAGCCCATCAGCTCTAACTGTTCTTCATACTCTTGGCGTTCGCGCTCAAGGCGTTCCTCTTCGATGACCTGTGCAATGATGCGGTCGATGAGCTTGTTGCGTGAAACGGAATCCATGGCGGCAACACGCAACAGGCTGTCCTGCTCGTAGACGGTGCCGGCATACATCACCAACTCGTTAAGCGTCTGCGAGATGTTCATGAGGCTGTCGTAACCTTCATAATCCCGAGGCATGTTGGAGACGGCAGTATCGTAGTAAGCCTGAGCCAGTTCGTATTCGTTTTTGTCGAAGAACATGGAAGCCACCTTGAGTGACGATTGTATCCTTTGGTTTTGGTTGTCCTTAAAGGCGGCCACCGATTCCCTGAGGTAACGGATGGCTTTGGCTTCGTCGCCTTCACGGAGCGCCAACTCTGCCATGGCGTAGTAGATGCGGTCAAGATAATCCTCGTTTTTCGAATCACGGAGCATCTTGTTCATCATCTTGTAGAGCTCGGCAGCGTTGTTAGCAGAGCCCATCTTAGCCATGTTCATCCTCGATTCGAAAACCATCTCGTAGACTGGGTTGCGCTTGATGACCTTCTTGAACTGCGCGGTGGCTCGTTGCGCGTCGTCCTGCTGCATGTAGATTTGTCCCAAGATAAACATGGCACGGGTGCGCAAATCACGATCGTTGTTAAGCAAGATGCCGCTTTTCAGATAAGGGACGGCCTTATTATAGTCCTTCACGGCGATGTAGTAATCAGCGATGGTGAAGTCCATATTGCGCATCAGCTCCTTGGGTTGTTTGCTCACCCCTGCCGACCTGGCCAGCAGCTGTTCAATCATAGCCACGGCCTTAGGATATTCTTCGGTTTGGATATAAGTCTTGATGAGCCACATGTTGGCCACAAGTGCGATGTCGTTGTATCCATATTCCGTAGCCACAAAGTCGAAGGTGCGCTTTGCGGGGATGTAGTCGTGCTTGAAGAAATGGGCCTTACCCATGACAAGATAGGCATCGTCGATCCATCTCACGCGTTCACGGTTGTTGAACTTCATGGAGTGTTTTTGCACGCAGATGGAGGTCTTTTCGAGGGCGCGGTCCATGACCGAGTTGAGTGCCATGCCATTTTGCTGGGTGCCGTAGTTATACACTCTCAGCACTTTGGAATAATCGTCCTTGACGGAGCTGCGAAGTTGTTTTTCGCCTTCCTTTAGGCTGGCTTCGCCGTTGAAATAGATGTTGTAATGGCTGGTGAGGTTATGGAACATGCGGCGGGTAAGCGTGTTCTTTTTTGTGGAGCAGCCGCTGAAAAGCAGCAGTCCAATGACACAGCCTATCGCCACAATTATGTTGGTTCTTCTTTGCACTTTCGTTGTTGTTTTTAGCAATAACTCCAAATTGGCCCGATTATTTCAATGCGAAAGCATAAAAGTCACTCGCGTTGTCCGTACCATTTTCTAGCTTCTTCCAAGAGTTGGGCATCGGTGGGTTCTTCTAATGCCGAGCGCATCACTACGGCGATGCTATCGGTACTGTTCTTGAATTCGTTGAGCAGCAGTTGGTCGAAGTCGGCTTGGCGGTGTTTTTCAATGCCCACTCTTTGGCCCTCAATAGCCTGCATGGCCTTGGCCTTGTAGTCGTCCATGGCCAAGTATTGCACCAAATTTCCAACGTATCTCAAGCTATCTTCCGACCAGTCGACGGCGATGGGCTCCGACAAGGATCTCAACGCATACTTTTCGCACAATTGGGGCAACTCGCCTTGTATCTGCTCAACCTGACGAGAGAACTCCAACGCCAACCGTTGGGCGCGTTCCTTCTCCACGTTGGCCTT
Source organism: Bacteroidales bacterium (assembly GCA_016290215.1). GTDB lineage: Bacteria > Bacteroidota > Bacteroidia > Bacteroidales > F082 > Limimorpha. Next base: position 37,278 of record JAEETH010000019.1, read on the forward strand.
GATTTTGGGAACATAGATGAATGCCAAAACAGCCAAGATAGCTGCCACTACTGCCAAGATGATGATTTTCACAAAATTATGGCCTTTCGAAATTGCCGAACGCACATCGCTGATATTGTCGTAACGCTGTTCTTTTGAGAACTGCGTGCAATGGGTGGCAACGGAGCCAAATTGCTTGGAGATGTTGCGCTCGCCGATAAATTCCATGATTTTACCCAAGGAATACACATCGGCGCGGCTGTCGAAATCCTCGCCCTTGATAATCTCGGGAGCGATAAACGCCATCTCCTTGATGAGAAGCTCGCGGTCGGCATCCTGCTTGGTCTCAGGCACTCCGATATCAATGATGCGAACACGGTAGTCGTTGGCCGTCACCATGATATTTTCGGGACTAAGGTTGCAGTGTACCACACCGTTGCGATGCATATAATTCAAGCCGTCGCACACTTCGGCGAGGATGCTCTTCACCTGTTTCTCGGAGAGTGTCCCCACACGCACATGTTCAGCCAATGTCTTTCCATCGATATATTCGTAGATGATAGAGTCGCCCAAACCTTCGACATGAACGAAATCCATAACCTTGCGGATATACTTGTTGTCGAGCATGGAGGTAGTTTCAAACTCCCGTCTCAGCGAAGCCAAGCATGCCGGATCGTCGACATATTCCTTTTTCAAAGTCTTGACAATGACTTTCTTGCCATGAAAATTGGCGGTAAAGACACGGCTGTTCCCGTATTGGGAAGTATGGAGCAGACGGAGGTCAGTGTAGTCGTTTGAAATCTTGTTTTCTGACATTCCTATTAATATATTTGGGTGCAAAGATAACGCATTTTTCCGAACCAATGGCAAAAGAGGTGGGGAAAAAGATTATTTGATGAAAAAGCCTAATGATGATTTTTCAAATTCCTTCTAACGCCCAAATAAACCGCGGAAAAAATTCCGCACTATTTTGAAAAAACGAGGAAAAAATTCCGCAGAATTTTAAAAAATCGCGGAAAAAAATCCGCAGTTTTGAAAATATGTGTATTTTTGCGACAAAATTGAATGCCTTATGGAAAGCCTATACGAACTATTCTATGCAAAACTGAACGAAACCCCGATGGGTTTCCAACGCTACCTGTTTGACAGAATCAACTGGAAAAACCGCATGATTGCCGTTTTGGGAGAACGCGGAGTGGGAAAAACAACGCTCCTACTGCAAAAGATAAAATCAGACGGCACAGATAACACCCTGTATTTCAGTGCAGACAATATCTACTTTGCCCAACACACCTTGTTCGACACCGCCAATGAATTCTACCGCAAAGGAGGCACCAAACTCTATATCGATGAAATCCACAAATATCCTTCATGGTCTACGGAACTGAAGATGATTTACGACAACTGCACTCATTTGCAGGTGGTTGTCACCGGCTCCTCCATCCTCGACCTCTACAAAGGCACCGCCGACCTTAGCCGAAGGGTTATTCCTTATCATCTTAAAGGCCTGTCGTTCAGGGAATATCTGGCAATGAACAAAGGCATTGTCTTGCCTCCCGCTTCATTCAAACAAATCCTTGAACACAAAATCACTTTCCCCGAAGGCGAAAAGCCCCTGGCCTTGTTTGACGACTATCTGAGAACAGGTTACTATCCTTTTTGGAACGAACCCGATTTCACGACCCGACTGAACAATGTCATCAACCTAACCGTCGAAAACGACATCCCCACCTACGCCAAGATGAATGTTTCTACAGCTCGTAAACTCAAGCAGTTGTTGTTCATCATCTCGCAAAGCGTACCGTTCAAGCCTAACTATACGGCCATCGGTGCCGCCATGGAATGCGACCGCGGAAGCGTTTCCGACATGGCCTACTACATGGAAAAAGCCTGCCTAACCATGCAACTCAATCATCCTGACGATGGCATGAAGAATTTCGGCAAACTTGAAAAAACCTACCTAGGCAACACCAACTTAGTTTACGCCTTGTCGGAAAACAAACCCGAGATAGGTAATCTTCGGGAGACATTTTTCTTGTCACAAATGCAAGTCAACCAAAAAGTCTTCGCGGCAAAAGTCTCTGATTTTCTTATTGATGGAAAGACCTTCGAAGTCGGAGGAAAAAGCAAGGGAAAAAAACAACTCGCCGAAGTCAAAGATGACTTTGTGGTGAAAGATGACATTGAATACGGCTATGGGAACATCATTCCACTTTGGCATTTTGGAATGAATTACTAAGTCCGTCCCAACCTTTTTCAAAAAACCGCGTGACATTTTGTCAGTTTTTTGTATTTTTGCCGCTCAATTCAAACAGATGAGCGAATTAAGATTACATAAAAGACACGAGACTGCGAGACAAGAGACACGAGACATGGAGCTTGTCCCGCGTCCCTAAGTCCCGTGTCCCGAGTCAAAAAAGAATGAAGTTTAATATTTAACGGTAACATACAAAATGAAAATCTCTTATAACTGGTTGAAACAATACGTCAACTGCGATTATTCGGCTGAAAAAGTCAGCGAGCTGTTGACCTCCACAGGCCTCGAAGTGGAAGACCTCGAACGTTTTGAGTCGGTGAAGGGCGCCTTGAAAGGCGTCGTCGTGGGCAAAGTGCTCACCTGCATCGACCACCCCAACTCCGACCACCTGCACATCACCACCGTCGACGTCGGCGGCGAAGAACCCCTGCACATCGTATGCGGCGCACCCAACGTAGCGGCTGGACAGAAGGTGCTTGTGGCCACCATCAACACCGAACTCTGGATTGGCGACGAACACATCACCATCAAAAAAGGCAAGATCCGTGGCGAGGTCTCTGAAGGTATGATTTGTGCCGAGGACGAGCTGCAACTCGGCACCTCGCACGATGGCATCATGGTGCTGCCTGATGACTATGAAGTGGGCAAGCCTGCCTCATTCTATTTCCCTGTGGAAGAGGATTATACCATCGAAATCGGCCTCACCGCCAACCGCAGCGATGCCACCTCGCACATCGGCTCGGCCCGCGACCTCGTGGCCGCCCTCAACCAGCGTGAGAACACCACGAAATACCACCTCATCCGTCCCTCAGTGGACGACTTCAAGGTGGAAAGCCATAACCTCGACATCGACGTGGTCGTTGAAGACACACAGGCCTGTCCGCGCTACTCGGGCGTGACCGTCAGCGGCGTGAAAGTCGGCGAGTCGCCGGCCTGGCTGAAGAACCGCCTTGCCGCCGTCGGCATCCGCAGCATCAACAACATCGTCGACATTACCAACTATGTGCTGATGGAAGTCGGCCAACCCATGCACGCTTTCGACGCCGACAAAATCACGGGAAAGAAGGTCGTTGTGAAATGCATGCCCGAAGGCACACCTTTCGTCACCCTCGACGGTGTGGAACGCAAGCTGAACAGCCGTAACCTAATGATTTGCAACGCCGAAGAGCCCATGTGCATCGCTGGCGTGTTTGGCGGACAGAAGTCGGGCGTGACGATGGAGACCACCAACGTCTTCCTCGAGAGTGCCTACTTCAACCCCACCAGCATCCGTAAGACCTCCAAGTTCCACGGCCTGCAAACCGACGCCTCGTTCCGTTACGAGCGTGGCGCCGACCCCAACATCACCCTCTTCGCCCTGAAACGCGCCGCCTTATTAATAAAGGAGTTGGCTGGCGGAACGATTTCTTCAGAAATCAAGGACGTGAAAAACGGCGACTTCGCCCCAGCCCGCGTGGACCTGAAGTTCGACTACCTGAACAAACTGGCTGGCAAGGTCATCGACCCCGTCCAAGCCGTCAACATACTGAAGAGCCTTGAGTGCCAAGTCGTTGAGCAAGACGACAAGCACGTGGTCGTCGACGTGCACACCAGCAAGGTCGACGTGACCCGTCCCGCCGATGTGGTCGAGGAAATCCTCCGCATCTACGGCTATGACAACATCGAAATCCCGAGCCGCATCCATGCCTCCATCAGCCGCGCCACCAAGCCCGACGCCGACAAGATGCAGCAGAAGATCAGCGACATGCTCGTCGCCAACGGCTTCTACGAGATCATGAACAACTCACTCACCAAGGCCGCCTACAGCGAGGCCTTCCCCGCCTTCGACCCTGCCCAAAACGTGAAGATTCTCAATCCTTTGAGCAGCGACCTCAACGTGATGCGCCAGACCCTGATGTGGGGCGGATTGGAAAGCATCGCCTTCAACCAAAACCGCAAGGTCAGCGACATGAAGTTCTTCGAGTTCGGCAGTGTCTACTTCTTCGACGCAAACAAAGTCGGCGACGAGACCAAGCCGCTCAAGCCCTACAACGAGCACACCTGCCTCGACCTCTTCCTCACCGGCAACAAGCAAGCCGAGCTGTGGAACGTCCCGACCCAAGCCATCGACTATTTCGACTTGAAGGAATACGTCATGGGCGTGCTCAACCACTTCAAATTCGACTTCAAGGCCTTGGAAGCCAAGGAAGCCAACCTTCCGCATTTCGACTATGCGACCACCTATTGCGTTGACGGAAAGGAGATTGTCACCCTCGGCAAACTCAGCAAGAAGACCTTGAAGCACTTCGACCTGAAGAAAGATGTGTTCTATGCCACCTTCAACTGGACCATGATGATGCAATGCTTAGCCAAGGCCAAGGAAGTGCACTTCGAGCCGCTGTCGAAGTTCCCCGCCGTGCGTCGCGACCTCGCCATGATTTTCGACAAGAACGTGACCTTCGACGAAGTCAAGAAAGTCGCCATGGCCGCCGAGAACAAGATCCTGCAATCCATGAGCCTCTTCGACGTCTACGAAGGCGAGAAAATCCCCGCAGGCAAGAAACAATATGCCATGAGCTTCGTGCTAATGTCACCCACCACCACCCTCACCGACAAGGTGATAGAAAAAACTATGGGCAAGATTCAAGGCGCGTTTGAACAGCAGTTGGGAGGAGTTTTGAGATAAAAGGGCTATGGCTGATGGCCAATGACTATGGCCTGACCCACGGAAAATCTTGGATTTCAAGCTTTCGGTGGAACAAGCCATAGGCCATGAGCCATAAGCCATAGTAACTGAACAACTGAACAACTGACTAACTGAACAACTGACATGGACGTACAAGCAATAAAACGAACTTTCGGAATCATCGGCACCGACCCTGAGCTCGACCGCGCCATCGGGATCGCAGCACAGGTGGCCGCCACTGACCTCACCGTGCTCATCATGGGAGAAAGTGGCACGGGCAAGGACGTGTTCCCGAAGATCATCCACCAAAACAGTGCCCGCAAGCACGGACAATACTTTGCCGTGAACTGTGGCGCCATCCCTGAAGGCACCATCGACTCGGAGCTGTTTGGTCACGAGAAAGGCGCATTCACGGGAGCCGTTGGCGAGCGCAAAGGCTATTTTGAAATTGCCGACAAAGGCACGCTTTTCTTGGATGAAGTCGGCGAATTGCCCCTCTCTACCCAAGCAAGATTGCTACGCGTTTTGGAAAACGGCGAGTTTATCCGCGTTGGCGGCAGCAAAGTGATGAAAACCGACGTCAGGATTGTGGCTGCCACTAATGTCGACCTGCCTTTGGCTATCGAGAAAGGCCGTTTCCGCGAAGATTTGTATTACAGGTTGAACACCATCCCGATCCACATCCCCGCCTTGCGCGAAAGGAAAGGCGACATTCCCTTGTTATTCCGCAAGTTTGCTACCGACTTCGCAGAGCGCAACCACATCCCTGCCATTATGCTGACACCTGATGCGATGAAGATGCTGGAAAACTACCGTTGGGACGGCAATGTGCGCCAGCTGAAGAACGTCACCGAGCAGATTTCCATCATGGAGACCGACCGCAACATCAAGGCAGAGACCTTGACAAAGTACCTGCCTGTCAGGGTGCAAAGCAACCTACCCGTGCTCTTACCCCGTGAGGACACGCCCGAAGGCATGTCAGAACGAGATTTGCTTTATCGCGTCTTGTTCGACATGAAGAAAGACATAGCAGAGCTGCGTGCCCAAGTCAACAATATGAGCAGTGGTCGCCCTGTGGAGAAAAACTATGTGCAAAGCAATCCTGTCACCCAAATCGGTGATACCGTGGTAACACGCGTGAACCAAAGCGAGCCCGAAGTGGCTGAGCCTGAGTTTACCGAATTTATCCCTGCCGAGGAAACCTATGGTGGCCTCTCGACAAGCTCAACGACCCATCCGTCCGAGACGCTTTCCCTTGAGCATCATGAAAAAGAGATGATTATCAAGGCATTGGAAGCCCACCGCGGCAAGCGCAAAGATGCGGCGAAGGCTTTGGGCATTAGCGAACGAACCTTATACAGAAAGATCAACGAATACGGCATAGACCTATGAAAATGAGGGCGATAGTAGCGGCATTGATGTTGGCTTTGGCATTGATTTGTCACGGTTGCGGCATTTATTCCTTCTCGGGAGCGTCGATACCCGCCGAGGCCAAAACCATCTCGGTGGACTACTTCCCCAACCACGCACAGCTCGTCAACCCTTTATTGAGTGACAACCTCACCACTGCCCTACGCGGTGCCATGACCAGCCAAACCACATTGGACTTAGTGGAAACAGGCGGCGACCTTGCCTTTGAAGGTGAAATCACGGATTACAAAACCACCCCCGTAGCCATCACCGGACAGACCGCAGCCATGAACCGTCTCACCATCACGGTAAAAGTACGCTTTAGCAACCGCATCGATGAAACAAAAGACTTTGAGCAAACCTTCTCGCGCTACGAGGACTATCCCAGCAACCAAGACTTGAACTCGGTGCAGGAATCGCTGACTACAACGATCGTCGACCAATTAGTGGAGGATATATTCAATAAGGCATTGGTGAACTGGTAATTATGAATGATGAATGATGAATGCGGAATGATGAATGCGGAATGATGAATGTGGAATGATGAATGTGGAATGCGGAATGCTGAATGTGGAATGTGGAATGTGGAATGTGGAATGATGAATGCGGAATGTGGAATGCGGAATGCGGAATGATGAATAACGAACAACTTTAAACTATAAACTTACAACTACTCTAAACTCTAAACTCTAAACTCTAAACTCTAAACTCTCAACTGAAAAGATGGATAGCAAGCAACTCATAGGATACATGACGTGGCCGGAAACGCTGAAAGGCGAGGCAGTGAAAAAGGTGGAACAGATAGTGACGGATTATCCCTATTTCGCCATCGGACAGACTTTGTTGACCATCGCCTATCAGAACACCAATGACGACCGCTATGAAAATCAGTTGAAACAAACAGCCGCTATTATGCCTAATCGCGACAAGCTGCGGCTGTTCACCTTGATTGCCCGCCATCGTTGGGAAAGCACACCCGAAATCCCTGCCCTCCCCGACGAAGTGGCACCCATCGACAATGATTCTTCCAACATCGAAACTCAGGAAAAACAAAGCACGAGCATCATCCGCGAAAAGGTGTTCATCATCCCGGAAATCGACCTTAGCAGCACCCATGAAGAGCTCTCCGCTGAGATGGCTTTGCTTGAGGAAAAACGCAAGTCGCTCGATGAATTGAAAGCCATCATTGCCAACCGGCTGAAAGAACTCGAGGCGGAGAAACAACGTAAAGAAACCGAGCAGCCCAAGCCCAAGAAACTATCTCGCAAAGAACTGATAGACAAATTTATACTTGAAAACCCAAGCATCTCACGACCCAAGGCCGAATTCTACAATCCCATCTCGGTGGCACAAAACAGTATCATCGATCAGGAAAACATCGTGAGCGAAACTTTGGCCAAAATTTATGAAAAACAAGGGTATATCGAAAAGGCAATTTCAATTTATGAAAAATTAGGCTTGAAATATCCAAAAAAAAGTCGTTATTTTGCAGCCCAAATTGAACGCTTACAAGAAAGCAAAGAAAGTTAAACAATTAAATAATTAAAAATGTACACATTAGTAGTAATTTTAATCCTGATTGTCAGCGTGTTATTAGGATTGATCGTTCTGGTTCAGAACTCAAAAGGTGGCGGTTTGGTCTCCAATTTCGGTGGTGCCAACCAGATGATGGGCGTTCGTCAGACGACCGATTTCCTCGAAAAAGCCACTTGGACGTTGGCCGGCGTGCTGGTTGTGCTCTGCCTGATTTCGAGTATCACCCTGCCAAAGGCCAACAAAGAAGGCACTCCGAAGAGCGAAGTCAGTTCGCAAATCGAGAATGTGATGCCTAGCGTTCCTGCCACGGATGCTCCAGCCGCAACGATGGAAACTCCCGCTGCGACAGAAGCACCTGCTGAACAACAATAATAAGGCGCTACAAAAACAACCCCTGAAAAGCCAAGGTGGAAACGCCTTGGCTTTTTTGGGTTGAAAGGCATGGATTATCTCAAATATCAAAAAAATAGTCGTACTTTTGCACCTTATTAATATCACTCCTGATGCATAAGATTTTTCTTCCCTTATATCGTTACTTCAGTAGTCACAAACCGCTGATGTACATTATCTTAACGGTCACCACCCTCGTCTTTCTCTTCTTCGGGCTCCAACTCAAATACGAGGAAGACATCTCAAGGCTCCTCCCCTCTTCGAGCGTCGAGAGCCAATTAGCCTTCACTTCCATTGAGTTAAAGGACAAAATCTACATCCAGGTGACTTCGGCTGACCAACCTTTGTCTCCTGAAACCCTTTGCGAACGAACCGACGAATTCATCGACCTGTTGTTTGAGAAAGACTCGTCGAACCATTTCATCTCCAATGTATTGTACAAGATGGAGCCAGATATGGCCATCAACGGTTTGGACTTCGTATTGGAGCATCTGCCTTCTTTTGTCGACACCACGGCCTATCCTGCCTTTGAAGCAGCCTTGCAACCCGAAGCCGTGGAAGCCCAAATGTGGGTCAACTACGAGCAGATGATGGAAGACGAAACCGGCGACATCACGCAAACCATTGCCTACGACCCGCTCAACCTGCGCAAAGCCGTCCTCGGCGATGCCATGGAAGGCGCCATTGGCAACTTCAACATCATCGATGGGCATCTCTTCTGCCCCGACAGCACCGTGGCCTTGGCTTACCTCGCCCCTGCCTTCCGTTCTTTGGATTCAAAATCCTCGACCGCATTCAGCCGCATGTTGAAACGCGCCCAAAAAGAATTTGAAACTTTACATCCCGACGTGAAGGTCCACACCCATGGCGACCCCATCGGCAGCGTGTCGAACTCAAGACGAATCAAATCCGACCTTGTGGTGACGGTAGGCATTTCCATCGTCCTGATTTTGATACTTATTGGACTGTGTTTCAGAAGTTTCCCATTCATTTGGAAACTATTGTTGCCTATATGCTATGGCGTGGCGTTCTCGCTCGCCTGCATCTATTGGATCAAAGGTGGCATGTCGCTGATGGCCTTGGGATTGGGAGCCGTTGTTCTGGGCGTGGGCATTAGCTACTGCTTGCACGTGCTCATCCACCATTTCTTCGTCGGCGACCCTGAGAAGCTGTTGTTGGACGAGTCAACACCCGTGTTTTTAGGCTGCATCACCACCGTGGGAGCTTTCTGTAGCTTGCTATTCACCGAAAGCGACCTGCTCCGCGACTTCGGCATGTTCGCATCGTTCTCCTTGTTGGGCAGCACGATGTTTGCCCTCATCTTTTTGCCACATTTCCTGCCCAAGCGCCATGCTGATGCCGATGGCAAGACCTTCCGACGCATTTCACGCCTCAATAACCTGCCATTCGACAAGAAGCCTTGGTTCCTTGCCATGATTATCATCATCGTCATCGTAGGTATCATCTTCTCACCTAAAGTGAAGTTTGACAGCGACTTGCGCAACCTCGACTACAACTCACCCGATGAAGTGGCCGCCGAAAGTCTCTTCAACGAAAAGAACAACGACGGATTCTACCACTTGTATTTTGCCACCGTCAGCACCGACATCGACGAGGCATTGGAAGCCGACAAATCACTGATGGTCATCTTGGATTCGCTGAAACAGCAAGGCTATGTCCATAGCTATACCGACCTGATTCCCAAACTCTTCGTCACCATGGAAGACCAAGAGCAACGCATTGCCTACTGGAACGCCTACTGGACCGAAGAACGCAAAGCCGAAGCCATACGCTTGGTGGACAAAGGGGCTTTGGAGTTTGGCCTCGATCCCATGATGTTCTACGATTTCAAGGAGCTGCTGAATGCCGAATACGAGTCCGCCTCGCTGTTGGAAAGCGGTGTGGTGCCCGAAAACCTGCTTGGCAACTTCATCGAATGTAATGCCGACAACCAATACATGGTCTTCACCGACGTTTCCATGAACTTCAACGAAAAGGACATCGTCACCGATGCCTTGGTGCTCAACCCCAAGACCTTCGTTTTGGAGCCGTTCTACTACTGCAAGAGCATGGTAGAGGTCGTCAACGACGACTTCAACATCGCCGTGTGGATTTCCTCGCTGTTTGTGCTATTGATTTTATTGGTCTCATTCCGCAACCTCATCACTGCACTGCTGTCGTTCCTCCCCATGATGCTCAGCTGGTTCATGGTGCAAGGCTACATGGCCATCATCGGATTGGAATTCAACCTCATCAGCATCATCATCTCCACCTTCATCTTTGGTGTGGGCGTTGACTACAGCATCTTCATCATGGAAGGTCTGCTCACGCAAGCGCGAACGGGCAACGGCGATGTACTTACTTGGCACAAGGTGGCCATCTTCTTCTCGGCTGCCATCCTTGTCATCGTGGTGTCATCGTTGCTCTTTGCAGTGCATCCAGCCATCCGTTCCATCGGTCTCAGCACCCTCATCGGCATGGCCTCAACCATCATGATCTCATACTCGCTGCAGCCGTTTGTGTTCTGGCAGCTAATGAAGTGGCCTTGGTACAAGCGCAGTGTTTTGAAGAAAAATAACACGACACTCCAATAAAAAGGCACGCTTTTTGCATAATTGCGACAACCAATTATTATGACAATAGAAATGAAGCATTTTTCACTGATTATCATCGCTTTACTGTTTTCAACGACAGTCTTTGCGCAAAACAACATCGAAACCGATTTCACCCAAACCAAGGTAATGAAAGTGTCAGGCAAGACCACCGAAAAGGCTGGCCACATCATTTTTGACGGCAACGACCATCTCACCATGACCTACACCGAGCCTGAAGGCGAGTATTTCATCATCGAAGGCAACATGGTCAAAATCAACATGGACGGCAAGAAAGCTGAACTCGACGCCAACAAGGTAAAAATGGTCGGGCTGCAACGTTCCACGCTTTTGAACTGCCTAAAAGACAATTGGGAACAAGCTGCCACCGACAACAACGCCGAACTGACCATCACCGAAGAAAAAGGCATAAAGACCGTCTCCATCGTTGCCAACGGCAAAGTGCCCAAGGGCGGTTACAAATCGGTTGTGTTGACCTATCGCCTCAGCGACGGCAAGATGACCAAGATGGTTTTGGAAGAGGCTATTGGGGCTATTAATACGTATAATATAGAATGATTTAAGAATTGAATGGGGGATTGAGGCAACCGTGACGCTAATTGCGGCTGCCGTGGTACGACAGCCCTACAGACCAATGGGACAAATTCGCCCTGGGGCTGGAGGGCTGTCACATCGTGGCAGCCGCAAAAAAACCGCAAACATCAATGTGGCTGTCGTAATACGGCAGCCTTACAACCTAACAGGACAAATTCACCCCAGGGACTGTAGGGCTGTCACATTGTGGCAGCCGCAAAACACAAAACCGCAAACATCAACGCTGCTGTCGTAATACGGCAGCCCTACAACCTAACGGGACAAATTCGCCCCAGGGGTTGTAGGGCTGTCACATTGGGGCTGCCGTATCGCATAAATCACCGTTTTTTATAAAACCGATCCGTTTCCCATTTTATAGGATTGTTTTGGACATATTGGGCAATATGATTCATTTCTGTCCAATTACGAATGATATGGTCATGAAAACGCGGTTGCCATGCAAACGAAATATCGTGTTCGTTGGCATATTTGGTGACAGCGGATTTGTATTGTCCAATGATACGCGACAGTCGCCCGCAACAATTGGAACGGCGTTGCATTTCTTCGTTTTTATCTAATTGAGAATCGTCAATGATTGGTTCTTCCCAACGGCTGCCGTGGTACGACAGCCCTACAGTCCCAGATTCATGCATCATGTTCCCGTTTTGGACTGTAGGGCTGTCACATTGGGGCAGCCGCTGGTCGAATTGCGACGATTGTTCATCATCCGGCCATTCAATTGGATTGTCAATAATAACAATCATGTGAACATGATTCGGCATCACCACAAATTCAGGAACTGCGACATTATCATTGATTTCCGGGATTTTTTCGATGCAATGCAGTGCAAATTTTCCGATTTCCGACAATTCCATCCGACCATCAATCACGTCGCCAAAATACAAATCATGGTTTTTCGTGCAAAAGGTCACGAAATACCTCCCGCCATTGTAATCGTGCCATGTGGCACGCGGTGATTTCCGTTGTGGTAGATTGTATGGCATTGACAGTCAATTTTTCCGCAAAGGTATTTGTTTTTTCTTGACAAAACAATTCGGCGGAAAACAATTATTCAATTTTCATGATTGCGGCTGCCGTGGTACGACAGCCCTACAGCCCAATGGGACAATTTCATCCCTGGGTTGTAAGGCTGTCACATTGTGGCAGACGAAAAAAAAAGCGTGTCCATTATTGAACACGCAGATTATTCCTTGATGCATTTTACTAAATGATTGGTTAGTTTTAACATATGGTGTCATTAAAGACTATTGGCAACTTAATGCATATTCAGATATTTTTTGTTAGAAATATAGTTTTCGACTTCCTTAATCAACAAATCCATACATTCAAAAACATCATCTTTTAGAGTTTCTATTTCTCTTAATATATAAAGTGAGCCAAGAGAAGAAAAAGAAACTTCTCCGTGAGCTAACTTATTTCTTGCATTTTTAATTTTTAATAGTGATTGAGGCACGGAACTTGATTTGAACTGGAAATTAATATTGCATCCCAATGGGGTAAAAACTTCCACAATTTTTCGATAATCTACATTACCAGAGAAAATATTATCAGAAAAACATATTTCTATAGCCTCATTTGGCTGCAACATGTGCTTTTTTGATAACTTGCGAATTTTTTCAATCCCAAGTTTGCTTGAATACTGTGTTTTATGCCATACCTCAAAAACTTTGTTTGTCAACTTTGAAAATGGAATGGACTCATCCTTAATAGTATCACATATTGTCTGGAGGCATTCATATGTAGTAAATTCAACAACATTATAAAGCGTTAATAATAACTGTGATTTTAGACACTTTTGTAATTCTGATGTCACAATAATGGTATCATTTGATGTTGGAGAATGTACCTTTAAATGTTTATAAGCTTCGATTCCATCAACAAAACTAAGATGCTCAAATTGAATAGTAACATCTTCGAACCTTGTTTCAAAACTATTCTTTAAACTCATATTTTCAAGAAAGCATTTTTTACAATATCGATTCTTTCTTTGATTTTCTTTGCTGTGTGCGTTCGATAGCGTCCTTCGACCTGAACAGAAAATGGAGTTTTCTCTTGTTTGTTTAATATCAATTCTTTTGGTGCTTTTACAGGGAGTGTGCTTTGCTCTAATAATGCTTGGTGCACACCAATGGATATTGCCTCAAAATACGGTTTTGATATTCCTGTAACACCTTTCTTTTTAGCAAATCCTTGTCCTGGATATGCTTTTGCTACATAAGACACCATTTGCTTGAAACTCTTTCTTTTACTTTCCATTTCTTCCTCTGTGCAAGTATCATTCTTTTCCTTCAAATAATCATCTAAATATGCAGACACCCCCATTGATTCGACTTTTTTAAAAGATGGATAACAATCACAAAAAGCGAAAAATCTAAGAAGCAGTTCTTCCTCTTCTCTCCTATTTTCCATGTATTTACTAATGGGACACAGCTTTTTATACTCTTTATCTTTAGCTAATTCTATAATAAGATTTGTAAATCTCCCTTTGTAGATTCCACGACGTGTTTCCATTGGAAGCAATGGCACACTGCTAGTGTTAATCCTATCGAACATCTCATTTCTAACATCTTCAGTTGCTTTCGATGAGAGAACAACCATTCGAATGGCGATATTCTTTATTAACCGTTGACGCGCTATGGGTAGTTGGCTGTACTTTGTATTATTTAATTCGGTCAATTTTTCTAGTCCAGACAATTCTAACTCATCTTTTAAAAAAGCTGCCATGGTTCTAATTCTCTGTGAACCATCAACTATTTCTAATCGCCCATTTTCCCTTATCTCTGCAGCAAAAATGAATGGCACTGGCAGTCCAAGAATAAGACTCTCAATAAATCTTGATTGGTGCTTATTATCCCAAACAAATTCTCGTTGATAGTCCGGAATATAAAGTTCATTGTCATCCTTCTCTAATCCATCAAGGTACTTTTGAACATAAATTTCAACGGTAAATTCTCTCACATCAAACGATACTGGCTTTTGTTCTGCCTCAATCTGTTTGTCAATTCTTTGTAATTTTTCCTGATTTAGATTTTCCATATTTTAGATTGTTTTGTGGTCAAAATGTCCTTAAAAATTTTAGACTTGGGTGTTGAACAATGTATATATCATTTTTTTGTGAATAGATACTGTATTGAATCTTTCACAAGCCAAACACCAGCCAGTGCCATTAGCCCTAAATATATAGGGGCAGCAGACATCCCGCCACCTCCATTGGAACTATAATCATATAACCAATTTGTCGACAAGTCTCGCATTGTCGCAAAATTCCAGTTGCAATCGAACAGACATAAAACAAATGCAAAAACACCAAGTATTGGTGGTATCAAGAATAGAATACCGATAATGCATTCTATTTTCTTTCCTTTAATCTTTGATTCTTCCATATTACTATTTTTTAATTAAAAGCTGGGCAGCCCCTTTGAGCCACCCAGCTTGAAAATTAAAAGATTATTTCCCTTCGCTCAGCTTCTTATACCCTTCGTATCTCAGCTTGGCGAATTGCTCGGTCTTGGCGAACAGTTCCTTGGCTTCCTCGGGGAAGGTCTTCACGAGCGAGTTGTAACGCACCTCACCCATGATGAACTTCTGGAAGTCGGCCCAGTTGGGTTCCTTCGAATCCAAGTGGAAGCCGTTCTTGCCTTCCTCTTCCTCGGCGGGGTTGA
>JAEETH010000070.1 GCA_016290215.1 Bacteroidales bacterium
ACATCCCCGTGTGGGGGACCTTCGACCGCATCACCAACCTGAACTACATCAAGGACAAGAACGGCAACGTGTTCCAGGCCCGTGACAAGCACGGGAACAAGCTTCCAATGGTGACCGTCAACAAGGGCGAGAAGTCCTTCCCTGTCTTCCTCACGACCTTCACCGTCGTGAATCCGGAGACAAAGGAACGCATCCCTTACGATGACTACCGGAACCTGTCCAAGGAGGACCAGGCCAAGTACAAGGTCTATCCGAAGCTCCAGGTCTTCAATGTGTTCAACGTCGCTGCCCAGACGAACCTCGAACTGACCCGTCCGGAGATGTACGAGAAGCTCAAGGCTCAGGCGGCCGGTCAGATGCAGCAGCAGGGCGATCTCAAGAGCCATCCGGCCATCGACCTGATGATCGACGAGAACCTCTTCTTCTGCCCCATCAACCAGGTCAAGGGCGACAAGGCCTACTACTCCCCTGCCAATGACCACATCGTCGTCCCGAAGCGAGAGCAGTTCGTCGACGGCGAGGCCTTCGCTACAAACACGCTCCACGAGTGCGCCCACGCCACCGGTGCGGACAGCCGTCTGGCTCGTCATCTGGGCGGGAATCCTTTCGGCTCTCCGGAGTATGCACGGGAGGAACTGATTGCTGAGTTGTCTGCAGCGGTGATATCCAGCCAGTACGGGATGAGCAAGCACATCAAGAGCGACAGCGCTCAGTACCTGAAGTCCTGGCTAGGTTCCCTCCAGCAGGGTCCGGAATACCTGAAGAGCGTCCTCGGCGACGTCCGGCGAAGTTCCGGCTTGATTACCCAACGCCTCGAAGCCATCCAGCAGGAGATGGCACGCGGCGAGGAGGCGGACTACGGGAAGTTCCGTTCAGCGAAGATGGAGAGCCAGCAGCCTGCGCAGGAGCACCAGGTCCAGGCGGCCAAGGAGGCCCAGCCTGTCGAGCAGGAAGAGCAGCACCATTACCACGGCCGTTCGAGATGACCGGAAGAAAGAGGGCGCCATGGGCAGGAAGAAGAAACGAAAGGACAAGGGAGCGCTGGAATATGTCTCCGTGAAGAGCAGGAAGAATGTGAAGGCGCTCATCCGCGAACTGGGATTGGAGCTCGTAAAGGCGGAGAGACTAGATCCCGGACAGGGACGATCCTAAAAACGGACGGTTGGCTCACCTATTCTATATAAAGTCAAAATGGGCCATCTTCAATTCTATTGGAAGAAGGCCCTATGTTTTGACAACCTCATAATCAATGTTTACCAGGTCACGACTTTATCGACGATTGATTGCTGCTCTAAGCTACTCTTTCTCAAATAAATTCGTGTTGTCTCAATACTCTCGTGTCCCATAAGATCCGCGAGGAGCGCTATGTCATTGTACTTCTCGAGAAAGTTCTTTGCAAAGCGATGTCTGAAAGAATGTGGGTATACTACTTTTGTGTTCAACCCATACTTCTTCGCATAGTTTTTTAGTTGTTGAGAAACTCCTCTTGTTGTGATTCTATCCCCGAACCTATTCAGGAATAGATATCCTTCAGCACGACTATTCTGAGTAATCCACTCGTTAGTATCATCTCGAAGTTTCTTTGGAATAAAGATCCTGCGGTATTTGCCACCCTTACCATAAATGTCAATGAAACCGACCTTGACGTGCTCTATTTTTATCTGGATGAGTTCACTTACCCTGGCTCCAGTTGCGGCTAAGTATCGGACCACAAAATACCATTCAAGGTTATGCTCCTTCTTCAACTTATTCTTGAAAAAAGTATAGTCCTCATTGCTAATCACATTCTCCAAATAGGACTTCTGCTGTACCTTGACCGATTTTAGGCGTAAGCGAGGGTGCTTTGTGAATTCGAGATACTTGTTAAGTCCTTGAATTCTCAAGTTCACTGTCTTGGGTCTAAAACTCTCCATCATGTATGTTTTATATGATAAGAGATTCTTCTTTGTAAGCTCCTTTTTACGTTTGAAAAAATCTTCGACTGCAAAATGGTATGCCGATACGGTGTTCTCTGACATATTCTCGTGTCGGAGAAAAGTTTCGAATTTGTCTAGTTCTGCCATAATCAATTCTTTATCTTGTGACTTCTGAGGTTGCCATCTTTATAATGTAAAAGCACAAGGCTGTGTGGCGAATTCTTACTATGAGAAGTTCGCCAATGGGGCCATCAAATGTATCGATGCGGAGATACCATTCAACATCCCTCAGACATGGGAATGGACTCGGTTAGGAGTTGTTATTCAGTTGAAATCCGGGCAGGACTTTCCTCCAGAGAAGTACTCGGCCAACCCAGGAGGAACACTTTATCTAACAGGGGCAAGTAATATTGACGGGGAAAGGATAGTTGAAAATAGATGGACTGACACACCGTCGGTAATTGCTCCTTTTGGGAGCCTTCTACTAGTCTGCAAAGGTTCTGGAGTCGGGAAGATGTGTTTTATGAACTTGCCAAAGGCTCATATTGCCAGACAGTTACAAGCTATTATCCCGATGTCTCAGGATGTTGATTCTAGATTTGTTCGAATCGCTCTAGAGTGTAGACTTCACGAAATAACCCAACAGGCGAATGGCGTTATACCGGGAATTGCACGTGAGGCAGTATTGACGTTTTTACTACCTGTTCCACCTTTTAAGGAACAGGAGAGAATACTTGATAAAGTTTTGCTGTTATCTTCTCTTTCAAAGAGGTTCGGCGAACAACAACATGCTTTGACCACTCTTAATCATGGTATTATCGAACGCCTTCGAAAATCTATCCTTCAAGAGGCTATACAAGGAAAACTGGTATCACAGGACCCGAATGACGAACCAGCAATTGCCTTGTTGGAACGGATTAGGGCAGAAAAACAAAAACTGCTAAAGGAAGGGAAGTTAAAGAAGAAAGACGTCATCGAATCGGTTATCTTCAAAGGAGATGATAACAAGTACTATGAGAACGTAAACGGTAAGGTGCTGGATATCAGCGAGGAAGTACCCTTTGACATCCCCGATGGATGGTCGTGGTGCCGTCTCAGATCACTGCTTTCTGTTATAAGTGATGGGACTCATAAAACTCCATCATATGTTGATAAAGGAGTACCGTTCCTTTCAGTTCAGAATATTTCTTCTGGTGTCCTGGATACTACAGAATTAAAGTATATTTCAAGTAAGGAGCATAGATTACTATGTGCTCGTGTCTCCCCGCAGAAAGGTGATATCCTTTTATGTAGAATAGGAACACTGGGAAAGGCGCTCAAAGTATATTGGGATTTTGATTTTAGTATTTTTGTGAGTCTTGGCCTGCTAAGACCTGTTCTGCCAGAAATAGCCGACTACATTGTCCTATACATTAATTCTCCTATAGGATATCAGTGGATCCAGAAGATAAAAGTCGGCGGAGGAACACACACCTACAAAATAAACCTTTCTGATATTCCAAATATGCTGATATGTCTTCCTCCTTTAGGTGAATATCGAAGAATAATGGATCGCTTGAACTTAATCATAACAAGTATTATGAGACCATAGAGGGGCAAAAGGTCGAAGTTGATCTTCCATGTGACTATCCAGAATCATGGCAGATTGTCCGTCTTCAGACAATTTGTTTCTTATTGGACGGAGAAAAGAAGAATGGCGATGCTATTTGCCTTGATGCAAAATACCTCAGAGGGAAAACCTCTGGAGTTCATATCAAAACCGGAAAATTTGTTCGTAAAGGTGATAACATTATACTTGTAGATGGCGAGAACTCCGGTGAAGTATTTCCCGTACCGATTGATGGATACATGGGCAGCACTTTTAAGCAGTTATGGATTAGTGGTTCTCTACATGAACCATATGTACTTGAAAGCATTAGGTTTTACAAAGATGAGTTGAGGAACTCAAAAAAAGGTGCGGCGATTCCGCACCTCAATAAAGATATTTTCAGAAACCTCATAATAGGCATCCCTCCCATTCAAGAACAACAGCGCATAGTCCAGAGGCTCATGGATTTATATCGAAGCCTATAGCTTTTGATACAACACTTTTATTCGCTCAACAATTCTTTTCTGCTCGTTAATCGGAGGAATAGGAATCAATAAATTGTTAATACTGTTCCTGTTAAGCGTTCTCCCCTTGATAGCATCTTTAGAGTTGCCAAGGTTGGCAAGTAACGGAAGAGTAAAAAACAAATATGGTGTGCTTTCTCCCGCACAGAGGAAAGGCCAAATAGAAATGATGGCCTCGTTATGATACGCATCAATGTCGAGAATTGATGTCCTCCCAACGGTCAATTTGAAACTCATTAGTAAAGTCCCTTGGGGGGATACCCGTCCCAAAAGGTGTGCGGCTCTTTCGGTTATATTTTCTTTTGTATGCCGGATAGTCCCGTATTCTTTCATGTCGGAAATTGATACCCAAGGATAAGTACCAGCCTCCCAGAAAACCGTCTCACCCCGAGCGGGGGTTTTCCCAATGCGATAATTAACGATTGAAGCGAACCTCGACCACTGCCAACTACCCGGTAAGTCAAAGGGAATCTCCTCGCTGATATCCAGCACCTTTCCGTTTACGTTCTCATAGTACTTGCTAGGACATTATTAAGTCTTTCAAGAATTCGTGCTTGCTCCTTTGCCGGGGGAACAGGGATTAGGGTAATACGTAGATCGCCTTGTGAATATTTGGGCATAAAGCCATGTACTAATTTTTTAATACTTATTCCTTGCAGGGCATAATACAAGTAATCAAGAAAAGATGAACCGATATAGCTGGCCATAATATGTGCATGGTTATTGACCCAAATCTTCCCTCTCGCACGATTAACCACAGGATTTCCTCCTTTAGTCAAAACGCTCCCATCTTCTCCAATCAGAATATAATCTCCATCAAAGAGGTATGAATTGACATAGTCTAATATTCCATTGGCGCCATAGTAAGGGTATTTGCCGGACTCCCGGTCACCTTTTGAGACAGGTTTTCTGTAACTATCGAGTATATTAACGATGTCTCCAACTCGACACCAGCACCATGTATCTGGGATGTCAAAGGGTACTTCCTCGCTGATATCCAACATCTTACCGTTTACGTTCTCATAGTACTTGTTATCATCTCCTTTGAAGATAACCGATTCGATGACGTCTTTCTTCTTTAACTTTCCTTCTTTCAATAACTTCTGTTTCTCTATCGCAATGCGGTTCAAAAGCATTGATGCTGGTTCTTCATTAGAATCCTGTGAAACCAGCCTTCCCTGAATCGCTTCTTGAAGAATAGACTTTTTTAGTTTCTCCTTTATATCGTCATTAAGGGCATCCAGAGATGCTTGAGAATGCCCGTACTTGTCTACGACGGGCATGACACTACGTACTCTCTGAACAATTCTTTGCTGCTCTTGTAGTGGCGGAAGAGGTATTGTCAATCCTTTTAACCTATTTGCGGAAAGGCCAGGCATCGCTGTCCCAACGGAGGCAAGTTGATTTGTCTCTTTGAGGAAGTACAAGTAATACATGACATATTCACAGATGCCATCAATAATGGGGCGTAGCCGATGGATATGATTCTGAAGGCAAATATCGTAGTCGTTCTCCCATATTGCAGAACGGCCATAGCCAGCACCACCTTCGCATACCAGTAGGTCTCCTTTAGTGGCCGAACATGTAACCAGTTCTTCATCAGAGAAATACATTTCCTTCACCTTGTCCAAGACAAAATGCCCCCAATAGAGGTTTGATGTAGTAATAAATTTTTGAAGGGTACCCTTATGAGAATTATTACTACTCTGTTGTTTTCCACTAGAATGAAGAAATAGGTTTGAAATACGGCACCATGCCCATCCTATAGGTAAATCAAATGGAATCTCATCATCAATGCAGCGAACATCTCCATTATCGAACTTCTCATAGTAAGAATTGTCCTCACCACGGAAGATGATTGATTCGTTCTTGTCTTTCTTTATCTTACCTTCCTTAATAAGGCGTTTTTTCTCGGCACGGATGCGCTCTAATAAAACCGAAGCCGGTTCGTCATTTGGGTCCTGAGGCACCAACTTTCCTTGAATAGCCCACTGAAGGATGCTGTTCTTTAGTTGCTTTCCGTTCATGGTCTAGTCGTCAATCTTGATTTCGATTCCGAGGATCTTCTGAATCTCCGCCAGTGTTCGGTCTATTTCATGGTCTAGAGCTTTGCGCTTCTTGAAGTAGTCAGCAAGCAGCTCTGCCGGCGGCAAGACTTCTTCATCATCCTTCGGGAACTTGCACTGGTCAAAGTTGCAGTCCATAGCAATCAACTCCTCCGCAGTGAATTTGCGAGACTTCTCATTACTTTCCTCAACTATGATTTCTTTCCTGTCGTTCCACCAGTCCTCGATGGGCTTGCAATGCTCTAGCTTCATTGGTTTTGTCTTGGAGAAATGCTTGTAGCCTTCCGGCATATCAAGACGGTAGAACCATGTCTCCTTGGTTGCGTATTTCTCAGATGATCCAGTAGCGCGTTCGTTATTGAAGAAAAGGATGTTTGTCGCAATGGAGGTGTACGGCGAAAAGATACTGCCCGGCAGTCTAATTATGGTGTGTAGATTGAATTCGCGCAGCATCTTGGTCTTGATGGCCAGTTTGGCACCATCGACACCAAAGAGGAAACCATCAGGAACGATAACGGCGGCGCGGCCGTCTTTCTTCAGACGGTACATGATCAGCACCATGAATAGGTCAGCGGTCTCGCTGGAACGCATATCCATCGGAAAGTTGCCCTTTACACTTGCTTCCGTGCTGCCGCCGTATGGAGGATTCATCGCCACCACGTCAACCTTGTCAGATTCCTTGAAATCGCTCATCTTCGTGGCAAGGGAATCACAGTGACGGATGTTGGGAGCCTCGATATCGTGGACAAGTAAGTTCGTGATAGATAGCAGGTAAGGTAGAGGTTTCCACTCTTGGCCATACACGGAATTCTGGAACTTGTTGAAGTCATCCGTTGTCTTGACCTGCTGATTGAGATAATTCAGGGCAGATGTGAGGAACCCTCCGGTACCCGAAGTGAAATCGCCGAACTTTTCCCCGAGCTTAGGCTTAAGTGTCCTCACCATGAAATCAGTGAGAGCACGAGGCGTATAAAACTCTCCCGCGTTTCCTGCGGACTGAAGGTCCTTCAAGATTCCCTCATAGATGTCACCGAAAGTGTGGCGGTCCTCCGCGTCCGAAAAGTCAATCTCGTCGATGACGTTGATAACTTGTCGCAGCAGGATGCCATTCTTCATGTACTGGTTCAGATCCGAAAAGACCTCCTTGACTATGGCTTTTCCTCTCGGTGTGTCAGGTGTGATTGGCAGATTCTTTAGCGTCTGGAAGAGCCCTTCTGTTCCATTGATAAACTCAAGTAGTGCATCTCCTGTGAGCGCTTTTCCATCCTTCTCGTCAACAGCCCAGTTCCGCCAGCGAAACTTGTCCGGGATAATGGACTCAAAGGTCTTCCCGTCGGACATTGCCTTGAATTCCCACGTCTCTTCCTGCGTGTCATACACTTTCAGGAAGAAGAGCCAGACCATCTGTTCGATACGCTGTGCATCGCCATTGATGCCGGCGTCCTGTCTCATTATATTCTGAAGGCGCTTGATGATGTTGTTTACTGCCATATCCTATGCTGCGTATAGTCTTGATTCCATATTCTTGACGGCGGACATATACCCTTCCATTCCGCCGAAGTATTTCATTATCTTTTGAGGCCTTCCGAATTGGGCCAACTGGGGCGTTAGCAGGATTGCGATGTTCTCCAATTCAAGGATGCCGGTATCGGCATACTTATCAAGCAGGATTTCCAGAACCTTGCGGGCTTGTTCCCCATACTGAGCGAAGTAATCACTCTTCTTGACCTTGTTCGCCCTTTCTTTGCGAGTCATAGGCTTCTGGTCAAACGCGACATGACAAATAATATCGAATATGTCGGCTTCTGCCAACGTGGGATTCTGCTCACGAATGGCATCGATGAGAACATCGTACTCCTTAAGCTCCTTGACGATTACTTCCTTGCGTTCGGCCTCCGACCACTTCTGGAGAAAGTCGTTAAGCGACGGGTACTTGCCTAGGATGCGTTTCCTTGTGAAGTCGGTATAGGACTCCTTGGTGAGTTTTCCGTTGGCATCAAGAAATGAGACATATTCCTTATCAATCTGAATGTCAACTCCATCAACGTGGTATTTCTCATGAGGCTCTCCGGGAGTCTTCGGCTTCGGAGGTTTGGGCGGATTGCTCCCGCCTCCCCCACCTCCAGTAGGAGGTTCAGGATCTCCGTCAAAATCAGGGTCATGGAAGAGTTTGGTGGCATCGCGGAAGTCGAGAATCTCAAAATGCCATTTGCCCTTGTCTTCCCGAATCCTGGTACCGCGTCCGACAATCTGCTTGAATTCCGTCATTGACTGGATTTCCTTGTCTATGACGATAAGGCCACAGGTCTTACAGTCGACACCGGTAGAAAGCATTTCGGAGGTGGTCACGACGGTCGGGTATTGCTGGTCAACATCGATGAAGTTGTCAAGTTGCTTTTTTCCCTCGTAATCGTCTCCGGTAATCTTCATCACATAGCGATGGTCCTTCTGACAAAGGTCCGCATTGAAGTTGGTGAGAAGTTGTCTCATAGCCTCCGCTTCCTCGATGTCCGGACAGAAGATTATTGTCTTTGTCATACGGCCAATCTGCTTCAGCATCTTAGTAATCCGCCAAGCAACTATTTCTCTTCTCTTGTTTATCGCTAGTTCTCTACCAAACTCCTTTCGGCTGAAATATTCCGGTTCAATCAGTTTCCCGTTAAGATCTGCTTCTCCTTCTTCTGGGATATACCCTGTAAGGTCCACACTCAAGAAGGAGTTAGTAACGCGATAGGGAGCCAAAAAGCCATCCTCAATACCCTGCTTCAGAGAATATGTGTAGATTGGATTGCCGAAATAGTCCAGGTTGTTGGCGCCATCGACGGCTTTGGGGGTCGCCGTCATACCGATTTGGGTGGCCGACGAGAAATACTTGAGGATCTCCTTCCATTGGGAGTCGTCCTTGGCGGAGCCTCTATGACACTCGTCCACGATTATTAGGTCGAAGAATGATGGCTGGAACTCCGTGTAGGGATTAGGCTTGTCTTCTTCTGGCGACACAAGCTGCTGATAGAGAGCCATATAAATCTCATACGAAGAATCCATCGTGCGGTTTTGGATCTTCGTCATCCGTCCCTTGAAAGGGCGGAAGTCCTGTGTCATTGTCTGGTCTATCAGGACGTTTCTGTCTGCGAGATAGAGTACTTTCTTCTTCGCACCGGATTTCGTCAGCCTATGGATAATCTGGAAGGAAGTGAAGGTCTTTCCAGTACCGGTGGCCATGACGATGAGGATTCTATCCTGCCCCTTAGCAATGGCCTCCACAGTGCGGTCTATGGCTATTCTTTGATAATACCGGGGTTCGTGGGAATCGATGTCATAGTAATAGGGCTGCTCAACAATCTTCCGCTCCTCCGGCGTATAACCCTTATACTTCAGCAAACGTTCCTTGAGCTGTTCGGGTGTCGGGAACTCATCCAATCCGAAATTCTTCTCGATTCCTGTAGTGAAGTCGTATTCGGTGAAGCCGTCACCATTGGAGCTATAAGCAAACTTTAGGTCAAGGATTTCAGCGTAGGTCTTGGCCTGACCAATTCCGCCACTAATGGGGTGATTGTTGTCCTTCGCTTCTACAACGGCAATGGGAAATTTGTTCGGCTCCGCCTGAAGCAGATAATCCGCAAACTTCTTCGCCTTTCGGGCATGTGAAGTTTGGCCCTGGAAGATTATGCGGCCGTCCGTGAAGGCATACTCCATGCGGATATGCTGCTTATCCCATCCGGCACTTTCAAGTGCAGGAGTAATGTATTGCAGTTTTATGTCCTCCTCAGACAACTGCTTTTTATCTGCCATCTTATGAAAAACCTAGGGGTTATGCTTTCTCCTAATTCAGATAACATCACTATTATCCGAACATAATCACAAAGTTAATAATTTTAAACGAATAACTCTGGTATAACCTTTCTCTGAATTCATTTAAAGTGATCTGTTTTGCTCTAGAGGTTCAATGCCTGGAGCATAATTCATACAAAATCGTTAAATTTGCATATGCATCAATATGTTCCATATAATGAGATACTCAAATGAGAGACGCAACAAAACTCGACGTATATTTTACCGGCGACAAAACGTTGTTTTTGATCCCTTTATATCAGCGCAAGTACGCATGGAAAAGAAATCATTGCGAGAGATTGTTTGCTGATCTCCTCAAGGTCAAATCTGAGGGAAGGCAGAGCCATTTCTTCGGGAGCATTGTTACGATAAAGGCGAGCGAGACGGAGGATGATCTTCTGGTCATTGATGGTCAGCAGCGTATCACAACCATCTCTCTCCTGATTCTGGCGGCTATACAGGCGGTCCATGATGGGAATATGACTTGTGAGAAGGGTGAGGAATATATCACGGATACGAAGAATAAGTATCTGAGAGCGAAATATCGTAAAGGCGACCGTCAGATCAAGCTTCGCCCCATTGACAAGGACCGTATTGCTTATGACGCCATCATGGCCGGAGATCCGGATTACTTCATCCCGGCAACGGAGTCCGGCATCACGAAGAATTATCAGTTGTTTTATGATTTGATTAAGATATCGAATATCTCGTTTGATGACCTCATCGAGGCAATTGAGAAACTAATCATCATTGATATACGACTGGATTCCGGAGATAAGCCCCAGATGATTTTCGAGAGCTTGAATTCTTGTGGAAAGGATCTGGAAGAGGCTGACAAGGTAAGGAACTACTTGCTAATGTCTCTCACATCGGCAGAACAGGAAGACTACTACTACCGGTACTGGTCCAAAATAGAGCATTTCACGGATGACGAGCCGACAATGTTCATACGTGATTTCCTGACTGTCAAGACCAAGGTCATCAGCAGCATGACGGAGTTGTATTTCGACTTCAAGAAGTTTGACGAGGCCTATGGAAAACCTCGTGAAGATCTTCTTGCAGAAATGCTGAAGTATGCAGAGTATTATTTTCAAGCTTCAAAAGGCGCAACTCCCTACCCTAAGGTCAACAAGACTCTTCGTCAGTTAGCGAACTTGGGTTCTACTGTATGTATGCCCTTCTATATCCAGTTCCTTGATTATGCGGCTCAGACTTCCCTGGATGAAGATGAGATCTACAACGTTTTCGATGTCGTTGAGAACTACTGGGCACGGAGAATTATCTGCGGGTATCCGGCAAACGTGATGAGCAAGACCTTCGCCATCATTCATAGCGATATCTTGAGGATCATGCGTGAGCATCAGCGTCGGGGAGTTGAACTTACTTCAACGTATTCCGAACTCCTGAAATTTGTCCTGCTGAGGAAACAAGGCAATGCGGTCTTCCCTACTGACACTCAGGTTGAGAACGAGTTCCATACGCGGCAGATATACAAGATCCCCATCGATTACAGATACTTCCTGTTCGAGCGTATGGAAAATGAGAATAGTAAGGAAGCGAATGACCTGATTGTCCAGAAGATGAAGGACAACCAGATCACGATTGAGCATATCATGCCTCAGACGCTCACACTCAAATGGAAGGAGGATCTGGGCGAGAACTGGGAGGAGATTTATAATACGTATCTCCACACCTTCGCGAATCTCACCCTCACCGGCTATAACTCTTCCTATGGAAACCATACTTTTCAGGAGAAAAAGGAAGGCTATGTCGACCATAAGGGAAAACAGATATTCGGGTTCAAGGATTCCGCTTTCAGGCTCAGCAATTATCTCAAGACATGCGACAAATGGACTTTAGAAGAGCTGACAGAACGCGAGAAGATCCTGCTCAAAAAGTTTTTCGGTCTTTGGCCGATGGCCACCACTAATTACACACCTCTGGAGAACGAGGCTGATATCGTTTCGTTCAATGACGATGAACTCGAATTGACCGGACGTTACATCAGTGCTTTCTCATACAAAGGCCAGCGTTATCAGGTCTACAATTGGAAGCAAATGCTTGAGAAAGTCTGCAAGTTGATTTACGCCGAGTATCCCATCCAGATGAATAGTCTAGCCGTCAGTGATTATTGGCTCCATCTCACCGATAGCGAAGACAGAAGCCGGATTACGGATAACTGCTATGTGTATTCATCGTGCAGCACAAAAACCAAGTGCACAGTCCTTAATTATATCTTCAGTCAACTTGAGATTAACCCCTCGGATCTTGAGTTTGAACTCATTCCCAAGTCCGAAAAACTGATTGAGGATAGCGAGGACATTGCTGCTGTTTAGTCATGGTTTTCCTGTTAGAATCCCTCATAGCCTGCGCGCTCTTCACGCTGTTCGTGTTCCTGATGTCCCGGGACCCGGTGAAGACCATCTTCAACTATCCCCCGGCCATCATCGAGCGCTGCAAGGCCCTGGGGCTGGTGGATGACAGCAACCGTCCCGGCGGACCGGCCTTTTATGCGAAGAAGATCGTTGCGATGGCCATCTTCGGCGTGCTGCTGGGCCTTCTGGTAAAGTATGTCAACGGCTGCACGACGTTCTGGCGCGGGGCCCTCACGGCCTACGCCCTCTGGTGCGTAGTGGACTGGTTCGACGCCTTCGTTCTGGACTGCCTGTGGTTCTGCCACGACAAGCATTTCGTGATTAAGGGGACGGAGGACATGACCGAGGCCTATCACGACTACTGGTTCCATATCAAAGGCTCCCTGCTCGGCATGGTGCTGGCCATCCCGGCCGCCCTCGTCGCCGGGCTCATCGTAATCCTGTAGCGCCATGATCGATACCGAGGACAAACCCTACTGCATCATCGATATCCTGCCTGAGCAGGTCCCGTCGGACTCCCCCGGCCGCTATTTCGAGGTAGAGCGGTATTTCCGGTCGCGCCTGGACAAGATCATCAGGAAGTTCGCCGACTTCCTGCTCAAGCTCAACTGCTACTGCGAGTTGGAGGTCAGCCGGGACTGCGAGACGTTCAGCGGGGACTTCGCCCCCGAGGACCTGGAGTGTTTCCTTCTAGAGACCAACGCCTCCCCCTACCCCCTTTATATCCGTGTCAACCATACGGACGCCCTGTTCGCCTATGCCGGCGACGTGCATTACCTGACTCTCTACGAACCGGATCGGGAATTGCTTCGTCTGGTTCACCAGCTCGCCCAGTCCGAAGGTCTGTTCGTCTGGGTGCCATAATAATATGCCTCAATAAGAATAATTTATTATTCAAAATCAAAAATATTTGGATAATATATTATTTATCGCTATCTTGCCATCGGAATTCAAAATCACATGGCAAACATAGAACAGAACCTGCGGGAGATCGTCAAGGCCAAGGGCCTGCGACTCTCAGACATTGCTAACCGTATGGGGACAACGGTCAGCAACCTTCTCACCAGCGTCAAGGGCAATCCCACTGTCTCGAAACTTGAGGGCCTCGCCGATGCGTTGCAGGTAGGCGTTTCCGAGCTGCTCACCGGTCGTCCCGAAGCGGCCCAGGGTCTCGTCATTATCGATGGTCAGACCTATCAGATATCCAAACCGGCGACCAAGGTAGTCCAGATCCCGACATACAACCGATACGACGTCTTGAGGGGCGATATCAGATGCTTTATCGCCAAAGCCATCGAGGGCAAGGAAAACGCCTGCATGATGGGCATCGTGGAAACGATGGAGTTCTTCTCCCTACTCTATGATGGCGAGAACGAGTTCTTCCATCTTTCCCTTTGCTTCGCTGACGGCCAGGTGATGACTTTCCCCTACGACAAGTTGGAGTACTGTGACTGGAAAGATGGAGATTCCAAAGAAGATGCACTTTGGGATATATCTCAGGTCACGGAGGAGATCCTCAATGATATCGAGTTCGCAGTGCCATCAGCACTTCAGGTAGTGAAATAACAGACACCCCCACCGCTTTTTTCGATGGGGGTGCCCCTTTATTCAGTGAACAGTTCTATCCGGCAGTTCCGGTTGGCGGACAGTGGCTCGTATGAGGCTGTTCCACCTTGGGACAGTATCTCTATCCGTTCATCCGGCACTCCCCTTTTCTTCATAAGTGACGCTACATGTTCGGCCCTGGCTTTCGCGAGTGCCTCATTCTTCTCTGCCGATCCCGTCGCTGAATCAGCTGCACCTGTTATACGTACGCGCAAGTTCTGCGCGATGGCCAGATCCGCTGCGGCGTTCACGCTGAGTAGTTGCGGGGAGTCCGTGACATACGTTCCGGCTAGACGGAAGAAGATGAAGACCGGAGCACCTATGGGCACTTCTCCCCTCTCCATCTGCTGAATATAAGACTTCAGCGGGCTGGCACTTTCCTGTACAGAAGTCGCGGAAGACATCTCCGGAGAAACCGTATCAGAGGATTCGGATTTCTTTGACAGCGGGACGATTCTGCCATCCTCGACCTTCAATCCTGTGCCGATGGATTCAAACAGGGATGAATACCCGTCCCAGGAGGGGTTGGCAAGTCTCTTGCGGAGAGAGTTCAGTCCGTCGTAGTCGTTGACAGGGTGCTGGTGGCATCCGCAGTCGTAGTTCTGACGGATCCGGACATCCTGCCGGACCGCCGTCGTGTCCTGTGCCCGGAGCGTCATGGCCGCCAGGCAGAGGACGGATAGGATTATCAAATGTCTTTTCATTTCGATACTTTTGTTAATGGTTTTATTTGAATTCAATTGAGTGTCGTGGCACTCAGCGCTTGAGCTTATGTCCAGCAGGGGCCATCATCTGTCGGGAGCGTGCCAGGCAGCGCTGGATCCATTGGCGGTCATCCTCGTCCTTGTCACGTCCCCAGCCGCCCGTGCTGTGGCCGCCGCCTCCGCCCTTGTTCTCGGCGAAGGTCGTGGCCTGATCGACCATCCCCATGAAGAGTAGCGACGCGCACGTGATGATGTTCACGCCCTGTCGGCTCATGTCCTGAAGGAGCGAGTCGTCGATGACGGAGAGTCGGTCGGAAGGCAGCGTCCTCTTCAGCTCCTGGAAGTCGCGAAGGACGGTCCAGAGCGCCTCCGTCCCGACCTTGTTCAAGGTGATCTTGGACACCTTCGAGGTGGCATCCTTAATCTGGTGCTGAAGCTCATCCTGCCGCTGTTCCGATGCGGCAACCTGGCGCTTGAGGTCGGCGAGCCTCTTCTCAGCATCCTTGAGTTTGCTACGCTTGTCGGCGAGTTTTGCCAGGATGTCGTCCAGCTTCTTCTGGAGGGACTCCTCCTTCTGCCGGAGCGCGTCGCGCCGGTCCGTGCCAAGGCCGTCATCGGAGAGCGAGCGCCGGATGGAGTCTATCT
>JAEETH010000020.1 GCA_016290215.1 Bacteroidales bacterium
TTTTTGTGTTGTCTCGACATAACTCGTGACTTCTCTCGGCACTAACCCTTTGGCTTCTGATGCCGTCTGCGCATAGACGGTAATGACTTTATATTCAAATGTGCCATTAGACGCGGCCGGCACTTCGGACAGCCAGCGGGGTCTTCTGCCGTCATTTTCCCCATATACATAGGAAAGGGTAAGCACCAAATAAATAAACAGGGCGATTATTCTTTTCATTTCTCATCTCCTCGTTATATCCCATCAGGACATCGGTTTATTCATTCGCGCGAAGCACATACACGCCATTCGACAAGGTATTAGGTTAGGCTTTGCTAACGGTTTTTATATTTCTCAGCTTGTGCTTCAAACCGGCAATGACTTCCACCAACATAATGAAAATCGACACAAAGGCCAAAATAATGGCACCTGCAAGCATGAGAAGGCCTTTGAAGAGCAAGTTTGTGCCTATTCTTCCCGTATCATTGGAGAAACCTTTTCTTTCACGTCTTTCCCTCGGGGTTTCGTCGGGGAAGAATTTGAACACGAGTCCTGCGCCAAAGAAGAAACCGGCAATGCCGAAACCTATTTTGCGTATCCACGAAAGCACTTTCTCGCGTGTGCGGCTTGCTGTGATTTCATAACCATGTTGATAACCTGTCCAAATATAAAGAGGAATGAGTACAAGGACAATGATAAGCAGTGTGAGTACGAAGTTGGCACCGCTTTTCACGCCCGTGATATCGCTTTTTGCGTCTTTCACGGCAGCCTCTTTGAGCTTGTCGTACGACATGCTGTTGATTTCATTGAACCTTGGCTCCCACTCTTTGAGAGATTTTTCGTATTCTGCTTTGTGTGCGGCATAATACTCCATTGAGTCGGCTTTGGCGATATCGTTTTTCAGATCCTCTACCCTTTGTTTTGCATAGGCTAGCTTGTATGCCTTGTATTTATTGGGTGTATCATACATGCCTACCCTACTGATGACCTTTCCACAGCTTTCGTATGTAATCACTGTGTCGCAAGGTTGACTCCAAGCCTCAACCTTTTCCAACTTTTGCTTCTCTTTATCCACATCTTCATTTTTCGAATTAGTCAGCCACCAAAGCAAAAAAACGCCCAGCAAGGCACCTCCAATGATTGCCCAACTCCATGTCTTGTGACGTTGATTTGACCAAGCAACCACATTCGTCAGATTTTCATGCTCATGAGCGAAACTTTCTTCATACGGATCATCGGCAACTTCTCGGGCTTGTTTAAGAAGGCTTTCCAAGTGGTCGGTTTCCGCCTTTGTGGCAGGATCGTTGATTTTTGAAGCTTCGTCAAGCAAACGCCAAGCTTCTTGATTTTTGTTTTGTTCCATTTTGAATAGTGTTTGTTTGTAATTTGTTATAGCCTGTTTTTCGTTTCGCAAATGTCACCATATTTCTCCGCTTCGGTCTTTCATTCGCCCAAAAATCGGTTTGCAATGCGTAAAAACAGCAACCAGATTTCGTCATTGCGTAAAATTTTAGTCTGCGATGCGTAAAAAAACCAAGTAAATAGCACGGTTTGTAAAATAGCGGAGAGAAAAACCGTACCTTTGCCAACATGGACATTGACTCGTTCTACATATTGCTGCTCTGTTTCGTATCTGGCATGACGCAATGTTTGTTGACGTTATGCAGCATTTACATGCTCTTGAAACACCGAAACTACCAGTTTCAAAGGATTTTTGCTTTTGTTTTAATCTTGCATGGCATCTGCTTTTTCAATAACTTTGTGGTATTAGCTTGTCGCCATCAGCCTTACTCCGAGTTCCTCAACACCTTTTTGGTTCTTATCGACTACATCATCGTGGGCGGTTACATGATGTTCGCGGTCTCATTGGTTTTTCCTAATCGATATAAGATTCATCAGCTTCTGCTTTTGGAAGTACCTTATTTAATAGCCCTGCTCTTGTTTGCTATTAGCCGAAGTCCCATGGTTTTGGCAGTCGTGCAAATATACACTTTGGCGGTTTCGTTGGCCTTGCTGGTGTATTTGGTCCGTTCCATCAAGAAACATACTCGGATGTTACTGGACAATGTTGGAGACCTGGAGTATTTCGACCTGCGTTGGGGTAACATTTTAATTGTCCTCTATTTTGCTTTCCAACTGCTATGGTCTATTGAAAGCCTGTCGCAACAGTCGTGGTTTTCAGAAACCTCTGTCGGGCGCAATCTGCTTTTCGACACGCTCTATTGTTTCATCTGCATCGGCATTGTTTTATACGTCATGCAAAAACTGATACATCAGCAGGTATTCACTCCCTCCCCAGTCGACGAAAGTGAAAACGAACCTCAAGAAACAGCCATTACCACGCCTCAACCCAAAGCAAGTAAGCCCTTGATTGGCTGCGACATTGACAAGGTTATGAGCGAAAAAAAGTATTATCAAGACAACACACTGACATTGCAGAAGTTGGCCCAGCATTTGGGCACCAACCGACAGTACCTCAGCAATCATATTAATCATGAGCTTCATACGACCTTCTACGACTACATCAACGACTTTCGTTTGGAGGAAGCCAAAGCCATGTTAGATAGTCAAAGCACTGAAAACCAACACTCTTTGGAAGATATTTCAGTCATGGCGGGCTTCAATTCCTATGCTACCTTCTTGCGCTCGTTCAAGAAAAAGTATGGGCAAACGCCGTCGCAATACCTGACGGAGAAAAAATCGTGACCAAATCAAAAATCTAAGTCACCCAATCAATTTTTTTCCTAATTTGCGCCCAAATTTAACCTTACACTATGACTATCGAAGAATTAAAATCTCTTTTCAAGCAACGCTTTGGTAATGAGGGCGTTGTTTACACATCGCCTGGACGCATCAACCTCATCGGTGAACACACTGACTACAATGGTGGCTTCGTTTTTCCGGGTGCCATCGACTCGGGCATCTACGCCTGCATCCGCCTCAACGGCACCAACAAGGTTCACGCCTACTCCATCGACAAGGAGGACTATTGTGAGTTTGGCATGAACGAGGAAGATCATCCTCATTTGCATTGGGCCAATTACATTTTTGGAGTGTGCCGCGAAATCATCAAGCGTGGATACAAGCTGCAAGGTTTCGACACTGTGTTTTATGGCAATGTTCCGATTGGCGCTGGCATGTCGTCATCGGCAGCCTTGGAAAGCACTTTTGCATTTGCCCTCAACGAGTTACTCAACCTCGGCATCGACAAGTTTGAACTTGCTCGTATCGGTCAGGCAACGGAGCATAACTATGTTGGCGTGAAGTGCGGCATTATGGACCAATTTGCCTCCCTCTTTGGCAAGGCAGGTCACCTGATGCGCCTCAACTGTGCCACGATGGAATTTGAGTACTATCCTTTCAACCCTAAGGGTTACAAAGTCGTGCTTCTTGACACCTTGGTAAAACACGAATTGGCATCATCGGCCTACAACCGTCGACGTGAGTCGTGTGAGAACGCCTGTGCCCACATAGCCAAGAAGCATCCTGAAGTGAAATATCTGAGTGATGCCACGATGGCCATGCTCAACGAGATTGATGTAGAGATTCCAGCCGAGGACTACATGCGCGCGGAATATGTCATCGGTGAGAAGCAGCGCGTCCTCGATGTGTGCAATGCCTTGGAAAAAGGTGACTACGAGACCGTTGGCGACCGTATGTACGGCACCCACTATGGCATGAGCAAACTCTACGAGGTGAGCTGTGAGGAGCTGGACTACCTCAACGACATCGCCAAGGAATGTGGCGTAACCGGTTCCCGCGTGATGGGCGGTGGCTTTGGCGGCTGCACCATTAACTTGGTAAAAGAAGACCTGTATGATGCCTTCATCTCCACGGCAAAAGAAAAATTTGCCGCCAAATTCGGTCACGAACCTAAGATTTATGATGTCGTGATTTCGGACGGTGCTAGGAGATTATGATTTCGTTTTGTAGGGCTGTCACATTGTGGCAGCCGAACCCGTAACGGCTGCCGTGGTACGACAGCCCTACAAACGAACAATTAAACGATTCAACAAACAACAATTCAACATAATGAAACCAACACTATTAGTTTTAGCAGCAGGCATGGGCTCGCGTTACGGTGCCCTGAAGCAAATGGACGGCGTCGGCCCGAACAACGAAGCCATCCTCGATTATTCCATTTACGACGCCAAGCGCGCCGGTTTCGGCAAGGTGGTCTTCGTCATCCGCGAGGACTTCGCCGAGGCGTTCAAGAAAGTCAACAACACGGAAAAATTCGGCATCCCTGTGGAGTATGTATATCAATCCCTCGACAAGTTGCCGGAAGGCTTCAGTGTCCCCGAAGGGCGCGTGAAACCTTGGGGCACCTGCCATGCTGTTTTAATGGCCAAAGACGTGATTCACGAACCCTTTGCCGCCATCAACGCCGACGACTTTTATGGCAAGGAAGCCTACGAGGTTTTGGCCAAGTATCTTATGGAATGTGAAGGCAAGAAAGGTGCCTACAGCATGGTGGCCTACAAATTGCGCAACACCATGTCGGATTTCGGCACGGTGAGTCGTGGCATTTGCACCGCCGACGCTGAAGGCAACCTTAAGACCATCGTCGAACGCACGGCTATCGGTCATACTGAAGATGGTGGTGCCGCCTACACCGATGAAACCGGCTCGCATCCGTTAGACATGGATTCACTCGTTTCGATGAACTTCTTCGGCTTCACGCCTGATTTCTTCGCTTACTCTGAGAAAGGCTTTGTCGAGTTTCTGAAGGGACCAGCCCAGACCAACATCAAAGCCGAATTCTTCATCCCGCTGATGGTCAACCAGAGCATCCACGATGGTTCGGCCAAGCTGAAAGTGCTGTCGAGCAACGCCTCTTGGTTCGGCGTGACCTACAAGGAAGACAAGCCTGAGGTGATGCGCAAGATTCGCGAGCTGATTGAGAAAGGCGTTTATCCCCAACATTTATGGTAAGTATTTTTGGACACGAGACTTCGAGACACGAGACGCGAGACTATGGTTTGGTCCCGCGTCCCGCAGTCCCGCGTCCCGCGTCAAAATGAACGACAATGAATATCGAAGTAACAACCTGGGGCAAGACCCCTGACGGCAAAGACATCAAGCTCTATACCCTGACCAATAGCAACGGCGTCAAGGTGCAGCTGAGCGACATTGGTGCGGGCATCGTGAGCATCGTCACGCCTGACCGTAACGGTCACATGGACGACATCGTTTTGGGCTACCCTAACGCCACGGATTACTATGGCGACGGTCCCTGCGCTGGCAAGACGCCTGGCCGTTTTGCCAACCGCATCGCCAACGGTCGCTTCAAGATTGATGATGTTGAATATCAACTTGAACTCAACACGGGCGACGGCAAGCACCATCTCCACGGCGGTAGCATCGGCTTCGCTAACCAGAAATGGGCCAGCCGTATCAACGGAGAGAGTGTGGTGTTCACCTACCTCAGTGCCGATGGAGAGGCAGGTTATCCCGCCGAACTGGTGTCGAAGGTGTATTACACCCTCAACGATGAGAACGAGCTGAACATCCGCTATTGTGCCTATTCGTCTGACACCACCATCGTCAACCTGACCAACCACACCTATTTCAACCTAAAGGGTGAAGGTAACGGCGACATTCTCGACCACAAGTTAAGGCTGAATGCCTCGCGCTTCCTGCCCGCCACCAACGAACTGATTACCACTGGAGAAATGAGGCAAGTGGCTGATACCCCGATGGATTTCACGCAAGCCAAACTCATCGGTCGCGACATCAAGGAGCCTTATCCCGACCTTATTAATGGTAAGGGTTACGACAGCTGCTGGGTCATCGACGGTGTGGCAAAAGACAAAATTACGCTTGCTGCTGAACTCTCACACGAAGGCGTGGGCCGCATGGTGAAAATCTATACCACCCAACCTGGCGTTCAGGTCTATACTGGCAACTGGCTTTCAGGCTGTCCAAAGGGTAAGAACGACCACATTTACGAGGACTACTCTGGTGTGGCTTTGGAGTGTCAGGCCCTCCCCGACGCACCTAACAAGCCTAACTTCCCCAGCACCTTCTTACGCTCAGGCGAGGAATACAACGAAACGATAATCTTTAAATTTTCGACCCTTTAAATTATGAAAAGCGATAAGCTATAAGCCGTCAGCTGTAAGCTCGGTAGCCGTCAAGCTAAAAGCTAAAAACCCAATCCAATCTTGAAATCTTGAAATAATGAAATCTTGAAATCTTAAATCTTGAATTTTAAATCTTTAAATCAATACTACTTATGGAAACAACAGCTAAAAAACAGAACTACACGATTCCGATTCTCGTGATGTTTTTGCTCTTCGGTATGATCTCATTCGTGACCAATCTGGCCTCACCGATGGGTGACATCCTGAAAAACCAATTCAACATCCCCAACTGGCAAGGCACACTTGGCGTTTTTGCCAACTTCATCGCCTACGCCGTGATGGGCATTCCCGCTGGCAACTTGCTGCAAAAGAAAGGCTACAAGACCACTGCCCTGATTGCCATTGCCGTTGGCTTTATCGGTGTCGGCATCCAAACGCTATCGGGTGTGGCTGAAAGCTTCTTCATCTACCTGATTGGTGCTTTCATCGCTGGTTTCAGCATGTGTCTGCTCAACACGGTCGTCAACCCGATGTTGAACCGTTTGGGCGGCGGCGGAAACAAAGGTAACCAACTCATTCAAATTGGTGGTTCCTTCAACTCGTTGTGCGGTACGGCCGTCATCATCATCACGGGTTTGCTCATCCCCAGCATTATGGACGCCAAGATCAGCGACGTCTTCCCGCTGATGTACACGGCTTTGGCCATCTTTGCCGTTGCTTTCATCGTCATCCTGCTGACCAAGATTCCGGAAAACGAGCAGCAAACCACGACCGCTGTCAAGGCAGAGACGGGCAAGGGTCCCATGGCTTTCCGTCACTTCGTGCTCGGTGCCATCGCCATCTTCATCTATGTCGGCGTTGAAGTCGGCATCCCGAATGTCTTGAACAAATGGTTGCAAAACCCCGAACTCAACGTTCTCGGAGCAGGAGTCAATGCCGAGGCCATTGCGGGCTCTGTGGCCGCCACCTATTGGTTCCTGATGCTCATTGGTCGTTTGATTGGCGGTATCATTGGCAGCAAAGTGTCTGCAAAGTCCATGCTTAGCGTGGTGTCGTGCATAGGCATCATCCTGACCTTGTTGGCCATGTTTGGTCCTTCAACGATGGTCAAGTTCCCCGCCTTCAATGGTGCTCACGGCTTTGGCATGGTAAGCATTCCGCTCAATGCCGCCTTCTTGGTCTGCATCGGTCTTTGCACCTCAGTGATGTGGGGTGGCATCTTCAATCTCGCCGTTGAGGGACTCGGCAGATACACCGAAAAAGCTTCCGGCATCTTCATGGCGTTGGTCTGCGGCGGTGGCATCCTGCCCTTGCTGCAAAACGCCATCGTCGATGGTCTTGGCGGCACGGGTTACCTCCCGAGCTACTGGGTCATCGTGGTCGGTTTGGCCTATATCCTCTTCTACGCCCTCGTGGGTTCGAAGAACGTCAATAAAGACATCAAAGTAGACTGATGTTCAAGAAGATACTTGGAACAGGAGCGACAAGGGTGGTCAACGTGATGACACAGTTGGCCACCCTCATCATGGGTACCAAATGCCTCGGCGCTGCGGAATGGGGCAAGGCTTTTGTTGCCCAAACCGACATCACCTTTTTATTAATAGGCATCGAGCTCATTGCCGGTAGTGGGTTGGTTTACTTCACGCCGCGCAAGAAAACTGCCACATTGATGAAGATTTCATACAGCTGGATCGCCTTCGTGATGCTGATTTACCTCCTGTTGTTCAATATCTTACAATTCTTTCCTGACTTCTATCACACCATCGTCCCCGAAGGCTATGCCTGGCTCGTACTGCTCATGACCTTCATCTACAGCCTACACGAGTTCAACCTCAACCATTTCCTTGGCAAAGAAAAGGTGGCGACTTACAACTGGCTGTATCTCATCCAGATACTGACACAAGTCTCGATGATGGCAGTGCTGATTTTTGCATTGAATCTGCGCACTGCCAAAGCGCTGCTTTATTCCCAGCTATGCGGCTATTCTTTGGCGACCCTCGTCGAATGGATTGTGCTGTTCCCAAGCCTGAAACCTGAGGCGCGAGAACCGTTGAAAGGCAGTCTGAAAGAAATGCTCCATTATGGGGCTTTCATGCAGCTCTCCACCTTGGTCAGTACGTTAAACAAACGCTTGAGTCTTTATCTGTTGAACACCCATTGTGCCGAGAAATCCATCGGCGTTTACGCCTCGGGCACTCAAGTTACGGAAGGCGTCAATATTGTGGGACAAAGCATTGGTCTGGTGGAGTTTTCCGCTTTGAGCAACACCGAAAACAAGCAACGTGCTTCACAGCTCACCTTGCGTTTTATGAAAATAGCCATTTTGCTGACGTTCACTGCTTTATTGGTGATTTGTCTGCTCCCGACGGCTTTCTTCGAGCTATTGTTTTCGGAAGAGTTTGCGGATATTCGTCCCGTCATCCTGTTGATGGCGCCAGGCATTGTATTTTTCTCTGCCCACACCATTTTGGCCAACTTTTTCTCCGGCACCGGCAAGCCGAAATACAACCTCTACGCCTCGCTTATCGGCCTTTCGGTGACCCTCGTTTCTGCCTTCATTTTGATTCCTTTGTTGGGCATCCGTGGTGCGGCCATTACCACTTCGCTGACTTACACGGCGTTGTTTGTTTACCATTGGATTATCTTTCACAAACAAACAGGAAGCAAGCTAAACCAACTGATTCCAAATCAAGAAGATTGGAACTGGGTGAAAGCTGAATGGAATAGAATAGTAAAAAAGTAAATTTGATTATTTTGATTATTCACACGAATGGTCACGAATTAACCATGAATTTCCAAAAATAATTCTTGATAATTCATGACATATTCATGGTAATTCGTGCTAAAAAAGATAAAAAGCAAATTTGATTATTTACACGAATGGTCACGAATTAACCATGAATTTCCAAAAATAATTCTTGATAATTCGTGACATATTCATGGTAATTCGTGTTAAAAGATAAAAAGCAAATAGGAAGAAGTGTGTTTGCGAGTTTTTTTGTAATTTTGCACAAAATCATTTTCTATGAGCGAAATCATCGAAGACGACATCTTCACGCAAAACGAAGACCCCATACCAACTACTGAAAACTATAACGACGACAGCATCGTCCACCTCGAGGACATGGAACACATCCGTCGCCGCCCGGGTATGTATATCGGCAAACTCGGCGACGGCGCCTCGCAAGATGACGGTATCTATGTGCTGATTAAAGAAGTGATTGACAACTCCATCGACGAGTTCACTTCGGGCTTCGGCAAAAAGATAGAAGTTAGGGTTGACAAAGCCGAAAAGAAAGTCAGCATCCGCGATTATGGCCGTGGCATCCCGTTGGGTAAGTTAAAAGAAGCCGTTTCGCAACTGAATACTGGTGCCAAATACGACAGCAAGGTGTTCCAAAAGTCGGTCGGCTTGAACGGTGTGGGTACCAAGGCCGTCAACGCGCTTTCGTCTTATTTCAGGGTGCAGTCTATTCGCGAGGGCAAGACAAGGATTGTGGAGTTTGCGCAGGGAAAGTTGATTAATGATTCGGGAATTATTCCAGTAGAGGCGGCCCTTCGACAGGCTCAGGGACCTAACACTACTGTCGGCCCTTCGACAGGCTCAGGGACCTTGGATACTGGAACTTTAACCGAGTTTATCCCTGATTCCGCCTTGTTTGGCAACTATCACTATGTAGATGAATACATCGAGAAACGTATCTGGAACTATGCCTACCTCAACCGTGGCTTGAGCTTGATTTACAACGACAAGCGCTATTACTCCAAGAATGGCCTCCTCGACCTCTTGCAGAACAACATGGAAGGCGAAGGCCTCTACCCCATCATCCATATCAAGGACGGCGACTTTGAGGCGGCTTTCACACATGTCAACGGGCAGTCGAGCGACTACTTCTATTCCTTCGTCAACGGGCAGCACACCACCGAAGGCGGCACACACCAGTCGGCCTTCCGTGAAGGCTATGCCCGCGTGGTGCGTGAGTTCTACCAAAAGGAATATGAGCCCGCCGACATCCGCCAAGGTTTGATTTGTGCCTTGTGTGTGAGGATTCAAGAGCCTGTGTTTGAGGCACAGACCAAGACCAAACTCGGCTCCACCCACCTTGCTCCTAACAATCCAGACGGCACCAACGACAGCCCTTTCCTTAAGACCTATGTCTTCGACATCCTGAAGCGCCATTTGGATAACTACCTGCACAAGAATCCTGAAACGGTCAGCGTGTTGCAGGCCAAAATCCAAGCCAACGAGAAGGAACGCAAGGAAATAGCTGGTATCAAGAAGGCTGCCCGCGAGAGTGCCAAGAAGGTCAGCCTCAACAACCGCAAACTCCGTGACTGCCGCATCCACCTCAACACCAACCATGAGAAACGCCTCGAAAGCACCATCTTCATTACCGAGGGCGACTCCGCCTCGGGAAGCATCACCAAGAGCCGCGATGTGCAGACCCAAGCCGTGTTCAGCCTGCGTGGTAAGCCGCTCAACTGCTTGGGGATGACCAAGAAAGTGTGTTACGAGAACGAGGAGTTTAACCTCTTACAAGCTGCATTGAACATCGACGAGGACATCGAGAACCTGCGCTACAACAACATCGTCATCGCCACCGACGCCGATGTCGACGGCATGCACATCCGCCTGCTGATGCTCACCTTCTTCCTCCAGTTCTACCCCGACCTGGTGCGCAACGGCCATGTCTATATTTTACAGACGCCGCTGTTCCGTGTTCGCAACAAGAAGGAGACCTATTACTGCTACACCGACGAGGAACGCATCACCGCCAAGGAGAAATGCGGCAAGCAGGCCGAGATCACCCGCTTCAAAGGCTTGGGCGAAATCTCCCCCGACGAGTTCCGTGGCTTCATCGGCCCCAACATGCGCCTTGAGCCCGTCATCCTGCGTTATGATTTCGGCATCAAGGAGCTGCTGGATTATTATATGGGCAAAAACACCATGGAACGGCAGAAGTTCATCATCGAGAATCTTCGGATTGAGGATGATTCGGAGATGGATAAGATGTAAGTCTCAATACAAAAAGCCAAAAAGCCAGAGCGGGATTTTGTTACCAAGCACATACTCTTCGTCGGCGGAAGCAATGTAGCCCTTTGCAACACCGGCGATTTGCTTGCCATCTTTAGAGCGTCCACCAACTTCAATCGTGTATTGATGGTCGATGGTGAAGTCAGCCGAAGTCTTGCTGTATTCCACAACATGACTTGACGCGAGCTGATTAATGAAAAACACTTCGCGCTCCGTACCTTCGTTGACCCGTGTCGTGGCAAGGGCATGAAGCATATTGGGATTTTCCAAATAAATCTTGTCCGGCTTTTGTAGTCGTTTCACATTCGTTACATCTGAATACAACAACTGAATCAGACGAGCCTCGCTAAGGATTTGAAGATAATTCAGCAATGTGGTGCGTGAAATCTCCGCCATAGTCGCCAATTTGACGGTGTCGAGGGCAAAAGGCACATTGGAAGACAGAATGCCCAACAGCGACTTCACTTTTCTGATATTGCCCACGTCGAGTTTTCGTAGCTGGGGCAGCTCTACCTCAATGGTGGTATTGACAATGTTCTCGATACGGACATAATAATTGTTCTGTCCTTCTTTCAAGAATGGATAATAGCCATAGCGCAAATACTCGGCAAAAAGCGGCAATGGACGGATTTGTACATTGACTTCGGCACAGATGCAGTTGCCGTTGGTAAGGATCTCCTGAAGTGTCCGTCTTTTGAAGTCCTTTTGATGGAACATCCGCAAGTATTCCCTGAACGAAAGCCCAAGCATGGTATAGGCAATGCAGCGGCGCGAGAGGTCGGCCTCCCCGTCAGAAAGATTGACCAACGACGACCCGCTCAGCACAAAGTGCATGTCGGGAAACTCATCGTAAGCGTTCTTGATTTCGATGCTCCACCCCTTATACTTATGCACTTCGTCCAGAAACAGGTATTTTCCTCCTTGTGCATGGAACTGCTCAATGAAGTCCAGCAGATGATGGGTGCCAAAATAGATGTTATCGAGGCTCACATAAAGCACATCTGTAGTGTTGGTCGGGCCAAACACTTGCATGATGCGTTGTGTCATGAGCGTTGTCTTTCCGATGCCCTTCTGGCCTTTGATCATCAAAAGCCGCTCGTTCCAGTCGATTTCGTCCATGATGTTCCTGACAAAATCGAGGTTCACGGTCTGCATCCTGTTGAGATGTCTTCTT
Source organism: Bacteroidales bacterium (assembly GCA_016290215.1). Taxonomy (GTDB): domain Bacteria; phylum Bacteroidota; class Bacteroidia; order Bacteroidales; family F082; genus Limimorpha. Next base: position 12,275 of record JAEETH010000020.1, read on the forward strand.
ACTAATGTTTCCATTTTTCAAAGTTGTTAAGTTTCTGCCTGCAAAAATAAGCAATATGTTCAATATACAAAACATTTCAAATGGAAATTTGTTTTGCATACTGAACATTTATGTGATAAATTAACCTATAATAAGGAAAAATGTTTTATATACTGAACAATATTTTGTTAAATATGTTCAATGTATTGAACATTTATCATAAAGCACATACTAGACACGAAGTTGCCGAGGTTTTCTCGGTAACTTAAACACGATATTTCCAAATGGAAACAGTTGCTGTATTGAGTGGTTATTTCCATTTTGGAAAATACCACCATTAGTTGTTCGGTTATTCCGAACTACTGACTGTTTCCAAAATGAAAATAGTCGGCAGCTATTGCAAAAATTACAACAACTGAGGATAAATCGGGAATTTCCGGTTTTTCTATGAAACAACTGAATGAATTGGTCGGAATTTCCGACAGGTTGCTTTTTCCCAACTCATTAGATGACAGTTGCAATTTTTGCAACAGTCATTTTTTTCAGTTATTTCCATTTTGGAAAGAACTGAGAACAGACTATCTTAACCCAATGAAATCACTAAGCGGTTGGATGCGCGCGACTTCGGTGTACTGGCGTTTATGAAGGTCAACAGGTTGGTCAAACGTAACTTGCTCCGAGGAATCAAACCGCATCACAGCATAATAAGGAGCGTTTTCGGCAGAGAAGCCTTCCTCGCGCAACGCCTCTGCCGTCCATATCTGAAAGCCTTTTTTGGTCAGTCTGAACAACTTCGGTTCATCGCCTCGGGTGTGTAGGCAAACATAGCCCAAACGTTCAAATCCTTCTTTGACCAATAATGAACCTTTGGCATCACCAACACGCACATAAGTTATACCCAACTGCATCGCTTTTTCGCGATCTGTTTCGCGCATGTGATTGATGAGCACAGTCGTTTCTTCGGGTGTAGAACGCATCTTGTCAAACAGTTTCTTGCGCGTATTCTTGTCCTCCAAGGCTTGACGGCGACGCAAGGACAACTCGCAAAACTGCTCATCCTGCTCAATGCCAATGTATTTACGACCGAGCAGATTGGCCGCAATGCCGGTTGTGCCTGAACCGCTAAACGGGTCCAGAAGCGTGTCGCCTTCATTGGTGGAGGCAAGGATAATTCGATAGAGCAAGCGTAAGGGTTTTTGAGTCGGGTGTTTGCCTTGCTGTTTCTCCCATAAGCTGACTGCTGGAATGCGCCATACATCCGTCATTTGCTGCCCGCCATTGAGCAGTTTCATCGTCTCATAATTGAACTTATGCGGCTTCTTCTCAAACTTGCGAGCCCAAATAATCAGCTCGGTTGAGAAATTGAAATAACGGCATGAAAGATTGGGCGGCGGGTCTGTCTTTTGCCAAGTAATGGTGTTCAGCACCTTGTAGCCCAACTCTTGCAGACAGCGCATGACGACATGGATGTTGTGATGTGTTCCGCTAATCCAAATCGTGCCGTTGTCGCGCAACTTGGTACGACATAAGGCAAGCCATTGGCGGTTGAACTCGTAGATATACTCTGGAGTGCCGCCTTTATCCCAATCACCTTTATCCACGCATACCTGCTTGCCGCTATGGACGCTGATGCCGCCGTTACTGAGAAAATATGGCGGATCGGCAAAGATGGCGTCTATGGAGTTGTCAGGGATTCCATGTAGTAGTATTCTGCAATCACCATGATAAATAGTGAATGATTCGAGGTGGTCAATTCCTCGGCTTTGATAGAAAGCCTTAATAGACCCTAATTCATTGTAACTCATTGTAGCGTTTGTTTTTATGTTTGCTACCAGTTACTATTTTGTCTTCCATGGGACACACAAAAACTGCGGGCAATGATTTGCTCGCATTGTGGTCCTAGGAAAACCAAGTAAAAGACAAATCACACCCGCAGTAGGGTCGCATAACGATTTGTTCTTTTTACTATTCTTGAAATTTCCTAGGTTTCAATGCGAATAGAACAAATAGCAAACGATTGATTATTATATGTTTGTATTACTTCTTATATTTCTAATGCTTTCATTTAAATGATTTAATTTAATCGAATAGTCTATATAATAAAATCTAATTGTTGCATCAATAACTCTTTTTCATACTGTTTATCAAGCGATTCGTAACTCAGAAACGCCACTCGATTATTATCGCGAAGCGTATCAAAGGCAGCATATGACAACTTATTTAAATACTCTTGATGTCTTTTTTCATCTGCAACAATGACCATACGAACATAAAAATCTTGAAGATCCTTATATTTCAGCAAGGAATTTTGAATATCGGTTGAGTGTTCAATCTCAAAGAAAGAATGAGGCAACTGATTGCCATTGAACCAAATAACGTCAATAGTGGAACTACGCTTAACAATGCCAGGATATGTATATTGTGGAATCGCATCCAAAGTGCGCAAGTCGCCCAATGGAGTTTGCAAGAACTTTTTGTTTTTATCTTGGTCAGGAACAAAGGTCAAAAGATGACGCATTTTCCCGATTTCGAGCAACAAGCCTTGGTAATAAGCGTGGTTGAAAGATTTTACTTCATCACTATCCTTATTCTTTTCTGTTTGAACGATAATACCTTCCATTTCAAGCCGTTTGCGATGGGTTTCCAATGCGTACAATCCAGGTTTGATTTTATAAATGCCATCAGTTAATTGGACTATACGTCGAATGCTCGCAAATGGTGTTTTTGTCCTCCAAACACAATCCTTGATTTTGAATATGTTCTGATTGATTTGGTTAAGTGTAGCAATACCACCTAATGCTTCAATTGTTTCTATAACTGCCTGTGCTTGTGTCATACGTTTATCGTGTCAGTGACGTTCTCCCAATTATCAAAGTCAGCAGGAAGCATTGCTTCGAGTTGTTCAATGAGTTGGCCTTTCCCACCCACCCATTTGATAAATGGTTTCGCTTTCATTGCATATTATTTAAAACTATTAGTCAAACAGTATTTCTTCGGTGCAAAGATACAATTTTCCCGACATATAACAATAAATAGCATATCATCATGAAAGATGAAATCTAGTTTCATGAAGGATTATCATTCATGTTTAAAACAAGAATATAAATTCATGTATATCAAAAAGATAAAAATCAATCTAAAAACTTGGCAAGAATACATTCGGCGAGTTGGCGGATTTTCGTTCGGCGAGTTGGCGAAGTTTTTCGAAATGCAAAAGAATTATTCTACCATTCCACCAAATTATCGTACTTTTGTCCGTCAAATAACGTACTGGACTGCTTCGTGCCTCGCAGTGACGCGAAGCGACGACAAGGAGAGTCCCGAGCCGATCAAATCTTTGAATCTTAAATTTTGAATTTTAAATCTTTAAATCAACCATAAATGAAAAAACTCACCTTATTAGTTATGGGCACAATCACCCTCTTCGGCTGCAACCAACAACCAAAGCAGCCTGAACGCTATTCCGTCAAGGCCTATCCCGAGACGCGCATGGACACCACCGTCATTGATGACTACTTCGGCACGAAGGTCGCCGACCCGTACCGTTGGCTCGAAAACGACACCTCCGCCGAGACCGCGAAATGGGTCAAGGAACAGAACGAAGTCACGCAAGACTACCTCAGCCACATTCCCTTCCGCAGCGCCCTCAAGGACCGCCTCACGCAACTCGTGGACTACGAACGCTACGGCATGCCTTCGAAGAAACACGGTCGCTACATCTACTCGAAGAACGACGGCCTCCAGAACCAAAGCGTCATCTACATGCAGGAGACGCTCGACGGCGAGCCCTCCGTCTTGTTAGACCCCAACAAACTCTCCGATGACGGCACCGTCTCGTTGGGCGGCATCAGCTTCTCCAACGACGGCAAATACATGGCCTACACCATCCAACGCAGCGGCTCCGACTGGGTTGAAATCTACGTGAAGGACATGGCCACCCTTGAACTCCTCCCCGACCACATCGAATGGGCCAAGTTCACGGGCGCATCGTGGTACAAGGACGGCTTCTTCTATGCCGCCTACGACCGCCCCGAAGCTGGCAAGGAGTTCAGCAACGTAAACGAAAACCACAAGATCTACTACCATAAACTCGGCACGCCGCAGGAGCAAGATGAACTCTTCTACTCCAATCCCGCCCAGCCGCGCTATTTCCACCAGGTCGACCTCACCGAGGATGAGCATTACATGTTCCTCTTCGAAAGCGGTCAAGGCGCAGGCAGCACGCTGTGGATCCGCGATATGCAAGATCCGAAAGGCAAATTCGTGCAAATTGCCTTCGATATGGACTACCAGTACAGCCCCATCGACGTGATTGACGATGTGCTTTATATCTTCACCAACTACAACGCGCCCAAGGGCCGTATCTGCAAAGTATCGGCCAAGACCCCACAGATGGAAAACTGGGTGGATGTGATTCCCGAAAGCGAAAATGTCATTTCTGGCATAAACTTGGCCAAGGGCAAGATGATTGTCACCTACGACAAGGATGCCGCCAACCACGCCTACGTCTACACCATGGACGGCCAGCAACTCCATGAGATTGCCCTGCCCACCTACGGCGCCGTCGGTTTCAGCAGTAAGTATGAAGAGCCTGAAGTGTTCTATGCCTTCACCTCATTCGCCTTCCCGACCACGATTTACCAGTACAACATCGACGACAACACCTCGACCGTGTTCCGCGCTCCCGCCATCGACTTCAAGTCGGACGACTACGTCACCGAGCAAGTCTTTGTCACCTCGAAGGACGGCACCAAGGTTCCAATGTTCCTGACCTACAAGAAAGGTTTGCAGAAAGACGGCAACAACCCGACCTTCCTGTATGGCTACGGCGGCTTCAACATCACCCTCAATCCTGGTTTCAGCACCTCGCGCCTGCCTTTCATCGAGAATGGTGGCATCTATGCCCAAATGAACCTGCGTGGCGGCAACGAATATGGTGAGGAATGGCACATCGCCGGCACCAAGTTGCAGAAACAGAACGTCTTCGATGACTGCATCGCTTGCGCCGAATACCTTATTAATAACAAATACACCTCGCCGAAGTACTTGGCTTTGAATGGTGGCTCCAATGGCGGTCTGCTCGTCGGTGCTGTCGTCAACCAACGCCCCGACCTCTTTGCTGTGGCCGTGCCACAAGTCGGCGTGATGGACATGTTGCGCTACCACCTCTTCACCATCGGCTGGAACTGGGCCAGCGACTACGGCACCAGCGAGGACGACGAGGCCATGTTCAAGGCTTTGTATGCCTACTCGCCGCTGCACACCATCAAGAGCGGTGCTGACGTACACTATCCTGCCATCATGGTCACCACTGCCGATCACGACGACCGCGTGGTGCCCGCCCACAGCTTCAAGTATGCGGCCACCTTGCAAGCAGCCCAGACCGGCGACCAGCCCAAGATCATTCGCATCGACACCAAGGCCGGTCACGGCGGCGGCAAGCCGATTTCCAAGGTTCTGGAAGAACAGGCTGATATTTATTCGTTCATCCTTTATAACATGGGATTGACTTATCCGAAGGAGGCGAAATAATCGCTGTGATTTTTTAACTGAAATCGCCCGTTAGGAACAATCCTGATGGGCGGTTTTTTGTAAAACCATTCAAATAATTCAATCTACAACAACAAAATATTCAAAAATGTTGTTACTTTTGCAGTCAGAAATAAAAAGCAAATCAAATGCACGGAGTATCCATCAACATCAATTTACCTAGTTGTGGCAATTTCACAACGGAAGAACTTACTCGTAAAGTAAAACGATTCGCTATGGAATTGGTATCGCCTGAAAAAACAACTTCTACAAAGGTTCCCCCATGCTGCTATACCGAAGAAGAAGTAGAAAGACTACTCAAGGAGCGTATGCAAAGCATCGAAGATGGCACTGCCGAATTCGTTTCGCATGATGAGGTCAAGGCTCGTATCAAAGCAATGTTGGCATGAGAGAGATTCTATGGCTCAAAGAGGCAGAAGACGAATTGGCTACCATGGTTGATTATGTTCTTCGGAATCAAGGACAGAATGTGGCTTTACAGGTTTACGACAACATTATTTCCCAAATTGATTTGTTGGCTGAGTTTCCCGAATTAGGCACTTCTGAATCAAGATACAAATTCAAAGGCAAGCCTTTACGAGTGCTTCATTCTCGACATACAAGGGTATTCTATTCCGTTCAAGAAACAAGAATTGACATCATTTTGCTTTGGAACAATCGAATGGATGACAGAAAAATAGGCAAGATTCTTTCCAAAAGGAATTAATTGTTTATATTTGCATTTAGAAACAAACGAGATTCGATGCTTTTCGACGATTATAAGCTACATACCGACACCGTCATCCGTCCTTCACTTTTGTGGGAGTACGACCTAAACCATTTTGATTGGATGAAGATGCGTAACGTAGTGGTTCAGCGCGTGTTGGAACGCGGACGCATGGACGACTATTACGCCATGCTCAACCTGTATGGTTGGGAAGGCGTGCGCGAAGCTCTGCGGATGATACCCTATATGAACCGAAAAGACTTGAATTTTGCCTGTTTCGTCTTCGACCTGAAAAAAGAGGAGTTGAGATGCTGCACTATGAGACCATCGCACCCACTTTTTGGACATTTCTAAATAATTCATATCTTTGCACCCAACAAAACAACAAAATCATGTAAAGACAACAGCATACTGACATAGAACAAATAGCGATTTGAGGCTATTCTTGATGCTCCAATTTACCACAATCGTTCCTTCGGGGACACACTATCAAGAATAAGTTTTCGAAGTGCCGTTTTATACGGCGTGGAAAGACTTGTAAGATAGTGTGGGCGTGGTAACCCGGAGCATCTAGCAGGAAATAACTTCCACGCTTTTTTCATGTCATCATCAAAACGACAACACAACAACACAATATGGCTACGCTAGAGAAACTCCATATCGGACAAATGATTAAAGCCGTTTTCGACGAGAGCGGCTTGAGCGTGGCTGAACTGGCGCGGCGCATCCACACCGCCCGCTCCAATGTGTATTTCATCTTTGAGCGACCCAGTATCGACATGGAACAACTTCTTGCCCTTTGCGATGCCCTGAACCATAATTTCTTGGACGACATTCAACTCCGTATGGGCATGAAATCAAATCTCTGCCCTCGCGAGATTCATATTGACTTGAATTTGGATAATTTGTCGGATGAAAAGGCTGTTCGTGTAGGGCTTTTTCTGAAGGAATTATATGGAAAATAGTATTTTTCACGCAGAATACGTTGAAAATGCAGAAACCTACCGAACACTGGTTTAGGGTCGCTTTGCGCTTCCCATAGCTCCGCGAATTCTGCGTAGGAAGAAAACGTTTGGAATCGTGACGGAAAATGTCTATAATAATGGCGGATTAAATGTTGAAGTAGTAAAGGACATGTGTACTTTTGTATTGTAATCTTAATAAAACAAATGTTTAACTAAAAACGTACAAAAGATGAAAAATTACGAAGCCCCAGTTACTGAAATGTTCGAAATTGAAATGACTAGCGTTCTAATGAGCTCTGCTGGAGGACAATCCACCCCTGGACAATCCACCACCGGATCAGGTGATGACGGTGAAGAAGGCGGAAGCTGGTAATCTTCCTCATAGAAGTTTAGAATGTTCCTGAAACTGATTGAAAACTAAAAAATTGAAAAAATGAAGAAAACCTTTAAAATGATTGGTATGGCCTGCTTAGTGGGTGCTTTCGCATTCGTGGGCTCATCCTGTAAGAAAAACAACACTGACACCACTTCAATTAAGGCGAACATGCCTGCGCTTGAAGAGAATTACATCGATGGCGATAGAGCTTATATCGCCTTCAATGATGGCAACAAGATGAAGTGGAGCGAGGGCGACCAGATTGCAATCTACAACCTGGCCGAAAACTACACCCAATCCGTCCGTAACATTTATACCCTTATCTCTGGTGCCAATACCACGGAAGGTCACTTCAGCGGCGGTGTTATGGGCGATTTGAACGAAGGCTTTGATGGCTACTATGCTTTCTATCCCGCCTCCATGGTGGTCAACCATCCTATTGGACCGCGCAACAGCCAAACCTTCGATATTCCTGCTACGCAAAACTACCATTATAACTGCATGGATCCCTCTTCATTGGTGATGGCCGATAAGGGTGAATGGATCATGGATCACTTCCGCATGAAACACATCTTTGGCTTCGCCGACTTTAAACTTAAGGGAACGAAGAAAGTTAAGAGAATCGTTGTCACCGACAACCAGTTCCCCCTCAATGGCGACGTAACGATTGACATTCCTGGTGTTACCTACTTGTTTTATGATAGATTAAAGAATAGAATCCTTGAATTGGCTGATTATCATTGTGATTATTCCATGACTATGCTACTTCTCAATACAATGCTTCAAAATGAATTGATTTATACCAGCAATCCTGGTGATCATACCATGACCCTTGAATGTGGTAACGGCGTTCAATTGAATCCCAACACCTACACCAAGTTTATCATGACTCTCCGTCCGGTTGCTCTGTGTCAAGGTTTCTCCGTCACTGTTTACTACACTGACAATACAAGTGAGACCTTCAACAAGTTCAATCCTAATCATGCTGATTATGGCTACGCCAGTAATCAAGCTCTTCCCAGAGCTTTCTGCACGAAGCCTGGTACCATCAACCACTTCAGCTTAAACTAATCCGAGTCAAGTATTTAATCAAGAAAGCACTTCCCGTGGGGAGGTGCTTTTTTTGATGGGCAATTTTCGTTACTCAAAAGCGCTCTCCCCCTTTTACACAGCAACCAACTCCTGCCCCACCTCATGAATGGTGTCAAGAATCATATCCATACGGGCTTTGCTTGCCTTCTTCTTTCCACTAATGTATTGTGCCATTAGGCTTTGGGAAATGCCCATTCGTCGGGCCAAAGCCGACACATTCAATTCGGGATGCATCATGAAAAGTTTATATAAAGGTGTCGGCTCCTGTTTGTCGAAGAAGCCTTCAAAACTCAAATCTTCATCCAAATCATCCCAATGGATTCCGAAATCATCATAGTCATAGCTACACAATTGCTCAACTGATGCATCTTTCAGTCTCGGATAATCATCAAGCAACTCGTATGCCTCTCTACCGTCTTCCGTCCGAATCCAAATTGCCGTTGGCGTGAACCAAATCTTTTCTATTTTCATTTTTTTACTCCTTCATCATTTGTTGTTATTGAAAAACATGTTCCAATGTTGGGCTATCGTTTCCACATTCTCCTCTATAATAGCTTCTATCATCTTCAATTCTGCTGGTTTAAAACCTATATTATCCACAAGTTTAACTGGAAATAGATTGAACTTGGCTTTTGCTCCGCCTTTCACCACATGAACATGAATAGGTGTGTGGTCATTGGAGTAGAACAAGAATCGGTATCCAAACAAAGTAAAAATGGTTGGCATATCTTTCATATTTTCCGCAAAAATAGGTAATAATTTTATTACCAGCAACTTTTTATCAAAATTTCTATACCTTTGCGCCAAAATCACAACTGATGAAAAAAAACCTATTCATCATAACCTTGCTTTTGTCTATAGCTTCCATGCAAGCCCAAGAATCCCCTTTTATGAAAAAGGCCTATCAATTCCTCATTAAGCCGGAAGAGGTCGACACGACACGCATTTACCAGCCGAAAGCCGGTATTTCATTAGGTGCGTTTAATACCGTACAAAAGGCAGGCTTCGATGTGGATGTCGACTTCGCGCTTGATTTCGAAGACATCTATCAAACTGGTTTGTCGCAATATAGCCTCTCGGAAAACCTTTGCAAGAAAATCGGCCTTGAGGTAGGCTATGGCAAAGTCATTTTAGGTTACGGCTTAGAAGTAGGGCCTCGCAGCGCCTGGAAAAAGAGTTCCTTTGGCTTGGGCATCATCGGCAAGTCGTGGGGCGCGAAATTCAATTATTATAAGATTACCAATCCTTTCAAATCCTCGTTGACCCTTGGGGAAGAGGGTGACGCAGGCTACATCCACGACGAATTCATCACCGAAGAAGCTGCCGTTTTGAAGAGTTTCACCATTGATGGCTACTATGCCTTCAACAACAATCGTTTTGCCTTTCCTGCCACCTATAAGGTAGGTATGGTGCAACGTCGCACTGCAGGTTCGTGGATGCTTACGGCACGCTACATGCAAGGCAGCCTTTACAATTCGCCAGAGGCCTCGTGGGATTCATACAACATGCTGGATTGTTTCAACACTTTGCAAGCCTCGGTGGGTGGCGGCTATTCGGTCAACTTCGTGCTATGGCACAAAGACCCTACCGGTCCCCGTGACCAAGGCCTGCGCAACCTTACCATCAACCTGACGGCCATGCCTGTGATTACCTTGGTCAATTACCTGAAAACCACATCGTACAAATTTAACTTTGACGAGGAAACAGGTGCGATGACTAATACAGACGAAAGAGTGTCGAAAATTTGGTGTTACCCCATGCCTAACTATGTCGGTAGTGCCGCCGTTGGCCTTACCTTGTGGCGCTTCTTTTTCTCCACCCAGTTCACTTACAACACGTTCTATTTTCGCAGCAGCCATGCCTTTGATGCCAACCAGATGGACACCCCCGATTACGTCGACGACATCAGTTTCAGAGGCACCTTCCACGATTGGACACTGAAAACCTTGTTGGTTTACAGGTTCTAATCCGGCTTTATTTCGAGGGCGTCTTTACCTTCCCCAGCATCCTTACCACGGCATCCCACCAACGGGCTGGCAACAGCAAATGAGAAAGCACAATGGTCGTGGCAAACGCGCCCACACGATAGCGTGCACGAGGACGGCGACTGTTGACGGCCTTACACATCGCCTTGGTGACCACGGCAGGTTGTGAAAGATAATTGGTGTTGTACATCCAATGAAGATTCTCCGCTTCCTGAAGTCCCGTTTGCTCGTAGGCCGTTCCCTTCGACGACTCGGCCAAATGGTCGGCGGCGATATGTCCCCAATCCGTCTTGATGCCACCAGGTTCAATCATGACTACATCGATGCCAAAAGGCTGCATCTCGATACGCAACGCATCGCTGAAAGCCTCAACGGAATACTTGGTCACATGATACCAACCGCCATAATACAACACAGACTTACCCGCTACCGAAGAGGTGTTGATAATGCGGCCCGACCCTTGTTGGCGCATGATAGGCAGCACCAATTGGCACAGCCGCGCCAACCCAAACACGTTGACTTCCACCTGTCGGCGTGCCTCTTCCATGCTCACATTCTCGATGGCGCCGAAATAGCCGTAACCCGCATTGTTGATAAGCACGTCGATGCGCCCTTCGGCTTCCATCACGGTTTTGAGACCTTCTTCAATCGAGGCATCGTCCGTTACATCCATTCTGATGGGCGTAACACCTTGTTGGCGAAGAGGCTCCATCTTTTCCACCCTGCGAGCGGCAGCAAACACCTTGTGTCCTTGCTGGGCCAATGCAGCAGCCGTGTCGTAGCCGATGCCACTGCTCGCGCCCGTGATAAGTATTACTTTTTGTGTTTTCATAGTTGCGATTGTATTGCTTTGTAAAGCTCCGGAAGACGTTTCGAAATGGCCACCGGACGCCCGTTTTCGGTGAAACAGTGCAGACTTTTTCCAGTGCATACTGTCTTTCCGCCAAGACGCATCACATAGTTGAACTCAAACTTCAACTCCGATTGCAAGCCTATAGTGACCTCAATGTCAATGACATCCTTGAAGGTGGTTGGGCTTTTGTAATTGCATTCGATGGCGATGACCGGCGAAACCACGCCTTCCTCTTCGACCTTGTCGAAGCCATAACCCAGCTGGTCGAGGTAGTCAACGCGGGCCTCCTCCATGAAACGGACATAGTTGGAATGGTGTGTGATGCCCATGCGGTCACACTCGTAATACTTCACTTCGTGTTTGTAGTTGTGCATCGTATTAGTGGATTTGTGGTTTGCAAAATCTCTGTTATTCAATAGGATAAGCCTCGTACAGGATATCATGTAAGGCAGTTCGGATGCCCGTCCTTACCAACATATTGGGTTCTGCATCGGGATAGACGCGGTTGGATAAGAATATGATAATCATATCGTTGGCGGGGTCGGCCCAAACGAAGGTGCCAGTGAAGCCCGTATGCCCGTACCCTTCCATGGAGCCGGATTTCGAGGCCGTACAAGTTCCTTTCTTGTTGATGGGCAATTTGTCGAAACCAATGCCGCGGCGGTTGTCGTTGCTTGCCGCAAACGGCGCCTTGGTGAAATAACGCACCGTTTCGGGTTTCAGATAACGCTTGCCGTTGTAAACACCCTCATCCAAAATCATTTGCATGATGGCCGCCAGGTCGTGGGCATTGGAAAACAAGCCTGCGTGACCCGCAACTCCGCCAAACATGGCAGCAGCCTGGTCGTGGACATCACCCCAAATCAGTTGACGGCGAAAAACCGTGTCGTTTTCCGTAGGGGCAATCTGCTCGCGGGTGAAATGCCCCAAAGGCTTGTAGCAAATGTGGTTCAAACCCATCGGATAGTAAAAATTCTCTCTCAAATAGTCCTCAATGTTCTGATTGGTAATCTGTTTCACGATTTTCGGGATATAATAGAAGCCCATGTCGCTATATAGATACTTCTTCTTACCCAAAGGGGTCTTGGAAACCGAGTCGAAGATGCGGTCCTCATAGTCATTAATAAGGTAAAGGTTTTCCGCCACCCTAACGCCATGAGTCTCATCGATTTGATCGCTGTAAAACTCAGCCATGGGGCCGTTTTCGTCGACTGTCACCTTATAAAAAGGCACCCAAGCCTTCAGTCCGGCTTGATGCGTCATAATGTCAATAAGCTTCAGCTTGCCGTGTGCATTGCCTTTCAGGTAGGGAAAAAAATCGGCCAAAGTCTTGGTCAAGTCTATCAATCCATCATCGTACAACTTCATCACGGCCAACGTCGAAGCAAAAATCTTGGTGCATGAGGCAATGTCGTAGAGGTCGTCGGGCTGCACCTGATGGCCACCGCCGTAGGTAAAAGTGCCGAAACACTTGTCGTAGACCATTTTACCATCCTTCATCGCCACTATCTGGCAACCAGGATAAGCTTTTTTTTTGATGCCCGACAAGGCAACGGAGTCCAACTTGGCTACATATTTCGCACTCATTTTTGCCGTCGGCAATGAGGTAACTTTCTCATTTTGAACTGGTAAACCAGCAGGTGCCGGAATTTCCTTTTGTGGAAGAATGTGTTCCTTGCGCTCGGGCATGGCTGCAGCAATGCCATCGCCACACTTGAACTTACCCACCGAAACGGGCAGGGTGCCTTTTGCTTCGAGTTCGCCCGAAAGCAACCTCACAACGGCATCCACGGCAGGCACTTCGTCTTGGTAAGCCACCACCAAACCCTTGACACTGTTGTTGATACGGAACAAATCCAAAGCGTAAGGGCAGGCGAACAGATTGAGAATCACGTCGTTTTGCGCCACAAGGCGATTGAAAAACTTCACCGTCTCCTCGGTGATGCCGTAGTTTTTGTTGGCAAACATCGTGGTCTTTTCAATGTTGACCACCACTATATCAAAACCTTCCAATCGTTTCAGCCAATCCGCTGATTTCGAGGCAATAGCATCTTTCGACACCACAAAGGATGTCGTGCTGAAGCCACGAGCGACAAGCCCTTCATTCACATCATTCTTGGTGTTGCCAATGGTGACCACAGCGATTTTCTTGTTGTTGGCCAACGGGATGACATTGTTGTCATTGCGGAGCATCGTGATGGCTTCATCATAAAGCTGTTGGCGTAATTCGGTGTAGGCCTTTTTCTTCAGGTCTGTCATCAGGTTGGCTGTCGGGACTGGCTTGTAATGGTTCAAACCAGCGCGATATTTGTAACGCAAAATCTTCTTGCAGCTTTCCTCCAAGCGGGCTGCCGCTACCGGGTTGCGTTCCGCAGCCTGTTTGATGGTTTTGATGGCAAACGGCACATTGGTGGGCAGAATCAGCACATCATTGCCAGCCATGAAAGCAACATACGGCACACTGTCTTGCCTCACCTTTTCCGAAACGCCTTTCATGTCGAGACCATCGGTGAAAATCAAGCCTTCAAAGCCCATCTGGTTTTTCAACAAGTCGGTTACAACGCCATGCGAAAGCGAGGAGGAAGTGTTCTTAACTTTCTCAATGGCAGGGAAATAAAGGTGTCCCACCATGGCACCGTTCACCCCTTGTTCAATCATATAACGGAAAGGTGCAAGCTCAATGTCGCGCACCTCGTCCATCGTGCGGGTCACTGTGGGCAGGGTCATGTGGGAATCAGTGGCCGTGTTACCGTGACCAGGGAAGTGTTTCATACTGGTAATCAGTCCTTTGCTCTGCATACCCAGTGCGTATGCTGTGGCCTTTTCGCCCACTTTTGCAGGATCTTCGCCGAAGCTACGCATTCCTATAATGGGATTGGCAGCGTTGGAGTTGACATCCGCCACGGGAGCAAAGTTCACATGGATGCCCATGCGTTGGCATTGTTCTGCCACCTGCTGCCCCATCTCGTAAATCAGTTCATCATCGCTGATAGCCCCCAAGGTCATCTGATAAGGATAAGCCAACGTCTTTTTCACACGCATTGCCAAGCCCCATTCAGCATCGATAGACACCATCAGCGGGGTCTTTGCCATAGCCTGCCAGGCATTGGTCTGGTTGACTTGAGCCTCGGCATCGGCACGGAAGAAACACACGCCACCGATGTTATACTGCTTGATGTACTTGGCCACATCCTCATAAAAAGGCTTGTCGGGCTGGTTGGCGCGCATACATATTAATTGTGCCACACGCTGCTCCAAGGTGAGGCTGTTGTAAACTGAATCCACCCAGCGGTCTTCCGCAGTTTGGGCAATACCTTGGCCGACCGAAAAAGCCAGCGCAAATAACAATACTGATGTTTTAATCTTATTCATATAATTATATAATTTTCAATTGTTTTAATTATTTCTATTCAACCATTCCTTTAATTCATACCAATCGTATGGTTTGCAAACAATAGTGCGCTCGGCATCCAAAACGAAGACCGTCGGCGTTGAAGTGATATGGTAATCCAAAAAGGCTTTGCTATCCCAACGTAACGCATCATAAAAATGGTATCCAGGCAGACGCGTTTTTTTCACCGTTTTGGCCACCTCGTCTTGGTTCTCTGCCAATGCAAAAGTAACTAATTCAAAATCAGACTTTAAGTCTAGGTTTTTACGGATGTGAACCAAGAAATCGTGACAGTACTCACAGTCCGTCGACCAAAAGAAGACAATAATCCGCTCTGCCTTAGAATCATACAAATGATAGGCTTCGCCATCGACAGTAACACCCGAATAGTCAGGGGCTTTAGCACCAACTTTCACCTTTTGATATGGTTCAGTGATGGAATCCAAGCGCAGACCTTCTTCCATAGTGATTTCCCCTTCAGCGAGTTGAGGATAATTCAAAAGGTAGTCTGTCACCCGGTCGCGACCCATGGAAGAATAGCCATTCAGCGCAAAATCAAGGATATACTCATACATCCTCATGTTCACCTTGGCCTTGTTGAGAACCACACTCAAGCCTGCCATCGAAAGGCTGTCAAAGCGTTGCTCGTCGCCATCGGTGAACGAAAAGAAGTATTCAATCAATTTATCTGACATCGCCTTGGATGCAATCAAAGTCGTATCATTGAAATCCACATCATCCCAATACGTCTGTAAATCCACATTTTGCCCTTTCAACGGAAAAGCAAGAAGCATAAAACAAACTAGTATTGAAATATGGATTATCTTTTTCATTTTCTATTGTTTACATTATTTTATTAAATGTCTAACTTCAACTGAATAGCCATATTAAAAGTCATGCGATGCAGGGGTGTCGTCCCATAATCTGCTATGGCTTGTTTGTGCTCTCGCGTGGGATACCCTTTGTTCTTTTTCCAATTGTAAACCGGATATTGTTCGCCGTATTCAACCATCATCATATCCCTGGTGGTCTTGGCCAAAATGGAAGCCGCCGCAATGGATTGGTATTTGGCATCACCACCAACGATGCAAACGTGTTTCACCTTTTTGTATGGATTGAAACGGTTGCCGTCAATCAACAACAATTCAGGTTGAAGTGTCAGTTGATCTAAAGCCCGATGCATCGCTAAGAATGAGGCATTTAGGATGTTGATTTCGTCAATCTCTTGAGGCGAAACGATGCCTATGCCGTAGGACAATGCCTCTTTCATGATCAACTCGCGCAACTGCATACGTTTCTTCTCCGTAAGTTGCTTGGAGTCATTGAGCTCAGGGTAATCTGCATCGTTTTTCAGAATCACTGCTGCCGCCACAACGGGTCCAGCAAGGCAGCCTCGCCCGGCTTCGTCACAGCCTGCTTCAACCTTATTCGAATAATGTGGCAACAAACCCATGGTTTAGAGGAATTTAAAGTAATAATGATTGGCAAAAACCAAAGCCAAAAACAGCGTCAGGAATAGATTGGCCCAACCTGTATTGCCCAAATATGAGAAAGCATAAGAAATCAGAATGGATAAAGCAATGAAAATCAAGCCATTCATCAAGACATTGGGTCCGAGAAACAACAGCGGAATAGCAAAAACCGACAGGATGACTGTCATGGAAATCTTGGTCCTTACCGCCACGGTTTTCTCGAAGTTGGCATTGCTGCCTCCAAAAAGGAGAAAGACCGTTGACAAAACAAGAATAACTAACAACAAGATAGTCTTCAAGTTAAACATCGCCACCGAGAATTTAATTGAAGTGAAATAATCTCGATAGCCATGTATCAATGTGAGGAAATCGCCGAATAAATAGACGGCAACGAAATAGGCAAAGTAAATAAACAAGAAGCCAAACAAAGGAATCAACTGAAGGCGAAGTGTCCCCTTTTTGGCTATGGGCAAAGCGATAAACACCCACAAAACCAACAAGATGGACGGAAAATAGCACATCGACGCCAAGGCTAAGAAAACTCCTGACTTCAACAAATTAATTTCCGGATTAGGGAGCTGGTATGTCTCAAACAAACAATTGATTGTCAGTATGATAAACAACGTTGACAAAAAGAATGGATAAAAATTGGTTTGCGTCTGCGTCAAGCTCATCAGTAAGACGAATACGAAAGCACCCATGGTGCCCACTTTGCCCACTATCTGATTTTTAACCAACATGTTGTTGAAAATCAAAGTCTCAACCACCAACAACAGGAAGGCGAAAGCGTGTTGGGCAATAGTCGAAAAGTCGAGCAAGTCGTCCACTAAATTGAAAATAGGTGTGACGGGACTGCCCAAGCCCATAGTCAGTTTTCCCGACACAAATGCGGGTATCCATAGGGCAATCGCCAACAAGGCAATCACCACATACTGAACGGCATAGCTCTGTCTGAAAAACTTAATCATTGCATTTTCATCAAATCAAGTCCAATGTCGTGGCGGTAGTTGACACCCTCAAAATGGATCTTCTCCACCTCGCGGTAGGCAATGCCTCTCGCCTCTTCAATCGAATCACCGTGTGCAGTGACGGCGATGACACGTCCACCAGAGGTAACCACATTCTTTTCAGCATCAAATGCCGTGCCAGCATGGAAGGCCACGACCTCTTTCAAGCTGTCCAATCCGCTCATTATCATACCTTTTTTATATGCCTCGGGATAGCCGCCCGACACCATCATCACCGTGACGGCGGTCTTGTCGCTCTTGGCATAATGCACCTCATTCAAGCGACCGTCGGCACAAGCCATGAGCAGGTCGGCAAAGTCACCCTCGATGCGGGTCATCACCGCTTCGGTCTCGGGATCGCCCATGCGAACATTGTATTCGATAACGTATGGATTGCCGCCATCGTTCATCAAACCCAAGAAAATGAAGCCTTTATAGTCGATACCTTCGACTTTCAGGCCTTTCAACGTAGGTTTCACAATGCGTTCCTCTATCCTGTTCAAAAACTCGGGGGTGCAGAAGGGCACTGGTGACACGGCACCCATACCGCCCGTGTTCAAGCCTTGGTCGCCGTCGCCGATGCGCTTGTAATCCTTGGCTTCGGGCAGCAACACATAGTGTTCGCCATCAGTCAGCACAAAGACTGACACCTCGATGCCTTTCAGGAACTCCTCGATGACCACAGTAGTCGAAGCCGCGCCGAATTTGCCGTCAAGCATCTTGCCGAGTTCGTCTTTTGCTTCCTGCAAATCGTTGAGAATCAATACGCCCTTACCTGCGGCCAAGCCGTCAGCCTTCAGCACGTATGGGGCTTTTACACTCTCAAGGAACTTGCAGCCTTCGCCGAGGTTGTCTTTCGTGACCTTGAAGCATTTCGCCGTCGGTATGCCGTATTTCTCCATGAAATCTTTGGCGAAGGCCTTGCTGCCTTCTAACTGGGCACCACGTTTGTCGGGACCGATAATCTTTACCGCTTTCAGTTCAGCATCACTCTTGAAGAAGTCCACGATGCCGTCCACCAAAGGTTGTTCGGGGCCTACCACAACAAGGTTAATCTCTTGCTTTAAGCAAAAGTCTTTTACAGCTTCAAAATCAGATGGTTTTATATCGACATTCACACCCACTTGTGCCGTGCCGGCATTGCCGGGAGCGATGAAAACATGTGCGCCTTCGCTTTGGGCCAACTTCCATGCCAAGGCATGTTCTCGGCCTCCTGAACCGAGCACCAATATGTTGCGTTTCACCACTGTGATATGTTGTCCTTGAGCATCTTTCCAATTCATGGTTTCTTTTCTGGCTTCGCCAGGATACATTATGATTTTAGCCATATCTTATTCTTTTATTGCATTCATTAATGAATTCCAAATATCATCGGCGGCTTTGTCCCATGAGAAATCCATGGCACGTTCCCTGCCTTTCTCGATAAGAGACTCGCGTACGTTCTCGTCGAGCATCTCCGTCATGCCTTCGGCGATGGAGGCCTCGCTGAACGGGTCGACCAGCAATGCCGCATCATCCGCCACCTCGGGCATGGAGGTCACATTGGAGGTGATGACAGGCGTCTCACACTTGAACGCCTCCAAAATCGGGATGCCAAAGCCCTCGAAATAAGACACATACACCGATGCCAACGCAGCTGCCGTCACCAAATGCAGGTCTTCGGCACTCAAGCGTCCGGCAAAGACCACCTCGTCCTTACACCGCATTTGGCTGTAGGCTTGCTCGATGGGTCCCGACCACCAACGCTTCTCCCCTACTATCAGCAACTTGACATTGGACGAGGTCTGACTCTTGAACAAGTCGAAGGCGGTGAACAATCGCGCCAAGTTCTTGCGCGGATGCAGCGAGCCGACGAACATAAAATAAGGATTGCCGTCAGTGTATTTCGCACGGATGGCGTCCTGTTCCTCGTCGGAGATAGGCGCAAACTTCTCATTTACACCGTTATAAGCCACGTCAATCTTATCAGGATTAATGCCATAACACTCCACAATATCCTGCTTCGAGAACTCCGACACCGTCACGATGCGCTTGGCCTTGCGGGCAAAACGCGGGAAAAACGTCTTGTAATGCCAGAGATGGATCTTCGGCATGTCTTTCGGGAAATGTTCGAAGTTAAGGTCATGGAACTGAGCTACTTGTGGAACATCGGAACGTAGGCTCAAATAGCCATCGGGCGAGAAATACAAGTCGGGTTGGATTTGCTTCAACGCCTTCTTCACCGAGAACTCGAAAAACCAAATGAACAGGAAGGGATGCCGCGCCTGAGGGAACAGCACTATAGGTTTCACATTGTCTCCGAAGATAAACATAGGGTCGGGCTCGCGGTCGAAGAGGAAATAAAACTCCACCTCGGGATGGTCTTTCACTATGCGGCGCAAGGTCTCGTATGCCACCCATCCGATGCCTTCCAGCTTGTTTTTCAGCAACAAACGTGTATTGACTGCAATTTTCATTGTTCTGTTTTAACACTCGTTTTCATGCAGTCATTACACTGCAATTTTGTTCGCAAAGATACAAATTTTACTCACATCAAAACCTTGCGAACAAGAATTGATAATGATTTTTATTACTTTTGCTCCGAATTAACACATAATAAGTAGATGAATAGAATTAGTTTACACATATAAGGTAGGAAAATTTGGCCGTCAGCAGTCAGCCATGGTGCTACCAAGTTGATAGCTGACGACTGATTGCTTACAGCTAAAAAGCTAATAATAATGCAGTTTAATTCCGAACAATTACTTTATGCCATGAGGAAAACTTTTTTCGTCTCCTTGATTACACTTTGGTGTGCCTTCGTTTATGCCCAACCGACCCTCTCCGACCTCACTTTCCCTAATTCCGTGGATGTTTTTGGTTTATTCGAGATGTCGTTCCAGTTGGGGAAATACGACAATCCTTACGACCCCGAAGTCATCGACGTGTATGCAAAGTTTAAGGCTCCTGACGGCAAAACCTTCAAAGTCAACGGGTTCTATTACGAAGGTTATACCTTCCAACAAAAAGACGACTATGAAGTGGCCACGGCAAGTCGCGATAAAGGTTGGCGAGTGAGGTTCACGCCCAACCTGGCAGGGAAATGGAGTTTCAGCCTCCATGCCATTGACCGCAAAGGCAAGACTACCCTTTCGTCAAGCGATAAAAACCCTCTCGGTTTTGAATGTAGGTCCGTCGACACCGCCCTTGGGTTCATCAGAAAGGCCAACACACGATACCTGAAACGTGAGGTGATGCAAAACGGCGAGTCGAAGTATCAAGCTTTCTTTCCCATCGGGCTTAACGTGGCATGGTATGATTATAAAGGCTCAAGAACTTATCCCAAAGGCATTTACGACTACAATCGTTATATTGACGAATTGGCTGTAAGTGCCAATTATATGCGCATTTGGCTCTCACGCTACCAATACCTTTCGCTTTATGGGCCGGAATTCACGCAGATGAACGGCAAAAAGCCCACCCTGTACTTTGACTCGTCGCTCAACCAAAAAGACGCTGCCGAGCTCGACCATATCATTGCATACGCGGCAAAGAACGGCATCACCGTCATGCCTTGCTTTTTCACTTTTGGCGACTTTGGCAACATGCACAATAGTTCAAGCCGATGGGACAACAACCCTTACAACACCGTGCTTGGATTGAAGTCGCCCACGATGTTTTTCTCCGACAAAAAGGCCAAAAGGATTGCCAAAAACCTGATTCGCTACATCGTAGCACGTTGGGGATATGCCACCAATATTGTTTGTTGGGAGTTTTGGAACGAGGTCAACAACATCCCTGCCGACGACCAACCTGAAGCGCCGTTCCACGCCAACATCGTCAAATGGCACGGCGAGATGGCCGACTATATCCGCTCCATCGACCCCTTCGACCACCTTGTCAGCACCTCGCTTGGCACTTTTTCAGAAAAAGAATACATCGGAAGTGCGCTCTACAAAAACCTCGACATCGTACAATACCACACCTACGGCAACATCCAAAAGGCCAAGTCAACCGAACAACGCACCAAGCAATTATTCCAAAAGTTTGCGACCTATCGGCCACTTTATCCCGACAAACCTGTTTTCTGCGGAGAGTTCGGTTTCGGGCAATCCAAACCTCCCAAATATCAGGACAAAGACCCGTTTGGTTTCGACACACACAACTGCATTTGGGCTTCGCTCTTTTCGGGTACAATGGGGTCTGCTTCCTTCTGGTATTGGAACTACCTAAGCGACAAGGACTTGCTGCGCATCTATGCACCCGTTTTGACCTACAGCAAAAACATTCCGCTTCTCCCCGACTCCTTCACTCCTCACACCACAGTCTCGGCAAACAAAGACACCTGGATATGTCCCAACGGCATAGAGACTTATTATCTTTCCAGTGCTGACGAAGACACGATCTATGGTTGGTGCCAAGACACGGCTTTCAGCTACCAAGCCTTGCGCCGCCTCACCGACAAAGCCATCTCGAAAGGACATTTCGTCACCGATGCCAAAGTCGACGAAAAGGGCTACGTCTACACTTTGGACAAAGAAAAGAAGCCCCGACCTTGTTCAAAGAGCAACGTCATCGTCTTGCCGATCAGCAAACAAGATATTGGCACACAATACGTTGTAAGGTGGTTCGATGGCGAAACCGGACTTGAAATCGCCGAAGAGCAAACGCAAACCATAGTAAAACGTGCCAGAAGAAAAAAACATTTTATCGAAATCGAGTTCCCATCAACGATTCGCGACCTGAAGAAACGCCAAATCAACAACACCTACGGCGACGCTGCTTTCATCATCATCGCTGAGAAGGACAAAAAAGAAGGGAGCAACACCCAAGGCGATGCTCCCAAAAGACGTTTGAGGCTCTTTAGAACTTCAATAAACCAACCGAATCAATAACGATAGATGTCCGATTTGTAGGGACCTTCGACGGGCACGCCGATGTAGTCGGCCTGCTTCTGCGTGAGCTTGGTCAGCTTCACGCCAATCTTTTCGAGATGCAGGCGGGCGACTTCCTCGTCCAAATACTTGGGCAGGCAGTAGACACCTACTTTATATTGTCCGCGCTTCTCCCAAAGGTCCATCTGGGCCAAGGTCTGGTTGGTGAACGAGTTGCTCATCACGAAGCTGGCGTGACCTGTGGCGCAACCCAGGTTGACCAAACGGCCCGAAGCCAACAGGAAGATGCAGTGACCGTCGTCGAAAACGTACTTGTCGACTTGTGGCTTGATGTTGATTTTCTCCTTCAGATGCTCGGTCTTTTCGAGGCGGTCCACTTGGATTTCGTTGTCGAAGTGGCCGATGTTGCACACGATGGCTTGGTCCTTCATTCGCAGGAGGTGTTCCAGCGTGATGACATCGCAGTTGCCCGTTGTGGTAACGAAGATATTGCCTTCCTTGACGGCCTCCTCCATCGTCGTGACCTCGAAGCCTTCCATGGCGGCTTGCAGGGCGCAGATGGGGTCGATTTCAGTTACCAAAACGCGGGCACCGTAGCTCTTCATGGAGTGTGAGCAGCCTTTGCCCACTTCGCCGTAACCGCACACGACAACGACCTTACCGGCAATCATCACGTCGGTGGCGCGCTTGATACCGTCGGCCAACGACTCGCGGCAGCCGTAGAGGTTGTCGAACTTCGACTTGGTCACCGAGTCGTTCACGTTGATGGCAGGCACCAGCAGTTCGCCGCGCTCGTGCATCTGATACAGACGGTGTACGCCCGTGGTGGTCTCTTCCGAAACGCCCTTCCAACCGGCCACAACCGAGTGCCAGAAGGTCGGATTCTCTTTATAGGTGGCCTTGATGACGCTCATCAATGCTCTTTCTTCTTCGCTGCCCGTGGGCGCATCAAGAAGCTTGGGGTCATTTTCGCAGGCATAGCCTTTGTGAATCAACAAGGTGGCATCGCCGCCGTCATCGACAATCAAATCCGGGCCTGTGCCGTCGGGGAAGGTGATAGCGCGTTTGGTACACCACCAATAGTCTTCGAGGGTCTCACCTTTCCAAGCGAAGACGGAAGTACCCGTCTCGGCGATGGCCGCCGCAGCATGGTCTTGCGTGGAGTAAATGTTGCACGAGCACCAGCGCACCGTGGCACCCAACTTGACCAAAGTCTCGATGAGGCAGGCGGTTTGGATGGTCATGTGCAGCGAGCCCATGATTTTCGCGCCTTTCAGCGGCTTCGTGTCGCCGTATTTCTTGCGCAGCGACATCAGGCCGGGCATTTCGTGTTCCGATACTTCAATTTCCTTGCGTCCCCAAGCGGCCAAGTTCATATCGGCCACCAAATAAGGGAGTTTGCTATCTAACAATCTGTTATCCATTGATTTATAAATTTGTTTTCGTATAATTATGAAATGGCAAAGATACACAAATTCCCCTTACAACAACACAAAAAGCAGAGAAAATCTACGCTCGGTTTTTAACACGAATTGGCCGTGAATTGGCCATGAATTATCAAAAATGATTATTTATGAAGAAATTTGTGATAAATTCTTGATAATTCGTGTTTTAATATAATCTAACAAACGATACAGTGTAATCTTGTCGTCCAAAGTGCATAGAATCAAGCCGTAATGTTTGGTATATTTGACTGTTAAACAGTACAGTTTTTGATTACAAGATTTTCTATTTCATCAAAACAGAAAAGTTTCAAAAAAAATATGTATTTTTGCGCAAACATTAAAAAAACATCAAAATGAGCCAACCTTACAACATCAACATCAACCCCAACAAAAAGAAAATCGGACGTTATATCCTTTGGGGCTTTGTGGGACTCTTCGCCATCCTCGTATTCTTCTCATCGTTTTACACCATCCGCTCGACGGAACGCGGCGTGCTCGCCACCTTCGGCAAGATGAGTGACGAGGTTATTGGCGACGGCCTTCACATGAAGATTCCGTTCATCCAAACCATCAAACGTGTGAACGTGCAACAGAAGAAGTTTGACGGTAAAGAAAACAGCTACACCCGCGACGTGCAGACCTCGGAGGTGGAATACACTATCAACTACGACTTGGTGCGCGAGAATGTCAGCAAGCTGATGAAGAACGTCGGCGACGACTACCACAACCGTATCGTGGTGCCCTTCATCCGCTCGGCCATGAAACAAAGCTTTGGTAATTTCGCGGCAACGGAAATCGTTGAAAACCGTGACGCAGTACGACGCGAAATCGAGATTTCTCTCCGTGAGGCTCTTGACAGCAACTATTTCATGAATATCCAATTCCAAATCACCAACATCGACTTCGACGACGACTTCGAGACCGCCATCAAGGAGAAACAGGTGGCCGAACAGAATGCCCTGAAAGCGAAAAACGTCACCATCCAAGTGGAAGAACAAGCCAAGCAGACCAAAATCAAGGCCCAAGCCGAAGCCGAGGCCATGAGCATCAAGGCGGCTGCCTTGGAGAGCAATCCAAAGTTGGTGAACTACGAAGCCGTGCAGAAATGGGACGGCAAGATGCCGCAGTATATGCTCGGCAACTCGGTGCCTTTTATTGATTTGAAGTAAAGGGATATTAACTAATTGTTCAATGCTTCTTGGCTGTCAGCTATCAGCCGTCAGCTATCAGTTTGGTAACACCATGGCTGACTGCTGATAGCTGACTGCTGACGGCCATTTTAGGTAAACCAATTCTGCCCATCTCCTTGCTTCAGCAGATTTTACCGCTTTTTAGCCTTCCTCACCACCAATACCGCATTCGAAACCGTTCGCTCGCCTTCGTGGTCGAAACGTCCGTTGTCGGAGGGATAGTTGAGTACACCATGGTTGCCTCTTAGGTCCGCATAAAACGTCGCAGAGCCTCCCCCGTCAAGGTTGAGGGCATCGCGACAACCTAACCACCACATCACCTGCTGAAGCTCTTGCAACGACATGCCCGCTGCCATTGGGGCTCGCCCGTCGACCACGACGAGAAGCACCGTCCCATCAGCGCGAATACCTACGGCGGTGCGGTTGTGTCGGTCGTTGACAAAGCCCATGTTTTCTTGCAAAGGCAACATCTCGCGCTCAAAAATCAACAAAGGCCGAGCGGTCATCATGTTGGGATAGGGCAGCCCCTCCTCCCATTGCGACACCGTGTCTGTTTTCAGGATGTAAACACTGTCTTGTGTCACAGCAAGGGTGCCAAACCGGTAATTCTCCGATTGCAACTTGGTTTCTTCTTGCGTGGTCTGTCCAAGGTCCTCGCCATCGATGCGCAGGAACAAAACGGGGAAATGGCGGTCCATGTCGAAAAACGAACCGTTAACAGCGGCCACGGCATGTTGTTCCTTCGCCATGTCAGAGGTCTTTGTCCGCTCAGGCCGATAGGCGAGTTGCAAGGCGAAATCGTCGGTATCAGACAACTCCCAAACCATAATATGTTGGTTGGAAGCAAACAGACTTCCTTGTTCAAACTGGCACCTGCGCATCACAAGGCCGTCGACCCTCTCGGAAAGCCATGGGCCGTTGACAAAAGCCAACGAATCGCTTTGGGCAAAGACATTCACGGCGAGACAGAGGAATAGGATGAGGAAAAAATGTCTTTTCATATCATTGAGTTTTATGCAAGCAAAGATATGAAAAACATAGACTTTGAAGACGATGGAATTAAAATAAGTGCAAATCTTTCTCAGCAAACCAATAATGTTTATTTTTGCGCCAAGTTGAAAGATAAGTTAAACATAATGCTATTATAAGATGAAAAAAACTAAGCTCCTGCTAATTTTTGCTCTTGTTTTGAGTGCCTTCCAATGGGCCTTTTCCGCTCCTTTAAAGAACATTCCCGTGCGCCTCACCCAACCCGACGGCCAGGTCATCGAATGCTTTGCCTCGGGCGATGAGTTCTACAATTATGTACATGACGCCAATGGCTTCACCTTCGTGAAAGACAAAGATGGCTACTACTGCTATGCCATGCACGACCGTCAAGGCAAAGTGGTTGCCTCCCCTTTCCGTGTTAACGCAGTCGACCCGGCAACGGTGGGCCTCCAGCCCTACGTGAAGATTTCGGAGAAAGCCTACATGCAACGGCGTCAAGAGCGCGAGCAGCATATCCAACCTGTCAGACGGCCTGCCGACGGCGAGCTCAACCATGGCCGCTATAATAACTTGGTCGTCTTCATCCGTTTTGCGGGCGACACCTACCACGGCACGGCTTTTTCGACCGTCGACTCTATGTTCAACGCCAGCAACTACGATGCCGTTTCGCTGCACAACTACTTCCACCATGCTTCCTGCAACCAACTCGACCTTCGCTCCTATTTCTATCCCATCCCTGACGGCGAGACCATCCTTTCCTACGAAGACGATTACCCGAAAGAGTATTACATGCCTTACGACCCAGTTACCAATCCCCTTGGCTATCAAGAAGGTGAGAATGCCGATCGTGAGTTTTCCATGCTGGAACGCGCCATTTATTATGTTGCCGACCAAGTTTCAGACACCCTCGACCTCGATTATAACCATGACGGCAACGTCGACAACGTGGTCTTCGTCATCAAAGGCCAGCCTGGCGAATGGGCCTCATTGCTTTGGCCGCATCGTTGGAGCATCTACGACAGAGAGGTTTGGCTGAACGGGCTGCGCGTCTTCGATTTCAACCTGCAACTTGAAATTGGAGGTTATTTTAATGTCAGCACGCTTTGTCACGAGATGAACCATTCCTTGGGCGCTCCCGACCTTTATCATTATTCCTCCGGATTCGATGCCGTTGGTTCTTGGGACCTGATGTGCGGCAACGCTAGCCCTCCGCAAAACATGGGCATGTACATGAAATACAAATACGGCAACTGGATTGACGACATCCCTGAAATCACCGAATACGGCACCTACGAGCTTGAAGCCACCTCATGGGAAGGCAACCGCCGCAACGTCTATAAAATCGCCAGCCACAACCCCGATCAGTATTATGTCATCGAGCACCGCGACAACACACGCATGTTCGATGAATCCCTCCCCGACGGCGGTCTGCTCATCTACCGCATCGACACTCGCTTTAACGGCAATGCGGGCTACAACGGCGACGACATCTTCGACGAGGTCTATATCTTCCATCCTGATGGCAGCATTTACAGCCCGGGCAATCTTGACAGAGCCGCCTACAGTGCCGACCGCAATCATACCGAATTCAACTACATGACCAATCCGGCACCTTTTTACACTGACGGGCGAATCGACGAACATTTCTGCATCTACAACATCAGCAGCAGAGGCGACCGCATGAGTTTCACCTACGGTCCCGTGGATCACGAACTGATACCGCAGAACTTGATTGCCCACGTTGATGCCCTCAACCATAAGGTGGTGCTGAGTTGGAACCCGGTGGTCGATGCTGAGAGCTATGCCGTTTATCGCGATGGCGTACTTTTGGCTGACGGCATCACCGAACCGTACTACAGCCATCCTTATTCGAGCACCGACAATGGCTATCACACCTATTGTGTCAGCTCCACCGTCAACGGCAACGAGACGACACGCTCCGACTCGCAATGGGTCATCCTCGGCAACTACGAGAACCTGAGGCTTTCCCTCAACGCCAACTCACCTTACGGCACCAAAGGCGGTGAGGTGGAAGTGGCTTTCGACAACGGTATGCCCTCGCAATACCTCACCATCTACGAAGGCAACCATTCCGAGGCCGAATACTACGTTCCCGCCAACACCGAAGTCACCCTCAGCTGGGTGGCAGGCTTCGACCCTGAAAGTGAAGGCATAAGCCTCAAAGCCATTCGTTCCAACCAAAACGACGAGATGGTGGTCATCGACACCGAGCGTCCCCAAACGGGCGTGTTGGCCACCTATACCGCTGCCGACAACGGTCTGGGCCTTATCGCGCCGCAACATGTCAGCGCCACCTCCGACGGCCAAAGCATTCGACTTCATTGGACGGTGCCCACCGAGAACCGACACTTCGACATCCACCGTAGCGGCAGGAAGGTAAAGGCTGCCTTTGAGGGCTATGACTATCTCGACGACAAAATCATGCGTTCGGGCACTTATAGCTACCATGTGGAGACCACGCTCAATGGCGTTTCCACTTGGAACCCCGACCAAGTCGTGTATGCCAACGCCTTGAACTATTATTGTGAGCCGCCCCGCAACCTGCAAGGTTCCTACAACAACGGTCATGTCGAGCTGAGCTGGGAAGCCCCTGAGTTTGTCGGAGAAGGCCTGCTGGCGTATGACGACAACCAGTTCATCGAACAAATCGGATCGAACAGCACCAAGTGGGGCATCAAGATGGAGCCTGAAATTCTGGCCCATTTCGAAGGTCATCCGCTCACCCATATCGAGCTATACGACTGCTCTTCGGGACGTTACACCTTCACCATCTATAACGGCGAGGCGACCAACAACAGCACCGAACTCTATGTGCAAGTCCACGAAATGGAAGGCAGCCACGAGTTTGTCAGATTCGCCTTGGACGAGCCTGTCGCCTTCGACCCCACGCTGCCCTTATGGATATGTGTGTCCACCTCAGGAGCCCAACACCCCATCCCCTGCTGCCAGTTCGTCGGCGAGGACAACAGCTGTTTGGTCAAGTCGGGGTCAAGCTGGAGGCCGGCTCCTCTGTTCGGCATGGACCGCTCGTGGCTCCTGCGTGGCTACACCAGCCCCATCGAGAGTAGCAGCGACTTCACCTACAATGTGTATTGGGGTCCCGAGGAAGGCAGCGAAGACCAGCTCGACTTGGGTTACGAAGCCCTCACTGCCACGCAAGCCGACTACAACACCACGGAAAACCTGAGGTACAACGTCACCGCGATGTGGGACGGCCGCGAGACCGAGCTTTCCAACACCATCTATCTTGGCCCCAGCGTAGGCCTTGAAGAGACTGTGGCCCAAGACGATGCCTTTGTGGTCTATCCCAACCCCGTCAGCGACCAGCTCACCTTGCAAGGCGAAGGGATACTCTATGTTCGCCTCGTCACCATCACCGGTGCTTGCGTTTATGAAAGTGCAGTGAAGCACAACGACGTTAAGATTGACATGACGGCATTGCCTCAGGGGTTGTATTTCTTGAGTGTAATGACCAAGGACGGAGTGAGCGTTGAAAAGGTAGTGAGGGAGTAGTGGAGAGTTTAGAGTTTAGAGTTTAGAGTTTAGAGTTGAGAGTTGAGAGTTGAGAGTTTAGGGCTGTCACAGGTTGCTGAGTTTATCGAAGTAATGTGCCAGCCCTAAACTTTTTTTGCGTTTGCTGAAGCCAGGTCATGCCTGTGGTGGAAGCCAGCAGCCATGTCATGCCGACGCGGACAGATGCGCCAGCGGGCATCTATGGCTGCTGTAGCTAGGAATCCACCCGTCTTTAATATGAAAATCCGACATTGCATATCGGGGTGTAATAGGTTCGTCCATTGACTCCGTCGAAATGCTTTGCATTCGGCGAAGCTAATCTTCGATTTCTGGACTTTGTCCCCACTGCCGCTTCGCGTCATCGCGAGGAGGAACAAGCCTGCCACGAGCAGAGCGCGGTGGAAGTGATCCATTTATGCCAGATTTATGTAAGATTTGTTTCCCCAAAAAAACATCCATTTCATTCCCAGTTACTTACCCGACAGCAAACGACAGCAAACGACTACAGTCGACTACAAACGTTTAATCAACGGGTAGGTCTTGACAAATGCATTTTCTTTGCGATATCAAAACAATAAAAAATGGAACAAGTAAAACAAATAGCCTTACCCGAATTCATCGTGACCAATCTCCAAAAAACAAAACAACTATTCAAGATTCCGACCAACCCGAACAAAGAATTCAGAAGCGAAAGGAGAATTGTAATCAGAGAGGCTTACAAGCTATTGCTATCAAAGCTAAATGGAAAGAACTATATCGAGAATGATTTCCTGAAAGAGGATGTTTACATTATCTGGAAAGAAAGTTTTCAGAAAGCCTCAAACAACGCCACCCGTTGCTGGCAAACCACATACGCTGTGCTTAAATTACCCGAAATCATCAAACACGCCAAACCATTTGACGAAAAATATAGATTCACAGATATCAAAGAAGGCATCCAAACCAAAAACCGATATGTCGAATTAATTAAACTGAGATACACCTTTAATAGCCAGAAATTGGCTTACATGAATTTTACCATCGAGCTGACAATCGGAAAGAAAAAGAATGGGAAAAACGTTCAGTACAACTTAGAGCACATAAAAAAAGCGTGTAGTTAATCCATGCCGAAGCCGATCTACACGTTTTATGATGAAGGCGCAGTTAATCCATGCAAAAGCCGATCTGCGTTTCACACTGCAAAATTACAACTTTTCCACAAACCCGCAAGGGGGATGGAGAAAATTCTTCTACAACGAATTGTCTTTGGTTGTTTTTTACACGAATTACCGTTAATGTACCACTAATTGCCATTAATTGTTTGTTTTACACGAATTGCCATAAATGTACCACAAATTGTCATTAATTGGTTGTTTTACACGAATTGCCATAAATGTACCACAAATTGTCATTAATTGGTTGTTTTACACGAATTACCGTTAATGTACCACGAATTGTCATTAATTGTTTTGGGGTATTGTATCAGGGTGCGGATGTCTCCAACAGCCATGTCTTGCCTACGCAGACAGGTGCAGTGGCGGGCATCTATGGCTGCGGCATACTGGAATCCGCCCATCTCAATATGAAAACCCGACATTTCATATCGGGGTGTGGTGGGGTCGTCCATTCTGGACTCTGATGCCTCATCCTTCATTCTCACCGAACGACAGTCTCCATGCCCCTTGCAGTCATGGCGGACAAGGATCCGCCATCTCCTAAGCTCTTAGGATTCACTCTTGTCGTCGCTTCGCGTCATCGCAAGGCACGAAGCAATCCATTTATGACCGATTTATGTAAGATTTGTTTCAAAAAAAAGAAAAACACATACATTTCATTCCCAATCATTTACCCGACAACAAACGACTACAAACGACTACAGTCGACTACAAACGTTTAATCAACGGCATAGTCTTGACAAGGGTTGCATCTTTGCAGCAATTTAAACCTACAATTATGGAAACACCTGAATACATTGAAGGCATTCCGACAGAGAAAAATGCTTCGAGAAAAAGACGTGAAATCATCAAAGACGAGTACATCCATTTGATTGAAAGACTACAAAAGAAACGTGGAAAGAAAGCTGTATTTAATGAATTCCTTCAAACTGATGTCTACATTATCATGAGAGAAAGCGAGAAAAAAGCCAGCAATAGTGCAGCATTTAACTGGCAATCCACTTTCGCTGTGCGCCATTTGGAAACCATTATCAAAGAAGCGGTTCCTATAGAAGGGAAACCCATATATTCCTTGCCAAAATTTTCAGGCAAGCAAAAGGAATTCAGGTATGTCAACATGGCGACATTGTACTACTATTTCCGTTCTTCAGATTACGAATACCTGAACTTTACAATCAAATTAGTAATGGGCATCAAAAATGACGGAAGACACATTCAATATAGCGTCAACAAAATCGAAATGATATAAAAAAACATCCTGTAATAAAGTCGTCATTGCTTTGGGGCAATCGCTTGTACAGGATGTTTATTAAACCGACCAAGTTTCACAATACCGCGCTTTTGTTTGGATCGTCCATGGTCAGATTTGTTTCACACTGCAAAATTACAACTTTTCCACAAACCCGCAAGGGGATGGAGAAAATTCTATTACAACGAATTGTCTTTGGTTGTTTTTTACACGAATTACCGTTAATGTACCACGAATTGTCATTAATTGTTTGTTTTACACGAATTACCGTTAATGTACCACGAATTGTCATTAAGTTGGTTGTTTTACACGAATTACCGTTAATGTACCACGAATTGTCATTAAGTTGGTTGTATTACACGAATTGCCATTAATGTACCACGAATTGTCATTAATTATTTGTTTTACACGAATTGCCATTAATGTACCACGAATTGTCATTAATTGTTTGGGGATATTGCATCAGGATGCGGATGGCTCCAGCAGCCATGTCTTGCCTACGCAGACAGGTGCAGTGGCGGGCATCTATGGCTGCGGCATACTGGAATCCGCCTGTCTCAATATAAAAACCCGACATTGCATATCGGGGTGTGGTGGGGTCGTCCATTCTGGACTCTGATGCCTCATCCTTCATTCTCACCGAACAACAGTCCTCATGCCCCTTGCAGTCATGGCGGACAAGGATCCGCCATCTCCTAAACTCTTAGGATTCACTCTTGTCGTCTCTTCGCGTCATCGCAAGGCACGAAGCAATCCATTTATGACCGATTTATGTAAGATTTGTTTCCCCCCAAAAACATCCATTTCATTTCCAACTACTTACCCGACTGCAAACGACAGCAAACGACTGCAGTCGACTACAAACGTTTATTCAACGGCTTATTCTTGACAAGGGTTGCATCTTTGCAACGTAAAACCACTTATATTATGGAAACAGGAAAAGAAAACGAGATTGTGCTTTATCAACCTAACGAGATGGTCAAGCTTGAAGTGAGGGTACAAGAAGATTCGGTTTGGCTTACACAGCAACAAATTGCCGACCTTTTCGGGACAAAACGACCCGCCATCACAAAGCACCTAAAGAACATCTATTCTAGTGGCGAACTGGAAGAAAGCAGCACATGTTCCATTTTGGAACTCATGGGTAATGATGGAAAACAGATGTACTCGACTAAATTCGTCAGGTTCTCGACGCACGCTTGTTTGCCGAAAACTTGATAAAGACGGCGCAGCATGAGGTCATCCTCATCGACAATTTCATTGACGCTTCGGACTTCGACATCCTTGAATGCCGAGGCACTGGCGTGGAGGCAACCATTTTTGTGGAGCGAATCACCCCTGCCCTATTGGTATTGCAGGCTGATTGCCTTGTGCAGACCGGCCGTAAGACCGAGCTACGAACTACACGCACACGCGTACACGACCGTTTCCTTATCATCGACAGCCAAGTCTATCATCTGGGTGCATCGCTCAAGGACTTGGGAAGGAAACTTTTTGCCTTCAGTAAGATGGGGTTGGACAAGGAATTGCTACTGGGACAAGTAATCTGAGAGGACTGTTGTAGCATTTTAGAAAGAAGGTCATCCCTACGCAAGGCTACAGCAGCCATGTCTTGCCTGTGGACAAGTGCGATAGCGGGCATCTATGGCTGCGACATACAAGAATCCGCCCGCCTTTAATATGAAAACCCGACATTGCATATCGGGGTGTGGTAGGGCCGTCCATTCTGGACTTTGATATACCATCCCTCATTCACACTTAATGGCAACACCCTCGCCCCTTGCCGTCATTGCGGACTTGATCCGCAATCCCCTACGCAACAAGGGGTACACAACAAATACCATTTCAGATATATGATAATTCTAACATCCTTCCATCAGCTTATGCTCCACGATGAAATCACGAAGGCGTGTGCGCCACTCCTTGTTTTGAAGCAACACCCATAGGTCGTCGTCGAAGTTGGCGTAGATAACGTTTTCTTTAAGCCAAGCCTTTGAAGGTGTTGTAGTGATTTCTTCTTTAGTTCTTAGCTGAAGGTGCCAGAATCCATCGGTGGATAAATGCCAAAAAGGATTGGAAATGTCGGAGGGTTTGGCGAACTTTGAATGGCGGGTGTATTCGAGCATCAGCTTCAGATAGCGGGCCTCAAGCCACTCGTTTAACACAAAGCGATTGTTGGTGAACACACCCGAATCAACACCATCAATGAGTGCAAGCATTAGGACTGGCTTGGCAACTATGACTTCGCCACGGATTTTTGCTTGGCGAAGGTTTATAATCCTGTCCATATAGTGAGCGAAGCAACAGGAGTAATCAGAGTATTGAAGAAAGAAGTTCATGGTGTAATTAATCAGAAGTAATCATGAAAAATTTTTACCTTTCATCAAAGCATCAATAACTGTTTTTATCTCTGAGGGAACTTCACTCGGCAAGAAGTATGGGACGATTTGTCTGGCACCGATACCGACACCGTATTCCTTTCGTGTCCATGCTGAAAAAACCTTAAAGAATGCTTTGCCTGAAATAATGTTTAGTGGTTCATCAAGACGGTAATTGATTTCATCTATACTTGCATTCTTTTCATCGTTGCCAATATCCTTAACTTTTTTTTCTATCTTTTTATAATTGGAAGAAAGAATTTCCTGAATCTTTGTAATAATCGATTGTTTGTTCACATTCCCCATTTGGCTAATTGCTTCCAGATAACGGCAAATAACGTTTATATTAATAGCATAGTTGTCAATTTCATTTTTTGACCAAACATGAAGATTGATGCCACGAGAATAGGCATCTTTATTGCGATTTTGGATTTCATCCATTTTGTGATAACCCGAGTTGGATATGCAGAACAACTCTACAGACATTTTGTTAAGAGAAAAGAGTTCCGCAATAGCAATGCTCTTATCCCAATCATTCCAACCATCTACATAGGCTTTGGGATAGGTAATAATTGGATGTAGGTCTTGAGGATAAAGGACAGATTGAAATGCTGAAAGAATTGCTCTGTCTGAATTACCACCATCCCAAATTATAAAGCGATTTGATATGAAAAGACGTGCAAGATCTATGTTAAGCGGATTGCCAAGTTCCTCTGACAAAGATGAAAGAGCGGATTCATCCCCGATTGGTTTAATTTGGCGTTTGTTAGAATCAATTGGGATAATACTATCAGACGGCACCTCCTCGATTATTTCTAATGAATGAGTTGCAATAATCAGTTGAGAAAACATTGGGGTTATTAAACGGACTAATCGCCGCTGCAAATCAGCATGCATATAAACATCGGGTTCATCAAGTACGACAATCGCATTACTCGGGCATTGAGAAATGAACCACATTGTTTGAATCCACATTTGTAGTCCATGCCCCATCCATCCCAGCTCAGCTTCGAATGCACGAACTCGGACAAAAAAATGTAAAATTGGGCCATCATCTGTATAAACCGTCTCCAGTGGTTTGACTTGTAATTCTTCCCATGTGGATTCCACTAATTCTTTAAAGGCTGGAAACACTTCTTTGTAATAGAATAACTGATTTCTAAAATTACGAGAAGCAAGGCGTGTATAGCGATTACCATCAACTGTCGTTTTCTTCAAAACTTTTTCTGTATCGAGTACAGCTGATATCTGGGGCAAAACCTCGATGATGGGGATGTCCACCATTTTAGCCATCCTGCTACTTTCTATTGTCTCACCGTTTTCATCAAATAACAATGCAAATATGGATAGACCCTCTCCTACATAAGCTTTAATTGATGTGCCATTGGAAAATTGAGCTTCTATAATAGCAGGAGGATTGCCATACAAATAAAAAATGCCACGATCCGAGATGTTCATATTCTCGACATTTGGCGACACTCCATAAGAGTCAACATTTGGAACCCATTCAGGGGGGTCCATAAAACGGGCAGTTCGATATTTTCTCGTAACTGAAGATATAATCTTCAAAGCTTCTATCATAGTGGACTTACCTGCATTATTCTTCCCGACCAGAATAGAAGTCCCATTGAAAGTTATCGTGCTCTTTTCATAGCAACGAAAATTCTTGATAATAAGCTTTCGTAACATATAAGCAATTTAGTTAGAGTGACATATGGTTGTTACACTATTAAGGCATAAGATAACCTTTGTCTTCGGCTTTTTCGACAATCTTAAGAAGGCGTTTACACTGGGCAGCCGTCGGCAGAGACCCTTTTGAAATCCACGATGCTATTCCTCTGATAAAATCACAATCGCCGTATGATAGAAGTTCTTCTTTCATCAAAGCATTGTATACGTTCATCCAATAGGTAGAGCCGAGTTTGAAGATTTCCACAGATGCATCAATCTTTGAATTGAATTTGTGCGCCCGCCGTGCTGCTTGTTCAGCAGTACGAGTCACTTCTTTAGATATTAAGGAACGTTGGAATGTGTCAGAAAGCTCAAAACTGACCGACTTAAAATCAGTCCATGTGCCAGCAAGACGAGCGAGGCTCCTAACAAGACCACCAGCAGCTTTCCCTTCAAGATATTGATGAGTGAAGTATGCCAATCGTAATAATTCAGTTGCTAGTGCTGGATATAGGGTCTGCTTATTCCATATAGATACCCAATCTAAATCAGTTCCTTTGGGTAAAAGTGTTATTAACTTGGAGATTGTGTATGGAGTAATTTGTGCCTTGTTACCTCCTTTTGGGTACCACTCTTCTTTACTTATTAGTCTGTCAAGCGTGTCAAAGATAATAATTGAGCATACACATTTCTTGAAGAACTCTTCATTTATGCTGTCGCGATCATTCTCGTAAATTTCATCAATATAAGGCGCAAAGATTTTGAAATTATCTGCTGAACTCTTGCAGACTTGGTCAGGATGCATAAGGATAGCATTGTAACACTTAGCAAGTTTCTCTTTGGTAATAAGCTGGCTCTTGGGGTTTTTCTCTTTAAACAAATCTCTTTGATGTGAAGTCAATTTCATTTGTTCTTGCTCCCATTTACCACGAGAACGCTCATAAAACCAGACAGTCTGATATGGATTGCCGTCCACAGGCGGAGCCATTACCCGATGCGATAGTTGCTCCATTTTAACATGGAACGGATGGTTGGAGAAGAAGTCAGCAGGCTTCACAGGATTTTGGCTATTGGCACATTCAGAAATAGTCTTAGTAAGGTCATTATAGTTCTGAACTTGCTCCTCTGACATATCATCCTCAACATTTAGTACCGTCAATTTCATTGGCACATACAACGTGTCAATTCCTTTAGGGGTCTCCTTTTTGATAATGGCACTTGCTAAAGAAGCAGTTGTTTGACCGCCATTGATTATTTGCAGGTCTTTAAAGTATACAATCTTTGTCTTATCAGGAGAAAACCTAACTGCACGAGCCACAATTGCTATACCGTTGTTGTAGGTAAAGAAGTTTTCTGGCTCTTTCATAATAGTCGTGCGAATACCTTTATTTACATTACCACGGAAGCTTAAAAAAGCACGAACATTACCCTGTAGCAGTTTGCTACCATACTTCAAATAAATGTCTGCCAAGAACTGTCCTGGTATGATACCTAAATATGCATCATAATTGCTTTGGCCTCCTAAATCAGCCTTTAAGTAAGGGATGCCATCACAGTCAAAGTCACTGGTTTCAATTTCAAGAATCTCACTTGAATTAGAGATAAAAGTCTGGAAAAAACGTTCCAGTGTCCAAACATTTAAATCAACGGGTCTACCCAGGAAATCTGGTTGAGAAAGATTCTTGACTTGCTTGCTTAATGTATAATTAGAGATGATGATAAATTTGAAACGCAGTATTTCAGTACCCGTCATGCCCTTGCCAATTTTCTTTCTAAATTCATTGGCAATATTAACGGCGGGGTCAGAATCATCACAGAAGCTACGGATGTTGCCATTAACGGATTCTTCAATAAATCTCTGCATATAAGACAGCAACTCATCAATACGGGTATTGGTCAAAGTAGGGACAGAATCCCGCTGGTTAGAAAACTCACTGATAATTAAGACCAATGCGCCATCAGCCTCGTCATAGGAATAACCGTCAAAAGCGAGAATTTGTCTTCTGGCATTTCTTATCTCAACTGACATTGGAATTGGGTCACTTAACTCACCAATTTCTTCAAGGTCAGACAACACTCGTT
Source organism: Bacteroidales bacterium (assembly GCA_016290215.1). Lineage (GTDB taxonomy): Bacteria > Bacteroidota > Bacteroidia > Bacteroidales > F082 > Limimorpha. Next base: position 50,218 of record JAEETH010000020.1, read on the forward strand.
CTATGAAATAACTTTCTGGATCTGTACTTTCAAGACTTGCATCGTTGCGAATGTCGTCAATAAATTGTTTGCGGTATTCTTCAATATCCATATCAGTTCAGTTTAAATGATTCTATTTCAGTTAACAATAGTTCATATTGAACCCGCGTGATAGCATCGGGTAGCACATCCCTATGTATTCTTGGGAAGTTTTCTGTATCAACTTTATACATGTGTTCACCTCTTTTGACAAACACAAGATTGTCATTCTCATTTGAGAAATCAAAATCAAACAGTTGCAGCTTTGCCATAAAAGTTTCCCTTTGTGAAGCGTTGGCCAACATAGCAATGATATTGTTGACAAGCTGATTAAGTTTAATACCTTCAAAAGAAGGGCTCATCTTCTCCAATTCATAAACCACTAAGCAACCGTCAATATCACTGTCAAGCTGTTCGATGGATGAAATACGAACGCTTTCTTTTCCAAAGGTAATGGTTTTAACTTCAAACCAATCCTGCTGGTCCGAGAAATCTTTATGCGTTTTTTCAGGCCCCATCCAACTATCAAGGGCCACATCAATACCCCTTTCTGGTATCATGTGGTCTCTTAGAAAGAGTAGCTCACCTACCAGTCCCATTATTTCCGCTTCCGTCATTCGACCATTATCAGGACGGAAGAGTTGCCGCCATGAATAATAACGAGAACGTAGAGTTTGATAGGCAGATTCGTCATCATTTGTTACTCTAACGGAATCCAGAAGGTCTTGACAAAAAGTGCAGAAATACTCCAGCAAATCACTATCCCTTAAAGAAAAACGCAATGTGAATAAGTCACCCTCTTTGTATTGCTCTACTGCAATAAAGTCTGAGCTGGAAATTTTAATCGGTTTGTATTTCCCTCTAAAATCAAACGAATATCTAGCATCATCATCACGACCGATATATAAACTTAAATGTCGGTTCTCACCAAAGCGAATAAAGTGACGACTAGGAAATTCTTCCCGGAAGGTCTGGTATATTTCATTATTCTTCATCATCTTCCTCCTCAGGTTCTTCGCCCTCTATGTTAAGTTGTTGGAATATTTTATTGACCTGGTATTTTACGGCTTTACCTTCTTCCTTTA
>JAEETH010000135.1 GCA_016290215.1 Bacteroidales bacterium
CCCGCCGACAGAATCCAGAACCGCACGACACTGGAGGCGGCAACGGCAATCAAGGCCAAACGGATCGAGGAGCTGACTATGGGGAAGGCGGGAATCAACAAGCACAAAGGGAAAATCCTCTTGAGCGTGTGGCTTGAGGAATACCAGAAGTCGCTGGAGACGAAGAGCCGCAGTTTGAGAAGCGTGACCCGAAGAGTCGGGGAAATGCTCCTGAAATACGGGGGCAAGGATGTAAGGCTGTGCGATGTGGACAAAAAGTTCGTCCAAGGTTTCAACAATTATCTGAAAAACGACTGTGTCCAGGCGAACGGCCAGAAGCTGAGCGCCAACACGGCCTCCATATATTCGCGGATAGTGGTCTCCATCCTGAACGTGGCGTTCAAACGCGAACTGATACCGTCCAACCCCTGCTGGCTTCTGGAGAGGAGCGACAAGCTCACCCGCGCCAAGACGAAACGCACCTACCTGACCATCGAGGAGGTGAAGACTTTGATGGAGACGGAATGCGAAATGAACAAGGATGTCCGTTCCGCCTTCCTGTTCAGTTGCTTCTGCGGGTTGAGGCTGTGCGACATCAAAAACCTGCAATGGAAGCACATCAAGACGGTCAACAAGACACCCATGGTGGAGATTTATCAGCAGAAGACATCCGAGCCCCTGTATCTGCCGCTGTCGGATGCGGCGGTCAAGAATCTGCCTCCGAGAGCCGACAGAGAGGAGTTTGTGTTCACACTCCCCTCCCACGGAATCGTCAACAAACATATCCACAGGTGGACGGAGGCGGCAAGGATAACTGACCGCAACATCACATTCCACACGGCGCGGCACACGTTTGCCACACTTAACCTGACCGCGGGGGTTGACCTGTACACGGTCAGCAAGCTGCTGGGCCATACCGAAATCAGAACCACCCAGATTTACGCCGAGGTGGTGAACAGCGCGAAAATAGAGGCAGTCAACAAAGTGAGCGACATCTTCAAGACGAAAGGAGGAGACGATGAAGATTAAGACGAAAATGGATATGCTCAAGGCGTTTGCGAAACTTGAGAGCATCTGTTTCACCCACTTGGAAGCGTTGAATGATTTCGCTGATTTTGACTACAAGCCAATAGCAGTGTTGGAGGCGGAATTAAAAGCAACAGGGAAATTGGACTTTGGAGACACGGAAAGAGAGAATTACGATGTCTTTACGGAATGGTTGGTTGACTTAATGAAAGATGATGAACATTGGAACATACCGAATCTCAGCGAGGGATTAGCCGCCCACTTCCCCGATTGGAAAGATTATCTGGTCATCGGCATGGAAGAAGAATTGGCGTGGGAAATGGTTGGGAAACTGACGAACGCATTCCCCCCGTTTAATGAATGGTTGCGGACAGAGTTTTATCCTGAAACCGTGGACATGTTGGAATCAGTCAAGGAGTTCGCTGACCAATTCGAAGATTGTTTCTGCCCGCTTGTTGAATATATCGTCAACAACGATGGCGACAGTCTTATGGAATATGCCAGAAAACTTGAAAAGATCACGAAGGGGATTTCTTGTGGAAGACCCTCAATGAAGTATTTTTGGAGCAACGAATACATCGAATGCCTGGATGTGCTGGATATATTCACTGGCGAGTACGAACCATTGCTCGGTTACGAATGCGAGACCGAAACAAGCCCTTGTCCTGCCGACGGTGACAATGGCGGCAACGCGAATGAGGGCACTACAGAACCCGCTGCCGAAGAGAACGGCACCCACAACCAAGATGATGCCGCGAACCAACCCGAAACATTGGGGCAACCCCAATCGGTTTGGGAACTGGTGGCCGAACTGTATAAACCGAACGAGAAGAGGGCGGAAGACTTGTTCCGGTTTGCGATACTCAAAGGTCTCATAAGAGTCAGTGACGACCAACAACATTTTGAGTGGGAAAAGACCAAACTCTACAGGGGGAAAACTGTTTCCACGATATACATAGCGTATTTTGCCGTCAAGGTTTCCGAATTGCTTGAAATGAGGATTTCGGACACCCCTCAAAGAGCACCCTGGGGCAAATTCAAACGATTGTTCAACAGAAAGTCCCTCCAGTCAAGCGACAACCCGAGGGAGGATGAGATAACAAGGTTAATCGACAGGTGCTTCACGGCTTTCACCGCCTCGCAGAAGGATCGAAAATCTTTGTCTCCGAAAAGTTTTTTATAAATGCAACACGTTGATTGCCAAATAAAAAGGCATAATCCCGTAATGCATTACGAATATGGAGTTATGCAATAACTTCATATTACAAATTTGCTTTTTTCTGACTTTTGCGGCATAATTCTAAACCCAAAAGACATGAACAATGAACTGCAACTATTAATGGAAGAAGTCAGAAAGCAAGCCCAGGCCATGAGCAACTCCAAAATCGTCCTGACGATGGACGACGTGGCCGAACTCACAGGGATGAGCAAGAACTACATCTACAGACTGGTACACCTGCGCAGAATCCCGCACTACAAATCCCCCGGCGGGAAGCGCACCTATTTCAAACGCGAGGAGGTGGAGCAGTGGCTGCTGGCCCACAGGGTGCCCACGGCGGAAGAACTGCAGCAGCAGGCGGAACAGTATTGTGCAAACCACCTGAGATAAGGCATAACGAATACGCCTGCATACCGTTATGGAAACCACTTTGGAAAGCCAAAGTGCCCTTGGCGCAATAATAAAGGGTGAGCGGACGGCCATCCCGCCCCCGAAGACCGACAGCCCAAGAGACAGCGGGGCGACCTGCCTGATACACAAGCATCTCGATTGGGACGGGGATTGCTGCACGCAATCGGATGGCGGCTGCATAATGACCGAACAGGATGCGGAACGCCTAATCCGGAACCCGCCGCCCGCTGCTGTCAGAATAAAAGGTGTTCGGACCGGGTCGTGCGGAGACCTTTCCCTGATATTCGGCGGTGCAAAAAGCCGTAAAACGTCACTGGCTATCATGATGGCGAAAGAACTGCTGGC
>JAEETH010000136.1 GCA_016290215.1 Bacteroidales bacterium
CAGGACTTCTTGTCGCTCTCGGCACAAGCATGAAACTTCCGCTTTCCACCACATACGTCACTTTTATGGTGGCCATGGGAACTTCGCTTGCCGACCGTGCTTGGAATCGCGAAAGTGCTGTGTTTCGAATTACAGGCGTATTGAGCGTCATCGGCGGATGGTTTCTCACTGCTGGCGCGGCGTTCATCTTGTGTTTCCTCGTCACCATTGTATTGCATTTTGGCTCATTCGTGGCGATGTTTTTAGCCATTGCGCTGGCTGTCGTGTTAATCATCCGAAGCAATCGACGCTTTGAAAAGAACAACAAGAGCAGTGAAACTGACGTGTTGCTTAAGGAAATCCTTCGAACCAACGACAAAACTGAATGTTGGAAAATGCTTTGTAAACATGTGAACTATATCACCATTGACAACCTACAATTTGTGGTAAATCATTATGAGACATTAACTACGGCTTTCTTATTGGAAGACTACCGTATGCTAAAGCATGCCGTCGTTCAGCTTGAGAGTCAACGAAAAGAGATTAAGCGACAAAGGCGGAAACAAATTATTGCTATGCGCCGTATAGACCCTGTGCTCAGCGTGGAAAAAGGCACATGGTACTTCCTCACGATCAATTCCCTCGCGCAAATGGTGTATTGTTTGAAACGCATGGGTGAACCGTGCTTGGAACATGTAGGCAATAATTTTTGTCCAATTCCCATCAAATATGTCAACGAATTTTTCTCCCTACGCGATGAGATTGTACGCATTTTTAACCGAGCTATTATTTCTAAAACCAGCAGCCAAATTCGCGATGACGCAGCAAAACTCCAAGCCACTCTTTCCGATTACCGTAATGTAATCATTAAGGATATTCAAACAAAGCAACTCAACATAGAGAGCATGACTGTTTTCCTCAACATTGTTCAGGAGTCACAGGAACTACTCAGCGCTTTGCGCCATACTATGAGAGGAAAGAATAAGTTTGAGGAATAGGGAAAGAACCCACCAAAGGCATGAAAACCCTTGCGGCAGTTAGATTATCAAAAACTTTGGTTTTAAGCACTTTTTTCCGTATTTTTGCGCTGAAAAAATACTATTATGGAAGAACTGAAACGTGTCAAACTCTTTGCAGGATGCAGCGATGAATCCTTGGAGCGTCTGCTCGAAAGTCCTTGTCGCCGACAGGAATATTCTGCTGGAAGGCGTATGCTCAACCCGGGTGACCCTTGCCGTGCGCTGATGGTACTTGTCGAGGGTCAGGCCGAGGCACGAATGATGGGTGAGGAAGGCCGTGAGGTGCTCGTCGACCACCTGAAAGCCCCTATGCTGCTGGCTCCAGCGTTTCTGTTTGCCAACAATAATGTCGTCCCTGTGGAAGTCACCGCACTCACCGATTGCGCCGTGTGGCACATCAACCGTGAGGCTTTTTTCGAATTTATGCAGCAGGAGCCGACCGTATTGCGTTCCTTCCTTGAAGTCCTTTCCGAGCGAGGCCGTTTCCTGAGCCGAAAAATGCGCACCTTTGCCGTCAACAGCCTTCGCAACCGCGTCATCGAATACGTCGAAGCCAACGGCAGCATCACTTCCGTGGCCGCCGCTGCCGAACAACTTGGCGCAACAAGACCCTCACTCAGCCGTGTCCTCTCGGAGATGGTGAGCGAGGGCCTTATCACAAAAGATGGGAAAGGCTACAAGAAGCGTTAAATTCCAAACATTCTCATATCTTTCTCAACCGTACTAATTCTGCCAATGCCGAAGTTTTCGACCAAGACTTTGGCCACATTTGGTGAAAGGAAAGCAGGCAAGGTCGGGCCAAGGTGGATGTTCTTCACACCGAGGCTGAGCAGGGCTAACAGAACGATGACAGCCTTTTGCTCGTACCAAGCGATGTTATAGGCGATAGGCAATTGGTTTACATCGTCCAAGCCGAACACTTCCTTCAGTTTCAATGCGATGAGTGCAAGCGAGTAACTGTCGTTGCACTGTCCCGCATCCAACACGCGCGGGATGCCATTGATGTCGCCCAAGCCAAGTTTGTTGTACTTGTACTTGGCGCAACCTGCCGTGAGGATGACGCAATCCTTGGGCAAGGCCTTGGCAAATTCAGTGTAGTATTCACGGCTCTTCATACGACCGTCGCAGCCCGCCATCACCACAAACTTACGGATGGCACCGCTTTTCACGGCCTCTACTACCTTGTCGGCAAGGGCAAACACCTGTTCGTGGGCAAAACCGCCTATAATCTTGCCCGTCTCAATCTCTTTAGGGGCTTGGCAGGTCTTGGCCAAAGCGATAATTTCGCTGAAATCCTTTTTGCCGTTGGCATCAGCGGGGATGTGCTTCCAACCTGGGAAACCCGTGCTGTTGGTGGTGAACACGCGGTCTTTGTATGTGGCATTGGCCGCAGGCGGCACGATGCAGTTGGTGGTGAACAGAATGGGGCCGTTGAAATTTTCAAATTCCTCGCGTTGTTTCCACCAAGCGTTGCCGTAGTTGCCTTTCAAGTGGCTGTATTTCTTGAGTTTGGGGTAATAATGTGCAGGCAGCATCTCGCTATGTGTGTAGATGTCGATGCCAGCGTCCTTGCTTTGTTCCAAAAGCTGCTCAATGTCGTTGAGGTCGTGGCCGCTGATGAGAATACCTGGACGGTTGCCCACGCCAATATTCACCTCGGTGATTTCTGGGTTGCCGTAAGCGGTCGTATTGGCTTTGTCGAGCAGGGCCATCGCCTTCACGCCCCATTCGCCAGTTTTCAGGACAAGAGCGGTGAGTTCATTGGCATCGTTGCAGGTCACCAATTGGCCAAGGGTTTGCAGGATGAACTCATTGATGTCGCCATCGGTTTGGCCAAGGCGAGCGGCGTGTTCCAAGTAGGCGGCCATACCTTTGAGGCCGTACATGGTCAACTCTTTCAACGAGCGGATGTCCTCGTTGGTTTCGGCAAGCACGCCGACGGTTTGGGCTTTCTCGTCATATTTCTCGCGGG